>NZ_JBISHH010000025.1:0-724393 GCF_045066735.1 Algibacter sp. Ld11 | reverse complement strand
TTTAAACCAGTGCCGCCAAAATCTGCTTCGGCTTGCGAGGTATAATAAGTTACTTGATGTTCTGTTTGCGAGGCGCCATTAAAAATAGCTGCATTGAACTGCGTTAAATCGACGGTTGCTTTTCCATCGTTAGAAGCATCATCACACAAAATTAAATCTCCTGCTGTGCCTGCTATTGGTAACTTATTAGTAATAATTTTAAAACTAGATGTACTGTAACAGCCGGTTACTGTATTTTCTAATCGTGCAAAAATGTCTTGCTTGTTGCTCGTTGTCTCAAAACTTAAGGGATCCAAACTCTTGCCACCAGTATCAGCGTCTAATTGAGAGGTATAATAATTTACCGAATAAGAGGTTTTTAATGAGCCATTGTAAACATCAGCTTCAAACTGAGATAAATCGACTTTTACTTTTCCATCGTTAGACAAATCATCACATAAAACAAAATCTTCGGGAACACCTGCTTTTTCAGTTTCTATTATTAATTTAAAGCTAGAAACACTATAACAATCCGGGTTTAAAGTATTACTGATCTTAAAATATATATCCTGAAAGTTACTCGTGTTAGTGTAAGAACTATTTAAAATATTAACACCATCTGTCGCATCATCATAACTTTTAAAATACGCGACATCAAAAATACTATTACTTTGTAAGCCGATAATCTCTTTGGTTTTACTACTTAAATCGAATATTTCAAAACCGTCATCTCCAATATCTTTACAAATTACATAATCGCTAACCGTATTGGCTATTGGGCTCTCGTAAACTGTAAAACCCTTAGATACGGTATAGTTACAATTGCCAGATTTAAAAGTGGCTTTAACCAAATAATCGCCAACCGCCTTATACGTATGGTCTGGATGTAATAAAGTAGATGTTTCGCCATCACCAAACTCCCATAAAACATCATCAATAGCTTCACTTGTTATTAAATTAAAGTCTACGGCATCATTGAAGCAAACGTTTTCAACCTCTATCTTTCCTATAAAAAATGACTGAATAAACGAAGGCAATCCAAAAATACTACTCCTACCCTTTAAATCTATATTTCGATTTTGGTAATTACAACCTATACCCTTAGTATTAGGCGCTTCTATTACACTTAAAAAGGTAGAAAACGTGTTTGAAACATATATTTTTCCATCTGGCCCTAATTGCAGACCGGCAATTAAACGCTGCTCTTTATTTATTAACGCACCGGATGCTTTAATAGCGGTCGGTGTAAATACAGTTAAATCTAGTTGATGCAATTCTGAAGTGTAATCTTTTTGGTTTAATTCACTTACATAAAGAAGTTTACTATCAGTAGAAAACTCGATACCATAAGCGCCGTTTAAATAATCGGCTCCAAAAAAATTATCGATTAAAACCGGATTCGAAATGATACCCGTTTCCTTATCAAAATTAAATAACTCAACGAAACTATCGGTACTCCACTTCGTTAAAGCAAGTTTTTTTCCGTTAGGCGAAAATTTCATGCAACCAATAACATTAAAACTAGCGCCACCATGATATCTGCCCACAGCAGAAAGCACAGGTGTTGTTTCTACACCATTTTTAGTAATTTTAAATGTTGCAAAACTATTGCTTTCCCAAAGATGCGTAGACACCCAATAATCAATACCGTTACTATGCTGCACTGCAGATATTTTTTCGGTACCCGGAGAAATTAAAAACACATTTTTATTAAGCGTTACATCTCCATTACCGCCATTTAAACTCATATCGACCTCAGAATACCTCAATCCCTCGGTATAAGCATAATCAATAATTGTAAAAATATAGTAAACGGTTTCGGAGTTTGGCTTAGGCACAATAATAGCAGACTGAGAACTCGATATATTCCCCATTAAACCTGTTCCGTTCGGCATAACTTTATGATCCTTATCCCAAACCGAAACCCCATTAGTATAGAATAGTAATTCGCCTTTGGCGTTCGAAATAGAAGCACAACCCTCATGGGTAGAAAGCTCACTATTTAAAATTGCACTAACGTTGTTATTATCAAAATTAACGCCAGCTCTAGCACCAAAATACCAATTGGCTGCCTGATCCTGAGCCCTCGATATACTGGAAAATAAAAACGCCGCACAAACACACAATAAAACAATGTGTTTTAAGCAGTTAGCTAACTTAATTTCACAATTAAAATTCAATGTTTTTTGAGGGGTTTAACAATTTCTCTCAAAAATAAGCATCCGTAATAATAATCTTAACAAAAACATTTTAATTTTGATAAAAGCTACATAATCTACGTTAAAGAGGTTCAATTAAAGCCCTTCTACGTTAAATTATATTAAAAAATATGGTTATATTCAATTCTTTAGTACTTTTATAAAAAATTCTTTGATGATAAAAAATTTAATATTCCTTTTTATATTTACTTTATTCGTTGGGCACACTTACGCTCAAGATGCCGAAAAGGCCGAAGGTGTCGTGCTTAATGCATCTACAGCTACCGCTTTAGAAGGTGTAAATATTGTAAATCTAAACCAAGTAAAAGGAACCACTACAAACGAAAAAGGAGAATTTAAAATTATTGCAAAAGTTAACGATACGCTACACTTTTCTTATTTAGGATTTAAATCTATAAAAGTTCGTGTTACTAACGACTGGTTAAAATACGGGAGCTCTAATATAGAACTTACCGAACTTGCCCTTGCTTTAGAAGAAGTTGTGGTAAGCCAATTAAAATTAACCGGTTTTTTAGAAGTCGATATAAAACAAGTACCAGCTGTAAACAGTAATTACCGCTACAATATTTCTGGATTAGAAGGCTCAGGATACGAGGCAGACAAAAAATCTGGACTCACCAAAGTTATTGGGTCTATCTTTAACCCAGCCGATTTTCTACATCGTATGTTTGGCAAAAAACCAAACGAGCTAAGAAAGCTTAAAAAAATGAAAGAAGACGACGAAATAAGAAACCTTTTAGCAACCAAATTCGATCGTGAAATGCTTACCGTTTTACTACAAGTAGACCGTGTAGATTTAGACGAAATTGTGAGCCAATGCAACTACTCCAAAGGTTTTATACAAAAGGCAAACGATCTCCAAATTCTAGATGCCATAAGCGAATGTTACGAAGAGTACAAACTATTAAGTCGCGGTAGAACACGTAAAATATAAAGCATTTGAGCGTTACCACAAGGGTCGGGCTTTCCGCTATATCTTTTTGCAAAACGCCTGTATATATTTAAAACTACCTACTTTTTTTAAACACTAGTTTCAACCAAACTTAAAGCACTTTTATTTTTGCAAAAAGGATGCCGCATCAATCCCTAACGCACCCATCTACCAAATTTAGCACCAAAACAACCATTAGTTAAAACTTTACTAATTAACACTTTAAAAAATCTTAAAACCACAATACGCTAAACAATAATTGATTTAATTTGATACTCAACCATCAAAATAAATCATGCCATATAGAAAAACATTACTCTTCTTTTTATTACCAGCCACACTTATTTCTCAAAACATTACAGGTAAAATATACGACTCGGAATCTACCGTAAAAGGTGCAAAAATTTTCAACAAAACAAAAAATGCTATAACATATTCCGATGAAAATGGAAGTTTTAATATACCAGCAATATTAAATGATACTATTACCATTAGTTCGCTTTTTCATGCCACTAAAACACTAAAAATTGACAGCTTCCATGTAGAAAACGAATTGGTTGTTGAATTAAATAAACAAGTAAACAAACTACCAGAAGTGTTACTCGCCAATAAGCAAAACGATTTAAAAACATTTGAAATCAACAGTGATTTAGGAGCTGCATTAACATACGACTTAAAAAACAATACAGAAACCTGGTACAAAAACATGCCTAAATCGGGAATAGATTTTGTTCAAATTTCTAAATTAATAGGTAAATTATTAAAGATTAAAAAAAAAGAGAAACCAGCAAACATAACCACAATACATCATAAAACATTCGATTCTCTATTTACAACGCACAAATTTTTCAATGAAGAGCTATTAGCAAATCAATTAGAAATACCCGAAGGCTATGCACCTCTATTCTTTGACTACTGCGAAGAACAGTATATAAACAGTGATTTACTTTTAGAGAAAAACGAATTTATGTTACTAGACAAACTTCTAAACTGCAGTCGCGACTTTAGAAAACTCTTAAAAACTACCGAAACCGATTAATTGGTTTCATAAAACCGTTCGGTAATTTTCTCGTGACTTTTAATGGTTTTAGTACACCAGTCTAAGCGCTTTTGTAAAATTTCATTTTCGGTTAAATGCCATTCTAAATTAGAAGCTCTAAGTTTAGAAGTAGCTTGCTGTAAAATAATAGCCGCAGAAACCGATATATTTAAACTTTCGGTAAAACCAACCATGGGTATTTTTAAGTAGCAATCTGCTTCATCTAAAACTGCTTGAGATAACCCTTCCGTCTCTCTTCCAAAGAAAAAACAAGATTTTTTAGTAACATCAAAATCCTTAATATCGCAATCATTAGCATGCGGCGTGGTTGCAACAATTTGGTAACCTTTAGCTTTTAAATCGCTAATACAATCTTTTACGTGGTTATAACGATTTAAATCCACCCATTTCTGAGCACCCATAGCAATTTCACGATCAATATCTTTTGAGTTTCGTTCCTCAACAATATTAAGCTCTTGTATTCCAAAAACATCACAAGTACGCATTACCGCGCTAGTATTATGCAGTTGGTAAACATCTTCTGTGGCTACTGTAAAATGTTTTGTTCGCTGTGCTAAAACTTTGGTGAATTTTTCCTTTCGTGATGGCGTAAGGAAAGTTTCCAAATGCTCTAAGAGTTTTATATCGATCATGGGCCAAAAATATAAAAGTATTTTAAATCACGAACTCATTTACTTCAAATTAAAAATTTAGCCCGTTCCAATTCATTTTAAATTTATATTTTTAACCGTATGAAACATATTGTTGTATTATCGGGAGCAGGTATTAGCGCAGAGAGTGGCATTAAAACGTTTCGCGATGCTAATGGTTTATGGGAAGGTCACGATGTTATGGAAGTTGCTACTCCAGAAGGTTTCGCTGAAAATCCAGAATTAGTTTTAAATTTCTACAATCAACGCCGTGCACAACTCCATGAGGTTGAGCCAAACAAAGCTCATAAGGCTTTAGCTAATCTAGAAAAAGAATATAAGGTAAGTATTATTACCCAAAATGTAGACGATTTACACGAACGTGCTGGCAGTCAAGACGTAACACACTTGCACGGAGAATTACTAAAAATAAGAAGCACCTTTGATGAAACCGATATAAAAACATGGACAACCGACCTCAATATAGGTGATTTATGTAAAAAAGGATACCAGTTACGACCGCATATTGTTTGGTTTGGCGAAGATGTCCCAATGCTAGATAAAGCTATTAAAATTTGTGAAACCGCTGATGTTTTAATTATTATAGGTACTTCTATGCAAGTATATCCAGCGGCAGGCTTAATGCATTATGTTCCACAACATACGCCAACATATTTTATAGATCCTAAACCGAATATGGCAAGCACCAAAAATATAACTATAATTGCAGAGCCAGCTACTGTAGGTATTTTAAAAGTGATGGATATGATTAGGTCGTCTTGATTTTAATCGGATATTTAGTTCATTAATCATCGTTTCAGCAATTTATATAAGAAATAGTTGCTTTACAAAAGGGCAAACTGATATAAAAGACTATCTTCGCGCAAAATTTAGAATTACGATTTATGAAACGTATTAATGAATACAAGAAATTATTTGGTGCCGAACAAGATATGAGTTTAAAAGCTCTAAAATCTTCTTACAGAAACTTAGTAAAAGAGTGGCACCCAGATAAATTTCAGGCCGGAGATGAAAAAGCTGTTGAAGCTGAATTAAAAAGTAGACAAATTATTGACGCTTACCACTTTCTTGTGAGTATTGCTCCTGAAACAAAAGCCGCTAATTTAGATGAATTTAATGCGACTATTGCAACACCTATAATGGACTGGCAACATAAAGGCTTACTTTTAGAGGTTACATTTTTAGACGGAAATACTTATGAATTTTTTGGAGTAAATAAGGCTTTGTATATTAAATTTTCTCAATCGGATAAGCAAACACGTTTTGGTAAACGCAATATTTTTAACTCATTTACCTACAGAAAAATTAAGAAAAGTGAAGTTGAAGCTTAGGCTTTATTCTTCTCTTCAATCCATCGACTCATAAATTTGGTGCTCTGCATGCTATGATGATGTAGCATTTGCCCCATAAAGTTATTCTGGCGATGTATATGTAAATTATCAATAATCGATTCAATTCGCGATAAGAGCATTCTTTTATGTTTTTTCGAATTGAATCGATTGTTGATTATAGCAAATCCGTACTCTTGCTTCTCACTCCAAACCTTTTCTTTCTTATAAAGTTGAATAGCTAGATTTGCAAAATTGTTGGGAATGTCCTCAATAAAACCATTAGGTTCCAAATCGCCAAACATACCCTCTGCCCCAACAGTAGATGTTACCATTGGTGTTCCATTTTGCATGGCATCTATTAATTTACCTTTTAAACCTGCTCCAAACCGAATTGGCGCCAAACAAACCTTCGCTTGTTTCATTACAACATTAACATCTTCTGCAAAACCTTTAATAAAAAAACCTTGCTTTTCATTATGCAATTGATTCACTTTTTGTGAAGCATAAGCCCCATAAACATGTAATTCTGTATCGGGTAATTGTTTTCTAATTAATGGCCAAATAGTATCTTTTAGATAAAGTACCGCATTATAATTAGGTTCATGCAGAAAATTACCAATGGTTATAAAATGTTGTCTGGTTTCAAACTCAGGAAACTTAGTAATACTATCCTCAGAAATTTGCTCTAACATAAATGGTAAATAAAGCAACAAAGCCTCATCTACTTTAAAGTCGTTTTTTAAAATATCCATTTCCGCTTCCGAAATAATTAAGGTTAAATCGCAACGGTAAACACTAGCGATTTCTCGTTTTGCTGTATCGTTAAACAAATAGCTTTTATCGAACAAAACATCATCTTTAAATGCTTGATGACGGCCTTTACGCAAACTATGCAAATCTTCAGTATCTAAAATTTTTATAGCATTTGGACAGTTTTCGGTAACGCGCCATCCAAATTGCTCTTCCATCATAAAACGATCGAAAAGCACAATATCTGGGTCTAAATCTATTACAAACGCGTCAAAACTTTCATTATTCAACTCAATGGCAGTTTGTAAAACGCCAATACTTTCTAAATTAAAAGCATTATCACTTTTTGCGCATGGACTGGCAAAAGTAATATTGTAATCTTGATCTTGGAAGGTTTCAATTAATTGCATCATTCGGCTTCCTGCAGCAGAACTTTTAGGTTCTGGCCAAACGAAACCGATAATTAATACTTTTTTATTCACTTAAATTACATGCCATTAAAACGTTAACTGATAACTTTTTGAATATAAATACGACTAAGGTTAAACCTATTCTGGCTTTGCTTCCATACCATATTTTATACGCACTAATTTAGCCCAATCAACAACAGCCTGTATTTGTGCGTCGCTAAGTTTAGCATCGGTATGCGTAATGGTATAAGATTCTAATGGCATTTCTTTCTCTTCTACCATTTCAATTATTTCCTCAAACTTATGGTCTTTTCGTTTTACGGAATTCCCTATCCAATTAGAAAAATTTAGTTCCTCTTTACCTTCATCTACATGATGAGCTAACCAAAAATTAACAGGTGTTATATTATTATACCATGGATAGCGGGTAACATCGCTATGGCAATCGTAACAAGTTTCTTTTAAAATAAGCTTTACATCTTCTGGAGGGTTAGTTTCTGCTAAAAAAGCATCAATAGAAGCTAAATCACCTTCATTTTTTTCTGGTCCAAAAAACTGACCAATTACAAATGCGATTAATAATAACAACAATACTTTTTTTACTATCTTCATTTTAATTAATTTTAAAGGATAAAAATAAGCAATCCATTTGACTACCGAGCAACTGTACCAAGAATTAAATTACGTAAACCATTCTAGAGAAAAACGCTCGTTTTATTCTAAAATGGTGATTGAAAACCCATCGTTAATTCCGCAATTAATGGATGTTTTGTTTATGGTAGACGATAAAATTTCACCACGAGCAGCCTGGGTTTTAGAGTTTGTGTGCAGTAAAAACTTAAACACCTTTATTCCTTATTTAGAACAATTTACAAAAAACATAAATAAAGTCCATTTAGATCCTGCCGTGCGACCGGTTGCCAAAATTTGTGAAATTATTGCAAAGCATTACTACTCCAAAGAAAACAACCTTATAAAAACAGCACTAACAAAAAAACAGCAAGAGCGGATTATTGAAACCTGTTTTGATAATATGATTAACGACGAAAAAGTGGCTGCAAAAGCCTATAGTATGGTTGCACTCTTTTTATTTGGAAAAGATTTTGATTGGATTCATAGCGAATTAAAAATAATTTTAAATCGTGATTATCCATTGCAAAGTGCTGCATATAAAGCTCGAGCACGACAAATTTTAAAAAAGATAAAAAAGTAATTATAGCTCTATAACATTTTTAAGTTCTTTATCTGAAATAATTAATAATTTACTCTTTACAAGTCTTTTAGTTAATTCTCTCCAATTTTCATCTTCATCAAAAATAGTTTTTAAAATAGGGTGCGCCTTTTTAAACTCCTTATTGTTTAAAAGATTAATAGCGTACCAAAATTTCATTTCTAAATTTTCTGGGAACAACTTTTGTGCTTCTAAATAGAATGTTTCAGCAGCTTTTGTATCACCTTTTTCCATTGCCAAATCACCGTTATTCATAAAGTCATAAGCTTTATGAATTTTAATTAAGCGTTCTAATTCTTGTATTGGGTTGTCATTATCTTCAACCCTTAAATCCATAATGGTATCTTCCCAGATGTTACCTGTAGAAGTAGGTTTTACAATTAAAATGGCAGCACTTTGACTTCCTCGAATATCTCCTTTTTCATTTTGTGCGGCTTTCATTGCAGCTAAAATACGCTCACTAAGCGAACCCGCAGTATTTTCAAATGCTACAGCCATGGCATCCCAAACCGTATTATTAAGCATCATATTTGCCTGAACAGAAAAGTTATCACCTTGCCTATGCCCTGCATTTTCAATACAAAGACTGCCCGTATGCGTGGCAACATGCCCTTTTACATCTAGAAAAGCAACCTGTCTGAACATCTTTCCTTCATCTTCGCCTAACAAAGAATCCAAAGCTTTTTGTGGAGGCACTCCTTTTTTCATTAAAGCAAGACCTTTTGGTCCATAACTTGGGTTTATAAAAGATTGGGTTGCAACTACACCTACTCCAGCTTCACCATAAGTTACAATACTACCAACACTAAACCAATGGCTTTGTACCGCAACCCCCATTTCTCCAGTTTCTGCATCACGAGCAACAATAGAATAGGTATGAGCAAAAGGTTCTGACTTTTTATAATTTTGAGCCATAATGGTTTGTGTTAAAAACAGGATTAAGAATAGATTGTATATTTTTTTCATTTTCAAAAAAATTAAGATTAAAGATAGGTAATTTCTAATAGAGTTTTATTGTATAATAACTATATTTACAGCTTCAAAAAAATCAAATAAACTATGTCATTATCAGCATTAAACGCCATATCACCAATAGATGGTCGTTATAGAAGTAAAGTAAACGAATTAGCGCCTTATTTTTCGGAAGAAGCCTTAATAAAATATCGTGTTTTAGTAGAGATTGAATATTTTATTGCACTTTGCGAAATTCCTTTACCTCAATTAGAAGCTGTTGATACGTCTGTTTTTGAAGATTTAAGAGGGATTTACAAGAATTTTTCTTCGGAAGATGCACTTGCCATTAAAAAAATTGAAAGTGTAACCAATCACGATGTTAAAGCGGTTGAGTACTTTATAAAAGAAAAGTTTGATGCTTTAAACCTTTCTGCATACAAAGAGTTTATCCACTTTGGTTTAACCTCTCAGGATATAAACAACACCGCTATACCTTTAAGTATTAAGGAAGCTATGAACGATGTTTATGTACCGGAATATTTTGTTGTTTTAGACAAACTTAAAAGTCTTTCTAAAGATTGGGCAAACATCCCAATGTTAGCAAGAACACACGGGCAACCAGCATCTCCAACACGTTTAGGTAAAGAAATTGAAGTTTTTGTAGTGCGTTTACAAGAACAATTTAATTTATTGAACGATATACCGAGCGCAGCTAAATTTGGTGGAGCAACAGGTAACTTTAATGCGCACCACGTGGCTTACCCAAATATTGATTGGAAAGCTTTTGGAAGCAAATTTGTACAAGAAAAACTAGGTTTGCATCACTCCTTCCCTACAACACAAATTGAGCATTACGACCATATGGCAGCTTTATTTGATACTTTAAAACGTATAAACACGATTATCTTAGATTTAGATCGCGATATCTGGACTTACGTTTCTACAGATTATTTTAAACAAAAAATTAAAGCAGGTGAAGTTGGTAGCTCTGCTATGCCGCATAAAGTAAACCCAATAGATTTTGAAAACTCTGAAGGAAATTTAGGTATTGCTAATGCTATTTTCGAGCATCTTTCGGCTAAATTACCAGTCTCGAGATTACAACGCGATTTAACAGACAGTACTGTTTTACGTAACGTTGGTGTACCTTTTGGACATACATTAATTGCTTTTAAATCTACCGTAAAAGGATTAAACAAATTACTTCTAAACGAAGCTAAATTTGCTCAAGATTTAGAAAATAATTGGGCTGTAGTCGCAGAGGCTATTCAAACCATATTGCGCCGTGAGGCTTACCCAAACCCTTATGAAGCTTTAAAAGGTTTAACACGTACTAACGAGAAAATAAACCAAGCTTCTATTTCTAATTTTATTGATACTTTAGAAGTTAGCGATATTATAAAAACAGAATTAAAAAACATTACACCTAGTAACTATACAGGAATATAATATGTTTGATGATAAGACTTCTTTAATACTCTGTGGCGTTCTAGTAGCGGTTATTTTTTGTACAGGTATTTTACAAATTCTTGGAAACTACATTGTTCTAACGGTTATATCAGTTTTGTTTTTAACTATTATTTACAACATTATTTATACCAAGCAAAACTCGAAATAGGTAAAAGTACACATAAAAAAAAGGGACACTTCGGCAAAAGTGTCCCTTTTTACATTAACATTTAACTGTAATAATTACGAGTTAAATCATTTAAAAAAGTTTTTGATATTATCTAACTGGCTTTCATCTAAATCAGCATCTTTTAATGTCGAGACCAACATCCCCATTTTTGTTGGGTTCATATTATTCCCTAAAACCCTTACAATACAAAAACCAAGCTCTTTAGAGTTTCCAAAAACAACAACCTCATCGGCTTCCTCATCAGTACCTACATACTTTACAACAAACTTATTTCCTTTATCACTAAAAGTAATTAACTCTGTATATTTTTTGTTTTTCAAAATCTCTTTAACTACAGCAATTTCTGTTTTAATATCTTCTGTATTGTTCTCATTAGCTTTGCAAGCAATAAAATTTAATTTTTGTACAGAATTAAAAGCTTCGTGTTGCTCTTCTGTAAAACTAGACTTATCCATTTTTAACATAGAAATTGGTAAATCTTGCGAGATAAAATTTGGTGCTTCTTGGTGGTCTACAAAATAAGTTTGTAATGTTGGCCCACTGCTGCAGCTAACTAACATAGCTGCAGCAAATAAACCGAATAACAAGTGATTAAAAGCTCGTTTCATGATGGATTGTTTTAATGTGATTAATAAAAATTTGATTGATGAAATTTTGATTGATGAAATTTATTTTGTGTGCTATAAACCACTAGTTATTTACAAACTATTTGTTTTTCTCTAAATGTTGACCTCCAGGGATATTCATTTTATCGGTAAGCTTAGAAATCTCGTTCAAATCAATATCACCCGTTAGAGATACTACAACGGTTTCTATTTTACGTTCCTTACCACCTACTTCAATACCTTCTTCCATAAACTTATCCACACCATTTACAAAAATTAAAAGTTCCTTAACGTGGTCGGCATCTTTACCTTCTTTTACGTAAAAATTTACGTTCGTTCCATCATCCTTAACTTCCATTAATTCTTCTAAAGCACTAGAGCGAGATTTCACCCATTTAGCAAGATCGGCCGCAATAACTTTGTTATCAGTTATCATGGTTTTAAAACTTGTAATGCTTTTTACCATATCCATATAAGCTCTAGCTTCTTCATCTTCAACATTAATTCCCATTTTGGCAATCATTTGAAACATTTTTGGTTTTATCGATACATAAGTCACATCAGAGTTGTCACTATATTTCTCAAAAACATCCTTTTGTGCCATACCAGTTAAAGGCACCAACATCAAGGCGATTACGAATACTATTAATCTATTTCTCATTGTATTTGATTTTAATTTATTTGAATTTTTCATTTTTTCTTAATTAGTTTTTAAAAATTAAACTTGTAGCATTATCAATTTCGTTAAGGTATCCAAGGGTTGCTTTACCTTTTTCCATTTCGTCTAAATAACTTACCGTTGCCACACCTTTATTAAAGCTATGCGAAATCATTTCTAACGATTTTGTTACTTCCATTAAAGCCAACTCTGGATCCTCATAGGTTCCTAAATCATCACTACTTAGCGAACTCCCAAAGTAAAACCCAATCATTAAAACTGCAACCGCTGCAACCGAAAGCCATTTGTAATTAAAATTACGCTTCGTTACCGTAGTTTCTGTTTCAAAATTGATATCCTTATTAAACTGCTCCTGCTTGTTTACCAAAAAATAGCCAAACATAGGTTTATACATTTCTAAATGGGGTGCAACATTGTCTCCTGCAAAATAGTTTTTTAACAGTTGCTCTTCCTTTAGGCTTGTTTCGCCATTGTCGTATTTCTCTAGTAATTCTTCTATATTATTTAACACCATAATTATGTGTATTTGTCAATTTTTCTCTTATTGTTTTTCTTGCTCTCGATAAGTTTACGCGTACTGCTGTATTATTCATATCCAGCATTTTTGCAATCTCATCTAAATCATACTCTTCTATATCTCGTAGCTGAATTATTGTTTTTTGCAACTCCGGTAAATCTTTAATAATTTTAGACACCCAGTTTACACTATCATTTAATTCAACTTGCTTTTGTAAAGCCGTTTGTTTGTCCTCGTAATTTGTATGAACAATTTTAAGATTCTGTGCTTGCTTCGATTTCAACTTATCGTAACAAAAATTCTTAGTCATCGTCATCGAAAAAGCCTCCACATTTTTATACTCGGCAATCTTTTTCTTATTGTTCCACAACTTTAGTAACACCTCTTGCGTCGCGTCTTCGGCTTCTTCCGTCGAAACTAGCAAGCGTTTCGCTAACCGAAACACTTTATCCTTAAAAGGCATTACAACATTTAAAAACTCCGTTTGAGTCATTTTGAATTGGTTTTATAAAACAGCTTGGTTACGGCTATTTAAGTTACGACGACCACATTTATCTTTTGTTACATCAAAAAAAAATATTTTTTTGAAATAATTTGGGCGTACCCCTTTTTCGTAAAAACTACAAAGGGTCGGGCTATACGCTCCAAGTCCTCGCAATCCCGATTATCATCGGGCTTACTGTGGGCTATCCGCTGCTATCCCTTACGTAAGGTCTAGCTCAAAAAACAGTCTAAACTAAAACAATATCGTTAAACATGGCATCATCTTTGTTTTTAAACCATAACAATATTTTTTATTACACAATAATGTACCTAAATTTAGAGTTTTAAATTACGAGCTCTTCTAATTAATAAAACATGAAAAACTTAAAAAACCTCTTCCTTATCACATTAATATCCTTAGTTGCAACAAGTTGTTTTCAAGATGAAGATGATATTATTGTCTCTGAAGATGATAAAAATCAAGAAATTAACGATTTTGTATGGAAAGGGATGAACTCTTGGTACAATTGGCAATCGGATGTTACAGATTTAGACGATTCTAAAGATGACGATAACGCAAGTTATAACGCCTACTTAAATCAATATACAACTCCAGAAAGTTTATTTAACAGCTTAATATATCAAACTGATGTAGTCGATAGGTTTTCTTGGTTTATAGAAGATTATATTGAGCAAGAACAAGCTTTTCAAGGGATAACAACATCTTTTGGATTACGTTTTGAAGGTGTTCAAATTAATACTGAAGGTGATGTTATTATTTATGTGCGCCACGTAGCCGATAATTCTCCTGCTAGTAATGCCAACATTAACCGTGGCGATATTATAAACTCTATTAACGGTACTGTTTTAACAACTACAACGTACAACGCTGCAATAAATGGCCTGTATCAAGATCAAGTAACCTTATCTTTTGTATCAGAAAGTGACGGAACCTTAACTGCTATAGAAGATAAAAGCATCACGGCAGCTGTAGTTTCAGAAAACCCAGTATTTCTAACCAAAGTATTGGCAGATATAGATGGTAAAAAAGTAGGTTATATTTTATACAACGGTTTTAGATCATCTTATAACGACGAGTTAAATGAAGCTTTTGGATTTCTTAAAGGTCAAAATATTGATGAACTTGTTTTAGATTTAAGACTAAACGGTGGTGGTTCTGTAGAAACATCAGCCTATTTAGCTAGTATGATTTATGAAAATGCGGGAACAGGACGTTTTGCCGAATTAATTTTTAATAGCAAACAACAAGACGAAAACGACTATTACAATTTTACAAACACTTTAAATGTTTATAATAGTAACAGCGAAAAAACGGGAACTCAATCTATAAATAGACTTTCCACAATTAATCAAATCTATATTTTAACATCAGGAAACACAGCATCGGCTAGTGAAATGATAATAAATGGATTAACGCCATACATACCTGTAAAACTTATAGGTAGCACAACTTACGGAAAAAATGTTGGTTCAATTACACTATACGATTCTCCGGACTCTGATTTTTTAAACAGAAATACCGCAAATTCTTCGCATTTAAATGCTATGCAACCTATTGTTTTCGAAATATCTAATAAAAACGGAGAAAGTGATTATGCTGATGGTTTTGAACCAAATATTGCTGAAGTTAATGAATACGACTTTTGGAATAACACACTACCCTTTGGAGACGAAAACGAAGCGGTATTAAAAGCAGCCCTAGATGATATAAGAGGGATTTCTGGACGAAATACTGTAACAAAACCAGGTAACACAATACTTTTAAAAGAACCATTAACTGGAAACAAATTTGAAAATGAGATGTATATTAACGCAGACTTTTTATCGCGTTAATGCAAACACACAAAACGTATTTTAATTGGAGTTCTGGTAAAGATTCCGCTTTAGCGCTATATTATTTATTGCAAAATAAACAATATAGCGTTGATGCTTTATTAACAACCGTAAATAGCCATTACAAACGTGTATCTATGCACGGGCTTAGAATAGATTTGCTACTTGCACAAACCAAAGCCTTAAACATTAAAGCAAGCCTTATAGAGCTTCCCGAAATGCCTAGCATGGAAATTTACGAGGATGTTATGCTTAAAACCGTATCACAATTAAAAGCCGATGGTTTTACACACAGTGCTTTTGGTGATATTTTCTTGGAAGATTTGCGCACTTATAGAGAAAACAATTTAGCCAAGCACAGTATTAAAACAGTATTTCCTATTTGGAAAAAAGACACTAAAACACTCCTTTCCGAGTTTTTAAATTTAGGTTTTAAAACTATTATAGTTTGTGCTAATTCTAAATATTTCGATGCCGATTTTGTAGGCACTATTATAGATGAAAACTTTATTGATAATCTACCAGAAGGTGTTGACCCTTGTGGGGAAAATGGCGAATTCCATACCTTTTGTTTCGACGGCCCTATTTTTGAAAACCCGATACCTTTCACTATAGGCGAAAAAGTATATCGCGAATATGATACGCCTAAAACCGATAACAACACAGTCTGTTCTGCAGATAAATATGGCGTTTGGTATTGTGATTTAGTACCAAACCCAACAACATAAAAAATGCCACCATAATAGGTGGCATTTCTTTCTATAAAAATACAATACGTATTCTATTTAGTTCTTTATTAATTTCTGTGTAAATACACCTTCTGTTGTGGTTAACTTCACAACATATACACCAGGTTTTAATCTAGCAACACTTATAGGCGTTGCTTTATTACCCACCAATTGCTTAAGTACTAATTTACCAGTAACCGAATAAATAGCAACAGTTCCAGATTTAGAGACGTATAATTGAGACGTTGCAGGGTTAGGATACAATCCTAAAGCATTAGTTGCGGTTTTACCATTTATGCTTAGCGTAACTTGCTTTAACACACCAATAGCATCTAAATCGAAACCAGAAGAACCAAAAGGTGTCGCATAAGGATCGTTAACCATATTTCCATAACTATCGTATGATGCATACGCGGGATCAATAGTGCCAATAACATCAATGAGCTTTACGTGAGTAATGGCATTTTTGTTCAGTAAAGCGTTATCTGCAATATCATCTAAATCGAAAGGTGTACCGTAAGTCGCTCTATATTTTCCAGCTAAATTATTAATGTAAGTTGGGTCTACACTTCCAAAACCTCCAACTTGAGTCTCTGTTTGGGTTTGGCTATGCGATGGAAACCTGAAGTAATCTGTTCCATTAGAACTTACCTCAACAAAAGCTAACTCTAAAAACGTATCGCTAAAACTATTTTCAAAAATAGCAAAATCGAACCCCACATTATTAACTATAGGGTTTTCGAAAGTTAAAACCGCAATTCCGCCATCTCCAAGACTTACTATTGAACCATTGGACTTGCCAATAGCATTTTCTGCAACACCAAAACTAGCATAGTTACCAGTTGAGTTTGTTATATTTTGAAGGCCTCGAACAACAGTTGATCCTGCAGCCCAAGCTATAAAATCTTCCGAATCACGATGAATTGCTGTAGAGCCATCTGCACCAGCTTTTGGTGCGTAAGATTGCGCATTAACAGATAAACTAAATAGTACAAAAAGTAATAAATTGAGGGAATTTTGCTTCATTATTTTTTAAATTAGGTGTAAAAAAAACAGTCACAAAGTGCAACTGTTCTTAATATGTTATTGTTGTTTTTCTAAAAGTGCCCTGATACATTAGGATGTATCAGGACTAGTTTAAGTTGAGATATTAGTTAAAGTATATTTTGGCTGCGCCAATAGATAAGTCAAAAGTTTGAACAAGTGAACCACTATCCAAATTGTAAATAAGCAAATCACTTTCTTCCTGAAAATCCGAATCAGCTAAATATAACATATCATCATCTACAGATATCCCGTAAGCACTAACTGCTGATACATCCAAAATAGCCGTTGTCGGCAAAGTACTAGCATCATCGTCCAACTCGTAAACACTACCATTCAAAATATAAAACAACTCATCATCATCATGAGCCATTAAACTTGGGTGCTCGCCACTTGCAAATTCCATTGTTGCTATAATGGATGAAGTATTGGAATCAATTCGAGTAATTGATGCCAAAGTTTCTACTGGAGGGGTTAACCAAGATTGATTAGCGCCGCTACATAAAACCACTAAATTTTCATTAGAATCAAAAACCATAGCTCCCGGAGCATCGTTAACTTGAATGGTTCCCACATTATTATCCGATGTATCAATTACAGATATAATATTATTTACACCCCAACCTCCTTGATGAGAAACATAAAGTAAGTAGTCTTTTTCTAAAATTTGTTCAGGACCTTCACCTACTGGAATAGTAGATGTAACTGTATTACTTGCTAAATCAATTATCGCAACATAATCATCGGTAGCATCACCACCATCACCCCAATTGGTAACATATCCTGTCCCGTTTGAAATAGTCATATATCTTGGGTTAATTAAACCAGAATTAATGGTTGCAACACTCTCAAAAGTGTAGCGATTTACAACTTCAATTTTATTCGATACATTTAACACAATATAAGCAAGTTCATCGCTAAAAGCCATACTTTGCGCTGTATCTCCTAAAAGGGTATTGTTTATGTTATTAAAAACAGTGTTTTCAACTGTTAAATAATCATCAGAAATATAAGATATTGATGCATTACCTTGTGTATAATTACCTTCGTGAGAAATAATTATGCCATTATCATAATCTCCTTTAGGAAGATTGTCCATACCATTATCATCATCACTTTTACATGATGTAAAAATTGCGCATATTGCTAAGGCTAATACTTTTAGTTTGTTGTTGTTCATTTTTAAAATTTAATTGTTGTTTGAATTTGAAAATTTCTATTTGGCATGGGTCTTAGAGCCACGTTTTCGTAATATGTATTATATAAATTATTTAATTTAAAGTCTAAAGTTATATTGATTTCTCTTGTTAAGTTAAACAAATAGCTCACGCTTAAATTCCCGAAATCATAATCTGATAAAGTGTTTCCTAATATAGAAACATCTCCATTAAACATGTGTTGATAACGCATAGTAAATTGTTTAAACCCATATGAGATATTTAAATTCCCTTTATGAAACGGCACATAAATAAGTTGTTTATTGGTTTCTAAATCTTCAGAAACAGTGTAAGAGTAATGCCCAGAGATATTAAATTGATGCTCATTAACGTTGTAATGTGATTTCACCTCTACTTCGGCTCCATAACTTGCTACTTCACCAATATTTATAGGCGACCATAAGCCAGTACTGTTTGGTTGCCACTGTATCATATCTTCAGTATTGATATAATAGCCATTAAGTTTAACATTAAAATTAGGGTAATTAAAGTTTTGCCCTAAATCTATTTGGTAAGACGATTCTGGAACCAAATCTAAATTTCCGCCTGGTTGCCAATACAAATCGTTAAAAGTAGGAATGCGGTAGTTTTTAGAACCGTTTATTTGAATCTGATAATGTTCAAATAGATCAAAACCAGCATCAACTGAAAATACAAAGGGTCTCTCACCTCCTGTTGTAAAATCTTGTCTTAGGTTAACGCCATAACTTATCGAGTTATTAGGTTTGTGATTAAGCAACGCTGTTGTAGAAAATACGTTTCTTACCGGTTCCTTAAAACTATCGCCTTCTCCTTTTGAATTTGAATATTCTAATATGGTTTTAAATTGAATTGTCTCATTAAAACGCACATTAAAATTATGATTGACTAATAATGTATTTACTTTTCCTAAGCTATAAATAGCTTTATCTTTATTTTCAAAATATTTAAATAACTCGTGTAAATGAACAACTTTAAACTTCGAGTTAAACTTCCCCTCAACTCGCGCCCACTCTAACATGGTTCTAAAATTTTCATCCTCGTATTTACTTCTAGAAGGACCTACTAGTGTACCCGAAAATTGACGCTCACCAATATAACTTTGGTGATATAATTTTAAGATATCTTTACTAGATACAAAAATACCTAAATTAAGATTCATGTTCAAATTATTGAACGCTCCATTTTCGTTAAAACCATCTGTTCCAAGGTATTTATAATCGTTCTTAGAAGCCACATAAGCCGCACCTAAATTAGCCGTCCACAATTCTGTTCCTAAAGAAGTATTAAACCCTAAGTTTTTAGAGTTAAAACTTCCATAACCTGTTTTTATAGCGGTTTCAGAATGACTCTTAAAATTTAAATCATTATTTAAATGAATGCTACCACCAATAGAACCACTGCCGTATTGCACACTACCGCCTCCACTTCTAATATCTATAGAACTATAGTTTGAAGTATTTACGGTATTAAAGTCCGTTTGGCCGTTTAATTGCGAATTAATATTGATACCATTCCAAACAACAGCAGTTTGCGATGCTGTGGTTCCTCTAAAAGATGGAGAAGACACCATACCAAAGCCATTTTCCTTAAAATAAATATTAGAATTAAAAGTAAGTAAATTTGTAAGTGAAGTTACATTTTTACTTAAAATAGAATCTGTGAGTTTTTCAATTTTAATGCCCGCAGCATAGTTTTTTAGCTTACTATCGCTTAAAATTACCGCATCTAGATTTTGCACAGCATTTACTTGTGCTTGTACTGCGCTACAAACAACTAAACCTAAAATTAAAAATGTAAAAATCTGCCTCATAAATCTTTAAAACTCTTTACCCGAGAGTTGTTTTAGATGATGAAAATGGCAGGTCTCCTGACTTATTTTATGCTATCCTACCTTCCCAGTAAATTACCAGTGGTTTTGAAGTTGATAACATCTTCTTTAAGAAGTACCGAAAATATTCCGGTAAAAACTTACAGTTGCGGGAACAGTTCTAGATTTTAACTAGATTCCCTTTTAATTCATTCAACACGTATTGAATGAAACCAAAATTCTTTGCAAAAATAGATTCTTTTTTAAGTGCAGACTAATGAAATTCACTTTTTCTTATTCAATTTATAAACAAGGTAAATAAAACCAACTAAAAAATGTAGTATTATAATCCCTCCTACTATATATATTGTTAAATTTGAACCGTTTCTCATAACAGAAATTTTATATAAAAATAAAACAACTACCCCATACCAATGTCACTATTGTTACAAAAAAAACTTTTTTCATGCATTCTGTTTTTCACTCTAATCAGTACTATTTCTTGTAAAAAAGCAAAAACAGAAACCGTTGTTCTAGGGAAAGACATAGAGTTAAAATATGCAAAAGGCTTTACAATAAAAGATTTAGGAACCTACAAACTACTAGAAGTTAAAACGCCTTGGCCAAAAGCTGAAAGTAGTTTTAGATATGTTTTAGCAAATTATGGTAATGATAGACAAGCAGACAACACGATTTCTTTGCCTATAAAGCGTATTGTTGTAACCTCTACAACACACATTCCGGCTTTAGAACTCCTAGGTGTGGATGAAACTTTAGTTGGTTTTCCGGGAACACAGTATATTTCGTCTAAAAAAATAAGAAAACACATTGATACCGGTAGCATAAGAGAACTTGGTAAAAACGAAGGTATGAACACCGAAGTTTTATTAGAACTAAACCCAGATTTGGTTGTCGGATTTGGCATTGATGGTAATAATCGCTCGTTAGATCTTATTCAAAAAGCTGGAATTCCCGTTATTTATAATGGTGATTGGGTTGAGTCTTCTCCCCTTGCAAAAGCCGAATGGATTAAGTTTTTTGGGGTACTTTATAATAAAGAAAAAGAAGCCGATTCTATTTTTAACACCATTGAAACGGAATACTTAAAAGCTAAAAAACTAGCGCAAAATGTAAAGAACAAACCAACCGTTTTAAGTGGCGCCATGCACAGTGATATTTGGTATTTACCTAACGGAACAAGTACAGAGGCGCAATTGCTAAGAGATGCGAATACCAATTATTTATGGCAAGATACTAAAGGCACAGGAAGTTTACATCTTAATTTTGAATCTGTATTCATGAAGGCTCAAGATGCTGATATTTGGCTTAGCCCTTCTAACTATTCTAGCTTAAAAAACTTAAAAAATGCCAGTGCCCATAATGCCGAGTTTAAAGCATTTAAAAACAAAAACATTTATTCATTTAACAATACCACCGGAGATACTGGCGGTGTTTTATATTTTGAATTAGGCATGAGCAGGCCAGATTTGGTATTAAAAGATTTAATAAAAATTTGTCACCCAGAATTACTTACCAATTACAATCTTTATTTTTTTGAACGTTTAGAATAACATATGAGCAACACATACAAATATTCTTTTCTTGCCTTAACACTATTTTTAGTGTTATGCTTTTTCATGAATATTAGTTCGGGCTCTGTTTCTATACCGTTTAAAGCCGTTTTTAATAGTTTAATTAGTAGCAATGTAGAACAGCAAAGTTGGCAACATATTATTTTAAATTACCGCTTACCCAAAGCCGTAACCGCCATTATTGTAGGTTCTGGCTTAGGCATTTCAGGTTTACTCATGCAGACTTTATTTAGAAACCCACTTGCTGGCCCTTTTGTTTTAGGCATAAGCTCGGGAGCAAGTTTAGGTGTAGCTTTAGTTATTTTAGGCTCTGGCGTTTTTGGAGGTGTATTCGCATCGCTTTTTGTTTCCAAATGGGGCATTGTCATTGCGGCCAGCTTAGGTAGTTTTCTAGTTTTATTAGCGGTTTTAATCGTTTCAATAAAAGTTCGAGATACTATGGCTATACTCATTATCGGCCTCATGTTTGCCAGTATTACCGCTGCTATAGTTAGCGTACTGTCCTACTTCGGATCGGCAGAACAATTACAACAGTATGTATTTTGGGGTTTTGGTAGTTTAGGTAATTTATCATGGGACGATCTCGTTATTCTTTTACTAATTTATACCATCGGTATTCTAGCCACCATATACTCTATAAAATCACTTAACACTTTACTTCTAGGTGAAAACTACGCTAAAAGTTTAGGTTTGAATATAAACAGAAGCCGATTAATTATCATAGTTGCTACGAGCCTACTAGCAGGTACTATTACAGCTTTTACAGGGCCAATTGCCTTTATAGGTTTGGCTATTCCGCATTTAACACGTCAAATATTTAATACCTCAAATCATAAAATATTATTACCTGCCGTATTTTTACTTGGCGCTATTGTTATGTTAGTTTGCGATACCATTGCACAATTTCCAAATAGCGATTACACCTTACCGATAAATGCCATTACCTCCTTAATTGGGGCGCCTGTAGTTATTTGGTTATTGGTTAGAAAACGAGGTATGGTGTTTTAAAAATTATAGAAGATAGAAGATAGAAGATAGAAGATAGAAGATAGAAGATAGAAGATAGAAGAATTTGATAAAAATATAATGAGTAACGAAACCAAACCTATTATTTTAAAAACTGAAAATTTGTCTATTGGATATGCTTCTAAAAAGGCTGAAACGGTTGTGGCTTCTGGAGTACAAATTGAATTAAAAAAAGGTGAATTAATAGGACTCATTGGTGCCAATGGTATCGGAAAATCAACACTTTTACGAACATTAACTAATGTTCAAAAACCGCTATCTGGACAAGTTATTATAAATGAAAAATCTATTCTCGACTACACCCCTTTAGATTTAGCTAAGGTTATGAGTTTAGTTTTAACCGAAAAGATAGCATCAAAAAATCTTTCTGTTTTTGAGTTGATTGCTTTAGGCAGGCAACCATATACCAATTGGGTTGGGAATTTATCAGAACAAGATAAAAACGTTATAAACACAGCTATTCTGCAAACAAATATAGAAGATTTACAACATAAAAAATGCTTCGAACTTAGCGATGGTCAACTTCAAAAAGTAATGATTGCTCGTGCCCTGGCACAAGATACCGATTTAATTATTTTAGATGAGCCTACCTCGCATCTCGATATGTATCACAAAGCTTATATTTTAAAATTACTTCAAAAATTAGCCAAAGACACAGGGAAAACCATTCTGTTTTCATCTCACGAAATTGATCTAGCTATTCAACTTTGTGATACTTTAATTGTGATGAATGCCGGAACTGTAGTTACAAATCAACCTTGTAAACTTATAGAACAAGGTGTTTTTGAAACGCTTTTCCCTAAAGATTTAATTGCTTTTGATAAAAACACGGGGAGTTTTAGGGTGAAGAAGTAAGCCAACTAAACTTTGTATGAAGCTACATTTTTAAACTTCAATCTTTAAACAAAAAAATTATCTTTGAATATATACTCTATTTTTAAATGAACGACAACATAATCCTCATACTAGCAATTCTAATTTCCGCAGTTATTGGTGGTTATTTAGGCATGCTTTTTACTAAACTAAAAAGCAAAAGCGAAAAAAGCACTTTAGAAGAACGTAATAGTAATTTACAGCAACAATTTGAAGCCTTTAAACAACATACTGCAACCGAAAAACAGGAACAAAAACTAACAATTTCTAAAATTGAAAACGACCGTGAAAATATTCGTCGTGAAAAAGATTTTTTAAATGCTGAATTGGCCCGAAGAAACACCGAATTTGAAAACCTACAGGCCATAAACTTAAAACGCGATGCCGAACTCGAAGAACGCCAAGAGCAACTGCGTAAAGATTTTGAAATTTTAGCAACCAAAATACTCGATGAAAAATCGGAGAAATTCACACTTCAAAATAAAGAAAACATTACCAATATTTTAAATCCGCTTCAGGAAAAAATTAAGGTTTTTGAGCAAAAAGTAGATTTAACTCAAAAGGAAAGTATTAGTATGCATTCCGCTTTAAAAGAACAATTGTTAGGCTTAAAAGATTTAAACCAACAAATGACGAAAGAAACTACCAACCTAACGCGCGCCTTAAAAGGTGATAGCAAAATGCAAGGTAATTGGGGCGAACTGGTTTTGGAACGTGTGCTGGAAAAATCGGGATTAGAGAAAGATCGCGAATATTTTGTACAACAAAGTTTTACTCTAGACGATGGTTCGCGAGTTTTACCAGATGTAGTTTTAAATTTGCCCGACGGCAAAAAAATGATAATTGATAGCAAAGTATCTTTAACCGACTATGAACGCTATGTAAACGCCGAGCTAGAAGACCAACCTCAATTTTTAAAAGCACACGTTAATTCTATAAAACGCCATATCGATCAACTTTCTGATAAAAACTATCAAGATTTATATGATATAGAATCGCCAGATTTTGTATTACTTTTTATACCGATTGAGCCCGCTTTTGCTGTGGTTGTAAATGAGGACAACTCGATTTACAATAAGGCCTTCGAGAAAAATATTGTAATTGTTACGCCTTCTACACTATTGGCAACATTACGCACTATAGATAGTATGTGGAATAATGAAAAACAGCAACAAAACGCTATAGAAATTGCACGCCAAGCGGGCGCACTTTATGATAAATTTGAAGGCTTAGTTAAAGATTTAACGAACGTTGGAAAGAAAATAGATGCGGCAAAAATTGATTATTCCGCGGCGATGAATAAACTCGTTGATGGTCGAGGCAATATAATTACCAGCGTAGAAAAACTTAAAAAAATGGGGGCTAAAGCAAAAAAAGCATTACCTGAAGCTATTATAAAACGTGCTCAAGAAGATGAATAATACTAAGTATCATGGCATAACGCATTGATATATTATTAGCTTAGTAAAACGATAGCTACGAAAATCATTTTTTAAAAGTAGATTTCTATAAAACTTCCTAAAAATTAAATACCTTTATTGATTACGTTTAATATATTTTTATTTTAGAATATATTTCGCTGTATTATTAAAACTAAACGACTAAAATTTTATGTTTAAGCATCCTAAAGAATCTCAAGTTTCAATTACAGAATTAATGCTTCCGTCCCACTCTAATTTTAGTGGAAAGATTCATGGTGGACATATTTTATATTTAATGGATCAAATTGCATTTGCCTGCGCTTCTAAACACTCTAGACACTATTGTGTAACGGCGTCTGTAAACAAAGTAGATTTTTTAAACCCTATTGAAGTCGGCCAATTAGTAACATTAAAAGCCTCTGTTAATTACACAGGAAGAACTTCTATGGTGATTGGTTTACGTGTAGAATCGGAAAACATACAAACCGGAGAAGTTAAGCATTGTAACTCATCGTATTTTACTATGGTTGCCAAAGATGAAGATGGTAATAATGTACCCGTTCCTGGTTTAATATTAGATACAGAACAAGGTGTTAGACGCTTTGCTCGTAGTATTGTAAGGCAAGACCAAGCTAGAAAAAGATCGTCGCGATTTAATTCTTCAGATTTTAAAATTGAAGAACATATCGATTTTGTAAAAACTCAAAACGTACAAGTAAATTTATAAGAAGATATATTCTTTTATAAATTCAAGACATAAAAAAAGTTCAATTAACTGAATGAAATTATTTCAATTAATTGAACTTGTTTAATGTAAGCTCCTTATTATAATCTACCTAATAATTCGGCTTTCTTGTTTTCAAACTCTTCAACTGAAAGTATATCTTTATTTCTTAAAGTTGCTAACTTTTCTATTTTCATAAATATATCTTCTTCTAAAGCACTACTATTAGTGTTACCCGTATTTACAGGTGCTTGCTCTTCAAATATAGGCTCTGGCTGATTTTGGATTATGTTGTTATTTACCGGTGCTGGCTTAGGTCTATTATCTTCACCCGAAACAATTGGTAGTGTATTTAAATCTACCGTGCCATATTGACTTGTAAACGTCACTGAATAATTACCACCTTGTTGTTGACCTACTCCACCTATTTGATTATCTAACGTATCAAAAACAGTTACCTTCCCGTTTTGTTGAATCGCTAAACGACCAATATTAGAAAAAATAGCATAGCTCGTTCCGTTTTGGCTTCCTGTAGAATTTGGAAAACCTAAATTTCCCCACCAATTACCAGAACCAGCTTGAAATCCGTTTTGGTTCTCAACTTTTGGCAACGGTTTATACTGTATCCCTCCTTGATTTATTAAATTAGATAATTCAACACATAAACCATCTACAGTAGATTTAAGTTGATTGTTAAACATATCGCCTACCATGGTCATGCCTCCTTGCATCCACTGACCTCCGCCGCCTAATTCGGAAATATTAAATTGGGCCATTGTACCATTACTTCGCATAAGGGCTTGCGTTAAATCTGTTACGGCATTAACGCTTACTCCATAACGGTTTGCTACATTCGTCATATTCTGAAAACTAGCATCTGTGAATATTGCATTCATATTATATTTCTCTTTTTAGTTAAAATTGTTAACCTAACAATTTTGCTGCAAAGGTAGTCTATAGTAATATCAATAACCATCTTTTAAACAGAAGTTTAGCTTTTATTTCACATTAAATCCGAAAGAAGTTTCTTTCGTAACAATCGCTTAATATTTTAGAGAAAAAGACTGTTTTTATAATATATAATTTGAAGTTAATTTTTCGTAATCTGCTATCTGATTGATTTCCCATGCTTGATCTTTTTCAAGCAATTCTCTCATTATCTTAGCTACTGCCGGCGCCATTTTCACACTCTCTTTAGCATCTAATAATTGACAACGTACACGACGTGCAAGGAAATCCTCAACTTTTCTAGCCATTTCATGCCTTACAGCCCAAACGACCTGAGCTTGTATTACAGACATAGAAGTGCTTATAGATTGATCCCATCCGTTTTGTTTTGATAACTTAAGAAGTGCATCTTTATCACTTCCGTAGAAATATAAAGCATTATCAAAATCGACGTCTTTTTGATAACCATGTATTTTTAAATCTCTAGTTTTTGAAGGTCTATGCTCCCATTTATGGTTTTTCTCGGCTTTATTCACTAAATCTTCTCCCATTTTTCTAAATGTGGTCCATTTGCCACCAACCATAGTTAAAAGTCCTGATTTTGAAGTATATATTTTATGGCTTCTAGAAATCTCTTTGGTTTTATTCCCTTTTCCTTTAGGAGCTGCCAAAGGCCGTAAACCAGCGAAGACGCTTAATACATCACTTCTTTTTGGTGCTTTAGTTAAATAACGACTTGCAGTATTTAAAATAAATTCAATTTCCTCTTCGAAAGCTACTGGCTCGAGAGATCCATGCTCTACTGGCGTATCTGTTGTACCAATAATAACTTTATTATGCCATGGTACTAGAAATAACACACGACCATCATCTGTTTTCGGAATAGTAATCGCATCATCTCCTGGTAAAAACGATTTATCTAATATTAAATGCACGCCTTGACTAGGAGCAATTGTTTTTCTAGAGCCTGGCGCATCCATTTGTAAAATATCATCAGCAAAAACACCTGTGGCGTTAACAACTTGCTTTCCTTTTATTTCGAATAATTCACCAGACTCTTCATCTTTAACTTTAACACCAGTTATTTGTCCATTTTCATTTTTAAGTAAAGTATTTACTCCACAATAATTAAGTACAATAGCGCCCATTCCTACTGCTGTTTGCAACGTATTTATGGCAAGACGAGAATCATCGAACTGGCCATCGTAATACGTAACACCTGCAGAAATTTTATCTGGATTTATTAAGGCAATACGTTTTAAAGTTTCTTGTTTTGAGATATATTTAGATCTACCAAAGCTTAACGTTCCTGCTAATAAATCGTAAAAAGTTAAACCAACAGTGTACAATATTTCATCGTACCAGCCATGGGTTGGAATAATGAACGATTGAACTTTTACTATATGAGGTGCATTACGCAACATTAAGCCACGCTCTACAACAGCTTCTCGAACCAAAGCAATATCGCCTTGCTCTAAATATCTTACGCCTCCATGCATTAACTTGGTGGCTTTACTAGATGTAGATTTTGTAAAATCGGATTTCTCTAATAACACCACCGAGTAACCACGTGCTGAAGCCTCTAAAGCAATACCAATTCCAGTTGCCCCACCTCCAATAATTATAAAATCGTAAGTTTTAGAATCGTTCCTTAACTTATACATCATGTCTTCTCTGTTCATGTAGACTTACTTTATTTTATGAGGGCTATTAGTTACAAACGAAGTTAATCAAAATACCATCAACTAGAATAACTTTAAAAAACAAAAAACCTCGCATAATTGCGAGGTTTTAAATATAAATTGACTTAATATTATTTACTTAAATACATTTTACGTCTTGAATATAAATCGTAAAAAGCATCATCTTTTAAACTATCAATAAATAAGATACTTTCTCCCGTACTCTTCATTTCTGGTCCCAGTTTCTTATTTACATTATGGAACTTATCAAAAGAAAATACTGGTTGTTTAATAGCGTAACCTTCTAGTTTAGGATTGAAATTAAAGTCTTTAACTTTCTTTTCGCCTAACATTACTTTAGTTGCATAATTTACATAAGGTTCTCCATATGCTTTTGCAATAAATGGTACCGTTCTAGAAGCTCTTGGATTGGCTTCAATAATATAAACCGTATCATCTTTAATCGCGAATTGGATATTGATTAACCCAACTGTATTAAGTGCTAAAGCAATTTTTTTAGTGTGATCTTTTATTTGCTCCATCACTAAATCACCTAAGTTAAAAGGTGGTAGTAGTGAGTTACTATCTCCCGAGTGAATTCCACAAGGTTCGATATGCTCCATGATTCCGATGATGTATACATCTTCTCCATCGCAAATAGCATCAGCTTCAGCCTCGATAGCCCCATCTAAATAATGATCTAGAAGTAATTGGTTACCTGGCATTCTACTTAATAAATCTACAACGTGCTTTTCAAGCTCTTCCTTATTAATTACAATTTTCATACCCTGACCACCAAGAACGTACGATGGACGTACTAATATTGGGAAGTCTAACACATCTGCAATAGCAGCAGCTTCATCAGCTGTTGTTGCGATATCGAATTCTGGATAAGGAATATTATTTTCTTTAAGCATGTTAGAGAACAGTCCGCGATCTTCAGCTAAATCTAAAGCTTCGAAACTTGTTCCTAATATCTTAACTCCATATTTCGTTAATTTTTCTGCTAGTTTTAATGCGGTTTGACCACCTAACTGAACAATTACACCTTCTGGTTTTTCATGCTTAATAATATCATAGATATGTTCCCAGAATACAGGCTCGAAGTATAATTTATCGGCTGTATCAAAATCGGTAGAAACCGTTTCTGGGTTACAGTTAATCATGATGGTTTCGTAACCACACTCAGCTGCAGCTAAAACACCATGCACACAACAGTAATCAAACTCAATACCTTGACCAATTCTATTTGGTCCAGATCCTAAAACAATTACCTTTTTCTTATCTGTAACAACACTCTCGTTATCTGCATAACGATTACCGTCTGCAGTTTCCATATCACTTTCAAAAGTTGAATAGTAATAAGGTGTTTTCGCTTCAAACTCAGCTGCACAAGTATCTACTAATTTGTAAACACGGTTTACACCAAGTTCTTCACGTTTATTATATACTTGACTTTCTAAACAACCCAACATGTGTGCTATTTGGCGGTCACCATATCCTTTTTGCTTAGCTTCTAATAATAAATCCTTTTGAATGGTATCTATTTTGAAGGTAGAAATCTCGTTCTTAAGCATATGCAATTCTTCATATTGCTTTAAGAACCACATATCAATTTTCGTGATTTCGTGAATTCTACTTAACGGAATTCCCATTTCGATAGCATCATAAATAATAAAGACACGATCCCAAGAAGCATAAGTTAATTTTTCAATTATTTGCTCGTAATTTTTGTTTTCTTTACCATCGGCACCTAAACCATTTCTCTTAATTTCTAAAGATTGTGTTGCTTTGTGCAAAGCTTCTTGAAAAGAACGCCCAATACCCATAACCTCACCTACAGATTTCATTTGAAGCCCTAAAGTTCTATCAGATCCTTCGAATTTATCAAAGTTCCAACGTGGTATTTTTACAATTACATAATCTAATGTTGGCTCAAAAAGTGCCGATGTAGATTTAGTAATTTGATTTTTTAATTCATCTAAGTGATAACCTAAAGCTAATTTTGCAGCAATTTTAGCAATTGGATACCCTGTTGCTTTACTCGCTAATGCAGAAGAACGAGATACACGTGGGTTAATTTCAATAGCGATAATATCTTCTTTCTCATCTGGAGAAATAGCAAACTGAACGTTACATCCACCTGCAAAATCACCTATATTTCGCATCATATGGATAGCCATATCACGCATTTTCTGGAATGTTTTGTCGCTTAATGTCATGGCTGGAGCAACCGTAATAGAATCTCCGGTATGAATACCAATTGGATCCATATTTTCAATAGAACAAATAATAACAACGTTATCGTTAGCATCTCTAAGCAACTCTAACTCATACTCTTTCCAACCTATTAAAGCTTTATCAATCATAACCTCGTGAATTGGAGAAATCTCTAATCCGCGTGTTAATAATTCATCAAAATCTTCTTCTTTATATACAAAAGAAGCACCTGCTCCACCTAAAGTAAAGGATGCTCTAATAATTAAAGGAAAACCAAATTCTTGAGCAATTTCTTTACCTTTTAAGAATGAAGTTGCAGTTGCTTGAGGCGCCATTGGAATACCAATATCCAACATCAAATGTCTAAACTTCTCTCTATCTTCAGTAATATTAATGGCATCAATATTAACACCTATAATGTCCACACCAAAATCTTTCCAAATTCCTTTTTCATCAGCCTGAATACATAAATTTAAAGCTGTTTGCCCACCCATTGTTGGCAAAACTGCATCAATTTGAGGATGATCTTTTAAAATCTGAATTATCGATTTTGTAGTAAGCGGAAGTAAGTATACATGATCGGCCATTGATGGATCGGTCATGATGGTTGCTGGGTTGGAGTTGATAAGAATAGTTTCTATTCCTTCTTCTCTTAGCGATCGCAACGCTTGAGTTCCTGAATAATCAAATTCGCAGGCTTGTCCAATTACAATTGGTCCTGAGCCAATAATTAGTATCGATTTTAGTTTTGAATTTTTTGGCATTTTTACTCGTTATTTTATTGTCCCTTAATGAATTGCAAAAATAGTAATCAGTTGACATAAAAAAAGGCATTACACTTAAGTAACACCTTTAATTTATCAACAATTGTTAATCATTTATTTCTTATGTCTAGTTTCAGTAGAAACAGATAATTTTTTTCTTCCTTTAGCTCTTCTACGTGCTAATACCTTTCTACCATTGGCAGAAGCCATTCTTTCTCTAAAACCGTGCTTGTTTCTTCTTTTTCTCTTAGAAGGCTGAAAAGTTCTTTTACTCATTATCTTGTATCTTTAAAACTGAATTGTATTTTTTTAAATCTTTGGTTCTGAGTGTTCCCCAAAACTGACGGCAAATATACGAAGACTTTTCACTTTGACAAATGTTATTAGAAAAAAAGTTAGAATATTTTTATTCTCAACGAAAACACAGAGAACACCGCAATATATTTGACTTCGTTAGCATTTTTTATGATAAAGGTTTCATTTGTTTTTCATAAAAATTTAGTTTCTTTGCACAATTAATAGTTAAATAGAGGGATTATTTCTTCTAATTTCATACTAAAACTTAACCATGTACAATAAAATTATAAAACTTATTATCGCTGCAGGAATTATAGCTTTTGCAGTTTATCAATTTACAGAAGGTTATATAGGGAATGGCATTATGCTTATTTTACTATCCCTAATATTTATCTTTTTATACTTTAAAAATGAATTTATTTTATTGGCTTTCCTAAAACTTAGAAAACAAGATTTTGAAGGTGCTACAAAATGGTTAAATAAAATTAAAAACCCAGAGTCGGCTTTAGTAAAAAAACAGCAAGGTTACTATAACTATTTACATGGTATTATGGTATCACAATCTAATATGAATGATGCTGAAAAATATTTTAAAAAAGCTATTTCACTAGGTTTATCTATGGATCATGATTTAGCCATGGCTAAATTAAACTTAGCTGGTATTGCTTTTTCTAAAAGAAGAAAAATAGAAGCTCAAAAATTACTTACTGAAGCTACAAAACTAGATAAACAAGGTATGCTAACCGACCAAATAAAAATGATGAAAGACAACATGAAACGCGCTGTTGGGCCTACTCAACATTATGGTGCTGGAGGTTCTGTAAGATCTCAAAAACGTAGAGGATAAAAATATTTAGATATTTTAGAACAAAAAAAAGCCAATACTTGAGTATTGGCTTTTTTTTGTTCTAAAATTAATATTAATTGTAATAGCCTTCTTTAGGGATATCAATATAATATTGCTTTCTAGACCTATTGTTTAAGTGAGGCTCACGTAGCCAAGGATTATGAAGTTTTAAAATCTTGTAATTAATACCATAATTTTCTGCAAACTTTGTAAAATCTGTTACTGCTGTATCTACTTCTACTTTGTAAGTTGGTACTGGGCTGTATAAATCCTTATCTCTAAAATTGAAACCATATTTATCTGGATTAGACAGAATTTCTTTTAAAGCTACTATTCTAAACATATAGCGTCCTGTTTCTTCACCTAAAAGCAAATCGTAATACTCGTTTACATTTTGCTCTTTTAAACGTCTAGAAATACCCGCATTTCCGGCATTGTACGCAGCAGCAGCTAACGTCCAAGATCCTAATTGTGCTTTGGCTCTTAACAAATACTTACATGCCACTTCTGTCGCCATTTCTAAATTGTAACGCTCATCTACATTACTATTAACCTCTAAACCATTTTCTCTTCCTGTGGCTGGCATTATTTGCCAAAACCCCTTTGCTCCTGCTGGAGATACAGCGTTGGTTAAGCCACTTTCTATAACAGATAAATACTTAAAATCGTCTGGCACGCCATACTTCGCCAATATAGGTTCTATAATAGGAAAATACTTTTTAGAACGCTTAAACATTAATAATCCATTAGATTGCCAATAGGTATTTACTAATAACTCTCTATCCATACGCTCTAAAATATCTGGATTCTCTAAAGGCATTAACTCTCCAGCAAAATCTAACTTTTCGGGAACTTGCAAAGCATATACATTATAATCATTTATTAATTTGGTTTCAAAATTCTCATCAGTTGGAGCTTCTTGAAAGGCGTTAATAAACAATAAACACAAACTTAATAATCCTACTAATGCTAAGGCTTTTTGTACTATTTTCATTTTTACTTTTTTATTTTAAATGTAAGTTTTTTATTTAGTTTTCTAATATAATTTTAGGTAAATTTTCATTAAACCATTTATACTTATTAATAATTGCAATATGTGTTCCATTTTTGATAACATGGCAATCTTTAATATTTTTAATAGGAAAAACACCATCGGCATCTCCATGAATATGTATAATATCTTCAGGAGCCGCTTCTTGCTCCCAACAAACCATTTGCTCAATGGCCCAAGATAAATATCGACTATCATTAACCGACAGGTATTTTTGATAAAGTTCAATACGTTTTTTAACTACGCTGCCTACCGCATACTTCTCGAATACATCTATATTTGAGGCGAGTTGTGTTGGTACCAATTTGTAGGCTTTAGTTGTTTTAGCCAGAATCATACGCTTTGGTAATTCGTGCATAGATTTAACGCTAGAGGCTATAATTACTTTCTTCGTTTTAATATGCTTAGCCATTTCTTGAACTAGAACACCTCCAAAAGATACCCCTAATAGAACAACGCTGTCGTGTTTTATATGTTTCGTCATCCGCAGTGCATAATCACTAAGCGATTCATTTTCAATAGGTATCATCCATTCTAATAAATGAATTTCAAAAACATCTTGGGGTAATTTAATGTTTTCAAAAATTAACGGGCTAGCAGCCATTCCTGGCATAAGGTAAACATGTATTAGCTCTTGATGCATAAGGGATTAACTTCTATTTAACTATAATATAACGTTTTTTTTTCGTACTTTTGCACGACAAACTTATACAAAAATAGTACTCACTATTTTAAGTTTGCAAATAATTTTAAAAAATTTATGATATGGTTGAAGCTGCTGAATTGATTGACAATGATTTTTTACGTCAATTTGAAATTAAAATCGATGACCAATTGGCCATAATTGAATATTCACTACAAGAACGAAAAATTTTTTTAACAAAACTTATTATTCCAGAAGGCATAAAGGATGAAAACTTTAGTAAAGATTTTTTAGCAGCTGTGTTTGATCAGATAGCTGAAAGAAACTTAAGCGTAATGCCTACTTGCCCAGAAATAGCAAAATTTGTTAGAAGCAATAGAAAGTACAAACGTATGCTTCCTGTAGGCGTAAGAATTTAATTTTAAAAATAATTAAAAATAAAAAATCCGAAGTTTAGCTTCGGATTTTTTATTTTTATATGTCAATATTCTTGTTAATAATAACTGGAATAATCTTCGGATATTTTCTCCAAAATAATCACTCCTGCAGACCCACTTAAAACTAGCTGACCTTCATCATTTATTTCGTAATTATTTTGAGACGTATCAACATCTAAAAGCGTTACCACTTTACCGTTTAGCTCCCAATTAAAAGATTCTAAACTCGATGTTTGTTCGCCTGTATTATTTTCTATAGCATATATACTCAATCCTGTATTATTGTCTCCAAAAACCAATGTAAATGTAGTTGTTGCTTCTGTACTAACCTCGCTAGTTTGCCAAACACCTAATAAAATAGAATCTTTATCTTTATTATCATCGTCACTAGAACAAGACATAAAGAGAAAAACAACCAATATAGAGGTTAATAATTTTAAGTTTTTTTTCATAGCAATTAATTACAATACCGAATATCAAAAAAATTTTAGAGTAAACTTACATTAGTAAACAACCGTTAGCAAAATAAAATCGATAAAAATCACATAAATCAACCTAACAGGAAAACAGGGCTACTAAGCCACTATATCTTGCTTAACAAAATCGAAACGCACTATACCGTCGTCGTCAATTTTTGTTAACGTAACTGCATGTAACGTGTTTACAAATTCAGGATTCCATGGTGTTTTTACTTTTACATAATTTTCTGTAAACCCATGAATGTAACCGCCTTTGTTCTCACTTTCAAATAAAACAGTTCTTACCGTTCCTAATTGGCTTTCGTAGAATGCACGCCGTTTTTTTACTGACAACCCACGTAGCATTTTACTGCGCTTGCTACGTACATTCCCTGGTACAATACCGTCCATTTCTGCCGCTTCAGTATTATCCCGCTCTGAGTATGTAAACACGTGTAAATATGAAATCTCTAACTCGGTTAAAAAATTATACGTCTCTAAAAAATGCTCATCCGTTTCTCCTGGAAACCCAACAATAACATCCACACCTATACAAGCATGTGGCATTACTTCTTTTATTTTTGAAACACGATTTACATACAGTTCGCGCATATAACGACGTTTCATTTTTTTAAGAATTTCATTACTCCCAGATTGTAATGGTATATGAAAATGCGGCACAAAAGCACGAGACTTCGAAACCAAATCGATAGTATCATTCTTTAATAAATTAGGTTCAATAGATGAAATTCGCAAACGCTCAATACCTTCTACTTTATCTAATTCTGTAACTAAATCTAAAAACGTATGTTCGTGCTTTTTGTTTCCAAATTCTCCTTTGCCATAATCACCTATATTAACGCCGGTTAAAACAATTTCTTTGATGTTTTGTTTTGAAATATCACGTGCATTTTTCAAAACCCCTTTCATGGTATCACTTCTAGAAATACCACGTGCCAAAGGAATAGTACAATAGGTACATTTATAATCACAACCATCTTGAACTTTTAAAAAAGCACGTGTGCGATCTCCAATAGAATAAGATCCTACATAAAAGTCGGCATCTTCAATCTCGCAAGAATGCACCTCGCCAAAATCGTTTTTAGATAAATCGTTTAAATAATCAGTAATTTTAAATTTCTCTGTAGCACCAAGCACCAAATCTACACCGTTTACATCGGCTAGTTCCTGAGGCTTTAATTGAGCATAACAACCTACGGCGGCAACAAAAGCATCTGGATTAGATTTTTGAGCTTGTTTAACAATAGTCTTAAAACGTTTGTCTGCATTTTCGGTTACCGAACAGGTATTAATTACGTAAATATCGGCCTTTTCAGAAAAATCCACACGACTAAACCCCTCATCATCAAAGTTTCTAGCAATAGTTGATGTTTCAGAAAAATTCAGTTTACAACCTAAAGTATAAAATGCGACTTTTTTATTCATTATATTTTGTTATCCTCTACTTGTTTCAAGATCTTTTTAAAATTATCTTTACATTTAAAAGTCTGCAAATTTACAATTAATAAGTTATATGATAAAACATGTTACTAGTCAAATAATAAACTACCTATCAATTAGTTGCCTTGTTTTATTCTTTTTTTCTTGCGAAAGCAATTCAAATCAAGCAAAAGACCATCTCGTTTTTCGGTATAATGAGCATAAGAACATCGGATCGCTAGACCCAGCATTCTCAAAAGACATCGCCGATATTTGGGCTACTAACCAGCTATTTAATGGCTTAGTACAAATGGACAACAACCTAAATGTAATACCCTGTATTGCAAAGAGCTGGGAGATATCTGAAGATGCAAAAACATACAACTTTACTCTTAGAAACGATATTTATTTCCATAAACACATGCTATTTGGCAAAGACTCTACGAGAACAGTTGTTGCCAATGATGTTGCTTATAGCTTAAACCGGTTATTAGACAAACAAATTGCATCTCCTGGAAGTTGGATTTTAAGCAAAGTAGACCAATTTCAAGTTGTAAATGATACAACTTTTCAAATTAAATTAAAACAACCTTTTCCGGCATTTCTAGGTTTATTAACTATGAAATACTGCTCGGTTGTACCCAAAGAAATTGTTAGACATTACAATTCAGACTTTAGATCGCACCCTATTGGTACGGGACCTTTTAAATTTAAACGTTGGGAAGAAAATGTTAAGCTCGTTTTTAGAAAAAATGAAACTTATTTTGAAAAAGACCAAAATGGAAACAGCTTACCTTATTTAGAAGCGGTTGCCATTACCTTTTTACCAGATAAACAAAGTGAATTTATGCAATTTGCTCAAGGAAACATAGATTTTGTTTCTGGCTTAGACGCATCATATAAAGATGAAATTTTAACTGCCGACGGTAGATTGAGAGACTCTTATGAAAAAACATCTAGATTAATTCGTGGCCCATATTTAAACACAGAATATCTAGGATTTAACCTAGATTCTGAAACCTCTGAAACGCAGTCAAAATTATTAAGACAAGCAATTAACTACGGTTTTGATCGAAAAAAAATGATGATTTACTTACGGAACGGCGTTGGTATTCCCGCCAACGGCGGTTTTATCCCTAAAGGCTTACCTGGCTACAATGCCAATACGGGTTTTAGTTATAAACCAGAAAAAGCAAAAGAATTAGTAGAACAATATAAAATTGAAACTGGCAAACAAAGCCCAGAAATTACAATTACAACTATTAGAAACTATTTAAGTTTTTGCGAATATATACAGCGTGAACTCCAGAAAACCGGCCTTATAGTAAACATCGATGTTATACCTGCTGCTACTTTAAAAGACGCCAAAGCAAATAATAAATTAGACTTGTTTAGAGCCAGTTGGGTTGCAGATTATCCCGATGCTGAAAACTATTTATCTCTATTTTATAGTAAAAACTTTTCACCAAACGGACCTAATTACACACACTTTAAAAATAATCAATTTGATACGTGGTACGAACAATCATTTATTGAAACTAATACAGAGAAAAGAGAACAACTTTACTCCAAAATGGATTCTTTAGTTATGCAAGAAGCGCCTATAATTCCATTATTTTATGATGAAGTTGTACGATTTAGCAGAAAAAATGTTGAGGATTTAGGCATAAATCCAATAAACTTGCTAGAGCTAAAACAGGTTAAAAAACAAGAAAATAAAGTTTAGGCTGATTAGTAATACCGTACTAAATCTGCTCGATATCAACGGATTTCAGTAAAACTTCTTCCAATACCCCAAGAATAAACAAATACTGACCCAATTCATATAAAATAAGAAGCATTGGCCCCTCGAAAGCAAAAGTACTTCCGTAAAGCTTTACAACTAACATACTCTCGGATATCACAAAAAGCAACAAACCTAAAAAGACTAAGACATAACTTTTGTAGCAAACAAATTCTTTCCTAACGAACGCAAAGGCCAATAAAACTATAGATATAAAAAAATAAATAACTATTATAACGAGTAAATTTCCAATATTTTCGTAAATTTCGTTAACAAGCACGAACATATACAAACTAAAGAATAACAGAAAAAAGAGGATTCTTTTAAAATTAAAATCATGGTTTTTTACCAATCTTACAGCATAAAAAAATTTGCCAGCAACAAAAAACACAAAAGAGAGTAAAAAAAATGTGTAACTATTATTCATGAGCACACCAAAAATACCGCCAATACTAAAAAGAATTAACCCAATAACTACGGCATTAGATTTAAATTTTGGAACCTTATCGTTTTTGTTAACTAAATAATACACCAACAATAAACCAGTTACTATACTTTTGGTAATATGACGATGAAAAGATGTATCTAGATTTTGCTTTACCAAATTATCCAATATTACAGCAATAAAAAACACTATAGAAAACAAGTAAATATTTTTAAAAAAAATACTCATAGAACATATTAGTTGACTTATTTTTTTGACAAGATAGGTAATTACCTACCTATTTGTTTTTAAAAACATAAATATCATCATCTCCTTTTCCGCCTAAGCGTTTGGACGATAAAAACCCAGATGTATTATTTGCATTCATTATCAAAGACAAGTCGTCCTTAACACTGTTTAATGGTTTTTCAAGTTTTTCTGCTTTTTCAAAAGTACCATCATCATTTATTTTACTTTTATACAAATCGTAACCTCCAAAACCGTTTGGCCGATTAGATGAAAAATACAGCGTATTATCCGAGGCTATAAAAGGAAACATTTCTTTTCCATAAGAATTTACAGTAGCCCCCAAGTTTTCGGGCTCACTAAAGGTAGTATCATCTAAAATATCGACTTTAAAAATATCTGAACCCCCTTTGGTATTTGCCTTACCACCCTTTATGTTTGCCGTAAAATATAAAATTTTTCCATCCGGACTCAGTGCAGGGTGTGCATAAGAAAATCTAGGCTTACAAAACGGGAGCACTTTAAAATTGGTAAACCCGACACCGGGTTTAAACTCACCAACTTCTAAATGAAAATTAGTTTCTTTAAACCTAACATTTGGTTTATTTTTATTGGTATAGACTGTAGTAATATAAATGAGATTACCGTCTTGAGATAAAGTTGCACTCGTAATTTGAGGAATACCTGCTTTAGGATCTATTTGAAGTAGAGATAAGTTCTCTATTGTCTCCGAGTTCTTAATATTTCCTTGGAACACTGTTAATCTGGGCTGGCCTTGAACACGTTTTACGCGCCCTTTTTTATCTAGTTGATAAGAAGTCATTAGAACGGCATCGCCAACGCGCATTAATCCGAAATGCGGATTTTCATTGTTAAAACTCAAATTCTCAACGACATAATTTTCATTTTGAGCTAAAACTATTCCGCTAAAAAATAAAAAAGCACAAACTATAAGCCTCACCATAATAAACTGACATTTAAACAAATATACAAATACTTGAATAATTTAAAGCTTCTAGAGAACTTAATCACTCTCTTGTTGGGCTGAAATCTATTCTCTTCTAAACTTTTTTGTTTCTTCAAAAACATGTTCTAAAATAGCCTGATCTTCATCCCCGAAGCCAATACCACGTCTACTCGTAACCATTTTAGCAACTTCAAAAGCTTTCTTAGTTAAATACGTGGAAAAACCACTACTGCCTCCCCAAGAAAAACTAGGAACAAAATTACGCGGAAATCCTGTTCCAAAAATATTAGCACTAACACCCACAACGGTTCCGGTGTTAAACATGGTGTTAATTCCGCATTTACTATGGTCGCCCATCATTAAACCACAGAACTGTAATCCTGTTTTTGCAAAACCTTCTGTTTGGTAATCCCATAAACGTACTTCGGCATAATTATTTTTCAGGTTAGAGTTATTAGTGTCGGCACCTAAGTTACACCACTCACCTAATACTGAATTCCCTAAAAAGCCTTCGTGCCCTTTATTGGAATAGCCAAAGATAACAGAATTATTAACCTCGCCGCCAACTTTACAATGAGGACCTACAGTTGTTGGACCATAAATTTTAGCACCCATTTTTATAATAGAAGATTCACACAAAGCAAAAGGACCACGGATAAGAGCTCCTTCCATAATTTCCGTATCTTTCCCTATATATATAGGGCCTTTTGTGGCGTTTAAAGAAACATATTCTAGCTTTGCGCCTTCTTCTATAAAAATATTTTCTGGAGCTATAATATTATTAGTTTCAGAAATAGCTTCAGATTTGCGGTCTTCAGTCAATAATTCAAAATCGGCTTTAATAGCATCTCCGTTTTTAGAGAAAATATCCCAAGTGTTTTCAATTTTTAATATATCGTCGTTAAAATCAATAGCTTTATAATCATCAAAATCAATATCTTCTTGTCCTTCTACTGCATAAAACGCAATAACATCATCCCCTTGAAAGATTGCTTGATTTTCTTCTAACGCTTTAATTTTAGAAACTAAAGCCTCGTTAGGCAAATAGGATGCATTAATCATGACATTAACTTCCATTTCCACCATCGGAAATTTATCAGCTAAATAATCTTCGGTTATCGTTGTTGTCGTGCAACTTAAATAAGCTTCCCATTTTTCACGAATAGTTAATATGCCAACTCTAATGTCTGCAACAGGCCTTGTGTAGGTAAAAGGCAATAAATTGTTCCTTGAAGGACCGTCAAAAAGTATATAATTCATTTTAAGTGTAAAATTAAAAGTTTGCCAATATAAACTTCAATTATTATTTCAAATGTAACTTAAATGTAGAAAACAAAAAAGCCTTCCATATTAAATATGAAGGCTTTATATATTAAATGTAGGCTAAATTTATTTTTTAAACTTAGCGTATTTGTTTTTAAACTTATCAATACGACCAGCTGTATCTACTAATTTAGACTTACCAGTGTAAAAAGGGTGAGACGTTCTAGAAATCTCCATTTTTACCAATGGATATTCAACACCGTCAACCTCAAGAGTTTCGTTTGTATTTGCTGTAGATTTTGTTAAAAATACATCTTCGTTAGACATATCTTTAAACGCTACTAATCTATAATTTTCTGGGTGTATACCTTTTCTCATCGCTAAATGCTTTTTATTCTTTTCAATTTTGGAAGTGCAAATTTAAGTAAATTTTATAAATTCACAATATTTTTTGCATTTTATTTTTTACTGCTACAAATGTAACGTTTTAGTATCTTTGAACACTAACAATTCAACTAAAATAATTTAATCAAAATATCATGGAAAAAACATTAAAATCTATCGCTACTAATTTCGGATTGTATTTAGGGGCATTTCTTGCTTTAATAACCATCATTCCTTACGCTGTCAATATTGAACTGCTTGTTAATACTTGGCTAGGCGTCTTTATATTAATTGCTATTATTGTTTTCGGAATTATCTCTGTGGCCAAAGTCAAACAAGCACAAAACAGCTTTGCAACTTTTAAAGAAGCTTTTACGGCATACTTTATTACGGTTTCTTTAGGCTTACTAATTAGCACATTAGTTTCTTATGTACTATTCAACTTTATCGACCCAGAAGCAGCAACTGTTTTAAAAGAGATTACTATTGAGAAAACAGTACAAATGATGGAAGGCTTTAATTCGCCAACTGATATTATTGATCAAACCGTTGAAAATATGGAGGCTCAAAACAATTATTCTTTAGTCAATATTATTAAAGGTTTAGCTGGCTACCTAGTAATGTTTAGTATTATTGGATTAATAGTTGCTGCAGCTATGAAAAAAAAGAATCCTGACGCAGAATAATTTCAGTATTTTTGAATTTTATTATCTGAAAAAAATTACATGGATATATCAGTAGTTATACCACTACTTAACGAACAAGACTCTTTAACCGAATTACACGATTGGATTGCTGGCGTTATGCAAAAGCACCAATTTGCGTACGAGATTATTTTTATTGACGATGGAAGTAATGATGAATCTTGGAACATAATTACGCTGCTTTCTAATAAAAGCAACAATGTAAAAGGGATTAGGTTTTTACGAAACTTCGGTAAATCTCAAGCTTTGCATGCTGGTTTCGAAAAAGCAGAAGGTGATGTAATTATTACCATGGATGCTGATTTGCAAGATAACCCAGATGAAATTCCAGACCTTTATAATATGATTATTAAAGACGGTTTTGATTTAGTTTCTGGGTGGAAGAAAAAGCGATACGACTCCGTTATAGCTAAAAATATTCCATCAAAATTATTTAATTGGGCTGCTAGAAAAACATCGGGTGTAAAACTAAACGACTTTAACTGTGGCCTTAAAGCATACAAAAACGAGGTAGTAAAAAATATTGATGTTAACGGAGAAATGCACCGGTATATTCCGGTACTTTCAAAAAATGCAGGTTTTTCTAATATTGGCGAAAAAGTAGTACAACACCAAGCCAGGAAATATGGTGAAACTAAATTTGGCATGGACCGCTTTATTCATGGTTTTTTAGATTTAATCACCATTTGGTTTTTATCACGCTTTGGAAAGCGACCTATGCACCTCTTTGGAGCCCTCGGTTTTATAATGTTTGCCATTGGCTTTGCATTTGCTCTTTACCTTGGTATTGATAAACTGTTTTTAGATCGTGCAGGTAGGTTAATTACCCAACGCCCACAATTCTACATTGCTCTTTCTACCATGGTTATTGGTACTCAGTTTTTTGTTGCTGGTTTTTTAGGTGAAATTATATTAAGAAACAGACCCGATAAAAAACGGTATTTAATTAAAGATGAATTAAATTTAAACTGAAATCATTAAGAAATAGTTAAAAACACTTTTAATGGCATCAAAATCGCCAGTTTTTAAAACATATTCTTTAACAATTGATTACTTTTGTTCTCATTTGTTACACAACTAATTATACACATATGATACACATTGAACCAAAAATTTTAGACAGAATAAACGCCTGGTTAACTCCAGCTTTTGATGAGGAAACGCAAAAAACTATAAAAGATAGTATTGCAAACAACCCAAAAGACATACAAGAAAGCTTTTATAAAGATTTAGAATTTGGTACAGGTGGTATGCGCGGTATTATGGGCGTTGGCACAAACCGTATTAACAAATATACTTTAGGTAAAAGCACACAAGGTTTAAGTGATTATTTACATAAATCTTTCCCGAATGAAACTCCCAAAGCTGTAATTGCTTACGATTGTAGACATAACAGTAAATCTCTAGCAAAATTAGTTGCCGATGTATTTTCAGCAAACGGTATTCAAGTTTATCTATTTGAAGATTTACGTGCTACACCAGAATTATCTTTCGCAGTAAAACATTTAAACTGCCACTGTGGTATTGTATTAACAGCATCTCACAACCCACCGGAATATAACGGTTACAAAGTATATTGGCAAGATGGTGGGCAATTAGTCCCTCCGCATGATGGTGGTGTTATTAGTTTAATTAACGATTTAGATTATGCCGACATTAAGTTTGAAGCAAACAACGATCTAATTCAATATATAGGTAAGGATGTTGATGATGTTTTTATCAACGCATCGGTTCAAAACGGTTCAGTTGGTGCAACTCAAGCCGCTAAAGACGATTTAACTATTGTATTTACATCATTACACGGTACATCAATTACCGCAGTTCCAGAAACATTAAAACGTGCTGGATACAAAAATGTACATATTGTAAAGGAACAAGAAGTGCCAAATGGAGATTTTCCAACAGTAAAATCTCCAAACCCAGAAGAACCTGCTGCTTTAAAAATGGCTTTAGAATTAGCCGATAAAGTAAATGCAGATATTGTTATTGGTACCGATCCAGATTGTGATCGTTTAGGTGTAGCCGTTAGAAATGCTGATGGAGAACTACAACTACTAAACGGAAACCAGACCATGTTAATGATGACTGATTTCTTACTAAAACAATGGAAAGCAGAAGATAGAATTAAAGGTAAAGAATTTATTGCGTCTACCATTGTATCTACTCCTATGCTAACAAAACTAGCTAAATCTTACGGTGTAGAAAGTAAAATTGTTTTAACAGGTTTTAAATGGATTGCTAAATTAATTCACGATTTCCCAGAATTAGACTTTATTGGTGGTGGTGAAGAGAGTTTTGGTTTTATGGTTGGCGATTTTGTTCGCGATAAAGATGCCGTGACCTCTACCCTATTAGCTTGCGAAATTGCTGCTATTACAAAATCTAACGGAAGCTCATTCTTTAATGAATTACTTCAATTATATACAGAACATGGTTTTTACAAAGAGAAATTAATCTCATTAACCAAAAAAGGTATTGAAGGTGCTCAAGAAATCAAACAAATGATGACGGATGCTCGTAACAATACACTTAAAGTTGTTAATGGCTCTAAAGTTGTAAAATTTGAAGATTACGATTTATCAATTTCAAAAAACATGATTACAGGTGAAGAATCTACTATTGATGTTCCAAAATCTAACGTATTAATTTATTATACTGAAGATGGAAGCCAAGTCGCTTTAAGACCAAGTGGAACCGAACCAAAAATTAAGTTTTATGTAAGTGTAAATACAGCATTAACATCTGTTGAAGATTTTAAAACAACTGAAGCTTCACTGGATGCTAAAACTGAAGACATCTTAAAAAGCATGAACCTTATTTAGGTTCAAAATAATTAAAATAAAATAAGCATCAATTTAGATGAATCATTTTTATAACATACTTCGGTATGCTAAGCCTTATAAAAATTTCGCCATAGGACACATTATATCTAATGTGTTTTATGCGTTATTCGGGGCACTTTCTTTTATAGCATTAATACCAATGCTAGATATTTTATTTGAAAAAAAAGACCCTACTGCAATCATTGCAGAACCGGTATATAAAGGCATATCTAGTCTTAAAGATTTTTATAAAGACTATTTAGCTTATCAAGTAAGCCTGCACACAGATAATGATCCCCAAAAAGCATTACTTATTGTAGTTAGCTTAATTATAATATTATTTCTTTTAAAAAATATTTTTGGCTATTTAGCCAATTACTTCATGGTATTTTTAAGAAACGGTGTGGTTAGAGATATTAGAAATACTGTCTATAAAAAAACTGTAGACCTACCTCTTTCTTATTTTTCTGAACAAAAAAAAGGAGATATCATGACACGTGTAACTGGCGATGTAGCAACTTTACAATATTCTATGCTACCAGCACTAGAGCTTATTGTTCGCGAACCACTTACAATTATTTTTACTATTGTTATGATGCTTTTAATAAGTGTGCCTTTAACCGTTTTTGTATTTATTTTTATTCCGCTTTCTGGCTTGGTTATTTCCAGAATAGGAAAAAGCTTAAAACGAAAATCAGATCGTGTTCAAAAAGAGCAAGGTATTACACTATCAACTTTGGAAGAAACATTAACAGGTCTTCGTATTATAAAGGGTTTTAATTCTGAAGATAGATTTTATGAAAAATTCTCTGATTCAACAGGTAAATTCTATAATTTTTCTAACAAATTACTTAACCGACAAAACTTAGCATCACCAGCTAGCGAATTCTTGGGTATATTAGTTATTTCTATACTTTTATGGTACGGAGGACAACTAGTTCTAGTTGACAAAACACTAGACGGAAGTTCTTTTATCGCATATATGGGATTAGCATATAACATTTTAGTTCCGGCAAAAGCAATTTCCAGAGGACTTTATAACATTAAACAAGGTAACGCTGCTGCGGAAAGAATACAGGAAATCGTAGAAGCTCCAAACCCTTTAAAGGATAAAGAAGGAGCTATCGACAAAACGAGTTTCGATTCTGAAATTGAATTTAAAAACATTTCTTTCAAATATCAAGACGATTATGTTTTAAAAGATTTTTCATTAACCATTCCTAAAGGAAAAACCGTTGCTCTAGTAGGGCAATCTGGTAGTGGCAAGTCTACTATAGCGAACTTAATTACTCGTTTTTACGATGTAAACAAAGGAGAAATCTTAATAGACGGTATCAACATTAGTGATTTAAAAACAAGTGCTTTACGTGCGCAGTTAGGTATTGTAACACAAGATGCTATTCTATTTAACGAAAGCATTAAAAACAACTTAAAACTAGGTAAACAAAACGCTACAGACGATGAAGTTATTGATGCCTTAAAAATTGCAAACGCATGGGAGTTTGTTAAAGATTTACCAAAAGGTATTGAAACCAATATTGGCGATGCAGGAAATAAGCTTTCTGGCGGACAAAAACAACGTTTAAGTATTGCGCGTGCTGTACTTAAAAGCCCACCAATTATGGTACTCGATGAGGCCACCTCTGCCCTAGATACCGAGAGCGAACGCTTAGTACAAATTGCTCTAGAAAACATGATGAAAAACAGAACGTCTATAGTTATTGCACATAGACTTTCCACCATACAAAATGCAGATCAAATTGTAGTTTTAAATAAAGGCGAAATTGTAGAGCAAGGCAAACACCAAGAACTTATTGATAAAAATGGTGTTTATAAAAAACTTGTAGATATGCAAAGTTTCGAATAATAACACAACATTTTACAAAAAATAAAAAGGATAGAGACTTGGGGGCTTCTATCCTTTTTTTGTAGGTTAATGCTAGATTTGGGGACATCTAACAACTTAAATAGGTTTCTGAAGCAAATTTATGGTAAATTATCTTACAAACCAAAAAATATTTACATTTAATCCTTTTTATGTGCTTTTTATCGATAAAAATAGCATCAGACTACTAAAAAACAGCGCTTTGTGTTTTACATAAAAAAAACTCCTAGCACATTAAACCTTTTGTATATTTATAAGTCTAAGAATTAAAGAAGTTTTAGTGACGGACGAAGTACAGCTCATTGAGCAATTAAAATCGAGTAAGCATAGAGAAGCCGCCTTTAAAGAGCTAATAACGCTTTATAAAGAGCGCCTATATTGGCATATTCGAAATATTGTAAAATCGCATGATGATACAGATGATGTGCTTCAAAACACATTTATTAAAATTTATAAAAACATAAATAATTTTAAGGGCGACAGTAAACTATTCTCTTGGATGTATCGTATAGCTACTAACGAATCTATTACGTTTATAAATAAAAATGCTAAACGTTTGCAAACAAATAACGAAGACGTACAAAACTTGGCAATTAATAATTTAACATCCGATGTATATTTTGAAGGCGATGCCATTCAATTAAAATTACAGCAAGCCATTGCAACACTGCCACAAAAGCAACAGTTAGTTTTCAACATGAAGTATTTTGAAGATATAAAATATAAAGATATGTCGGAAATTTTAGAAACAAGTGAAGGCGCGTTAAAAGCATCATATCATTTGGCTGTAAAAAAAATAGAAGCCTTTTTAACGCAAGATTAAACCTTTTAAAAAAATACAAGTCTTAATAATAAGATGAAAACAAATAAAATACATAACATAACTAACTCAGGCTTAAAAGCTCCAAAAGATTATTTCGACAATCTTGAAGATCGATTAATGTCTGAAATAAAGCTAAATGAAACCGCCAGCACGTCTGGTTTCAAAGCGCCCGATGGTTATTTTGATACTTTAGAAAGTCGTATTTTAAATAAAGTTTCAGAAAAAGAAACAACCAAAGTAATTCCTTTATTTAACAGAAAGAATATACTTTATATTTCAAGTATTGCTGCTGCAGTTTTGTTACTATTCAATCTTTCAATTTTTGAAAAAGAAACAAACTGGGACAGTCTAGATATCGAAACTGTAGAAAATTATATTTTAGATGAAAATGTAGGTTCTTATGAAATCGCTTCATTATTAGCTGTCGATGATATATCTGAAGACGATTTTGATTCTTTAGAATTTACAGACGAAGCTATGGAAGGCTATTTTTTAGAAAACACTTCCGTGGAAGATTTAATGACAAAATAAAATAATATGAAAACATATATTTCAACCCTATTCGTACTCTTATTTACCATAAGCGTATTTGCACAGCATAAAGACCGAGAGCGTATACAAGCTCTAAAAGTTTCTTTTATTACAGAAAAATTAGACTTAACAGCCAAAGAAGCGCAAGCCTTCTGGCCCATTTATAATGCATACGATGAGAACTCTAGAAAGTGCAAATATGAAGATATGCGTGGTATACGTAAAGAAATTAAGGAAAATGCAAGTACTTTAACCGATGCTAAAGCTAAAGAGTTGTTAGACAAATTTGTTCAGGCCGAAAACACACTACACCAAGAACGTGTAAATTTAATTGTTAATTTGAAGAAAATTATTTCACCAAAAAAAATTATTTTACTAAAAGCTGCCGAAGACGATTTTAACCGCAAACTGTTTGACGAATATAAAAAACGTAAACGCGAACCTAAAAAAGAATAAACGCAACTTAGCGATTACACATTAACAATAAAGTCTTTTTCTGAGACTTTATCATACACATCACGGCTAAAAACATACAATTTAGATGGTTTTTTAGCCGTTCCTTTTTTAGTTTCATTTAAGGGAACAATATATATTTTCTTCAATACTTTCTTTCGAAAATTACGGTTATCCAATTCAATTTCCAAAACAGACTCAAAAGCAAATTGCAATTCATTTAAGGTAAACTTATCTGGCATTAAATCGAAAATTATAGGTTCTACCATAATTTTCTGCTTTAAATCATCATGAGCATCTTTAATAATTTTACTATGATCGAACCCCAACTCAGGCAAAGCTTTTATAGAAAACCATTTAAAGCTATCTGTTTTTAGATTAATTCGGTCTATAGGCTGTGCGAAGTAGTATGCTATAGTCATTGATTGCGTTTTTACACCGTGACTACGTACCCACAATAAATCTTTATCAGATTTTAACCGCGTAGGGTTTCCATAAGTTCGAAATTGAGTTCTATTAAACTCATTATAACCTGTAATACCTTCAAAAATAATATTTGCAGAGTCCTCTAATGTTTTACTAATAAAAACTCTTCCTCCTGTAATCATCCAATCGTCAATTATTGGGTAATCATCATCAAACATATTAAGCGTTCGTTTTCGTAACAACACATTTAAACCGTTATCATCAAGTCCAAAAATTACACAATCTACAGAGACATTATCTCGCTTCCTAAAATCCATTTTTCATCTTAAAAGCATATTCCGAATTAATAGAATACATTATTTATTAATCTCTAATATACAATGAAACCGCAAATTTTCGACTGAAATCAATATTTTTTTATGTAAATTTAAAAAGATTTTTAACAGCTTATCAATACAAAAACAAAATGCCCAATTCTTTATATTTAAACATGGAAAACTTAGAAACCATTAAAGAAAATGCCTCTACTCCATTGTTTGATCGAGATAAAATAACGACTAGCATTGCACATATAGGCGTCAGTAACTTTCATCGCTCACACCAAGCCAATTACATGCATGATTTAATTGAAAAACATCAAGGTTTCAATTATGGTATTTGCGGCATAGACTTGTTAGATTCCGATAGAAAAACCTATAACGTTTTAAAAGACCAAGATGGACTTTACACTTTAATAACTAAAGATGCTGCCGGTTTGCACAAACCTAAAATAATAGGCTCTATTGTAGAGTATTTTTTTGGCCCAGAAAACCCAATGGCCGTTATAGAACGTTTAGCAACACCCGATATAAAAATTATATCACTTACAATAGCAGAAGATGGTTACCACTTAAATGAAATAACAGGGGAATTTAACCAAAAACACCCTGCCGTTGCTGAAGATATTGTAAATCCATTTAACCCAAAAACTGTTTTCGGCTACTTAACACAGGCCTTTAAATTAAGAAAACATAGAGGCTTATCTGGTTGTACCATATTATCCTGCGACAACATTAAAAATAATGGAGAAACCATGCAACAATCATTTTTTAATTATGTGAATAAAAATGAGCCAGAATTATTGCCTTGGCTGAAAAATAATACCACATTCCCCAACACTATGGTCGACAAAATTACACCTGTAACTCGACCTAAAGATATAGACACGTTAAAGAAAGATTTTTTAATAGAAGACCAATGGCCTGTAGTTTGCGAATCGTTTTCTGAATGGATTATAGAAGATAAATTCTTGAAACAAAAACCCGAATGGGAACAAGTAGGTGTGCAATTTGTAAAAAATATTGCGCCTTACCAAAACATGAAGTTACAACTATTAAACGCGGGACATAGTATTTTAGGGATTTTAGGCACACTACATGGTTATAAAACTGTGCAAGAAGCAGCTAATGATGCCGACTTTATGCTGTTTTTAGAAAACTTTATGGATTTAGAAGTTGCTCCAACTTTAGTTGAAGCTAAAAAAATAAGTATAGAGGAATATAAAACAACCTTAATAACTCGATTTAAAAACCCAAATATTAACGATAGTCTATCTAGGATTTGCAGCGAAAGTTCTGCTAAAATTCCAATTTTTATTCTATCAACCTTGGATATTCAGCTTTCAAAAAAAGAAAAATCTTTCAATCGAATTGCCTTTGTTATTGCTGCCTGGTGTAAATACAATGATGGTATTGACGATTTAGGCTACCACTATAATATAGAAGATTCTATTAGTAATATTTTAATTCGAATGGCTGCGCTATCTCAACAAAATCCAATAAAATTTTTAGAAATTGAACCTGTTTTTAAAGATTTAGGAACTAATCCTAATTTTACGAAAGTCTACTTAAAATACTTGAACTATTTGAGAGAGCATAGTGTAAAAGAAAGCATTATAAACTTTAATGCTAATTTAATTTAAAGTTGTTAAAAAAGAAAAGCTTTATGACCAAATTCATAAAGCTTCTCAATCACTATTAACAAAAAACAAATTCTTAACCGCTAATCATTCGTTCTATATCTGTTTGCTTAATTTCTGGATTTGCACCTTCGCTACTTGCTACAATAGCACCTACCGCACAAGCAAAATCTAAAGCATCTTGAGGTGCTGTTTTATTTAATAATTGTGTAATAATTGAAGCTAAAAACGAGTCGCCAGCACCAACTGTATCAACAACCGTTATTTTGTAACCATTATTGTAGTAAAACTTATTGTTTACATACAAAATAGCACCTTTACCACCTTTGGTAACACAAATTGTTTTTGCCTGGGTTTCTTTAGCCATAAACTCAATAGCATCTTCTAAAACATGAGACTTTAAACCCAAATCGCTTGCTATCTCTAAAATTTCATCATCGTTAAACTTAACAAAATCGGCCTGACTCATTAAATACTTAAGCACCTCGGCAGTATAATATGGCTGTCTTAAATTAACATCAAATATTTTATATTTTGCCAATTTTAAAAGCGCATAAAGCGTTTCTCTAGAAACATCATCTCTAGCAATTAAACTTCCAAACACAAAGGCATCTCCATTAGCAACAATAGCTTTTACCTGGTCGTTAAGCTCTATTTTATCCCAAGCTCGAGGAAACATAATATCGTAAGAAGCAGAACCTGTTTCATCTAATATTACTTTTACTTTTCCTGTTTTGTGAGTTGAATCTACCTGAACACCATCAACATTTACGCCTTTTGACTTAATGAATTTAACGATCTCCTCGCCATTTTCATCTTCACCAATACGACTAATCATAGAGACATTATTTCCAAAAGATTGCAACCTAACTGCAACATTTAATGGAGCGCCTCCAATTTTTTTCATGGTTGGAAAAACATCCCACAAGACTTCTCCAAAACTTGTGATATTTGCCATTTTATATAAAATTTACACGATTAATATTCATTTCTAAAACACATTTTTCAATACCGTGTTTCACGATATCTTTATAAGCACTAGTATATGCTTCTGTAAAAGGTTTAGAATCTTTTAATTTCCCAAAAATAGATTCAATTTCTAAAAACGTAGTTGGACAATTTTTAGATTCCTTTGCCTTTTCATTTAAAACAGATGCCATAACATCTTTAACATTTATAGCCTTTCCATTTTCATCATTACCTAAACTGTAAATAGCCCATGCCGCAGTTACTAAAGCTGCGTGTTCAATATGGCCATCTAATTTTAACTGCGCGTTTATAGTTGGCAAAATAAATATTGGGAATTTAGCCGAAGTTTCCGAGCAAATTCGATCAATTTGATCCTTAATATAAACATTACCGAAACGTTGTAGTAAAGATACTTCGTAACTTTCTAAATCTACACCTTTGAGGTCACTTAAAATTGGTGCAACTTCCCTGCCCATATAAGCTCTCAAAAATGCATTTACCCCAGCATTATTAGCTGCTTCATCTATAGTATCATACCCCATTAAAGCACCTAAAATGCCCAATACAGAATGCCCAGCATTTAATAACTGAAGTTTCATTTTCTCATAAGGCTCCACATTTGGTACAAATTGAGCACCTACATTTTCCCAGGTTGGTCTTCCTGCAGAAAAATAATCTTCAATTACCCATTGTTTAAAAGGTTCGCAAACAACTGGCCAAGCATCATCAATACCAGAAATTTCTTTTAGACTTGAAATATCCGAAGGACTTGTTGCTGGCGTAATTCTATCCACCATAGCATTCGGGAAAGATACATGCTCTTCCACCCAAGCAACCAATGCTGGTTCAGCAACACCGACATAACTTAAAAGCATATTTTTAGTCATGTGTCCATTACCTTGTATATTATCACAAGACTGAATAGTACAACCTTTTAAACCACGTTCTTTTCTTAATTTCAACGCCTGCGTTAAGTAACCAAAAATAGTTTTGGGAGCTTCAGCATTAGCTATATCATGTTGCACTAAAGGGTTTTCAAAATTGAATTCACCTGTTGCCTCATTATAGTTATAGCCACCTTCTGTAATTGTTAAACTAATAATTTTAACATCTGGGCTAGCCATTTTTTCAATTACTTTCTTAGGGTCTTCTGGCGCATACAACACCTCAACAATAGAACCAATTACACGCTTAGTAAGCGTACCATCTAGCTCTTTTACAACTAGAGTGTACAATCCATCTTGCTCCTTTAAAGTATTATATATTTTAGCATCAAAATCTAGCAATGCTACACCACAAATACCCCAGTCTGCATTAGATTCATCATGTAATAATTGATCGGTATAAAACGCCTCGTGCGATCTATGAAACCCACCAATACCAACATGTACAATTCCTGTTTTAACATTATCCCTGTTATATTTAGGGATAGCAACCTCTCCCTCAAACCTTGTTAAGTTCTGGCTATTTAATTTATAACTTGTCATTTTTTCTAAGTATTATTTGCTATCGAAACGTTGAAGTAACACAGCGAAAATGATGATAGCACCTTTTACAACTTGCTGTGGATAAGACGGTACATTTAGTAGATTTAAAATATTACCTATTAAACCTAAAATAAGCACACCCATTAAGGTATTTATCGCGGTACCTTTTCCGCCATTTAAACTTGCGCCACCAATAACAACGGCAGCAATAGCGTCTAGCTCCCAAGCCATCCCCATATTAGGCGACCCTAAATTAGTTCTTGAAGCTACAATTACGGCAGCAGTTGCCGCTAAAGCTCCAGAAATAGCGTACACTAAAAATTTATATTTATTAACTTTTATACCAGATAGACGTGAGGCTTCTTCATTACTTCCTATGGCAATTATTAATCGTCCAAACACGTTGTAACGCAACATAACCATTGCTAAAATCACAATTAAAAAGAATACAATGGCAATATTTGGAATACCTAATGTAGAATTATTTGCAAAGTTAGACATAAACTCTCCTCCTGGAGTTTTGAAAGTAATTGGAGAGCCTTTAGAATAAATAAAACCTAGTCCTCTGGCAATCGTCATTAAAGCCAAAGTAGCGACAAAAGGTGCCATTTTTTGAAATGCGACTAGATACCCCGCAATACTTCCTAAAGCAAAACCAATAACAATAGTTAAAACAATTGCTAATGGTAACACTACAACATTAACTAGAATAGCAAATGTTACAGCGAGTAAAGCGACCATAGATCCCACAGATAAATCGATACCTCCGGTTAAAATAACAAGCAACATACCAATACTTATAATACCAATACCAGAAACTTGTTTTAATAAATTTGAAAGATTTGTTGATGTAAAAAATACATCGGAAATTAATGCTGAAAAGACAACCAGCAATATGAAAATAAAAATAGTATTATGTTTTACGAGAAACTTAAGCCAGCCGCCCGGGCTGCTTAGTTGTTGTTTTATTGTTAATGCCATGATTTTTGTTTTTTGTTATAGTTTTGTTAGACTACTTGTTTAAGTTTTTCGCCAATAGAGTAGCGTAAAATGTTTTCTTCGGAAAATTCTTCTTTGGTTAATTCCCCGTAGAATGTACCTTCGTGCATCACTAAAATACGATCTGCTATCCCCATAATTTCAGGCATATCAGAAGAAATTACAACAACACCAACGCCTTTTTTAGCAACCTCATTTATAAGATTATAAATTTCAATTTTTGCTCCAACATCAACGCCACGCGTAGGCTCGTCAATAAAAATAACTTTACTGTCTATACTTAACCATTTTGCTAAAGCTACCTTTTGTTGGTTTCCTCCACTTAGGTTTTTAACATCGACCTCTGAACTTGGAGTTTTTATATTTAATTTCTCAATTAAACCTAACACATTTTTATACTCATCGTCCACATTAATAAAACCTAGCTTTCCTGAAATACCTTTAAAATTGGTTACACTAATATTTCGCCTAATGGATAATGGTAAAAACACACCATCTTCTTTTCTATCTTCTGAAACAAAACCAATTTGGTGTCCAACAGCACATACTGGTGAATTTGTTTTTATTTCTTTTCCGTTTAAAATTAAAGTTCCCGATTTCTTTTTATGTGCTCCAAAAATAAGTTTTGCTGTTTCCGTTCTTCCACTTCCTCCCAAGCCTGCAATTCCTAGAACTTCACCAGGACGTACCGAAAATGACACATCGTGAACTAAAGTATCTTTAGCGGTTAAGTTTTTAACTTCAAATACAGGAACGTCTCCTATTTTCACATCACGTGTTGGATATAAATCTTTCAACTCTCTACCAATCATTAAACGAATTACACCATCGGTATTTGTATCTGCAACAGCCATACTTCCAGTATCTACGCCATCTCTAAGCACAGTAACAGAATCTGCTATCTTGAAAATCTCATCTAAATGATGCGAAATGTAAATAATAGAAATACCTTTTGCTTTTAATTTAAAAAGGTTATCGAATAATTTTTTAGTATCCGTTGGATCGAAAACGGTAGTTGGCTCATCTAAAACTAAAACCTTAGTATCTTCTGATAATGCTTTAGCAATTTCAACAACTTGTTTTTGAACAATACTCAAATCTCTAACTCTTGCAGAAGCATCTATTTCGAAACCTAAAGAATCTATTAATTCTTGAGCATCTTTGGTGATTTCTTTCCAATTCATCCAAAATTTACTAGAACCTAATTTATGTAAATAAATATTCTCAGCTACCGACAAATCGTTCACTAAGGATAATTCTTGAAAAACAACACTGATTCCTAAAACCTGCCCATCATGAGTGTTTTTAGGACTAATTTCTTCACCATCCAGAACTACTTTTCCGGAATCTTTTTGATGCACACCACTCAGGATTTTAACCAAAGTAGATTTACCCGCACCATTTTCACCAAGTAAAGCATGGATTTCCCCAGGCTTTACTTTTAAGTTTACATTTTCTAGTACTGAAACAACACCAAAACTTTTTGATATTCCGGTCATTTCAAGACGGTATTCATTATCTGAATTATGCATATCAATAAATTTTAAAAGATTAAAATAATGCTTTTGGATTGTAGTACTTAGCAGCGTTTTCTTTAGTAATTAATAATGGCGCTGTGAATGATGTTTTTTGGAAATCTCTTTTTCCATTCATATACTCAATGGCGTATTGAACAGCATTTTTACCAATTTGCACAGGGCTATTCATTGCAGTACAACCATAAAAATCAGTATCCATAATATATTTTATAGCTTCTTTTTGTCCGTCTGCACCAGCAACAATTAAAATATCGTCTGTTTTACCAGCTTGAGCAATTGCTTTAATAGCTCCTAATACACAAACATCAGATTCTGTAATTACTACATTAATATCTGGGTGAGCTACTAAAATATCTTCCATAGCTTTTAAACCACCGGCGTAAGACCACTCTGTATAAGCTTGCGTTTTTACATTTAAATCTATTTTACCTTGCGTTCTTAATTGCTCTTCTGTAATACCTTGCAATAAACCTTGCTTGCGAGTTCTTCCAACAGGGTTACCAGCGTTACCACTTAATAAGGCGATATTCATTTTAGTATTCCCCATTTTTTTCACTAACCACTCACCAGCTAATTCTCCATTTGCTAAATTATTAGACTGAATAGTTGTAACATAATCTGCTGAAGAATCTATAGAACTATCAATAATAAAAACAGGAATTCCAGCTGCTTTCGCCATTCTAGTAACACCAACTAAAGCATCCGGATCTTTTGGGTTTAATAATAAAGCATCAACACCTTTAGTAATTAAATCTTCAACTGCTGCAATCTGTTTATTAATATCATCTTGACCATCTGCAGATAAAAACACCATACCATTTTTCTCTGTTGTAGCTTGTATACTTTGAAGTAATGCTTGGTAATAAGGTGCATTTAAAGAAGGTGTACAATACCCTATTTTTTTTCCTGTAAGATCTACTGAACTTGCAAAAGCTTCACTCGTATCTTCCGAAGAGTTAACGGTAGCACTTGTAGAACCAGTTTGTTCCACACAACTAGATAAATTAAATATTAATGCAAGCACCATTAATGGCTTTAAACATTGCTTTAGAACCGAAGTTTTGTTTTTTGTTTTCATAATGAACGTTTTAAAGAATTATTTTGTTTAGTTATTGGTTATTAAAATATTGTAAAATCTACTTGAAGTACTGTTTTCTCTTTTTCTGGATTCCACATAGCAGTTACTCCAATTGGTAAATTATAAGTACCTAATTTAACATTTTTATTGAAGGTTGCCCCTACGTTTATTAAATTACCAGCACCTTCGGTATAAAAAGTTTTATCTGTTACAAAAGACCATGCGCCTCCTGCGAAAAGTGATAAACTAGAATCTCCCTTTTCCCAAACCTTACTACTCACCTCAAAGTAATGTGTCCAAGAGTCTTCTAAAGCCCCATCTGTTTGCACTTCGTAATCTCCAGAACCTCCACCAAGAATGGTAGCAAAGTATAATAACGTGTTTGGAGTAACATTGTAACCAAAGTTAAGATCTACAAAGTTGTACCCTTGTGTTTTATCATAACTCCAGTAATGCAACACATCACCACGTTCTTCAACCCCTGTGTAGTTATTGTGAGTAACCGCTTCGATAAAGAACTTATCAGAAAAACGATATTTTGTATAAATAGAAAATTCTTGATAGTGAGCACCAACATTTTCACCTGTAATTTTATTTGTAACATCTACTGTTGTTAAACTCGCACCGCCCCAAACACCAAAAGTGAATTTAGCATCTCTTGAATTAAATTCTAAATTAGTAGCAAGCATAGCACCTGGATGCACAACAAACCCATGCCATAAGTGCATATTTTTCAAATGAGCACCAGCTGTAAAAGCTTTATAATCATCGTTTACTAAATCGTCTTGTCCTTGTACAGAGTTAAAACCTAAAAAAAGCACAGCTAGTAAAATAGCCTTAATAGAAGATAGATTAGAATTATTTCTAATTCTTTGTTGTGGTAGTTTCATAATTTCAATATTTAGTTTAGTTTTTTATAACGTACTTTGGACGTTTATTCTTCAAATATATATAATTATATTTAATATTTCCAAATAAAAAATAAAAACAACACTCTATTAAACAGAGTATTACACTAAAACGTAAGCCATAAAAACCTCAAAACCCTTTAAAAACAAGACCTTTAACGTACTATTTACGTTTATAAATAAAATAAGAAAAATTTAATAAAAACATCGAAATTTTACAGAATTGCAAAAAACAAGAGCAAAATTCGCAGGAATTGACAAGACACAAGATAAAATAAAATTATTATTTTTCCTACAAATAAATATTAAATAAAGAAATTACGACTAATTAAAATGAAGTTTAGAGACTTTACCTGCTCCAGCCGCATAAGCTAGAGAATCGTTTATAAAACGTATCGTATAAAAACTTTCATCACTAATATGCCGCCAAGTATCTCCAGCATTATTAGAAACATCTACACCTTTAAAACCAACTGCAACTAACTTTTTTCCGTTTGAAGCCGGAACATATTGCACACAACTACGATATCCTGGGTTTTCCCCACTAGCGACAACACGCCATGTTTTACCTCCATCGGAAGTTTTAATTTTATTAGCAACATTAGCTTCAGGCGCTGTATAATCACCACCAATAGCAAAACCATTTAGCGCATCATAAAAATCTATTGAGTACATTCCCGTAGTTTCTGTGCCTTGTATAATAGGAGTTTCAAAAGCTTGCCATGTTTCTCCTTTATCCGGAGAATACAATATTCTACTCGACTTCCCTCCTGTTGCAACCCAAGTATGCTTACCAACAATAGCAATGTTGGTGTCGCTTGCAGCAAAAGCAGCTTCACCTACTTTAGCGTTTGGTAAATTTTCGCATGGAATTTTAGACCAACTATTTCCTCCATCTCTGGTTATAATGATACTTAAACAACTATCGGTAGGATCTCCAATTGCAATCCCTTCTTGATCGTTCCAAAAATCTAGTGCATCGTAAAATACTTTTGGATGGTTTTCTTGATAAACTAATTTCTTTTCATCGTTTTTAATTTTATACAATCTCGCCGGGCTTTCAATCGACAACCCAAAACCATTTTTAGAAGTTATAGCCAACGACCTAAAATTGTTTTTTATAGAATCTGGAGCCATCGAAATTGGATAAACAACATTTAAACTTTTATCATCACTACTATAAATATGTCCCGCTTTTCCGTTTGACGCTAAAAAGTAAGCCCCATTCGTTTCCTTAACAACCTCTAAAGCTCTAACGTTTAAAAGCGAATCTTCTAACAAGTGTATAACCTCAACCGAATTTATATGTTGTATTGGAAACTGGTAATGATTACCGCAGGAACACATCCCAAGCAACACTAAAATAACAAGACACATTTTTTTCATAAGTGCAAATTTACTTAAAATTAAAAAGACTCCACCTTTGCGCGTGGAGCCTTTAGAGCTATTAAACAAAATTTAACCTACTATTAATAATATGACTGACTCAAATAGCTATACTTATATTTCTTGTTTTAAAGCTTTAACATCGATAATTAACTGAGCAACAGAAGCCCGGTTTAAACCATTATAAATTCCTCTAATATGTTTATTCTTATCTATTAATAAGAAATTTTCCGTGTGTAAAAAATCTTCTATACTCTTCTCTTCTCCCAAATCATTTTCAACAAAATATTGCTCACGCCCTAAATTATAAATGTCATTTTTATCACCCGTTACTAAATGCCATTTACCAGAAATCACTTCATAATCCTCAGCATATTGTTTTAAAACAGGAACAGAATCTGTTGCCGGCATAACCGAGTGTGAAAGCAATAGAACATCCTTGTCATTTATAAAAGCTTCTTGCACTTTATACATATTCCCAGTCATTTTAGGACAAATACCAGGACAAGTCGTAAAAAAGAAATCGGTGATATAAATTTTATCTTTAAAAGTTTTTTGAGTTACCGCTTCACCTAATTGATTGGTTAAATTAAAATCTGGTATTTTATGAAAATTCCGCTCATCATCCGTATTTGGAGTTAACCAATGTGGCGTAAAAGACTCATCACTATAATAAGGTAAATAATCGACCCTACTCGTTTCGACTACTTTTATGTTTTCCTTTTTTATTGTTTTTTTACAACCAATAAAAGAAAGTACTAAAAATATATAAATGTATTTCATTATTTTTTTCTCTTTAAAACTATAACCTCATCTTCTAACCTGTAACATGAATTTGCACGACGCATACCAAAAGCTCGCCCATTTTTAGCTTCATAATTAACATACAACTTGCCGTTTTTTAACCAAGCTTTCTGCAATCCATTTTCCTGACCACCAACCAAGTTTCTTTCTTTAGAAAGCACTCCTGTATTATACCATGTTTTTTCGACCCCCTGCTTTTTGCCTTTTATGTACGTCACTTCAGAAGATAAAACACCATTGTCCCACCAAGATTTATAAGAGCTTACAAGCTTATTTTGCTTATAATGAGACTCTACCTTTAAAACCCCATTTATAAACCAAATTTGGGCGACACCTTCTTTTCTCCCCTTGCTAAACCCAATCTTTTCTCTTAAAGTATTATTAGTATGGTAGGATACCGCATAACCAGAAAAAGGCTTCTCATTGTAATACCAAACACCTTTATTACCATCTAATTTAAGACTGGACTTCGCTACTTCAATATTTTTAATGTCATCAAAACCATCAAGGTCTTTAATATTATGACTCACTTGTTCACAACCACAGACAGCAATACAGAGTAACAAAAAAAGAAGCTTAATGAATTTCATAATTTAATAACCTTGGTAAGGACCTGAAAAAGCAATATAAGACCCTGTTGTTGAGTATATTTCATTTATAATATGATAGTGATACTCTTCTTCGCCAGCAGTATATTGCGTGGTTGTTGTATGTCCGCCAGAGGCATCCAAATCTGTTGGATAAGTTCCTGTCGCGTTACATTTTCTTCCATAAAGAAAAACGCCATCCAACAAGATACCTACTAAATTCTCATCATCATCTGAAAACGCTACTGGCTCCAAATGATAGTGATATACACCTGGACCAATGTGCGCACCTGTCCAATCTAAACTTGCGGCTGCCTCATCCAAATCACCAGCTCCTTCTTGATCGTTAAAAATTGAAGCGCCACTAACCGCAATACCAATCGTGTTTAACTGTGTGCTTACTGTGCTCCCTGTTAGATTTGGCGTAGCATCTACAGTAATAGTAGCCGCATTATTATTACTAGACATAATTGATGGTGTTGTTGCAACTGTAGGCTCATCTAGATACAACGAGCTACCTTCCCCCCAATAAACTGTTTCGTGGTTTGGTAAACCTGTAGTTTCAATAGTTACTTCTGTACCATTAGAAGATAAATAAATATCTGTTGCATCCGTATCAAAAGCAGCGTAAGCTAAATGTAATTCTGTTACAGCTTCTCCTTCTTCTGCTTCTTCCGAAGCCCCATCATCACTTCCACTGCATGCAAATACAGATAAAAAAATTAAACTCATTACATTTGTAAACGGAACTATTTTCTTTATTTCTATACTCATTTTATCTAGTTTGTTATAATTGATTCTATTTATTTAGATGCCATCTCTAAAATAAACTTGCGGTAATTATTATTTTTTTATTCAGAAAAAACAAAAAAACCTTAAAAACCCAGAGTTTTTAAGGCTTTTCATTTAGCTTTTTACTACTAATTATTTAAATAGCTATTGGCTGCAGAAGTTCTACTCGCAACATGGCTCTTTAATGTATTTATTGCAGACTGAAAATCTGAAGTTGAATTCAAAAAAGTGTATCCATCTACTTCTGAAGTTGCAGCTTCTTCCAACAAAACACCATAAGAATCATACAGGGCCTGCATTGTTGCCGTATTAAAAGGTCCATCAATAACTTCTTGAACATAAGTATCATATTGCGCTTTATAAACCTCATCGTTATACAAGTACCCTATTAAAGGCCATGAAGACGAACTTAAACCTTGAAAATTTAAAGCGTATGCTCCGCCTTGATTTCCTGTTTGAAGCGCCTCATTATTATCCCAAGGAATCCAATTTAATTTACCCGTATCAGGATTATTGTATAAAAAGTAATTATGCGTCATTCTACCATAAGTATCCCAGTTTTGAATCACGGTATTTACTGCTAAATATTTTAAAAACACATCGGTATCAAAAACAGATTCTAAACTTGCTCTCCACGCCGCAGCATCAGAAGTTCTAGAACTATCATGCAAGACATCTAATAAATTTGCAACATCAGAAAAATCAGCTTCATCTTCATTTGTTTTTTTAACATACTCATCTTCATCATAACTTCCGCTAGCAAAACTTGCCGCATCACCATCAGGCTTATATAAATTCCCATCGTTATCACTGTATTGCGTATCGATAACGGTATCATCCACCTCCTCAACCATAGTATACGCACCAAAATACTCGGGTCCATCTCCATGATCTACATAAACCTTATAAAATGCAGCATGAGACGCCACTAAACCCGCATTTCTAAAAACATCTATAGCCACTTTTTCGCGTAACATGGATTTATCTAGGTAATTATTTTTAAGACTCAATTTCTTAAAGCCATAAAAACGCTGGTTCTTTATTTGTGGGTAATCATCTTCAAATTCATCAAAGTCAAGCTTGAATGATAATTTTAAAATACCCGAGCCCCAAGAACTCGCTAAGCTCGAATTTCCTTTAAAACGAACACCTACTTTGTACCATTCAATACCATTATAAAATACAGATGCTGGAACAAAAACAGGATCTTCATCTGAAAAACTATTACCTCTAGAACGCCCAAAAGTTCCATATAAATCTTCCATATCATCCAGCATAACACCCCAATTATCTTCCGAGATTACTAAATCTATTCTTTTTACAGCATCATCCTCAAACACCTCATCGAAATTAGGGTCAGCATCCTTTGAATGTGTATCGACCGTCCAATCTGTAGCTTCGAAATCTGTATCATCGATTACAACTTCAGTCTCAGATTCACTAGTTTCACCTTCACTATCCTCAATAGACTCTTTACTCGAGCAGCCTATACATAAAAACAGCCCCATGGTTATTATACTCAAAAAAGCTATAGTTGTCTTTGTTTTTAAATTAACTCTCTTCATAATTATTTGTTTTTTATTGTGTATATATATTTTAAACCTATAATATTGGTAACATCGGGTAAGTCTACATTCAACTCTTTTTCAAAACGGTAGAAAACACCAATTTTTCCAAACTTTTTAATTTTATAATCGGTTCCAAATGTTAATCGGTATTTACTAAAACCATTATCATCTTCCTTTTCAAAGTGATTAAATAACTCCGCAGAAAACTTAGGATCCAACTTCCAGTTTTTGATATTATATTCGAAGGATGCTTTTATCCGAATATTTTGATTGGCATAATCGCCCTCTGATGTAGAAACACCTAATTCATTTTTATTTTGATAGCGTAAACGGTAACCAAGAGTAAAATTATTTATATCATGCTTATATGTAACATCGATATTATACCTTAAATGATTTTCGTAACCCTGAATATTTCCTTGATTATCATTCTGACGAATATATCGAAGGCCTCCTGCAAGTTTAAAACCTTTAAAAAATTTATATTCGGCACTCAACTGTGTAAAATACTCATCGACAACAGATATATCCTCTTTTAATCGCAGTTGCTCTTCTAAACTAAATGTCCATTTTTTATCTAACTCATATTCTAAACCAATAGTATTCCAAGACCCCCAATCACTATCTCCAGATTGTCCAAAACTAACATTACCACAAAGCACAGTAAACAGTACAATCTTTAACAAAAGGCACCGCCTTAATTTCACTCCTTTATTTCGCATCTTCATATTATCTCTTGTTATAATAAAAAATAGTTAATACCGCCGTATCTCTTAAAAAATCGACATTCCCAATTGCTACATCATTAATAATTAAACCTGTGCGATCTTCTAAATCAGCTTTGAGTAAACTGTAATTTTCAGGTTTAATATTTTCTATATTTTCGTAGACAACCTCTTTAGTGACTTCGTGTTTTAAATGCCAAAACTTCTCAATTATTGCTATAGAAATTACCACCACAGTATTGGCTAGTAAAATCTCGGAATAACTCATTTTTTTATTAGCCAAAGAATTCATGACAGAAACACCTATAACAACAAATAAATAGGTCATTTCTTTTATTTGTATAGCATCTGTTCGATACCTAATAATTCCGAATATAGCAAAGAGACCAAGCGCCATACCAATATCTAATTCGAATTTTTTAAGTGTAAAACACAGAAAAAACACAATAAAACTTATCATATAAAACGTAAACAAGTAATCTTTTCTTCGAGACGATGTATAATACAACCACCTAATAATTAGCGTTAAAAACCCTAAGTTTATTAAGAAGCGGAACCCCATTTTAAAAAAATCGTCATCGAAAATTGGTATTTCTAAAAACTCCATAGCTATGCTGTAATGTTATTGATTTTAATTAATTTCTTTTTGAATACATTATACTTTAAGTCGTTGTAAAGACTTATCATGCCAATGCAATACTTACTAATACTGTAAGGATGCTGGCGTAAAGATTTTAGAGTTTTAACTATTACAGAGTTTCTATTAAAACGCTCTTGCTTAACTTCCACAACAACCAAATCATAATAGTTTTTTTCGGTATCGTTTATTTTAAAAGAAAGATTTAAATCTATAGTTACACGTTCTTTGCTTTTTAAATTTACCAAAGTGATACGATTAAAACCATTCCAAAGACTTGGCTCTAAATTAAAATCTTGGTTTGTTGTTTCTGCTATAAATGCTTCGGAGGATTTTGATAAATTCAACTCAAAATCTTTTACAGGAATTCGCGTTTTATTAGTTTCTCCTTTACCATTTTTTTGCTTTATTTCTAAAAAGCAAAGATTAGATTCAACATATTTACGTTGTCTAATTTTTGTTCTATTATTTTTACCATTATGGTGGTCGTTATAAAATTTATTATCCACCGTATCGAAGTATAATGATGAGTAACTCATTACTCTATCATCATTAATTTCTAGCACTTTGTATTGCCCTTCTATTTCGTTTAAAACAGTAAACAACTGAGATTTGTTAATTACAAACTTAGTATCGGTACGTTTCATTAAGGCAACACTATTCATTTCTTCTAACGAAATAGAAGAAAACCTACTCATTAATTTTTGAATGTTTTGCGGCATATTATCAACTTATTTAATATTAATAGAATGTTATTAAATTGTTACATAAAGTTTAGATGCCTATACATTTTAAAACTTGCGCGAGTTTTGTGTTAAAAATATCTTAACATAAAAAAAGGCTCAAAATCTATAAATTTTGAGCCTTAAAAAAACCATAGCACTGCACTATGGTTTCTAAAAATAATATGAAACAACTATCGTCTTTGTCCGCGTTCTGGTTTAGGTGCGTTTTTAAATTCTTCTTCCGATATAAAACCGTCTTTATCGCTATCAATAGTTTTAAACTGGTCTTTTAAAGGCCCTTTTACTTCGCTTTCCTCAAGTTTCCCATCTTTATTTGCATCCATTTTTGCAACTAAATCTGCATAAACAGGCATTTCACGTCTTCCCTTACTTTTCTTATCACCACCTCTGTCAGACTTTCCTTCTTTTTTAGTCTTAGCAATATTTTTCATTTCATCCTCAGTAATAAATCCATCTTTATCAGCATCAACTACCGCAAATTGTTCTTTTAAAGGTCCGTCTACTTCATCTTCCGATAGTTTACCATCTTCGTTAGCATCTAACTTTTTTAACAGCTCACTAAAAGATGGAGGTTGTTTCGATTCTCTTCTTTCCGATTGAGCAAATGTTTGAGTAGATCCTAATAGAGCCAATCCAAAAACTAAGGCACCTGTTTTAATTGTTTTATTTTTCATCTTAAAAATTTATTTAAATGTTTATGTAAGTTTAGATGGCTTCTTTGTTTTAAACTTGCGCTCCTTTTTGTTAATATAATCACAAAAAAAGACACTAAAAATATAGTGTCTTTCTATTAAAACTTTTAACGCGGTGGCGGTGGCGGACCTTGTCGATCTCCTCCCATACCTCCGGGTGGTGGAGGCCCATTTCTTTCTCCTCCATCTTTATTTGGTCTTTCTCTTTTATTCGAACCTTTTTTAAGCGCATCATTCATTATACTCTTAAACTTTTCTTTTTGTTGTGGATTACATAATTCTTGAATATCCCTAAAGTGATAAAATGCCATTTTATCAAACTCCATTTCTTTTAAAGCAATTATTCGCGCTAAAGAATCTACAACTTTAGGATCTATTTTTTCATCAGATAATTTATCAAACAGAGCATCTTTAAACTTTCTAATACCACTATTATTTCTCATCATACTTTCGTGATGTTCTTTATTTAAATTTTGAACCGCCTCCAATTGCTGCTCGTTAAAATTTAATTCATCTACAATAAAACTCATTGGATCTTGACGCTCTTTTCTTTCTTCAACTCCCGGTTTACCTATGTAATTATAAAGGAAAAAAACATTAACAACTACTAAAAACACAAGCAGAATGTATAAAACTATATTTTTTTTCATTTGATTATTAATTTAAAAATGATGTCGTTGAACTAGACGACAAACCATAAGTTTCTGCAAATTGATTAATGTTCTCATCATAACTAGAAGACCCCGAACTATCTAATTGCGTAAATGCGATTATATTTAAAACAACAACACATACCAATGCTGCCAATTGTAATTTTGGAGTAAACCAACCTGATTGCACAACAACTTCTTCTTTTTCAGAAAATAAAAGTTGCATGGTTTTATCCTTAAAAAAAGGAGATACATTTACGGGTTCTATAACATCGACAGCATTTAAAGCACTGTCTACTTTCTGTTGTATGTCTTTATTAGTATCCATATCTATTGTATTATAAAAGTTTAGATGCAATATTTTATTAAAACTTGCGTTGAAGTGCGCTTTTTTTTCACTTCATTTCATTTCTATAAAAATCACCTAAAACATCTTGTAAGTTTTTTTTAGCTCTAAACATTAACGATTCTACAGACGACAAGCTTTTTTCTGTAATATCGCAAACTTCCTGATTACTAAGCCCATCTATTTTACTAAGCGTAAAAACAACGCGCTGGGCATCGGGCAACTGGTTTATAGCCTTAAAAAGCGTTTCACTCTTTTGCTTATTCTCTAATAGCACTCCAGGATGATTCATTTCTGTAAAATATTTGGTTTTATCCATAGGGATTTCATTTCCCATTATAGATTGCAGGAAAGCGAAACGTTTTTTAGTATTTTTCTTTCTAATAAACTCCAAACATTTATTGGTAGTAATTCGGTAAATCCAAGTTGATAATTTTGAATTTCCTTTAAATTTATTAATCGAATTAAAAACCTCCACAAAAACGTCCTGCGCAATATCTTCCGCATCTTCTTTATTGGGTACAAACGAGATACAAGTTGCAAAAACTTTTTGCTGAAAGAGATCTAGTAACTTTCCATACGCAAATTGCTTGCCTGCCCTTAAATCGTTTATAAAATCTTGTTCTTCCAAATACGTTAATTAATCGCTGCAAATTAAGAAAAATTATTAATGAATAAAGCGTAACTTTGCAAACTCTAATAATTAATGCAGTTTGGATGAAAGATGGATAACTTTTGTTTGAAAACTTCCAACTGAAAACTGAGAACTAGAAAAAATGCGATTACACAGAAATTTATGCTTTGCGGTTATTGATGGTTTAACCCTAATTTTTAACGAAGGCAAATACGCCGATAAGGTAATACAACAATTATTAAAACGTGATAAACGTTGGGGAGCAAGAGACCGTGGTTTTGTTGCTGAAACTACCTATGAAATGGTACGATGGAAACGTTTATATGCCGAAATTGCTGAAGTAAAAGAACCTTTTGATCGTGACAACCTGTGGCGTATGTTTGCGGTTTGGGCAACTTTAAAAGGTATTAAATTACCAGATTGGAAATATTTTGAAGGTACACCTTTACGCCGTATTAAAGGCCGTTATGATGAGCTTTCTAATAACCGAAAATTTAAAGAATCTATCCCTGATTGGATGGATGAAATTGGTGTAAAAGAATTAGGTAAAGAACTTTGGAGCAAAGAAATTGAAGCTTTAAACGTGCAAGCCGATGTTATTTTACGTGTTAATACCTTAAAAACAACTAAGGAAGAGCTACAAACTGCCTTGTTTGATTTAGATATTGAAACCGATTTTTTACCAGATCACCCAAGTGCTCTAAAATTAAAAGAGCGTGCTAATGTATTTTCTACGGAAATGTTTAAAAACGGACATTTTGAAGTACAAGATGCCTCTTCTCAATTGGTTGCCGAGTTTTTAAATGTAGAACCTGGTATGCGTGTTGTAGATGCTTGTGCTGGCGCTGGAGGAAAAACGTTGCACCTTGCTTCTTTAATGGAAAACAAAGGACAAATTATTGCCATGGATATTTATGGTAATAAATTGAACGAATTAAAAAGACGTGCAAAACGTAATGGTGCTCATAACATTGAAAACCGTGCTATAGAATCTACTAAAGTTATCAAAAAACTTTACGATAAAGCCGATCGAGTATTAATCGATGCGCCTTGTTCTGGCTTAGGAGTTTTAAGAAGAAACCCTGATGCTAAATGGAAACTTCAGCCTGAGTTTATTGATAAAATCAAGAAAACACAACAAGAAATCATCCAACAGTATTGTAAAATGGTTAAACCTGGCGGACAAATGGTTTACGCAACTTGCTCGGTATTACCTTCTGAAAACCAAGACCAAGTAGCAATCTTTCTAAAATCGGAAGCGGGAGAGAATTTCTCTTTAGTTAAGGATAAAAAAGTAATGGCTCATAAATCTGGATTCGACGGATTTTACATGGCACTTTTAGAACGTAAAGTGAACTAACACCTATTCACTTACAATATAAATAAAAAGACTATCTGAAAAGATGGTCTTTTTTTTATTTACAGAACCTTCAAACACATCATAAACATAGAACAGCATGGACTTGACAATTCCTTAACACAAGAGCGAAAAAAAGATTTTAACTTTGCGAGACACCAAAACACCCTTATTACGTGTTTTATCTTATTTTTATAATTCAAACTATAATTAATTAATCCATTCACCTCTATGAAGCACTTTTACTTATTCTTTTTATTTGTTACAACTTTAAGTTTTGCGCAGCTAGCACCGCCTGCAAACTTACAAAGCTATTACCAAGATGTAGATTTTTCGCAAACCGGAATAGATCTTTTTAACGATTTAGCTACAGAAACAGCTGCAAAACATACCCAATACCTAACCTATACACCAGGTATTTGGGAAGCAAGTAAAATAACCGATCAAGATCCAGACAACCTCAATAATGTATTATTAATATACGGTTACAGCGATACCGATGGCAACTACGTTACAGACAGAACTCGTAGTAACACTTCAACAGGTGGTAATCAAGGCACCGATTGGAATAGAGAACACACATTCCCGAATTCTTTAGCGAGTCCTAAATTAGAAAGTACAGGTAAAAATGTACCTCCCTATGCCGATGCTCACAACCTAAGACCTTCAGATGTTAGAATGAACTCTAACCGCGGAAATTTAAAATACATCACCAATATTGGAGCAGACGGTAACCCAATTACAACTACAGCCGCTAATATTTCTGGAAGTTGGTATCCCGGAGATGAGTGGAAAGGGGATGCTGCAAGAATTATTATGTACATGTATTTAAGATACGGTACACAATGTAAGCCATCGTTTGTAGCTAATGGAGAAACCAACGCTATCGATTCAAACATGATTAACCTTCTTTTGGAATGGAATGCACAAGATCCAGTTTCTATAGTTGAAGATCAAAGAAACGCTTATCATGGAGATGTTAATAATGCCTATGGTCAAGGAAACAGAAATCCATTTATTGACAACCCATATTTAGCAACAGCTATTTGGGGCGGACAAACTGCAAGAAACCGTTGGGGAGAATCTCAACCAACCGATACAGAAGCGCCAACAGTACCAACGAACCTAACAGCAGCTAACGCAACAAGTACTACAGTAGACTTAAGTTGGGATGCTTCTACAGATGATACAGGTGTTACTTCTTATCAAATTTATGTTGATGGTGAATATTTTATTTCTTCACAATCAGGAACCTCTTTAACACTTACCGACTTAAACCCTGAGACAACTTACAGTTTTTCAGTACTTGCTACAGATTTAGCTAATAACAAATCAGACTTAAGTGATGCTGTAAACGCGACTACTTTAGAAGATTCTACGCCAGTAAGTAGCGCATGTATCACAGAAACTTTCGAAAATTTAGTTTCCACAGTAGGATCTAATGACAGCCAATATGCTGACAGAACATGGACAGGTAATGATGGAGGCACATGGACAGCAACTCTAGCTAGAATCGATCGAGTAATTTTACCAGAAAGCAAAGCCATTACCTTTGATGCAAGAGGCACTAAAACGGGTAATGTAACATCTGCAATGTTTTCGGGAGGTATTGGTAGCTTAACAGCAACCACTCAAAGAGCTTACAGCGGTGGCTCAGGAAATTTAGACATCATGGTAAATGGTAACGTTGTTGGCTCACTACCTTATGGAGACTCAGCACAAACAACAACTATATCTAATATCAATATTACAGGCAATGTAACTATTGTAATTACAGAAAGTACAAGTGGTGGGGACCGTGTAACTCTAGATGATTTATCTTGGACTTGTTACACTTCATTAAGTACAGATGATAAATTTTTAGAAGAGCTAAAAATCTACCCAAACCCAGTAAAAGGAAGCAATATTAATATTGACACTAACGAACCTTTAGAATTTGGCATCTTTGACATCCTTGGAAAGCAAACCAACAGAGGCGTTATTTCTTCTTCTGCGCAAAGCATAGATGTAGCAAACTTAGAGCAAGGTGTATATATTTTAAAATTATCATCAGAAGCAAGAAGCATTACTAAAAAAATAGTAAAACAATAAATAAATTGATCACAATTACTAAAAGCGGCTTTTTAAGCCGCTTTTTTTTGTTTAAAACATCGTGAATAACTCTCTATTTTCCTGCGTATTTTTTTAATAGAAAATCGGCTAAAAAAAAGTAAATTTGCACTTTCTTTAAACTAACAACACACATATAATGATTCATTTCTTTGGAAACGTAACCAGTAAAGTATTTGCTGTTCAAACAACAAAAGAATTATCTACCGAAACCATAACAAAATTGTCTTGGTTATTTGGCGACCAACCTAAAATAGAACAAGCATCTTTAGATGCTTTTTTTGTTGGCCCACGAGCAGCGATGATCACACCTTGGAGTACTAATGCTGTTGAAATCACTCAGAACATGGGGATTTCAGACATTATCAGAATTGAAGAATTTTCAGCTTCAACAGAAGAATTCATGGATTTCGATCCTATGATTTCAGAGAAATTCGCAAGCTTAAATCAAGATACTTTTACTATTGACATTAAGCCAGAACCTATTTTAAACATTGAGGATATTGCTGCTTACAGCTCCCAAGAAGGTCTATCTTTAAGCACTGAAGAGGTTGAGTATTTAGAAGGTGTTGCTAAAAAAATTGGTCGTCCGCTAACAGATTCTGAAGTTTTCGGGTTTTCTCAAGTAAACTCTGAGCACTGTCGCCACAAAATTTTCAACGGAACTTTTGTAATTGATGGTGAAGAAAAGCCAACATCACTTTTCAAATTAATTAGAAAAACATCAGAAACACATCCAAACGATATTGTTTCTGCTTATAAAGATAACGTTGCGTTTGTAAAAGGACCAGTTGTTGAGCAATTCGCTCCTAAAACAGCTGACAAACCAGATTTTTACGAAACAAAAAATTACGAGTCTGTTATTTCGCTTAAAGCGGAAACACATAACTTTCCAACAACCGTAGAGCCTTTTAATGGTGCTGCAACAGGCGCTGGTGGAGAAATTAGAGATCGTCTTGCTGGCGGAAAAGGATCTTTACCTTTAGCAGGAACGGCTGTTTACATGACATCGTATTCTCGATTAGAAGAAAACCGCCATTGGGAACAAAAGTTTAAAGCTAGAAAATGGCTTTATCAAACACCAATGGATATTTTAATAAAAGCCTCAAATGGTGCTTCAGATTTTGGAAACAAATTTGGACAACCTTTAATTACAGGTTCTGTTTTAACTTTTGAACATGCCGAAAACGCATCATCTAGCGATTCTGGACCAAGGAAATTAGGTTTCGATAAAGTAATTATGCAAGCTGGTGGTATAGGTTACGGTAAAGCAGACCAAGCCTTAAAAGACACACCAAAAGAAGGCGACAAAATCGTTATTCTTGGTGGTGAAAATTATAGAATTGGAATGGGAGGCGCTGCAGTTTCTTCAGCAGATACAGGTGCACTTTCATCTGGTATTGAGTTAAACGCAGTACAACGTTCTAACCCAGAAATGCAAAAACGTGCTGCCAATGCCGTTCGTGGCATGGTAGAAAGCGATGAAAACTTCATTGTTTCTATTCATGATCATGGTGCTGGTGGACACTTAAATTGTTTATCAGAATTAGTTGAGGATACCGGTGGAAACATCGATTTAGATAAATTACCTGTTGGAGACCCAACACTTTCTTCAAAAGAAATTATTGGTAACGAGTCCCAAGAACGTATGGGCTTAGTGATTTCTGAAAAGCATACAGAAATACTTCAAAAAATTGCAGACCGAGAACGTTCGCCAATGTATACTGTTGGAGAGGTAACTGGCAACAATCGTTTTACTTTCGAATCTAAAACCAAAGGCGACAAACCAATGGATTTAGCTTTAGAAGATATGTTTGGTAGCTCACCAAAAACTGTTTTAACAGATAAAACTGTTGTCAGAAATTATAAAAACCCACGTTATAAAACCAAAAACTTAAAAATATACTTAGAGCAAGTTTTACAACTTGAAGCGGTAGCTTGTAAAGATTGGTTAACAAACAAAGTAGACCGCTGTGTTGGTGGTAAAGTTGCCAAACAACAATGTGTTGGACCTTTACAAATCCCTTTAAACAATGTTGGTGTTATGGCACTAGATTTTAAAGGAAAAGAAGGTGTTGCAACCTCTATAGGCCACTCGCCTATTTCTGGTTTAATTAACCCTGTAGCAGGAAGTAGAAACTCAATAACAGAAGCACTTACAAACTTAGTTTGGGCACCATTAAAAGATGGTTTAAATGCGGTTTCGCTTTCAGCAAACTGGATGTGGCCTTGTAAAAACGAAGGCGAAGATGCACGTTTATACGAAGCTGTAAAAGCTATTTCAGAATTTTCTATAGATTTAGGAATCAATGTACCAACCGGGAAAGATTCACTTTCTATGAAACAAAAATATCCTGATGGTGATGTTATTTCTCCAGGAACAGTTATTATTTCTGCCGGTGCTAACTGTAATGATATTACTAAAGTTGTTGAGCCTGTTTTAAAACAAAACGGTGGTAACATTTACTATATCAATATTTCTCAAGACGATTTTAAATTAGGAGGAAGTTCTTTCAACCAAATATTAAATGCTATTGGAAATGAAACACCAAATGTAAAAGATGCAGCTTACGTTAAAGCTGTTTTCAATACCATTCAAAATTTAATAACAGACGATAAAATTGCAGCTGGTCATGATGTGGCTTCTGGTGGTTTAATTACTACTTTATTAGAACTTTGTTTTGCTGATGTTAATTTAGGAGCCGATTTAGATCTTTCTAAATTAGGTGAAGAAGATGCTATAAAAGTACTTTTTGCTGAAAACTCAGGAATTGTTTTTCAAGCAGATGCTTCTGTAGAAACTATCTTAGCAGAAAATAAAATAAAGGCTATTAATATTGGTTCTGTAAACAATACAGGACAATTAAACATTAAAAACAACGACGAGAGTTTCTCTTTCGATGTTTCAGAAACTAGAGATGTTTGGTATAAAACGTCTTATTTATTAGACAAAAAACAAACGGCAAATAATTTAGCTGAAGCACGTTTCAATAATTATAAAAATCAACCGCTTCAGTATACATTCCCTAAAAATTTCACAGGAAAACTAGAAGCTTTTACTGGCAAACGCCCAAAGGCAGCTATTCTTCGTGAAAAAGGATCAAATTCGGAACGCGAAATGGCAAATGCTATGTATTTAGCTGGTTTTGATGTGAAAGATGTACACATGACAGATTTAATCTCTGGCCGTGAAACCTTAGAAGATATTCAGTTTTTAGGTGCTGTTGGTGGTTTTAGTAATTCTGATGTACTTGGTTCCGCAAAAGGATGGGCCGGCGCAATTAAATATAACGAGAAAGCAAATAAAGTAATTCAAAATTTCTTTAAAAGAGAAGATACGCTATCGATTGGTATTTGTAATGGTTGCCAATTATTCATGGAATTAGAAGAAATCAATACGGAACATGAAGTACACGGAAAAATGATTCATAATGATTCTCATAAACACGAAAGTTCTTTTACTTCTGTAAAAATTCAAGATAATAACTCTGTAATGCTTTCTAATTTAGCAGGAACAGAATTAGGGGTTTGGATTTCTCATGGTGAAGGTAAATTTAGCTTACCACTTTCCGAAGAAAACTATAACATAGTTGCAAAATACGGTTACGAAGGTTACCCAAACAATCCAAACGGATCGGATTATAACACAGCAATGCTTTCTGATAAAACAGGACGTCACTTGGTAACTATGCCACATATTGAGCGTTCTACGTTTCAGTGGAACTGGGCAAATTACCCAGAAGGAAGAACGGACGAAGTTTCTCCTTGGTTAGAAGCATTTGTGAATGCAAGACTTTGGATAGAAAGTAATTAAATTCAAATTTAAAACAAATTAAAACCCAGAAGCACATAAAGTACTTCTGGGTTTTCTAATTTAAAGAATAGTTTTAGTTATAAGTAAGGTAAGATACCATAGCTAGATTCCAACATACCAACGGCCAGCATTGCACCAATACAAACTATTAATATAGCTAATGGTATTACCCATTTATCTACAAAAGAAAGCGTTTTAGGGCGCTCTTTATCTCCAATTAATCCATTATTATCTAAAAACATAGCTAATGCCCAAGCCAACACTGGGTTGGTAACCATAGCAGTAAAAATACAGATACCTGCAGCTTGGGAGCACGCACTTTTTCTCACCATTTGTATACCAGCTTCAATCATTGGTAAAAACACACCAACTAATAATGCAATTGCTCTTACAGGTGGCCACACAGCTATATCCATTGGAAAACCCAAAATAGCAACAACAATCACCATTAAACCAAGTAAGATTGCGCCTGCTGGAATAGGTCTTTTTGCTATTGCCGCAGGAATCATATACGTTCCCCAAGATGATGTAATATTACCACCACCAATAGCTGTACCAACCATTTGCCTAATAGAACACATAGTCATAGTATCATCTACATCCATAAGTACCTTCTCTGTTTTTTTAGGATAATTCATTTCCTGAAAAATACGATGACCTAAAAAATCTGGAGACCACATGGCTACAGCCAAAATAGCAAATGGTAAAGATGCTAAAAAGTGTTGCGTATTTGGTAAACCAAGCATCCACCCTTCTTCTGTATTGCCCCACCAATATACAGGGTTTAAGTTTGGTAACCCCACCTCAGTGGTAAATTGCAAATCAAAACTCGCTCCTCCAATTAAAGCCATTATTAAAGCTGTAATAGCACATGCAGGTATGGCCAACCAACGTTTTTCAATACGTGCAAGGAAACTATACAATACTACTGTTACACCCAAAATTAGGAGCCCTAAAAACCCCATAGAACCTGCTTCAACGGTACTAGACTCTAATCCCATACTCCATTTTTGAATGGTCTCTATTTGAACTAAAGCACCAGAAAACCCCAAAAATATCAACAAACCACCAGCAACACCCTTGCTCGTTAAATTAACGAGGCGTGAACCACCTTTAAAAAAACTAAGAAGTAAGCCAAAAACACCAATTAAGATGGCTAAAGCCAAAGGATGAGCCCCTGCTAGAGCTATACTAGCTATAAGCGGTATCATTGGACCATGATTACCTGCTAAATTTGCTCTAGGATTGAAAAACCCTGAAGCTAAAATAACGAATAACAAAGCTGGAATTAACATCTCTACCCTTGAGACTTCTATGGCAAATTCTTTACCAAGTGTAATATGGTCCCACGCTTCTGTTAAGCCTTCGGCCCAAGCCATCATTACAGAAGAATACATGGCAATAATCCCTAAAGTTCCAGCAAAAGCCGGCACTAAATCTTCCCATTCAAATCTAAAATCTCTTCCAGGTAAATTTAGTCTATATCTTCTTGGATTCATTATTTGTAACTCATGATCCAAATACTCTGATCGGGTTTTAAACTCTGATGCCTTCTTGTGTTCTTCCTTGTAAGTTTTCATACGCTTGTATTTTCTGCATGACAAAATTTAAATACTATTTACTCTTAGTTTTTTGGCAATACATAGCCCTTTCACAAAGCGAAAAACCTCGTAAACATATGTATTACAAATAATTATATTAACTGAAAGTATTTAAAAAAGTCTTAATTCAATTTAACTTTTTTGAAATATCGACTTAGAATATCGGATGCTTTTTGCAATTCTTCATCTGTATTTTCGCGAGCATCCTTCAACTCATAATCCCAACCTAAAGCTTCCCACTTATGAATTCCTAATTTATGATAGGGCTGAATTTCAATTTTCTCAATGCTTTTATAATCTTTAAAATGATTACCGAGTGCATGTAACAAATCTGGACTATCAGTCAATTCTGGAATTAACACATAACGTAACCACATGTTTTTACCAGAATCTTCTCTATGTTTTGCTAGATTAAATGCGATTTGTTTGTTAGGCTTACCTGTTAGAGCTATATAGCCTTCTTCAGTCATATGCTTTATGTCCAGCATAATTAAATCGGCATAATCATCTAATAACTCCGTGGAGAAATGATTCAATATTCTGCCATTGGTGTCAATGTTTGTATGAATACCTTCTTCTTTTAATCTTTTAAAAAATGGAATTAAAGCTTTGGCTTGTAATAAAGGCTCTCCACCAGAAACAGTTACTCCTCCTTTTTTACCGAAATAAGCTTTCATTTTAATAGCCTTTTGAACCAAATCTTCTATATGATATTCTTGACCTCCAGAAGTGTCTATAGAATCTGGGTTATGGCAATACAGACATTTTAGCTTACAGCCTTGTAAAAATACAATCATTCTAATCCCGGGACCGTCATGAGTACCAAAAGATTCAATAGAGTGTACGTTTAATATATTTTCAGTTGTTTTGATAGGATTAGGTTTAAAATTAAACATCTAGATAATGAAACCTATTTCTTTATCTAGATGTTTTAAAATATTAGTATAAATTACATTGATTCGTGGAAAGATCGAGTAATAACTTCTAACTGCTGCTCTCTTGTTAAGCGAACAAAGTTTACAGCGTATCCCGATACACGAATTGTTAATTGTGGATATTCTTCTGGGTGCTCCATGGCATCCATTAAAGTCTCTTTATTTAACACATTTACATTTACGTGCTGCGCATTTCTCGAAAAATAACCATCTAAAATAGTTCCTAAATTTTCTACTTGCTCTTCACTGTTTGCTCCTAAAGATTTTGGAACAATTGAGAATGTATTAGAAATACCATCTTGAGAATCTTCATAATCTATTTTAGCTACAGAGTTTAAAGAAGCTATAGCGCCTTGAGAGTCTCTACCATGCATTGGGTTTGCGCCTGGTGCAAAAGGAATTCCTTTCGCTCTACCATCTGGTGTTGCTCCAGTTTTTTTACCGTAAGATACATTAGATGTTATAGTTAATACAGACATTGTTGGTTCTGCATTTTTATAAACTGGTAACTTTTTTAATTCATTATTAAAATCGGCAACTGCGTTTGCTGCTAAAACATCTACTCTATCATCATCATTTCCATAGCAAGGGAATTCACCATCAATTTTAAAATCTACAGTTAAACCATTTTCATCTCTAATTGGTTTTACCTTTGCGTATTTAATAGCTGAAAGTGAATCGGCAACAATAGATAAACCAGCAATACCGTAAGCAATATTAATACTAGGGTTTGTATCTATTAAAGCCATTTGTGCTTTTTCATAATAATACTTATCGTGCATGTAGTGAATAATATTCATAGAGTCATTATAAACACGTGCTACTTCTTTCATCGCTATTTTAAAATTAGCCATGACATCATCGTAATCTAAATATTCTGTATCTAAAGGCTCAATACCATCAACCATTTGTACTCCTGTATTTTCGCAACGACCGCCATTAACAGCTAATAGTAACGTTTTAGCTAAGTTGGTACGCGCTCCAAAAAATTGAATAGATTTACCTAATTGTTGGTATGATACACAACAAGCAATTCCGTAATCATCAGAGCCTCTACTTTTTCTCATTAATTCATCATTTTCAAACTGAATTGAAGAGGTATCGATAGATACTTTTGCACAATAATCTTTAAAGTTTTGTGGTAAATCTTCAGACCAAAGGATTGTCATATTTGGTTCTGGTGATGGTCCTAAATTGTATAATGTATTTAAGAAACGGAACGATGTTTTAGTCACTTTTGTTCTTCCATCTTCAAACATTCCACCAATTGCTTCTGTTACCCAAGTAGGGTCTCCAGCGAATATTTCATCGTAAGCTCCCATTCTAAGGTGACGCACCATTCGTAATTTCATTACAAATTGATCTACATACTCCTGAGCTTCTTCTTCTGTAATTAATCCTTCTTGTAAATCATTTTCTATATAAATATCTAAAAAAGTAGAAACATTACCCAAAGACATTGCTGCCCCATCTTGCTCTTTTACAGCCGCTAAATAAGCCATATATGTCCATTGCACAGCTTCTCTTGCATTTTCTGCTGGTCGCCCTAAGTCTAAATTATACTTAGCACCTAACTCAATAATTTCTTTTAAAGCTTTTATTTGCTCGGCAACTTCTTCACGTAAACGAATTACAGCCTCGGTCATTGGGCCTGTAATATTCTCTAAATCTTCTTTTTTAGATTCTATTAAAAAATTGATTCCGTAAAGTGCAATACGACGATAATCACCAATAATTCTACCTCTAGCATAATTATCTGGTAAGCCGGTTAAGAATCCTAATGAACGGAATTTTTTTATTTCTGTAGTATAGGCATCAAAAACACCATCGTTATGAGATTTAACATATTTAGAAAACAACTCAGTAATAGCCTCATTAGGTTTTACACCTTGTTCTGATAATGCTTTTTGAACCACTTTAAAACCACCAAATGGTTTCATTGTTCTTTTTAATAATTCATCGGTTTGAAGACCAACAATTACCTCGTTGTCTCTATCAATATATCCAGCTTCAAACGCGCTAACAGTAGAAATAGTTTCAGTATCTACAGAACGAACACCGTTATTTTCTCTTTCTTCTTGAGTGGCTTCTTTACAAACATCCCATAATTTTTGGGTTTTTACACTTGGACCAACTAAAAACTCACTTGTTCCATGATAAGGTGTAATATTGTTAATAACAAAATCTCTAACATTTATTTGCTCTGTCCAAATTCCGTGTATAAATTCTTTTACTTCCATTGTATTGTATTTTTAAGTTTTGAAACTTTTTGTTTGCAACAAATTTATAATCAAAAACCAATAATAAAACTGACATTTATCAGCTTATCCCTTAAAAATGAAAATTTTAGATAATCTTTATTTACGAAAACGTTGTAATTGATTCGCCATATATTTAAAGACGAGCGAATATATTTTTTGAACTAAAAAGTTCGTTTAAAACAAAAATCACATAAAAAGTAAACTATCTTTAATACGTTTTAATCTTAACTTAATTTTATTTAAATAGAAAATACAAACCACTTAAACGACTCTAACAAACAGAAAACCTGCCATTTAACGTTAACTTTTTTTAACATCAAAAACAAAGTTAAATATAAAGGATAGTAAACTTGATTTTAGTATCTTTAAATACTATAAAATCAAGTTTGTTTGAAAAAACACAGGTAATAACTTTCTTACTTATCAACAGATTCAAACGTCTTAGCAATGCAAAATCGACAAAAAACAACAATCTTTTATAAGAATACACCGCTTTTAAGACCATATATTTGTTAATCTTATTTTATTTCATATTTTGCACTACATAATTTTAATAGCAAATGACCAACATCACTAGACTTTTTGACTTTCCTTATTATCAATTAGAAACATACAATTTAGATAAGGCTTTTAATACAAAACATAATGGAAAGTGGCAATCTACTTCTTCACAAGAATATGTAGATCAAGCTAATGCCATAAGTCGAGGTTTATTAAAGTTAGGTATAAAGCCTAACGATAAAATTGCAGTGATTTCTTCTACAAACAGAACGGAGTGGAATATATTAGATATAGGAGTTTTACAAATAGGCGCCCAAAATGTGCCTATTTACCCAACAATATGCGCAGAAGATTATGAATATATCCTAAATCATTCAGAATCTATCTATTGCTTTGTTTCAGATGAAGAAATTCTAGCGAAATTGAATACAATAAAAGGAAACACAAAACTTAAAAACGTTTATACCTTTAATGATATTGAAAATGAATCTAGCTGGAAAGAAGTCCTTAAGTTAGGTGAAGACTTAAATGACCAACCTCAAGTAGAGACTAGAAAAAACGAAGTAAAATCGACCGATTTAGCCACGTTAATTTATACCTCTGGAACCACAGGAAAACCAAAAGGTGTTATGCTATCACATAAAAATCTAGTTTCAAATGTTTTAAATAGCCAAAATCGGGTTCCTTTTGAATATGGCAAAGCAAAAACACTGAGCTTCTTGCCTGTTTGCCATGTTTTTGAACGCATGATACTTTATTTATATCAATATTGCGGTGCCGAAGTTTACTTTGCAGAGTCTATCGAAAAAATGAGCGACAATCTCAAAGAAATCAAGCCAAATGTTATGACAGCTGTGCCGCGCCTATATGAAAAAGTGTATGATAAAATTATAGCTAAAGGCAGTGATTTATCAGGAATAAAAAAATCGCTCTTCTTTTGGGCCGTTAACCTTGGACTAAGATTTGAGCCTTACGAACAAAATGGTTGGTGGTATGAGTTTCAACTTAAAATAGCTAGAAAGCTTATTTTTAGTAAATGGCAAGAAGGCCTTGGAGGAAATCTAGACCTTATGGTTTCTGGTAGTGCCGCATTACAACCAAGACTTACTAGAGTATTTGCAGCTGCTGGCTTACCTATTATGGAAGGCTACGGTTTAACAGAAACTTCCCCTGTTGTATCCGTAAACGATATGAGAAATGGTGGCTTTAGAGTAGGAACCACCGGTAGAATAATTGACGATGTAGAAGTTAAAATAGCCGAAGATGGCGAAATACTGGTAAAAGGCCCTAATGTAATGATGGGTTATTACAAAGACGACACTAAAACAGCCGAAGCCATTAAAAATGGTTATTTCCATACTGGTGATATTGGCGAAATAGATGTTGATGGATTTCTTAAGATAACCGACCGTAAAAAAGAAATGTTTAAAACCTCAGGAGGTAAATATGTTGCACCCACCCTACTTGAAAACCAGTTTAAACAATCGCGTTTTATAGAGCAAATTATGGTTATAGGTGAAGGCGAAAAAATGCCAGCGGCATTAGTACAAGTCAATTACGATTTTGTTAAGGAATGGGCAAAACGCCATGATATTCCTTTTACAACCAATGAGGACATTATATTAAACACCCAATTATTAGAACGAATTCAAGAAGAAATTAACCATGCCAACACTAACTTTGGTAAATGGGAACAAATTAAAAAATTCGAAATCACGCCTGACGTTTGGTCTATAGATGCCGGACACCTAACGCCAACCATGAAAATGAAGCGTAAAGTTATAAAACAAAAGTACCTTGCTCTTATTGAGAAAATCTACAGAGGATAGTAAAATGTGTTGATATTAATAAAGGTTTAACTAAAATATTAAAAATTTATTATGCATGCATAATAAATTTTACTATATTTGAAAACAACAACCTCTCAACATGAAAGATAGAACCATCGATTACATTTTAAGAACAACATGGCTGGCCGTTCAAAAAATGTATAATGAAGAAGCATTAAAATTTGACAGTACTATGGCAACAGGTTTTACCTTATTAAGCATAGATCCAGAAAAAGGAACACCATCGACTGCTTTAGGCCCAAAAATGGGCATGGAAGCGACAAGCCTTTCTCGAATTTTAAAAGCTATGGAAAAAAAAGGTTTAATTGATAGACATCCTAATCCTGAAGATGGTCGCGGAGTTATCATTAAACTAACACCATTCGGAATCCAGAAACGCACCTACTCTAAGGATCGAGTTTTAACTTTTAATGAAAAAATTAAAAACAACATCTCCGATGAAAAACTAAAGCACTTTAATGAGGTGGCCGACGTGATTCTAGAGATGGTTTCAAATAAAAAAATATATACACCAAACGACAACTAGTTAAATAAAATGAGCAAACGTAGAATAAAAAAAATTGCAATTATTGGTTCCGGAATAATGGGAAGCGGTATAGCTTGTCATTTCGCTAATATTGGAGTAGATGTTCTGTTACTAGACATTGTTCCTAGAGAACTCAATGACAAAGAAAAAGCTAAAGGTTTAACTTTAGAAGACAAAATAGTTAGAAACAGATTGGTTAATGATGCACTTATGGCCTCATTAAAATCAAAACCATCTCCAATTTATCATCAAGATTTCGCTAGTAGAATTACTACCGGTAACTTAGAAGATGACATTGCTAAAGTAGCAGATGTAGATTGGATCATGGAAGTTGTAGTTGAAAGATTAGACATCAAGAAAATGGTGTTTGAAAACTTAGAAAAATACCGTAAACCAGGGACATTAATTACATCTAACACTTCCGGTATTCCAATAAAATTTATGAGTGAAGGGCGCAGTGAAGATTTCCAAAAGCACTTCTGCGGCACCCACTTCTTTAACCCTGCTCGTTACTTAAAGTTATTTGAAATAATTCCTGGACCAAAAACGGATGCTTCTGTTTTAGAATTTTTAAATGAATATGGTGAAAAGTTCCTAGGTAAAACATCGGTTGTTGCTAAAGACACACCTGCTTTTATTGGAAACAGAGTTGGTATTTTTAGTATACAAAGTTTATTTCACGCAGTTAAAGATTTAGATTTAACTATAGAGGAAGTAGATAAATTATCAGGACCAGTAATTGGTCGTCCAAAATCGGCAACCTTCCGTACGGTAGATGTTGTTGGTTTAGATACTTTGGTTCACGTGGCAAACGGAATTAGAGAAAATTGTCCAAATGATGAACGTTTAGAGTTATTTGAATTACCAGACTTCATCAATACCATGATGGAAAACAAATGGTTAGGAAGTAAAACAGGACAAGGTTTTTATAAAAAACAAGTGTCAGCAGATGGGTCTAAAGAAATTCTTTCTCTAGATTTAAATACTCTAGAATATCGTTCTGCAAAACGTGCAAAATTCGCAACTTTAGAACTTACGAAAACGATTGATAAAGTTGTTGACCGTTTTAAAGTATTAGTAAAAGGAAAAGATAAAGCAGGCGAGTTTTACAGAAAAAGCTTCACTGCATTATTTGCTTACGTATCTAATCGTATTCCTGAAATTTCAGATGACGTTTATAAAATTGACGATGCCATGAAAGCTGGTTTTGGTTGGGAGCACGGACCTTTCCAAATTTGGGATGCCATAGGCGTAGAAAAAGGAATTGAATTAATGAAAGCTGAAGGTTTGGAACCTGCTGCTTGGGTTAATGAGATGCTTGCTTCTGGTAACACATCTTTCTATTCTGTAAAAGAAGGTGCAACATATTTCTATGATATTCCTTCTAAAACACAAACAAAAATTCCAGGTCAAGATAGTTTCATCATCCTAGATAATATTCGTAAAACAAACGAAGTGTTTAAAAACTCTGGTGTTGTTATTGAAGATATTGGAGACGGCATCCTTAACCTAGAATTCCAATCTAAAATGAACACCATTGGTGGAGACGTTTTAGCCGGATTAAATAAAGCTATTGATTTAGCCGAAAAAGATTTTGCTGGTTTAGTGGTTGGTAATCAAGCTGCAAACTTCTCTGTTGGTGCAAACATAGGCATGATTTTCATGATGGCTGCAGAGCAAGAATATGACGAGCTTAACATGGCTATTAAATATTTCCAAGATAGTATGATGCGTATGCGTTACTCTTCAATTCCAACTATTTCTGCTCCTCACGGAATGGCTTTGGGTGGTGGTTGTGAATTATCATTACACGCCGATAAAGTAGTTGCAGCTGCAGAAACTTACATGGGACTTGTAGAGTTTGGTGTTGGTGTAATCCCTGGTGGTGGCGGTTCTAAAGAAATGGCTTTAAGAGCATCAGATACTTTCAGAAAAGGAGATGTTCAGCTAAATACACTTCAAGAATACTTTTTAACTATTGGTATGGCAAAAGTATCAACTTCGGCTTACGAAGCATTTGATATGGGAGTTTTACAAAAAGGCAAAGATGTTGTTGTTGTTAATAAAGACCGACAAATTGCAGTTGCAAAACAACACGCTATGTTAATGGCTAATTCTGGCTACACACAACCTGTAAAACGCTCGGATGTCAAAGTACTTGGAAAACAAGCATTAGGTATGTTTTTAGTAGGAACAGATTCTATGAAAGATTCCAATTACATTAGTGAACACGACATGAAAATTGCTAATAAATTAGCTTACGTTATGGCTGGTGGAGATTTATCTGAACCAACTTTAGTTAGCGAGCAATATTTATTGGATTTAGAGCGTGAAGCTTTCTTAAGTTTATGTACAGAACGTAAAACTCTAGAGCGTATTCAGCACATGTTAACAAAAGGTAAACCTTTAAGAAACTAAGAAAAATGAAAACAGCATATATAGTAAAAGCATATAGAACCGCAGTTGGTAAAGCACCAAAAGGCGTGTTCCGTTTTAAAAGAACAGATGAATTGGCAGCTGAAACCATCAAGTATATGATGAAAGAATTGCCAGGTCTAGACCCTAAACGTATTGACGATGTTATAGTGGGTAACGCCATGCCGGAAGGCGCTCAAGGATTAAATATGGCGCGTTTAATTTCTTTAATGGGATTAGATGTTGTTGATGTTCCTGGTGTAACCGTAAACCGTTTTTGCTCTTCTGGAGTAGAAACTATAGGTATGGCAACAGCTAAAATACAAGCTGGAATGGCCGATTGTATTATCGCTGGTGGAGCAGAAAGCATGAGTAGCGTACCAATGACAGGTTTTAAACCAGAATTAAATTATGATGCCATTGTAAAAATGGGGCATGAAGATTATTATTGGGGCATGGGAAATACTGCAGAAGCTGTTGCAAAACAGTTTAAAGTATCACGTGAAGACCAAGATGAGTTTGCATTTAATTCTCATATGAAAGCCTTAAGAGCTCAAGCTGAAAATCGTTTTCAAGATCAAATAGTACCAATTGACGTGGAACAAACATATATTGATGCGAACGGAAAGAAAGCTACAAAATCTTACACAGTAACTAAAGATGAAGGACCTCGTGCAGGAACAAGCAAAGAAGCCTTAGCAAAACTGAGAGCTGTATTTGCTGCTGGAGGAAGTGTTACCGCTGGTAACTCGTCTCAAATGAGTGATGGTGCTGCTTTTGTAATGGTTATGAGTGAAGACATGGTTAAAGAACTAGGTTTAGAACCAATTGCAAGAATGGTTAACTATGCCGCTGCAGGTGTTGAACCGCGCATTATGGGTATTGGACCAGTAAAAGCAATTCCAAAAGCATTAAAACAAGCAGGATTAAAACAAGACGATTTATCTCTTATTGAATTGAATGAAGCCTTTGCTTCTCAATCTTTAGCAGTAATTAGAGAGTTAAACCTTAATCCAGATATCATTAACGTAAATGGTGGAGCCATTGCCCTTGGTCACCCATTAGGATGCACAGGAGCAAAACTATCAGTACAACTTTTTGATGAAATGCGTAAGCAAAACATGAAAGGGAAATATGGAGCAGTTACCATGTGCGTAGGAACAGGTCAAGGTGCCTGTGGAATATTTGAATTTTTAAACTAATAAAGAACTAAATACAAAAATATAAAATGGAAGCAAATGAAAAAGACATCTTAAGAGGTGGTCAATTCTTAGTGAAAGAAACAAATTGTGAAGATGTGTTTACTCCTGAAGATTTTTCAGAAGAACAAACAATGATGAAAGAATCCGTAATGGAATTTAACGATCGTGAAATCATTCCTCATAAAGCGCGTTTCGAAGCTAAAGATTATGCATTAACTGAAGAAGTTATGCGTAAAGCTGGCGATATGGGCTTTTTAAGTGTTGCGGTTCCTGAAGCTTTTGGCGGTATGGGAATGGGCTTTGTTTCTACGGTATTAACTTGTGATTATATCTCAAGCGGAACAGGTTCTTTTAGTACTGCTTTTGGTGCACATACAGGTATTGGTACTATGCCAATTACTTTATATGGTACAGAAGAGCAAAAACAAAAATACGTGCCAAAATTAGCATCTGGTGAGTGGTTTGGCGCTTATTGCTTAACAGAGCCTGGAGCAGGATCTGATGCAAATTCTGGTAAAACAACTGCTGAACTCTCTGCGGATGGTAAAACATACAAAATAAACGGTCAAAAAATGTGGATCTCCAATGCAGGTTTCTGTAGCGTGATGATCGTTTTTGCTCGTATCGAGGATGATAAAAATATTACTGGTTTTATAGTAGAATATAATGGTGAAACTCCTAACGGAATTACTTTAGGTGAAGAAGAACACAAATTAGGTATTCGTGCCTCTTCTACGCGTCAAGTATTTTTTAACGACACTGTAGTTCCAGCTGAAAACATGCTAGCTGGTCGTGGTGAAGGTTTTAAAATCGCGATGAATGCATTGAACGTTGGCCGTATTAAATTGGCTGCTGCTTGTTTAGACTCTCAAAGAAGAATTTTATCTACGGCTGTAAATTACGCTAACGAGCGTAAGCAATTTAAAACACCTATTTCAGATTTTGGTGCGATTAAAGTGAAATTAGCTGAAATGGCAACTAATGCTTATGCCGGAGAATCTGCAACTTATAGAGCTGCAAAAAATATTGAAGACAGAATTGCTTTAAGAGAAGCGGCAGGAAACACGCATCAGGAAGCTGAATTAAAAGGTGTTGAAGAATATGCTATTGAATGTTCTATTTTGAAAGTAGCCGTATCTGAAGATGTACAACATGCTGCTGATGAAGGTATTCAAATTTTTGGCGGAATGGGATTCTCTGAAGAAACGCCTATGGAATCTGCTTGGAGAGATGCGCGTATTGCACGTATCTACGAAGGAACAAACGAAATTAACAGAATGCTTTCCGTTGGAATGCTTGTAAAAAAGGCCATGAAAGGTCATGTCGATTTATTAGGTCCTGCTCAAAAAGTTCAAGAAGAATTAATGGGAATACCATCTTTTGAAACTCCAGATTTCTCAGAATTATTTTCTGAAGAAAAAGTAATGATTAATAAGTTGAAAAAGACTTTTTTAATGGTTGCAGGAGGCGCTGTTCAAAAATTTGGCCCAGATTTAGACAAACACCAACAATTACTTATTGCTGCTGCCGATATTTTAATTGAAATATATATGGCCGAATCTGCTATATTAAGAACCGAAAAAAATGCCAAACGCTTTGGAGCCGATTCTCAATCTGTTCAAATTGCAATGTCTAAATTATACTTATATCACGCCGTGGATATTATTGAAGAAAAAGGGAAAGAAAGTATTATTTCTTTTGCTGAAGGTGATGAACAACGTATGATGCTTATGGGACTTAAACGTTTTACAAAATATCAAAACTACCCAGACATTGTAGATTTACGTAACGAAATAGCCGAAAAAGTTAAGGCCGAAAATAAATATTGCTTTTAAGGGATTAAAACAATTAATTAGTGATTAACTCAAGTGTTAAGAAGCGCTTCAAATTAATTTTTGAAGCGTTTTTTTTATACCCTAAAATTTAATTTATTAAATATTTAGTTAAAAAGAGTATCACAAGCTTAGCCTTTTTCTTTTTTCGTACTTTTAAGAAAAAACTGAATGAAAAAATTACTACTCCCTTTACTCCTTCTTTCAATAACAATAACATCGGCCCAAACCAATCAAAAACTATATGATATCATTGAGGCTATTTCTGCAGAACGCATTGAGACAGATATTCAAAAACTAGTTGATTTTGGAACGAGAAATACTTTTAGCGATACTATTTCCGACACTAGAGGTATTGGAGCCGCAAGACGCTGGATAAAATCTGAATTTGAAACCATATCTCAAGATTGCAAAAATTGTCTAAACGTTTTTTACCAAAAGGATTTTGTTACTAAAGAAGGTAATAAACGTGTTCCTCATGATGCATGGGTTGTTAACGTTGTAGCCATTCAAAAAGGAACAAAATACCCAAATCGTTATATTATAATGAGCGGCGATATAGACTCTCGTGGTAGCGATACTATGGAGTTTACAAAAGATGCTCCTGGAGCAAACGATAATGCATCTGGTATGGCCGGAACTATTGAAGCGGCGAGAGTACTATCTAATTATAAATTTGAAAACAGTATTATTTATGTTGGTCTATCTGGTGAAGAACAAGGTTTATTTGGTGGTGGAGGCTTAGCCAAATACGCTAAAGATAATGATTGGGACATTATTGGAATACTTAATAATGATATGATTGGAAATATAAAAGGTGTCGATGGTGTTATTGATAACCGTACATTCCGAATTTTCTCAGAACCAGTTCCTGCTAACGAAACTGAAAAACAACGCAATTTACGACGGTTTTATGGAGGCGAAGTCGATGGGATTTCACGTCAATTAGCACGCTATATTAATAAAACGGTAAAAACATACATGCCAGAAATGAACCCAATAATGGTTTATAGATTAGATCGCTTTGGACGTGGTGGACACCACAGACCTTTCAACGACTTAGGTTTCGCAGGAATCCGTATTATGGAAGCTCATGAAAACTACACGCAGCAGCATCAAGATATAAGAGAAGAAAACGGTATAAAATATGGGGATGTCATCGAGCACGTTAATTTTGATTATGCAAAAAAGCTAACCACAGTAAATGCTATTAACTTGGCTAGTTTAGCTTGGGCGCCTCCTGCTCCAAAATCCGTTGCTATTGGAGGTATTGTAGAACCAGCGGTTAAGTTTAAATGGGAAAAAGTTACTGGCGCTGTTGGCTATAAAATATACTGGAGAGATACCACCTCACCCACTTGGGACTATAGCCGTTATGTTGGTAATGTATTAGAGTTTATGCTTAACGGAATTGTAATTGACAATTATTTCTTTGGAATTGCTTCCGTTGGAAAAGATGGTTTTGAAAGTCCAGTAGTATTTCCTAACGCCATTATAAGGTGATTCTTTCTTACAATTTGATAGATAAAATATATTCGCAGTTAAAATGAATCAAAAAAAAAGAACCCAAAAGGGTTCTTTTTTTATTCACATTAAAGTAAATGTTTATTTTTTAACTACTGCAGGAGCGTTAAGTTTAGTGCTCATTTCCATAGAAATTGCCGAACGTTCAAATTTCACTTTTCCCGACATTGTTTCGATAACACAGCTACCGTCTTTGTCATTAAGTTCTAAAATTTTGCCGTGTAAACCACTTTTGGTTATAACCTTATCGCCACGTTTTAACTCGGCTGCAAATTTCTTTTCTTTTTTTGCACGTTTCATTTGTGGTGCAATCATAAAGAAATACACTACTACAAACATTAATACAAATGGCAATAAACCACCAATTCCACCTTCTCCCATTATAATTTTTATTATTTATTTAGTCATTACGCTATTAGCGTCATCTTTTACAAATGCCGCAATTTTAACTATTTCTTTTCCTTTTTCAGTATTAGCAGTAAGTGTTAAACTTTTAGAGATTTTCCCTTTACCACTACCGTTATATTTTACGGTAAACTGCCCCGTTTCTCCAACAGCTAATGGCTCTCTAGACCAATCTTCTGGTACAGTACATCCACAAGATGTCCCAATATTAGTAATTACTAATGGTGCTTTACCTGTGTTTGTATATTTAAAAACAGTCTCAACAGATTTTTTTGCTTCTATTTCTCCAAAATCGTGAGTAGTTTCTTCAAACTCAATTACAGGAAAATTAGATGCACTAGCATCTCTTACTGCCGCAGCCGTAACATTTGCTTCTTCAATTTTTTTTGCTGCGTTTTCTTCTTTACAAGATGTTAAAGCTAATACACATAATGCACTTAATCCTAATATAATCTTTTTCATTTTAAATATATTTTTTAATTGAAGTTGCAAAAATAACAATTATTTAGTCGAATTGAAATTTTTGTAATACTCTTAACATAAAATAACCTACATTAATCCTCTACCAATTTTATTTAAATTTCCGGCTTCGGTGTATTCCTTTACAAGCTTATCTAAAATACCATTAATGAACACGCTACTTTTTGGTGTAGAATATTCTTTAGCTATTTCCAAATACTCATTAATAGTTACTTTTGCAGGAATAGACGGAAAGCTTTTCACCTCACATATAGCCATTTGCAATAAAACATAATCCACATTTGCAATACGATCCGAATCCCAATTTTGAGTTTTAAGCTCAATCTCTTTATTTATAGCGGTTCTGTTCAACAATGTTTTTCTAAACAAATCGATAGCAAATTGTTTATCCTCAGTATCTTTATATAATGGCGGTGTAAAGTGATTTTCCGAAGACGTTAATTTTACTTTTCTAAGTATTTTTAAAATAGTTGTATTAACCGTTGGCAAATCATCCAACCATGTTAAATTTTTATCTTCTAAATACTCGTAAAGTTTTTCGTTTGGAGCGATTATTTCTTTAAAAACATCAACTAAAAATTCTTTATCTTCCTTAAAACTAGATGTTTTAGTTTCCATGTAGCTCTGGTACAATTCACTAGACGTTATAGCCTTAAAGATAACATCTACATACTCGCTATCTAATTCCCAATCCTTTATATTATAACGTTCTAATTTATCCTTCAGGTCCAAGTTGTTCAATAAAATTTTAAAAACTTCATTGTTAACAAATTTTCGGTTCGGGTCAATATCTTCTTTTGTAGCTAGGTGCTTATTTTGCTTTTTCACCAAGTTACTTTCAGCTCTTTTTTGAACTTCAATTATTAGCGAGATAAGTAAAAGGTATAAGTTATACATGTTATCAATGCTAAATAGTAAGAATTTTTGATCTTTACTAAAATCATCACTTTCACTACCTTTAAAGGCATACATGGTTTGCATTACTTTTACACGAATATGTCTTCTATTTAGCATCATTACAAAGAACTTATTTTGGTTAGAAAATTTTTTATTGCTTTCGTGCGGCAAAAATAACACTATATTTAAATAAAAACGGATTTTAAACACTTTATTATTACTAAATACTTTAAGCTATATTTAACAATTGCTTAGAGTATATAAATATCTTAATTATAATGAATACCCTATATTTGCACCTTATTTCCTTTAAAATAAATGAAAGAATTACAACACTTAAATAAGTACTTTCTAAAATACAAAACCAACCTATTAATCGGGATATTTATTACTATAATTGCCCGCATGTTTTTGCTATTTACACCTAGATATGTAAAAAAAATATTTATCGTAATAGAAAAATACTTTAATGAAAACATGCCTCTTGCGGCCTTTAAAGCTGAACTTTTAGAAGCTATCCTGTTCATTATAGGTGCGGCCATTGTTGGTGGTATACTAACATTTTTTATGCGACAATATATTATAAATGTATCTCGATATATCGAGTTCGATTTAAAAAATGAAATTTACGAGCAGTACCAAAAATTATCTTTAAATTTCTACAAGAAGAATAGAACCGGTGACTTAATGAACCGTATTAGCGAAGATGTTGGTCGAGTTAGAATGTATGCTGGTCCCGCAATAATGTATAGCATAAACACGGTAACTCTTTTTGTTATTGCATTGATATATATGTTCGAGGAATCTCCTTCTCTGGCTTTATACACCATAATACCGTTACCTATTCTATCTATTGTTATTTACAAATTAAGTAAAGAAATACATAGAAGAAGTACAATTGTACAGGAATATCTATCCAAACTATCCACATTTACCCAAGAATCATTTAGTGGTATTTCTGTAATAAAAGCATACGGCATAGAACCCCAAACATCTGTCAACTTTTCTACTCTTGCTGCAGAAAGCAAAGAAAAACAAATAGATTTGGCACGTGTGCAAGCTTGGTTTTTCCCTATGATGATTTTATTAATTGGCGTAAGTAACTTAATTGTAATTTACATTGGAGGCATGCAATATATTAATGGCGAAATTGAAAGTATTGGTACCATTGCAGAGTTTATAATTTATGTAAACCTTCTAACCTGGCCAGTAGCAACTGTTGGTTGGGTAACATCGATTGTACAGCAGGCTGAAGCTTCGCAAAAGCGAATTAATGAGTTTTTAAGAATAGAGCCTGAAATAAAAAACACAGTTGAATCTAACACTGAAATTACTGGCGATATTGAGTTTAAAAATGTGTCCTTTACTTACGATGATACCAATATAACAGCCTTACAAAATATTAATTTCCATGTAAAAGAAGGCGAAACACTTGCCATTATAGGAAAAACAGGTTCTGGAAAATCTACTATTTTAGATTTAATTGGTCGTCTATATGATATTGATGAAGGCTCTATAATAATCAACAAACAGCAAATAGGCCAATTAAACCTATCAAATTTAAGAGACAGTATTGGTTATGTGCCCCAAGAAGCGTTCTTGTTTTCTGATAGTCTAAAGAACAATATTAAATTTGGTAAGGAAAACGCAACCGATGACGAAGTTATCGAGGCCGCAAAAAATGCACAAGTTCATAAAAATATTATGAAATTCAATAAAGGCTACGATACAGTTTTAGGCGAACGCGGTATCACGCTTTCCGGAGGACAAAAGCAACGCGTTTCTATAGCTAGAGCGATTATAAAATTACCAAAAATTTTACTTTTCGATGATTGCTTATCTGCTGTGGATACCGAAACGGAAGAAAAAATCCTGAAAAATTTGAATAAAATTACAAAAGGAAAAACTACCATTATAGTAAGTCACCGGGTGTCTTCGGCAAAAAATGCAAACAAAATAATTGTGTTAGAAGATGGTAAAATTGTACAACAAGGTACGCACGATACGTTAATAGAAATAGATGGGTATTACAAACATTTATATTTAAAACAACTAAGCGAAACCTCTTCAAAATAAAACACTTACAGTTATATTTAGTTTATTTGCAGTAATTAAATATTACTTTTTAAAAAGAAACTCCTTAAAAGGTTGGTTTGTTTAGGTTTTTTTTAGATTTTTGAAACACTAGAATTAAAAACAAATTTCTATATAATTATGAACAATAATGGTATGATGGAGAAAGAGGAGATTTTTTCAAAGGTATTGAGAGCAGGAAGACGTACTTACTTTTTTGATGTAAGAGCGACAAAGGCTGAAGATTATTATTTAACAATTACTGAAAGTAAAAAATTTACAAATGATGACGGCTCGTTTCATTACAAAAAACATAAAATTTATATTTATAAAGAAGATTTTGCTGAGTTTAAAGATATTCTAGCAGAAATGACGGATTACATTATAAATGAAAAAGGAGATGAAGTAATAAGTGAACGTCACCAAAAGGATTTCAAAAAAGAATACGAGAACTCGGAAGATGATGGATCTCGAGTTACCGAAGCAGACTTAAAAACACCAGAAAGTTTTACTGATATTAGCTTTGATGATATCTAAAACGTTTCAAAACATATAAATTAAAAATCCGTTGCTTTCTTAGCAACGGATTTTTTTATGTCTTAACCGCAAGTAGCGCCAAAAATAAACTACCTAAAATATAACCAAGTGCTATTTGCCATCCGAAGACTACCCAAATAATTCCAGAAACCGCTAACAACCAAATAGGCACCAAAGTAATGGCTATTGCAAAACGAAAGGTCCCAATAAACTCAACATCACTAACTTTAGGTTGAGCAATAAACTTCCAAACTAAATACGGTAAAATCAAATTACAAATTAGTAGAAACTTTAATCCACTTTTCAATAAAGTCGGTTTTGTATATGTATTAATTTCAGATAAAGTGCCTCGGTTTTCTAAAAAATCATGAATTACTTTAGGATTAGTAAAGCTTACATTCAAATTGTTAAGCTTCGTAATCGTTTCTTTATATGCATCTGAAGGTATATGTATTGTAAGTTTTGATATTTCAGAATGAATTTTAGTTTTTAAATTTATCACTGCTTCGCTTCTTTTATCTGCAGCATAATCTTTTGCCTTAATAATTTCACCGAAATATAACGAAGCCGAATCTCCAAACCGCTCAGCATTCTGGTAATTTAATCCAACCGGAATAAGTTGTAAATCTATATCGGGATAAGTATCTAAGGTATCAAAAACAATACGTGTAAACCCTTTACTTAACGGCCGTACGGTTCGTTTTAAATTATGGTTTCCTTCTGGAAAAATAGCCACCATTTCATTATTATTCAATATGCCCGAACAAGCCTCGAATATAGCTTTGTTATTATTGATAGTATTCCAACCATCACGAATTCTATATACCGGTAGCATTTGCAAGCTTCGCAATATTTTGCCTACTAGTGGTTTTTTGAAAACGGCTGCTCTTGTTAGAAAATAAGGAAATCTTCCCGATTGTGTACCAATGATTAACGCATCTAACAACGCGTTCTGATGGTTTGACAATAGTAATAATGGCTTATTTTGAGGCATGTTTTCCGCATTAAAAACATGGATTTTCTTGTAATAGAAAAACAATCCTAACCTAATATACAACCGTACACTATGTAACCAAATTTTATTCAATAGTACTTTTATTATGTTTTATTTTTTAGACCAATACGTGGCCAATAAGAGTCCTGAAATAATATGCCATATTCCCCAAAACGCAGCTAAAATAGCCATACCTCCTAACCCATTGAAAAATGAAAAAATAAGAAGTAAACCCAAGCCTGAGTTCTGAATACCTGTTTCAATAGCCAAAGTTTTTTGATCTTTAAAAGAAAGCTTAAAGGCCTTTGCCAATAAAAACCCGAGTAAAATAGCAAGTATATTATGCCCTATTCCTAATATTAAAACATGATGAATGTAAGCATTAAACACATCTATATTTTTAGAAAAAGCAATAATAACAATAGCGGCAAAAATAATGATAGATAATGGTTTCAGTAGTTTAGATAACTTAATAGCCCATGTTTCTTTATAGTGGCGTAATAACATGCCCAAGATTAAAGGAACACCAAGTATCATCAACACCAATTGTATTAAATCCAAAGGATTTAGCGCTACATTTTTTAAAATTTGAGCCGTTGGCGGATACAAATTTCCATAAAACTGAAAATTAAAAGGCGTCATAAAAACAGCCGTAAAAGTTGCAAACGCTGTTAAACTTATGGACAACGCTGTATTTCCTTTGGCTAAATGCGTCATAAAATTAGATATGTTACCACCAGGGCAAGCCGCAACCATAATCATTCCCAAAGCAATACTAGGTTGTGGTTTCACAACATAAACAAAGCAAAAAGTAACAAGCGGTAATAATATAAACTGACTTAAGACTCCAACCAAAACAGCTTTTGGTTGCTTGAATAAAATTTTAAAATCACTTAAACTAATACCTAATGCAACCCCAAACATAACAACTGCCAAGGCTACGTTTAAAACCCACAAACCATTACTATCAAAGTTGATTTTTACATAATCAAGTTCTTGCATATCCTATAAAACAGCCGTTCCGTTTTTTATTTTATTTTCGGGATTTAGCAACATAACATCTTTACCTCTCACAGCTCCTAAAACCAAACACTCACTCATAAAATTAGCGATTTGTTTATTTGCAAAATTAACAACAGCCACAACTTGCTTTTGGAGTAAATCTTCTTTTTCATAAAGTGTGGTAATTTGCGCCGATGTTTTTCTTATCCCTAAGTCTCCAAAATCAATAGTTAATTGATAGGCGGGTTTTCGAGCTTTAGGAAAATCGTTAACCTCTAAAATAGTCCCTACTCTTAAATCTACTTTTGTGAAATCTTCGAAAGTTATTGATTGGTTCATTTTTTAAAAATACAAATAATCCCGAACTTAGCATAAAACTTTTAATTATGGCTCAAACTCCATCCAACATGCTTCCTTTAGGGACACAAGCCCCTCATTTTTCATTGATAGACACCGTTTCTGGAGAAACTCTAGAGCTCAATGCCTTAAAAGGTGAAACAGGTACTGTAATTATGTTCATCTGTAACCACTGCCCTTTTGTAATTCATGTAAATGAAGAGTTGGTAGCCATTTCAAATACCTATATAGAAAAAGGTATTGCATGTATCGCTATTTCTAGCAACGATGTTGTTAATTACCCTCAAGACAGTCCTGAAAAAATGAAACTTCATGCCGAGAATGAAAATTATCCTTTTCCTTATTTGTATGATGAAATGCAAGATGTTGCAAAAGCTTATAATGCCGCTTGCACTCCCGATTTTTATGTATTCAACTCAAATTTAGAATTAACCTATAGAGGCCAATTGGACGATTCTAGACCAGGTAACGGCGTTCCTGTTACAGGAAAAGATTTACGCTACGCTATAGATTGCTTGGTAAATAACACTAGTAATGATGCGCCACAAAAACCAAGTATTGGCTGTGGTATAAAATGGAAAAAAGCTTAATTAAGTTTTAATTGAAAAATACCAACATCTAGCCAAGTTTCAAATTTAAACCCCACCTCTTTTAAATGAGCAACTTGAGTAAAACCAAACTTTTCATGCAGCTTAACACTCGCTGGGTTTGGAATGGTTAACACTCCCAAAATCGATTTAAAATTATGTTGCTTTAATAGCGCTATTAATTCCGTATATAATCTAGAGCCAATTTGTTTGCCATGAACACCATTTTTGACGTAAACTGTAGATTCTACGGTATAATTATAAGCTGGTTTTGGTCTAAATTTACTACCATAAGCAAAGCCTAAAATTTTGTTATTTTCTTCAAAAACAATAAACGGATAGTCTTTTAAAATAAGCTCCATTTTTTCTGTAAAAACACTTAAAGATAAAGGAACCTCATCAAAAGTAGAAACGGTATGTATTACATAATAATTATAGATATCCAGAAGGGCTTTGGCATCGGCAAGTGTTGCTTTTCTTATCATATTAAATCCAACCTTTTAATTTTATAAGATTTTCAATATGCGCATAATGGTGGTTGCTATGCCAAGCATAATTGCCAACATTAAAATTTAACGGCACTTCGCTATTGGTTTCCGGATGAATAAAACAGGCCTTTAAATCTTCTTCCGATAAGGTTTTTAATAAGTACACCAATTTAAAATGAATGGCACGCAAATGAGCCAAAGACATATGTATAGGTGCAGATTTAGAATCTATTAATTCTGCCCAGCGTTCTTCAAAATAAGCTTTTATTACCGGTTTATCTTCTGTTAAAGCCCATTTAAAACGTGTGTAACTATGGTGATGACTATCGGATAAATGGTGAACAACTTGCCTAATAGTCCAACCTTCTGGTCTGTATGGCGTGTCTAACTGTTGGTTTGTTAACCCATTCACTAGGCCATCTAACCTATCAGGAAAATGTTCTAATACCGAGATCCACTCTTCCAGATGTTTTGATGTGATTTTTTCTGGACAAGTAAATTGACCGATTGGATATTTAAGCTGTTGTAGTTCTTTATCTGTCATAGAAACAAATATAAAACAATACTAAGTAATTTCTATCATATCATTTTCCACAAAATTAATAGCTACATCTAGCTCTTTAAAATGTTTTATTGTCCCCTTAAAAAACAGCTTTTCGATGGTAGAGTTAGATAGTCTAGGACTATCCGACACGACTATATAAGATTTTAGCCTATAGCTATTCTTATAAAATTTTAACCAATCGGAAGCTACAACCGAATATGAATTTACCCTATTCGAAATAAAATTAATTTTTTCCCCATTCTGCGTTCCAAGAAAATCACAAACATCATTTATTATTTTTCTTGCATTACTATAATCGAAATTAACCCCCTCTTTAATTTCGGAAACTATAAATTTTTCAAAAATATAAAAATCCCCAAAAGAATAATTCAGTTCTTTTAAAACCCGAGAATAGAATATTGTATCTACTATTTTAACCATGCTGCGAATTTAATATTAACACAAACTTTAAAATTACAATTTCGGTGAATGAAATTAATTTATAGTTAGTTGGCATGGAACTATAGGTAAAAAGAAAAGCACCTCTTTCGAGGTGCTTTTCTTTTTCAAATCTATATTGAAACCAGTGTCTGCTTTACAGAATCTAGTAATAAATTATTTCACATCCATAAGTTCTACATCGAAAACCAAAGTAGCATCTGGTGGAATTACTCCTCCTGCTCCAGCACTTCCGTATCCTAAATGACTCGGAATTACTAAACGCGCCTTATCACCTACTTTTAATAAGCCAATACCTTCATCCCATCCTGGAATAACTTGTCCTACGCCTATTGCAAAATCAATTGGTGAATTACGTTTGTATGATGAATCGAAAACAGTACCATCAGCCAATTGTCCTTTATAGTGTACAGAAACCGTTTTACCTTTTTCTGCTTTTGTACCATTACCTTCTTGAATAATTTGGTAACGCAAACCACTTTCAGTTTTTTCAAACCCAGCAGCCAACTTATCTAATTCCGCTTCACCAGCAGCTTTAGCCGCAGCTAATTTTGCCTCACGAGAACCTTCAAAAGTTCTAAATGCTTCAACGCCATTAAAAGCTTCCGCCTCTGCTCCAACTCTAACAATCTCTAAGGTATCAATTAAATCACCTTGTGCAATGGCATCTACTATGTTTTGCCCTTCTACAACCTTACCAAAAACAGTATGCTTACCATCTAACCATGCCGTTTCTACGTGTGTTATAAAAAACTGACTTCCATTAGTGCCAGGTCCTGCATTTGCCATAGACAACACACCTGGTCCGTCGTGTTTTAAGTCTGGATGAAACTCATCGTCAAATTTATAACCTGGACTTCCTGCTCCTGAACCTTGTGGACATCCACCTTGAATCATAAAATCTTCAATTACTCTATGGAATTTTAATCCATCGTAATAAGGTGTCCCTTGTGGCTTTACTTTGTTTTCAAGATTTCCTTCAGCTAAAGCTACAAAGTGTCCAACTGTTCCTGGTGTTTTTTTGTACTCTAAAGCAACTAGAATCTCTCCTTTTGTTGTATTAAATTTTGCGTATAATCCGTCTTGCATGATTGTTATTTTTAAGAAAGTGCAAATATACGGAAGTAAGTTTGTAGATAATAAGCTTGTGGTTTATTTTTTCGCTTTCGCGGAAAGAGAACATCGCCAACACTTTATATCGCTAAAACTATGTTACTTTTTATATTTTTATAAAATGAGATAGTTTGCTTGGTTTTGATAGTTTAAATTCCGGTTTTATTGTTTTTGCAACCACACCCTAATTTCTTTTCGTAAAGAAACTTCAGGTTTTGGTAACGGAATTTTTTGTCCAAATTGTTTACTTCTAGTAAATTTTGAATACATAATTTTATGTTTTTTCCAAGCTTCTGGGTACAATTCCAAGAACTTATTAAAAAAGCTTTGCTCATTAATTGTCCCTTCTATTTTAGAAAGTACGTCTTTAAATTTTTCTTCTTGTTCTATAAACATTTTGGCATTATATGGTAATAAATAAAACTATTTAATGTGGCTGTTTTTGTTCTTTATAATTGTCGAAAGCAGGTAGTCTAAATATAATGAGATTTTAAACCAACTCATATTAAAACTATTCCTCAACAAAAAAAAAAAACAAAACTACTTATTCTTTAATTCATGAAATTTATTCCTGATAACCAAACCAATAGGACGATTTTGAATTTTAGATTCTAGCCAAGAAATAATATCTAAATATAAAAATGCTCGACTTTGGTACGGATCGTTTTCATATTCCTTTAGTTTTTTATGGAGTTTCTTAAATTCATTCTTTACCTCATGCGGATAGATATCACCTAAACCTCTTAAAAACTTAATAAATTCTTTTTGTACTTCATATAAATCTTCCATTTTAATTAAAAACTTATACGTACTCTTTATAAGCACATCGAGGTTGTAATCTAAACCAGCTTCGTAATGTGCTACAAGATTTAAAATACGAGAAAAACACAATAAATCTTCACGCATTTGTAATGATTTATTACTAATAATTTTATCTAAGAATTCTATACATTTTTTATTTTCTCCGGCTCCAAAATACATACTGGCCATTTTATAATAAAATACCATAACGTGATGCTCGTCTGTACGGTTTCTATAAAATTTTAATTCACTCAAAACCTCATCCACTAAAGGCAAACCTTCCTCGAAGCTTCCTTCAATAAAATGTAAATTAAACTTGTTATTATAGATGTATAGAAAAGCTAAACCATCAAGATTATCATCCTTAGGGAACCATTTTTCTTTGGTTACACCCTCAAACTTAATTAAGCTCTCCTTAAATTTATCGTATTTTCTTAAAAAGTATAGCGACTCTAATAAATAATTATTTCCGCTTAAAAAAAACACAGGATTTAGCTCAATCATTTCTTCTTTAGCATAAAATAAATCTACCCATTTTAGAGAATACTTATAGCAAGACAAAAAATCGACCGTTAGAAAACTATACCATAAATAAGATTTGTATAGCCATAGCTTTTCACGAAAACCAAGCTCGTGTATATCATACTTAGGTAAGCGGTCATTAAAATACTTCGTAACCTGTTTATAGTCTTCATCGTTCTTGATATAGCCTATTTTTAAATATAGACCATAAAGTTGCAAGGATAAATTAGACAGTTTACTTGCCAATACATTGTGTAAACTAAGCTCTTTAGCTTGTATAGTAAGTTCATCGGCACGATTACTTAAACTTCTAGTAATATATTGCGATTCTATAACTTTTTCAAGCTCGACCACCTCGTAAGCCACATTTTTTTCTTCATTGATAATGGCTAAACTTTTGGCTTTATCCAATATTTTTAAACTTTGTTTGTAAAGACCTTTATGGTAAAGTATGGTTGCAAAATCGAGTTGTTCGCGTATTTGCAGTCTAATATCTTTATGCGACGGATTTAACCTTAAACTAATTAATATTTGCTTATAAAGGTGCGCTTTTAAATTAGAAAGCTGCTGTTTTTTAACAATACCTTTCTTTAAAATAAAAGCCTCATCATAAACCGATAATTTATCGAGAATATTAAACAGCATTAAAAACTTAGAGTCCTCATTTACTCCCAATCGTCCTACGTAAAGCTTAAATTGGCGCTTTTCGGATTTAGAAAGTGATTTCACTAGCACAAACAAATTATCTTTTTGCTCTTTCGTCATAGGTGTAAAACCAATGTTAATTGATTGATTTTTAGAATATTAAGTAGATAATAACTGCTTTAAACATCGTAATAAACTAAGGTTGTATTATCCATTTCGTTAAGCAAAATATAACTTCGTAGAACAATAAGAAAATATATTTTAATAAATGTCTGATAATAAAGTCCAAATTTTCGATACAACGCTAAGAGATGGTGAACAAGTCCCTGGGTGTAAACTAAATACCGAGCAAAAATTAGTAATAGCCGAACAGCTAGATTTTTTAGGTGTTGACATTATTGAAGCTGGTTTTCCTGTTTCGAGTCCTGGTGATTTTAAATCGGTTGAAGAAATTTCTAAAATTGTAAAAAACGCAACCGTTTGTGGACTTACACGTTCGGTAGAAAACGATATAAAAGTAGCTGCCGAAGCTTTAAAATATGCTAAATTACCTAGAATACATACAGGTATTGGCACATCGGATTCTCATATAAAATTCAAATTTAAATCTACACAAGATGCCATAATAGAACGTGCCGTTAGAGCCGTAACTTATGCTAAATCTTTTGTGGAAGATGTTGAGTTTTATGCTGAAGATGCGGGTAGAACCGATAACGAATATTTAGCACGTGTTTGCGAAGCCGTAATTAAGGCTGGTGCAACGGTATTAAACATACCAGATACTACGGGGTATTGCTTACCAAGTGAGTATGGCGCAAAAATTAAATACTTAAAAGAAAACGTAAAGGGTATAGACAAAGCTATTTTATCTTGTCACTGCCATAACGATTTAGGTTTAGCAACAGCTAACTCTATAGAAGGTGTAATTAATGGTGCGCGCCAAATAGAGTGTACTATTAACGGTATTGGCGAACGTGCTGGTAACACTGCTTTAGAAGAAGTTGTTATGATTTTAAAACAACACCCATACCTAAACTTAGATACCAACATTAAAACAGAAATGCTTTACGGCTTAAGCCAATTGGTATCCGACAGCATGGGGATTTACACCCAACCTAACAAAGCGATTGTTGGTGCTAATGCTTTTGCACACAGCTCAGGAATTCACCAAGATGGTGTGATAAAAAACCGTGAAACTTACGAAATTATCGATCCTAAAGATGTTGGTGTAACAGAGTCTGCTATTGTATTAACAGCTCGCAGTGGTCGCGCTGCTCTTGCTTACAGAGCAAAAAATGTTGGGTACGAGTTAACTAAACTTCAATTAGACGTAATTTATACGAATTTCTTAGACTACGCCGATAAGAAAAAAGAAGTTGTAGATAGCGATATTCATAAAATTATAGAAAGCAGTAAAATTTATAACGAAATTGTGTCATCGTAATTCAAAAGTAATGCGCTACGCATTATCTTTGTAAAAAATAAATTCTAATACATGAAATTAAATATAGCCGTATTGCCAGGCGATGGAATTGGCCCAGAGGTCACCGCGCAAGCCGTTAAGGTATTAAAAGCCATTGCTATGGATTTTAATCACATATTTACTTTCAATCATGGTTCAGTGGGCGCAGGCGCTATAGACAAAACAGGTAATCCGTTACCCCAAGAAACCATAGACACTTGTAAAAACGCCGATGCTGTGCTTTTTGGAGCCATTGGCCGTACCTCTTTCGATTTGGATCCTAATGCAAAAATACGCCCAGAACAAGGTTTATTACGGATTAGAAAAGAGCTAGGTTTACACACAAACATACGCCCAGTAATAGCTTATGAAGATTTACTAAGTAAATCTTCTCTAAAAGTAAAGCAAATTAAAGATGTAGATATTTTAATTTATCGCGAACTTACTGGTGGTATTTATTTTGGAGAACGCACACTAAGTGAAGATGGTAACACTGCAACCGATACTTGTACTTACAACAGGTACGAAATCGAGCGTATTACCCACGCAGCATTTAAAGCGGCACAGTCTAGAAAAAAGAAAATTACGCTAGTAGATAAAGCAAACGTTTTGGAAAGCTCACGCCTTTGGAGACGCATCGTGCAAGAAATTGCACCGCAATATCCAGACGTAAAATTAAAATACATGTATATTGATAATGCCGCTATGGAACTCATTATCAACCCAAGACAATTTGATGTGATTTTAACCGAAAATATGTTTGGCGATATTCTTTCTGAAGAAGCTAGCGTTATTGTTGGTTCAATAGGCCTATTGGCCTCAGCATCATTAGGCGATAAACACGCTATGTTCGAGCCTATTCACGGCGCATATACCAAAGCAGCAAATAAAGGCATTGCTAATCCAATTGCATCCATTCTATCGGCTGCCATGCTGCTAGATCACTTTGGTTTAGATGAAGAAGCCAACCGTGTTCGCGAAGGTGTCGATAAATCATTAAAATTACATATTACCACACCCGATTTAAATAACAAATACGATAACATTAGCACCACCAAGGTTGGAGATTTCATCGAAGATTTTATAAATCATCCCGACGAAACCAATCTAAACTTTACCAACATACATTTAGGGCAATCCACTATTATTTAATTACTTGAGTTAGTCACGCAGAACATTATAATTTCAGGAAACCCTTATACAGCGCATTTTTTTTAAAGTGCGCTTTTTTTATGCTTTTTTTTGGGCGTTACCAAAGGGTCGGGCTTTCCGCAGTCGCTTTTTTGTGTTGCAATAGGTGCAACAACACAAAAAGAGCTCCAACAATGCTGCAATCCCTAACGCAAGTATCCGCTAAGGCTATAGAGCAAGTATTAAGTAATTGTTTCTTTGTAGAGATTTACACTTTCAAAACAGAATATACGGTATAAACCCCTAATCTTCCCGTTTAGACAATCGTGTTGCTATTATGGTAATAATTAATATTTGCGACGCATGAAACAGCATTAAAGGCAATAAAACAATACCAATAGAAGCCATATTCCCAAATATAATTTTAGAAAACACCGTACCATGCACTAAAGACTTCTTGGTGCCGCAAAATTGCGCTGTAATTTGATCTTCTCTATTAAAATTCATTTTTCTAGACAAGAAGCCAATCAAAACAAAAACAATAAAAAACAACACCAACACGGCCACAAAAAGCAAGATTAAATCGACTACCGATACCGAACTAAATATGTTTCCTTTAAAGGATTCAGCAAAACTCTTGTAAATAATAAGTAAAATAACAGATTTATCAAAAAGCGTAAGCTTAGCGTTATGTTTTTGAACAAAAGCCCCAAAGTAGCGTTGCAACCCAAGCCCTAAAATAACAGGGAAAATAATTTGAATAATAAGCTTTATGTAAATAGACGTAAAGTCAAAATCGGTTTGAGCATCATTAACAAAAAGCCCCATCCAGAGTGGCGTTAGCGCAACACCTATAATACCCGAAATACTTGCATTAAAAATAGCAGCAGGTATATTACCTTTCGCTATCGATACCATAACCACAGATGATGATACCGTAGATGGTAACGCCGCTAAAAAAAAGAACGCCAACCATATCGTTTCTTGAGCCTCATTTTGTATTAAAGGACGCAAAGCAAGCACTAACATCGGGAAAATTAAAAACGTAGCACTTTGCACTAGCACATGTAGCTTCCAGTTTTTAAGCCCTGCTTTTAGCTTTGCCGGACTCAACTTAAGTCCGTAAAAAAAGAATATAAGCGAAATTCCTATCGCACTAATCGTATCGATAGGAATTTTGCTTTCACTTACGCCCCATTGCGGGAAAAAATAAGCTAATATTATAACACCAATAATAGATAAAACAAATTTATCAATTTTAATTTTATGCATCTTTAAAATTATAAATTACGATACAATATTAATATAGTTATGTGTTCAAGGATAATATTTTAAGAAAACAAGTTCTTCAAAATAAATCTAACTTTTATTAGCAAACCTTCATTTCGAATTAAGATTTATAATTTCTTCTACAAAACTGTTATAATCAAATCTTCTTTCTAAAACTATATTTTGCAATACCTCATAATTGCCTAGTTTCTGAGCAATTTTTTTCTTGTTTTTCAGTTTCCCAAAGTCAAAAAACTTCAACATAACAAACTTATTGTCAAAATCTAACAACAAAATAGAGCTTTTGAAAGAATTTGAACTTTCTCCTGTAGTTTCAAATAAGGTAAACCGACCTTGATCTATTAATTTAGCAAATTTATAGTAACCGAAACTGCCTATTTTTTTTATAAATCTTTTTAGATAAAGTTCTTCTTCAACCTTATATCCTTCAATTAAATCAGGTGTTAAATGCTCCGTAGAATCATCCATACTTTTCTTGAATTTAACACTATCAAAAGAAATACTTTTAGTTTTAACAAATCCCTGAATAGTATCTGTTTTAGTAAATACTGATGCTTTATTCCAGTTACCATTTTCTTGTGAAAAGGTTATTTGTGTGAAAAATATAAATAATAAAACAACTGTTCTAAACATTATTTTCAAAAGTTATATAAACTATAAACAACAGCAAAATCTGTTTGAACTAAAATTAAACAGGGAACTTAGCACGAATTTTATCTAAACATAAATTATGGATACTTCCGGCATGTGTGTGCTTTTTAGAGGTATCAGGGACGTAAGTACCATCTTGCACCTGTCCGCCAATTTTTTGGTATGCCTCTCTAAAACTTTGTCCTTCTACAACCAAAGTATTTATATTATCAACTGTGAAAAGGTATTTATATAAATCGCTATTTACATCAACGTCTTTCACTATAATTTGCTGAATAGAATAGTTAAAAATATCCAAGATATCTTTTAATTCTTCGAAAGCAGCAATCATGTTTTCTTTCAATAATTGGTAATCTCTGTGGTATCCACTTGGTAAATTATTGGTTATTAAAACCATTTCACCTTGTAAGGCCTGTATTTTATTACACTTACCTCTAATTAACTCGAAAACATCTGGGTTTTTCTTGTGTGGCATAATGCTACTTCCCGTTGTTAATTCGTCTGGAAAAGAAACAAATCCAAAATTCTGACTCATATATAAACAGGTGTCCATTGCAAAACGAGACAGTGTATTACACAAACTTCCTAAAGCCATAGCAATAGTTCGTTCGTTTTTACCACGTCCCATTTGTGCTGCAACCACATTGTATTTAAGTGTTGCAAAACCCATTTCTTTAGTAGTTAATTCTCTATCGATAGGAAAAGAACTTCCGTAACCTGCAGCCGAACCTAACGGATTTTGATCTACCGTTTTTATAGCAGCATCTAATAGAAACACGTCGTCTATCATTAATTCTGCGTATGCAGAAAACCACAACCCAAAAGATGATGGCATAGCTACTTGTAAGTGCGTATAGCCAGGTAAAACCTTATCTTTATAAGTATCAGCTAAGTCTAAAAGTGTATTAAAAAGTGTTTTAGTTTTATCTTTTATAACACTCAAATTATCTTTATAGTATAGATGGCAAGCCACTAAAACTTGATCGTTTCTAGAACGTGCCGTATGTATTTTTTTTCCAACTTCACCTAAAGATTTGGTAAGTTCGAATTCAATTTTAGAGTGTACATCTTCAAACTGCGCGTCGATAACAAAAGTTCCATCGGCAATTTGAGCTTCTAATCCTTTTAAACCACGTAATAAATCGACTAACTCCTCAACAGAGATAATTCCGATTTTTTGAAGCATTTTAGCATGTGCACGGGATGCAATTACATCGTACTTTGCTATATGAATATCAATTTCTCTATCATTTCCTACAGTAAATTGTTCTATTTTTTTATCTATTGAAATACCTTTGTCCCACAACTTCATCTTAATACTTTTTTTCTGTTTCCGCGAAAGCGAAAATCTATTGTTTATAGAAAGAAGAAAAATCTACTTTCCGTTTCTTAATTTATAATAACCTTATCTAATAATTTAATATATAAATCGACACCTTCTTCTATTTCATGCAAATAAATAAACTCATCTGCTGAATGTGAACGTGTGCTATCTCCTGGCCCTAATTTTAAAGACGGACAACTCAATGCTGCTTGATCTGACAAGGTTGGTGAACCATAAGTTTCTCTTCCCATAGTAATACCCGCTTTTACCAAATCGTGTTCCATTGGGATACACGACGAATTTAATCGCAAACTACGCGGTGTAATACTTGTACACGGTGCTTTTTCTTGCAAAACCTCAGCGATTTCAGCATTACTATAAGCATCGTTTACACGAACATCTATCACTAAATCCACATGGCCAGGAACAACGTTATGTTGCGAACCTGCATTAATTTGTGTCACTGTTAACTTTACGTCTCCTAAAGCTTTAGATCCTTTTTCGAACTTAAAATCTTTAAACCACTGTAACACTTCTATCGTATTATAAATAGAGTTATTATTGTTTGGATGTGCCGCGTGACTTGGTGTTCCGGCTACAACGGCATCGAAAACTACAAGGCCTTTTTCTGCCACAGCTAAATTCATTAAAGTTGGTTCGCCTACAATAGCCACATCAACGTGCGGTATTACAGCCAACATACTATTTAAGCCATTTGGCCCGCTACTTTCTTCTTCTGCGGAAGCAACTATAACCAAATTATATTTTAAATTGTCATGATTGTAAAAATGTGTAAACGTCGCAATTAAAGATACCAAGCAACCTCCAGCATCGTTACTACCTAAACCATATAACTTTCCATCTTCTACAATAGCCTTAAAAGGATCTTTGGTATATGCCGAATTTGGTTTTACGGTATCGTGATGCGAGTTTAAAAGTAAAGTTGGCTTACTATCATCAAAATGCTTGTTTAATGCCCAAACATTATTTTGAGTGCGTGTAAATTCAATATTATAACGCTTAAACCAATCTTCTATAAGTAATGCCGTTGGATCTTCTTCCGAAGAAAACGATTGTGTTTCTATCAGCTTTTTTAAAAGTGAAATGGCATCATTTGTTAAATCTTGCTGCGTCATTTTATAAAGTTATTTTTGTAAAATTATCATTTTCTTGGGTTAACATTTCCGTATTCCCCATGTTTATAGCGCTCACTCCATTATTTAAGGCCGCAAAACAATTTTCTAATTTAGGTAACATACCATCGGCAATAATGCCTTTTTCTAACAAATCTTTATACAAGTTAGTGTCGATATGTTTTACAACAGAGTTTTTATCATTAATATCTTCTAAAACCCCATTTAATTCAAAACAATAATAAATAGAAGTCTCGTATAGTTTACTCATGCCAATAGCGACTTGCGACGTTATGGTATCGGCGTTTGTATTTAGTAGTTGCCCTTTACCATCGTGAGTAATGGCACAAAAAACAGGTGTGAAATCGGCTTGAATTAATTTATCTATAGATTTGTGAGCAACCTTTTCAACATCGCCAACAAAACCAAAATCTACATCTTTCACAGGGCGTTTAACGGATTGGATACTATTAATATCTGCACCTGTTAACCCAATCGCATCAATGTTTAAAGCTTGAAGTTTAGCCACTACATTTTTATTAACCAACCCACCATAAACCATGGTAATAACCTCTAAAGTTTTGGCATCGGTAATACGCCTGCCATTTACCATCTGAGATTGAATGCCTAATTTTGATGCAACATGTGTGGCACGTTTTCCGCCACCATGCACTAAAATTTTTTTACCTTCTAAATTAGAAAATAACTTTAGAAAAGCATTTAAGGAAGTTTCATCTTCAATGATGTTTCCTCCTATTTTTATGATCGATAATTTTTCTTTCATTTATAAATTTTCTAAAATCTTCTTTAAAACCAATTGCGCTGCAAATGTTCTATTATTTGATTGTTGAATAACCAGAGAACTATCACTATCCAAAACTGCATCTTCCACAACCAAGTTTCGTCTCACAGGCAAACAGTGCATAAATTTAGCATCACCTATTTTATCTTTAGTAATCATCCATTCAGGGTCAACATTATCAACTAGACCATAATCTTCATAAGAACTCCAGTTTTTTGTATAAACAAAATCGGCATCCTTAAAAGCTTCTTCTTGATTGTGATAAATTCGCGTATCGCCAGTAATTTCCGGGTTTAAATTATAACCTTCTGGGTTAGCTATTACAAACTCCACATCCATTTTTCTCATGGCTTGTGTAAAACTATTTGCAACCGCATGTGGTAACGCCTTAATGTGTGGCGCCCAACTTAATACCACTTTTGGTTTAGATACCTTAGCGTGTTCTACAATAGTAATGGCATCGGTTAAACCTTGCAGTGGATGACCTGTAGCGCTTTCCATACTAATGACAGGAACTGATGCAAACTTTTTAAAGGACTCTAAAACATGCTCACTTTCATCCAACTCTCTATCTGTTAAACTCGGAAATGCACGAACTGCAATAATATCGCAGTATTGAGATATCACAGCAGCAGCTTCTTTGATGTGTTCGGCTGTATTACCATTCATTACAGTGCCATCTCCAAACTCAATTCCCCAAGCATCGCCAGAAACATTCATTACAATAGGGTTCATTCCTAAGTTTAAAGCCGCTTTTTGTGTGCTTAAACGCGTACGTAAACTAGAATTAAAGAATAATAAACCTAAGGTTTTATTTTTTCCTAGTTCAATGTCTTGCAACGGTTTTTCTTTTAAGGCCTTCGCTTCTTCAATCCAGGTATGGATGTTGTCGATATCGTTTATGGATGTGTAATGTTTCATTTTTTTAAACTTATTTTTAAACTTTCAAGGTTTCAGAAACCTAAAAAAGTCTTGTACTTTAACTATTTATTTCAGGCTACATTCGCCTAAAAACTTTCACTATTTAATTTTGGTGAACGACACTTTATTTTCAAAAGCATCGGTTATGAAATTATCTTCCAAACCGTTTACAATCCAAGTTTCTATATTCGCTTTTCGTGTAACAGCTGCTGCCTCTATTTTAGATTCCATACCTCCACTTCCGTGAGAAGATTTAGAATTAACAACTTGTGCCCTTAACTCATCAAAATCGTTAACCTCAGCAATAGTTTCAGGTATTCCTTTTTCAATAGATTCCTTTGTATAAATACCATTAGTATTGGTTGCTATTACAAGTAAGTCTACCTCCAAAAGTGATGCTGTTAAGGCTGCTAATTTATCATTATCGCCAAATTTTATTTCGTCTGTAGCGACTGTATCATTTTCATTGATTATAGGAATGTAATTGTTTTGTACTAGAACATTTATAGTATTAACAATATTGGTTTTACTTTCCTGTTTTTCAAAATCGGAATATGATAATAAACATTGTGATGTTAATAAACCATACTCTCTGAAAATTTCTTGATAAATACGAATTAAATGCGGTTGACCAATGGATGCCAAGGCTTGCTTAACAAAAACATCTTCCTGCTTGCTTTCTAACTTTACAAACTGCTTTGCCACAGCTATTGCGCCAGAACTTACAATTATAAACTCGCAAGTATCTTGAAGTTTTGCTATTTGATTGGCAACATCTTCAATTTTACCACGGGAAATATTGTTAGTCTCTTTGGTAAGTGTATTAGACCCTATTTTTAATAAAATTCGTTTCTTTTTCTGCATGCTATCTTGTTTGTCCGTTACCATGAACATACCATTTATTTGTAACTAAATGCTGCAAACCAATTGGTCCGCGTTGGTGTAATTTATCTGTACTGATAGCCAATTCACCACCTAAACCTAATTGCCCACCATCCGTAAAACGTGTGGATGCATTATGATAAACCGCCGCTGTATCTACGTTTTCCATAAACATTTTAGCTTCGTCATTATTTGTAGTAACAATAACGGAAGAATGTCCACCTGAATATTTATTAATCATGGCAATAGTATCTTGGTTAGATGCTATTTCGCCTATAAGTATTTTATAATCTAAAAATTCTTTATACCAAATATCTTCGGAAGCAATCGCTTCTACACCGTGGTTTTTAGAAATGCTAGCATCTCCTAAAACTTCAATATTGGCATCTTTTAATTTTGTAATTAATCGAGAAACAAATAAATCTTTATCAGCGAGATTTTCGTCAATTAAAATTTTATCAACCGCATTACAAGCAGAAATTTTAGACTTCCCATTCATAATAACATCTATGGCAATATCTAAATCAGCTGCTTCGTGTACGTAAACAAAATTATTACCACGACCACTAATAATTACCGGACATGTAGCGTGTTCTTTTACAAATGCTATTAATCGTTCGCCACCACGAGGTACAATTAAATCGACCTTTTGTGTTGGTTTTTCTAAAAATGCCTGAGTTTCTGTACGGTTAAATTGTAAATACTCAACCCAATCGGTTGATGCACCTTGCTCCTTTAGAGCTTGGTGCCATAATTCTACAATTTTTAAGTTTGACTTTAAAGATTCCTTTCCGCCTTTTAATAAAATTTTATTACCAGATTTAAAAGCAATTCCAGCTGCTTCTACAGTAACATCCGGACGCGATTCATAAATAATTAAAACCGTACCAAACGATGCCGTTTTATTATAAACCTGCATCCCGTTATCATGCTTAAAACTAAAACGCTCCACACCTACGGGATCATCTTGCGAAGCTAAATGGGTAACAGATTTAATCATTTCATCAACTTTAAAATCGTCAACTTTCAATCTATCAAACATGGAAATATCGTCTCCTTTATAAGCTTCTAAATCCGTTTTATTAATAGTAATGATTGCTTGTCGCTCTTGTTCTAAAAGCTTTGCCATTTTTAATAAAACAGCATTTCTAGTTTCTATAGATAATAGGGTGTTCATTTTATAATATTCTCTTGTTCTATTAAGGGTTGATTGTTAAAAATTGATCAATCTAAATCAATTTCTTGCTTAACGCAACAACCTAACCTCCATCTTTTATTACGCACTATACCTTACTTGGCAACAGCTTCTTCAATTTCGTTTAAAACTTCTACTAAAGCTTCAAAAAACATATTGATATGCTCTTTTCTAATCGTTAAAGGCGGTAAAATTCTTAACAAATTCTTATTCATTGCTCCACCGGTAAAAATATGATGCTTATAAATTAGCTCTTTGCGTAAATCGCCAACTTCAAAATCGAATTCTAAACCTAGCATTAAACCTCTACCTTTTATATTTTTTATTTGCGGAATGGTTTTAGCTAATTTCACAAAGTAACAAGCCATTTCATTAACATTATCAATCAAGTTCTGTTCTTCAATAACTCTTAAAACCGATAAACCTGCTGCACATGCTAAGTGATTACCTCCAAAAGTGGTACCTAACATACCAAATTTAGCTTCAATATTTGGATGTATAAAAATACCTCCAATCGGGAAACCATTGCCCATACCTTTCGCGATAGAAATAATATCTGGGGTTACATTATAATGCTGAAACGCAAAGAATTTTCCCGAACGTCCATAACCAGATTGCACCTCATCAGCAATAAAAAAAGTATTATTGGCTTTACACAACATATCAACTTGTTCAAAAAACTCAGCTGTTCCCTGATCTAAACCACCTACTCCTTGAATAAACTCGACAATAACGGCGCAAACATCTCCTTTTTCTAATTCTTTCTTTACTCCTTCAATATCATTAAGCGGTAAAATAGTTACAGCTTGTTGCGCATTAATTGGAGCAATTATATTTTTATTATCGGTTGCAGCAACAGCAGCCGAAGTTCTTCCGTGGAAACCATTACTAAAGGCAACAACACGTTTTTTGTCTGTTTTGAAGGATGCCAATTTTAATGCATTTTCATTAGCTTCAGCACCCGAGTTACATAAAAATAATTGGTAATCTGCACAACCAGATAATCGCTCTAATCTATTAGCCAACTTTATTTGTAATGGATTTTGAATAGCATTAGAATAAAAACCCAGCGCTTCTACTTGTTTAGTAATAGCCTTTACATATCTTGGATGAGCATGGCCTATAGAAATCACAGCATGACCGCCGTAAAGATCTAAATATTCTGTCCCATTTTCATCATAAACATAAACTCCTTTTCCCGAAACAGGGGTTACATCGTACAACGGATATACATTAAATAGTGGCATAGCTAATTATTTTTTATCTGGTTAATTTTCTCAAAAGATGCATTAATTCCTTTTATAAGTGACGAGCTTAAACCACGGTGTTCCATTTCGTTTAAACCCTCAATAGTACAACCACTAGGCGTAGTTACACGGTCTATTTCTTCCTCTGGATGTTTACCCGATTGTTTTAATAAACTAGCGGCTCCAAAACAAGTTTGCATAGCTAGCTGGTGGGCTTCATGAGCTTCGAACCCTAATTGAACAGCTCCTTGCGTTGTTGCACGAATTAAGCGCATCCAAAAGGCAATTCCACTCGCACAAATTACGGTAGCTGCTTGCAATTGTTCCTCTGGAATTTCCAACGAGGTCCCCATACTATTAAAGATAGTCATGGCTAAATCTATTTTTTCTTTTCCTTTTTTATTGGTAGAAATACAGGTCATTGATTGTCCCACAGATGCCGCGGTATTTGGCATAGCACGAACAACATAACTAGTTTCACCAACAATAGCCTCTATTCTTGCAATTGCAAAACCGGTAATTACAGAAATTAAAACATGGTTTTTACTTAAATGTGGTTTTAGCTCATTTAAAATACCCTCAAAATGTCTGGGTTGAATGGCAAAAATAAGAATATCCGCATGCTGGACAGCTTCAATATTATCTGTAGTTAAAGTGACTTTATCCGAAGCATCAAAATCCTTTAAAGCATTCAAGTTTCGTTTAGTTAAATATAAACTCGTTAACGCTTCCGAGCTTAATAAACCCTTAGCTATCGATTGCCCTAAGCTACCTGCTCCAATTATGGCTACTCTCATATGGCCTTATTTTATATACGTTCTTTTATGTTTCTGCGAAAAACAGAAATAGTCTTAATTAATTATTTTTTGGCGTTATCACAAGGAGTGGTCGCTATTCGCTGGTTTTCGTTCTAAATTAAAAAGAACTCACGAATATAAATATTTCACTACTAGTTTTCACGGTAGTTAGGTACCTTCAAACAAGCCCTTTCATACTTAATCCGCCACTCAGGTGTGCATACTCAAAATCTAAAACATTCTAGAAATAAGTCGCTTTTAAACCTAACCCAGTAGCTTCTTCTAAACCAAACATTAAATTCATGTTTTGCACGGCTTGTCCTGAAGCTCCTTTCAATAAATTATCAATAATACTAGTTACCAATAATTTACCGTTATGTTTATGTAAATGTATTAAACATTTATTAGTATTTACTACTTGTTTTAAATGTAATTCTTCATCAGACACAAAAGTAAATTTAGCATCTTTATAAAAATCTTTATACATCGCCTTTGCATCATCAATTGTACCAGTAAATTCAGTATAAAGCGTAGCAAAAATACCTCTAGAAAAATCGCCTCTATTTGGCATAAATAAAATATCGGCAGCAAAATTACTTTGTAATTGCTTAACCGATTGATTTATTTCTCCTAAGTGCTGGTGAGTAAACGGTTTGTAATACGAAAAGTTATTATCTCTCCATGTAAAATGGGTAGTTGCAGACAACGATGTTCCCGCACCAGTAGCACCCGTTACCGCATTAATATGAACATCCTTATTCAATAAACCAGCATTTGCCAATGGCAACAAACCTAATTGTATAGCTGTAGCAAAACACCCTGGGTTTGCAATATAATTTGCACTGACAACTGCTTCTTTATTTAGTTCTGGTAAACCATAAACAAATGATTTTCCTTTAAAAACTTTATCGGCTTCTAATCTAAAATCATTTCCTAAATCTATAATTTTTGTATCATCAGAAAATGTATTAGCCTCCAAAAACTTAACAGAATTACCATGGCCTAGGCATAAAAAAAGAACATCAACTTTTGGATTTACAGTATCTGTGAATTCTAAATCTAAAGTCCCTACTAAGTCTTGGTGCACTTTACTAATTTTATTCCCAGCGTTACTTGTACTAAAAACAAAATCTATTTTGGTTTCAGGGTGATTAATTAATAATCTAATTAACTCTCCTGCTGTATAACCAGCTCCACCAATAATTCCAACATTAATCATATTCTAAGAATTTACTTGTCTGTATATTTTATTTTGATTCCCTATAATTTTGATGAATCCTTTAGCATCATCTGCAGTCCACGCTTTATTTTCTTCGCCGTAAGTACTAAACTTGCTCGACATTAAATCGTGCTTAGATACTATTCCATCTAATGAAAAATGGTAAGGTTTTAAAGAAACTACAACATCTCCAGAAACCATTTTCTGAGAACTTTGTAAAAATGCTTCCGTATCTCTCATTACTGGGTCTAAATATTGTCCTTCATGCAAATGCATACCGTAAAAACTAGAAAGATAATCTTTATGTTGTAATTGCCATTTTGTTAAAGTATGCTTCTCTAACAAGTGATGTGCTTTTACAGTAATTAAAGCAGCTGCAGCTTCAAAACCAACACGTCCTTTAGTTCCAACAATGGTATCTCCAACGTGAATATCTCTACCAATAGCATAAGCAGAAGCTATGTTATTTAAGTTTTCAATATTAACTTCTGGTGCATTTTCTTCTCCATTTAAAGCTACAAACTCTCCATTTTTAAATGTTAGCGTTACTTTCTCTTCACCTTCTTTTTCTAATTGCGATGGATATGCTTCACTAGGCAATGGTTTTTCAGAATTTAAGGTCTCAACACCTCCTACACTAGTTCCCCAAAGCCCTTTATTTACAGAATACTTAGATTTTTCCCATGGCATATCAATACCTTCAGCTTTTAAATAATCTATTTCTTCTTGTCTTGCTAATTTCTTATCTCTAATTGGCGTAATAATTTTAATGTTCGGTGCCAAGGTTTGAAAAATCATATCAAAACGTACTTGGTCATTCCCTGCACCAGTACTACCATGCGCAATATACTCTGCATCAATACTTTTAGCATATTCTATAATTTCAATAGCTTGAATAATACGTTCTGCACTTACAGACAATGGATAGGTACCATTTTTTAAAACGTTTCCAAAAATTAAATACTTAACTACTTTGTTGTAAAATGTAGCTACGGCATCAATATTTTTGTAAGTTGAAACGCCCATTTTATAAGCGTTACTTTCAATATGTTCAATTTCTTCAGGAGTAAATCCACCTGTATTAACACTAACAGCGTGTACATCGTATTCTTTAGATAAACTTACTGCGCAATATGATGTATCTAAACCTCCACTATATGCTATTACTAATTTTTTCATTTAATTATATTTGTATAACTTATTTATTTTAATTGTCCTATCTCAGATTTGAAGCATTCATTAACATAATACCTAAAACTAAACTCATCCCGCAATTTCCCTAATTTCTCAAGTTCTTCAACCAACACAGCAGACATATTAGACAAGCGAACATGCGTCATCCCAAGCATTTCATTGTAGTGATGTACTTTAGGAGTCTGTGCCACCGAAATTAAAAAAAAATCAGAAAATAACTCGGTCATTCTAGCCATTAATAATAAACCAAGGTTATAACTTCTACAATCTCGATCTACCCATAACGATGTACGCTCAAAAACAGAATGCCCTTTTACTAAGTGTTCATGAACAAAAATATGACCATAAATACGATCGTTTTTTTTCAATATAAAACAACCATTTTCAGAACGCTTTCTAAGCATTTCTACATCAACATAATACAAAGTATTAAGCTCTTTTGATCTTTCTGAAATAATTTCTAAAGTTTTGTTTGAAAGCTTATAGACTAACTTAATTTCTATATCCTGTTCATCACAATATAGCTCCGCTTGCTCTATAACCGTATTTATATCCATGTGCAATGTAGTATCCATTTTAGTGTGTTGTTTTGCAAAACCAATATTCAATTTAATCGATAACTTAAAAATCAATAATTGATTCTTAAACCTAAAATATTCTTTAAACCATACTTAATTTAAGGATGATTTATTTAATTTTTAAAAAATAACGAAAATTCGAAAGCGAATAGCTTTCTTAAACTGAAAAGCCCCTAGGGGCGAGTTTGAGGAAAACGCACAACAGATGCTATAGTATTTACTACTAAAGCAGAAGAGATAAGAGATATGTTGTTTCCTGTTTTCACTGAATAACTACCTTAAAAATTAACTCTAAATCGTCGGCGTGAGCCCCTTTCGTTAATATAAGCCGCAAAATTACAACTAATTATGGATTACACAACATTAAATATAAAAAATAGAGCATATTTATATTTAATGTTGTGCAATTATATTAATCTCACATTTTTATTATCGAAAAGCAGAGATAGATTAATATTTCTTAAAAAATTCAATATTCCTATTTTACGAAATTGAAATTTCTTGAAGATGGGGTGTTAGCAGACGGAAAATCATCTGGCAACTCCGTTTGAGTCACTTTATTAGTTGCAGCCCACTCTACCCCTCGTTTTAGTAAAGTTATAAAACCGACACATTCAAAAGATTTAGTGTCGTGCCCCAAAGTAGTATGGAATATTCGGCCTTTACCATAGTTTATAACCATGACTACAGGTTCTTTTTGTTCCAACTCTGGCTTTTTCTTAGTAGATACAGCAGTAGCTAAAATGGTTACATTTTCGGCTGGACCTCTTAAAAACGCATAACATTCATCTGGTGCATGCATCCAAACCTTTGGCATACCTTTAGTAATTGGATGCTCTGTATTGTAGTTAGTTACAGCAAAAGCCTCTCTTTTACCATGCGTTCCGCCATTACCCGGACTGTAATCTTTTTTAGGCTTATTGTCTTTATCAATATATAGGTATGGACCATGCTTTTCCGTACGTCCTCCCCAACCACCAATGGCAATCATTTCGTTATAAGCCGTCCATTCTGGAAAACTATTGTCAGCTGCATGTACACTTACAAAACCACCTCCTTTTTTAATATATTTTTCAAAATTCTTTTGTACTTTATCTGGCCACGAAGCAGCTTTATGTCCAAAGTTAGAAATCACTACATCATATTTTGAAAATTTAGGATTAAAATCTGGATCCGTTTTCGGCTTGCCTTCAATCCCTTCTTCAACCTTTGCAAATCCTAACCATTCTTTATTTTGCTCACTATTATTTAAATACTTAGTTCTAGCAATATCTACAGTAAACATACCTGTCTCCTCAAGATATTGTTTCATCATGATGGTGGACTTTGGCCAAACCGTATGATTATTTTGTCCATCAACAATAAGTACTTTTATTTTACTTTTAATTGGATTACACGAATAGCTATTGCTAATAAAACAAAGACTAATTAGTAAAACAACAATACGATTTATCATAATTTCTATTTTTTTATAATTCTCTTACCCAAATATTTCTATAACTAACACCACTATTATCCCGATGATCTTGCAACTTAATTGGTGCTTTTCCGTGTGGGGTGTTTTTAGGCCAGCCAATAAATGCTGTAGAGCCTTTAATTTTATAATGATCTTGAATTAACACACCATTATGAAGCACCGTTATTGTACCCGCTTTTGTTTTATCGCCTGCTTCACTAAATACGGGAGCATGATAAATTATATCATAAATATTCCAATGCCCTATTTTTGAAGATGCCTGAGCTAGCGGAATACTTTGCTTGTATATAGAGCCTACTTGACCATTTACATAGGTTTCGTTGTTATTATTATCCAATACTTGCACTTCATATCTGCCTTGGATAAAGACACCACTATTAGAACGACTTTGCCCCTTACCTTTTATTTTTTCTGAAGATTTCCATTCTAAATGAAGTTGAATATCCCCAAAATTACGTTTGGTTTGTATATCGCCTGCTTTGTTTTTAACAGTCATGCTTTTATCTGAATTTAAAATCCATTCCACACCTGAAGCATCAGCAGAGGACTCCCATTCACTGAAATTTTCACCATTAAATAATACAATGGCATCCGATGGAATTTTAGTATCCTCGTGCACTGTAACCACTTTGGGTTTAGGTTCCCAAGCCTCAGTAGCTTTTGGCTCTGTTGGTTCCATAAGCTCTTGCTGAGAATCCACTTTATGTTCGGAATCAACAAACACAACTTTATTGTTACAAGAAATAAAAACCAGCGCTATTAAAATTATTAAACCTTTATTCATTAAATTCCTAATATACTTTTTAAATAGGCTTCATCTGGCTTTGCTCCAGCAAAATCATCAAAGCTACGCTCTGCTGCTTCAATAATGTGTTTCTCGATAAATGGCGCACCTTCTCTAGCCCCTTGACTTGAAGATTTTATACAGCACTCCCACTCCATTACTGCCCAAACGTCGCAGTCGTACTTGGTAAGTTTTGTGAAAATACTTTTAAAATCTACTTGTCCATCTCCTAAAGATCTAAAACGACCAGCACGATCTTGCCAATCGGAATAACCACCGTAAACACCTTGTTTACCAGACATATTAAATTCTGCATCTTTTACATGAAACGCCTTAATACGTTCGTGATAATAATCTATGAATTTTAAATAATCTAATTGTTGAAGTACAAAATGACTCGGATCGTAAAGAATATTAGCACGTTTATGATTTTCAGTAGCTTCTAAAAAACGCTCAAAAGATACACCATCATGTAAATCTTCTCCAGGATGAAGCTCGTAACAAATATCTACTCCGTGTTCGTCAAAATGATTTAAAATTGGAGTCCAACGCTTTGCCAATTCTTCAAATCCCATTTCCACTAAACCTTGAGGACGCTGCGGCCATGGATACATAGTATGCCACAATAACGCGCCAGAAAATGATGCATGAGATTTTAAACCTAAACGCCCACTTGCTGTTCCCGATTTTTTAACAAAATCAATCGCCCATTCCGTTCTTGCTTTTGGATTTCCTTTTACAGCATCGGGAGCAAAACCATCAAATAAAGTATCATAAGCGGGATTTACAGCCACTAACTGCCCTTGTAGATGTGTAGATAATTCTGTGATTTCTAATCCATACGAATTCACTTTTCCTTTTAGCTCATCGCAGTAGGTTTGACTTTCGGCAGCTTTTTCAATATCGATTAATCCCGTTTCCCAGGTTGGAATTTGAATGCCCTTATACCCCAAATCGGCAGCCCATTTACATAAATTATCTAAAGTATCAAATGGCGCTTCACTTCCTGCAAATTGCGCTAAAAAAATAGCCGGTCCTTTTATTGTTTTCATGTTTTATCTTGTTTTTTTTTGGCGTTACCCAAGGGTCGGGCTTTCTCTACTCGCTCCCTTCCGTTGGTCGGGGAGCTTAAACAGGCCGTTCAATCCCTAACGCAACATCCACCAATTTTAGTTATATCGTTATTCTATTTTTGTCCAAGCAGCATTATTTTTATCACTTGCTACGGCTGCATAAATAAATTGCATACCTCGAATACCATCTTTCACCGTTGGATAATCTGGTTTATCAATAGTTTCACCATTTAAAACAGCCATTAAATGTGTTGCGAAATTTTTATAAATAGTTGCAAAAGCTTCTAAATATCCTTCTGGATGTCCTGCCGGAATACGAGAAACATTTAGGGCTTCTTCATATAAGTTATTCCCATTTGGTGTATATATTTTAACAGGCTCTTCTAACCAATGCGTAATTAATTGGTTCGGATTTTCTTGATGCCATTCCAAGCTTCCTTTTTCGCCATAAACCTTTATAGCTAAATTATTTTCTTCTCCTAAAGCAATTTGCGAAATAGACATGGTACCTTTAGCTCCATTCTCCATACGCAGTAATAAATTACCATCGTCATCAAGCACACGGCCTTCTCCAAACTTTCCTAAATCTGCAGCAAGTTCTTCAATTTTTAGACCTGTAATGTATTCGGCTAAATTTTCAGCATGTGTTCCAATATCACCTAAAGCACCACCAATACCAGATTTACTCGGGTCTACTCGCCAAGAGGCCTGTTTCTGTCCGGTTTGCTCTACAGCCGTAGACAACCAACCTTGCAAGTATTGCACTTGTATTTTTCTAATTTTACCCAAATCACCTTTAGCAACCATAGCTCGCGCTTGCTTTACCATGGGGTGACCAGTGTAATTATGCGTTAAAGCAAAAAGCTTTCCGCTTTTTTCAATTATAGTTTCTAAAGCGATAGCTTCCTCTAATGTTAACGTCATCGGCTTATCGCAAACCACATTAAACCCATTTTCTAAAGCTAATTTTGCAGGAGGAAAATGCATATGATTTGGCGTTACAATAGAAACAAAATCCATACGAATACCTTCAGGAAGTTCCTTTTCTTTTAAAATCATTTCCTCAAAACTACCATAGCACCTATCTTCTGGAAGATATAATGCTTTTCCTGATGTTTTGGACTTTTCTTCATTACTACTAAAAGCCCCGCAAACTAATTCTATCATACCATCAATGGCTGCGGCTCTGCGGTGTACATCTCCGATGAATGATCCGGCACCGCCACCTATCATTCCCATTCTTAATTTTCTTGTCATAACTAATTATGCTTTTTCTGTTTTATTTCTTTTTTTCATATAAAATTTTAAACCTAAAAAGGCCACAATAAGGATTGCGGGTAAAATAGACATGGTTCTTAATGCTTCCGATGCATTGGCATCATCCATCAATTTCCCCATAATTGGTAATACTAATGATACAGAAAACATACCTGCTCCACCCATAATTGAAAGCCCTAGTGCTCCCGTTTCTGGTAAATATTCTGCAACAAAGCCTAACATGGTTGGCCAAAAGAATGTTACACCAATCGCAAAAACTGCTGCTGCAACAAACGTCATTCCGCCACTCGTTACTGTTAACAGCCATAAACCTATAAAAGTGAATATTGCTGAATACAATAACATACCCGAAGGTTTTAATCTATGAACCACCTGCCCTGCAGATAATCTTCCTAACGCCATAATACCATTAATAAAAGCTAAAACTAACAGTGGCACAGCAACCGATTCTTTTAATAAAGACTCTATACGCTGCGTGGTACCTAACTCTGACGCAGCTGTTAAAAGCATACAAAACACCATTAACAGAAACAAAGGTTTCCCTACACTTGCAAACATTTTCTTGTTGCTTATACCCATTTGCACTCGCTCGGTGACCGGGAATTTTTGCCCAAAAAACAATACAGCATATAATACCAATGGTATAAATAAAGTTGAAACCATAATTTGCCAACTTAAGCCCATAACATCCATAACGAGCCAGCCTACAATAGAACCAATAACGATACCGCCAGGAAACCAAACATGAAATCTATTTAGCATTTTTGTTTTTTCGTTGGTATACATAGAAGCAATCATAGGATTTAAAGCCGCTTCTACCATGCCATTTCCGATACCTACAAATAATGTTGCTAAAAACAGTGAGGTCATAGAATCGGCCATAATAGTCCAAACAATTCCAACAGCGTGCATTACGAAGGCAATCCATGTGATTTTTTTAATACCTAAAAAATCGACTAATGGTCCGCCAAAAATCATGGCTAATGTAAAGCCAAAAAAAGCAGGTGTAAATGCGTAACCTATTTGTTCTAAAGTTAAACCTACGCCTTCTGGGCCAAAAACAGTTTCTAATCGTGCGCGAATGGCAAATGTCATTGCCGTTGTAATTAATGCTAAACAACTCCCAAGAAAGAGTCGCTTCTTATTAATGTTTTCCATTTTAAAATTTTTAGTTGGTTTGGTTGGTGTACAAATTACATCATAACATTAACTACAAAACGTAACAAAATAAACCTCTATGATAGATTATCGATCTAAAAGGATCGTTTTAGTTTTGATATAAAATTTATAACTGTAATTTCTACTTAGTGAAAATAGAGAATAGATTTTTAAATAACGTGTATTTTTATTCAGTGAAATAATTTAAACACATTCTTCATGGGTAATCGCATGCTTAACTCTATACATATTAGGCGAGCATTTTTCATGCTTTTTAAAAACTGTTGCGAAATATTGACTCGTTGCAAAACCACACATATACGCAACTTCTGCAATAGTTAATTCACTGTTTTCTTTAAGAATTTTTTTAGATAAATCGAGACGCTTCATGGTTAAATAACGCATGGGTGTTACATTAGTTAAACGCTTACAATGATGTGTAAATCTTGTTACTCCAACTCCTGCAGACTCTGCCATAAGTTCTACAGTCCAATTTTCAGATAAATTATTAATTAATTCATCTAAAAAGAATTTTACACTACGAGAACTATCCGTTAGTTTTTCATCCAACACAACATCATCTGTATTTAATAAATCCAATAAAAGAATTAATAAGTAATTGACTAATAATCTTATTTTAGAGGCGTTACTACCATTTTCATCAGAATTAACTGCTTTATTAATTCTTGAAAAACAATCGCGAACGGTTTGATCTGTTTTCCAGATGGATTTCTCATTCTGTCTTAAAATAGTTGTAAGTCTATTTAAATCTTTTGGCGTCAAGGTTATCCACTCTGGCCAAACCCAATCTTGATGTGGCCTTCGTACACCTAAATCAATAATAACCCAATAGAACTTCCCCATACCAACGTATGGATTTCCTACTTTATGTGCCTCCCATGGGCGCGTAATTGTTAAATGGTTAGGCGTTAATAACACTTCTTTGTTTTCCTGAGAATAAGGCATGGAACCCGATTCTAAAAAATGAAATTCAATACCTTCATTACGGTGCCAATCGAGGCCCCAATCTTGCGGTTCATTAGCATCCCAATACCCAATACTATTTATACCCAAGGTATGTTCATCTAATCGATCGCCAGGGTATGTATGCCTCGCTAAAGCTTTAAACTTTATTTTTTTTCGATTAAACGCATCAATTAATGGCAAACAAGTATCAGCATGGTACACAATACCATCAGCCTCATAAGGCTCAATATTTATTTTGTTTACTTTCACTGAAATTATTTGAACATTTACACCACGCAAAGTACATATTTTTTATCAAATAAAAATTTGTGTTCCGTTAAAATTGATATAACAGATTGCTTTTACTACGTTTCTTAGTCTTGTTTAAATCCTTTCAGTGACAATATCCAAACAAAAATGTAGATAAATTTTATAAATTTGTGTTCGATTATGAACCAACTATTTCACCCTAGAAACTTATGACCAAAATTAAACTACTAGTATTTACTCTGATGCTAGCACAAACATTATTTACAAATGCTCAATCTTCTATTAACGGTATAATTACAGATAATAATAACCAACCTATATCTGGAGTATCCGTTAGTTTAAATACTAACCCCGTCATTTTTAGTATCTCAAATGATGAGGGTAAATATAATTTAAGTAACATTCCCTCTGGAGACTTTATTATTAGTATTTCTCATTTAGGCTTTAAACCTATTAAAGATGCCATTAAGATTAGTAGGGAAAATATGGCACTGTCCTACATTCTAGATACCGATTTATTGGATTTACACACCGTTGTTGTTACAGGTAGTTTTACTCCAAAAACACAATTAGAATCGAGTTCTTCGGTAAGTACTTTAAATACTCAATCCTTAAAACAAGTGGTTCCGCAAGGCACGGCAAATTTATTACAAAACATCCCTGGCACTTTTGTAGATGCCTCTGCAGGGGAGGTTTTTACTCGTGTTTATACCCGAGGAGTTTCGGCTGCAGCCGAAGATGATATGGGTTGGTATTATGTATCTTTACAAGAAGATGACTTACCCGTAAGTTTGGTACAACACTCATACTACGGACCAGATTTATTCCATCGTGTAGATTTAATGACTGCTAACGTTGAAGCTCTAAGAGGTGGTAGCGCATCGATAACTGCTATGAATGCCCCAGGTGGTGTTTATAACTTTATTTCAAGAAACCAAACGTCGAAAGAACTAAATGGAGAAGTTCAACTTCAAACAGGTATTAAAGGAGAAGGAAATGCCTATTACCGCGGAGATGCCGTCTTAGGCGGGACACTAGGAAACAACTGGAGTTTTAATGCGGGAGGCCATTATAGACATGATGATGGCGCAAGAAATACAGATTTCACTTTTAGTAAAGGCGGACAGTTTAAATTCAACTTAACTAAAGTGAACTCTCGTGGATATTTTAAACTTTACGGAAAATATTTAAATGATTACACAAATCGTTACAACGGCGTTGCTGCGACAAACTGGGATAACCCCAAAGCTGCTTTTGGACAAGATTTTAATTCTACAGCGCTTTTAATGCCAGCTTACTCCGCCTCTATTCCAGATGGTCGTTATTTAGAGACTGGTAAAACAAATAGTTTTAACCCATCAAAGGGTGTTCATGCTAAAGACCTCGCGTTTGGTTTCGATTTATTCCAAAACTTAAATAATAATTGGTCTATAAAAAACAATATGAAGTTTTCGACTAAAAATGCTAATTGGCAAACCTCTATTAGTAATGCTTTTGTATCTCTTAGCGATCCAACAACTTATTATTTACCAAGTAATGGCAATCCATTCCCTGTTGGGCAAATTATTTTTAAAAACGCCCAAACTGGAGCAGAAATGGCTAGAATTGATAACAGCCCTATTTTTGCAGGAAGCCCTATAAATTATTTAACTGATGACACATTACCAAACGATGCCGTTTTAGGAACATCAACATGGTATAAAGACAATGATGCTGATGAGTTTATGCAACAATTAACCTTAAGAAAAACGTGGGATTATCACGATTTTAGCTTTGGTTTTTCTACCGGCATATCCAACACATCTGTTTTCACACAAGGTAGTTTCGCGTTTTCAACTTACGAAAACAACCCAACAATGCTACAAGTTACTTTAGAAAATCCAAACGAACCCATTCTTTACTTATCTGATGAAAATGGAGTGAGCAATTATGGCGGCTTGTTCTTTACTAATAGTCGCGCCGATGTTTTTCAAGCAGCGACATTTGCTAACGACATATGGAAACTATCTGATAAAATTCAACTCGATTTAGGTATTCGCTACGAAACTATTTACCATAAAGGGAGTAATGACCGCAGTGCGCCTTTTACGCAAAATGGTGGTTTAGATGCAGATGAAACCACTATTTATGATAACAACATTTTACAGCCAACAGGTGAACGCGACTCCTTTAATTTCAACTATAATTACTTATCATATTCAGCAGGTTTAAATATTAAATTAACAGAAGATGTTTCTTTATTTGGTCGCTATTCAAGAGGAAATAAAGCACCAGAGTTAAATTATTATTTCAACAACTTTGCTAACGTGCCTATTATTAAGGCGGGCGAAGTTCAAAAAATTAAACAAGCGGAATTAGGACTAAAATCAGCTTTAAAAGATTTCTCATTTACAACAACACTTTTTTGGAGTCAATTAAAAAATATTGGAGTTTCTAATTTTGAATTTGATGATAATACAAGTAGTATTTTTTACACGCCAATACAGTTTAACAGCTCACAGACATTGGGATTAGAATGGGAAACCATTTACAATCCTATTCAATATTTAACCTTTCGTTTTAATGGTGTTTTACAAAACCCAAAGGCCACAAAATGGAATATTTATGATGCCGCGGGATCTGTTGATATTGCAGATGATAGTATTATAGACTATTCAGGAAATAGATTACCATTCAATCCAAAATTGCTATTTAATTTATCTGCAGAATTTCAGAAAGACAAAGTTTCATCTTTCATTAAATGGAAATACACAGGCAAACGTGAAGGCAACGTAGCAAACGCTTTTCAATTGGCTGCTTACAGTGTTTTTGATGCTGGTATGGGATATCAAATAAATAAAAATTTAAGCGCACGCCTTTTAGCAAGTAATATTTTAAATTCTGACGGTTTAGCTAACTTTTTTGGAGCAAATTCTTTTGGAGCAAATGCCAATGGAACAACTCAAGAATATATTAACGAAAATCCTGACGCTAGTTTTATTGTTGTACCAGTTATACCAAGATCGACACTATTACAATTAAATTATACATTTTAAGAACCATATTATACACATAAAAGACCATATGAACAACTCGTAAAAATTAAAAGCACATACTTTTACATAAGTTAAAAAAACCAACACCATCTAAACTTATGAAAAACAAAATGCTTTTTCTTTTTATTTTTTCACTGATACTTTCTTGCGAAAAAAAAGAAACCAAACCAATAGAAACGGTTAGTAAGAAAAAAGAAATCCAAAACATCTTACCGTTTACTCGTATTGAATTAAAGGATTTATCTCATTTTAAAGTAACTACTAAAAACTGGCAAATAGCCGAAAATGTAGTTACCGATAGAAGTAAAGACAAAACACTTATACCATTTGAAGGCTCGGGGATATTAGTAAACACAAACGACCAAGAGAAAAATGGGCATTTATTTTCTAATTTCGATCACGGCGATATTGAGTTAGAATTGGATGTTATGATGCCAATAAAATCTAATTCAGGTATCTATTTTCAAAGTAGATATGAAATTCAATTATTCGATAGTTGGGGGGTAGACCATCCAAAATACAGCGATATAGGTGGCATTTATCAAAGATGGAATAAAGATGCTGAAAAAGGAAAAGAAGGTTACGAGGGACACGCCCCTCTAGTAAATGCTGCCAAAGCACCCGGTTTATGGCAACATTTAAAAGTTATTTTTCATGCGCCAAAGTTTAACAATAAAGGGGAAAAGATAAAAAATGCATGGTTTGAAGAAGTTAGACTAAATAATATTTTAATTCACAAAAACATAGAGGTTACTGGCGCTACTCGTGCTAGCGCCGCAAAAGAGGAAGTACCTTATGCTCCTTTAATGATTCAGGGGGACCACGGGCCTATTGCTTTTAAAAACATAAAATATAAACTCTACGAAGATAAAAATATTGGTATCAAAAAATCTGAGCTTAAAATTTACGATAACCCTAAAAAACTTTCCGTAATAAAGGACATAGAAAAGCTTAAACTTATTGAAGATTACACAACGGACTCCATTTCACCTTTAATGAGAATTAATGAAAGAGACCAAAAGGTATTGAGTTATTCAGGAAAACTAGATATCCCGACTTCAGGAGATTATTTATTTGAAACTACAGTTAACGGCGGAGCCTACTTAATTATTAAAAATGACACTGTTGTAAACATGAATGGTGATTTTGATATGAACAACACTGTGTTTAACAAAGTCCATTTAGAGAAAGGCCAAGTAACATATAATCTGGTTTACAATAAACCAATTGTGTGGCGTCGTGGTTTCGACTTTTTTGTAGAAGGTCCAAAAATGCAACGCTATTCTTTATTAAAAACAGGAACCACTACTTTAAGCTCAAAAAACCCAATAACACCAATTACCTTAAATGTTGCAGATAAACTAATTACACAACGGAGCTTTTTAAATCATAGAGGTGTTAAACGTTCTCACTGTATATCTGTTGGATTAATTGAAAAATTAAATTATAGTTTAGATTTAGAAACGGGAACTTTACTACATGTTTGGAGTGGTAATTTTCTAGATGCTACGCAAATGTGGCATTCTAGAGGAGAACATCAACGGGGAGAACCTATGGGCTTTCCAATTTCATTACATGGCGATTTAGATTTTGCTTCATTAGATTCAAAAAATGAAACATGGCCAAAAATGCTAAATGATAAAAACATGATTAAACAAATTGGTTATGAATTTAAAGATGATGGTATTCCTATGTTCTCTTTTGATATTAATGGTAATAAGATAACACATAGCTTTAAAGCCTTTTTAAAATCAAAACGAGGTATAGAACGTATTATTACCTCCAATTCTAAAACTTCAATGTGGCACAAAATTGCAGATGGAGAAAGTATAAAAGTATTAGAAAACAATACTTTCATTATAAATAACGAAAGCTATTATATCGTGTTTGAAGATGACAAAACACCTAAACCTATTCTTAGAAATAATAATGGTAAAGATGAATTATTGATCGAGATTCCAGAAGGTAATTCAACAATTAACTACAGTATAATCTGGTAAACTAAAACGCAAAAAAAATGAAGATTATCAATAAAACAATCGTAATAATAGCTGCCGTTTTAGTAAGTCAATTAGGATTTTCACAAAAAGGCAAAACATTAAATTCAGCTCAAGCAAAAAAAGAAGCTAAATACTATAAAATTGTAGACGTACCAATACCTAAAGATATTAAACTCGAAGTTGGTGGCTTAACATTAACCGATGATAATAAATTAGGCGTTTCTACAAGAAGAGGTGAATTATGGCTCATTGACAATCCATATAGCAAAACTCCTAAATTTAAAAGATTTGCACATGGCATGCATGAAACCTTAGGCTTAGCTTATAAAGACCATGGTTTTTATTTAGCACAACGTGGCGAATTAACAAGACTTGAAGATAAAAACAATGACGGCGTAGCCGATTTGTACAAAACCATCTATTCATGGCCACTTTCTGGTAATTATCATGAATATTCCTATGGTCCGAAATTTGACAAAAATGGAGACATGATATTGACTTTAAACGTATCATGGTACAAAGGCGGAAAAAGTTTTGCAAAATGGAGAGGCTGGTTAGTAAAAATCACACCAGAAGGAGAGTTTACTCCTTTAGCAGCTGGATTACGTTCTCCAGCAGGATTTGCAATTAATGATAATAACGATATTTTCTATACAGAAAACCAAGGAGACTGGGTAGGTTCCGGACGTATGTCTCATTTAGAAAAAGGAGATTTCGCAGGGCACGCAGAAAGTTTAAGGTGGACAGACGAACCAAATTCACCTTTAAAGTTAAAACCAGAAGATATTGAAAAGCAATCTGGACTTTCAATGTACGACTATGCTAAAAAACAAAAAGCCTTAAAATCTGCAGCAATTTGGTTTCCTCACACTATTTTAGGAATATCGACTTCCGATATTTTATACGACACAACCAAGGGCCAATTTGGTCCCTTTGAAGGTCAGCAATTTATAGGAGACCAAGGGCACAGTAAAATTATGCGTGTTTACATGGAAAAAGTAAATGGCGTATACCAAGGCGCAGCTTTTGGTTTCGTTGAAGGTTTTTCTTCTGGAGTATTGCGCATGATTTGGGGCAAAGACAACAATATGTTTGTAGGCATGACAAGTCGTGGTTGGGCATCTACAGGAAAAAAATCTTATGGATTACAACGCTTAGTTTGGAGCGGTAAAACACCTTTTGAAATTAAAACAATGAAAGCGCTTGATGACGGTTTTGAATTTGAATTCACTAAGCCTATCAACAAAAAATTAGCTGAAGATCTTTCGAACTATAAGATGTCTACTTTCACATACAAATACCATGACACTTACGGTAGCCCAATTGTTGACCAACAAAAAGCCATGATCCATAAGGCCGAAATTTCTGAAGATGGATTAAAAGTGAAACTAATAATTCATGGTATGCGTTTAGGTTTTATTCATCAAATAGAAATGCCTGAACTAAAATCGGCCTCTGGCGAAATGTTATTACACAACACAGGATATTACACTTTAAACGAGGTCCCAGGTGGCGAATTAAAATCGCCACAAATGCATATGGCTAAAACATCTAACAAAAAGATAGACCAACCTAAGCGAGTTAATACCATGCCATCTTCTTGGGGAGAACATGGCGCTGATGAAAAAATAGTTATTGGTACCATTCCTGGATTAAAATATGATACAGAAAAAATTACTATTAACCGAAATAGTAAAATACAACTTACCTTGAACAATAATGACGACATGATACACAACGTTGTTATTACTAAACCAGGAAAAGAAACGCCACTTAAAATTGGAGAAATGGCTCTCAACTTGGGACTTGATGGTCCTGATTTAAGTTATGTTCCGTTTAGTGATTTAGTTCTATTTCATTCCGGAACTGTGGGGCCAGAAAGTAACGAAACCATTTATTTCACATCGCCTAGCGAACCTGGTGAATACTGGATAGTATGTACATTCCCGGGGCATTCCTTCACTATGAGAACGAAGTTGATTGTAAAGTAAGAATAACAAAAGCGAATCTAAATTAAAAATAGATTCGCTTTTAATGAATTTAATATTTGATTCTGAAAGAGAGAGCTAAACCCGCGCTCTCTTTTTTTTATTTTACAATTTTAATTAAAGAAAAACTCTTTTATATTAAAAACTTTACCCATAACTACTTTATAAACTTTAATCACCCAAGTAAATGAAGTATATTTCGGGTATTGCCTATTTGCTGCTTCGTAGGTTTTATCCATAAACATATTCCAATTAAATGCATTTACATGATCTACGGCATAAGTAAGATTAAAATTATGAATATATGTTGTGTGCCACCATCCCGAAGGAATAAATATAGTCTCCCCAGCTTTAACAGTTACTTTTAAAGGTTCCGCATTTTTAAATAATGGAAACTTTTTATAATCGGGATTAGTAATATCTACTTGACTATAATTTGAAAGCACTTCTTCTGGGTACAAATAATCGGTTTGATTGGGTGGATATAAAATAAACTCTTTATCTCCAATAATCTGTGTGAGTTGCGTATGTGGCCAATTGTAATCTACATGCAACTTTGGAAAAGCACATCCTTTCCCTCCAAAAAATAGTTGCTGCTGATTATTTCTTTTAGAAAAAATATTAAGCAATAACCGACTAAAAAGCCTATTTGATTTTCCATAGTTCATTTCGGGAATAATATCAAGATATTCCGGGAAGTACTCGGGAATATCATAAATATTGGGATATGGTGCTTTGTTGTCTTCTGTAGAAGCTACACATGCATCAATTATTTCAGATAAATTATAACGTTTTCCATCAACAGTTCTGGTTATGTGATTATAATTAGATTTAAAGTACTCTGGCTTAAACTCTTCTAACTTCGTCCACTCTGCTTTATCGGTAATTACTACAGGAACAGAATTTTTAACATATTTATTATAAAATTCCTTTTCTGATAAACCATTACATATTTATATTTGAGATCTATTATTATAAGGCTTCATTTTTATTTTTTTTCTTACGGGTTAAAACCCGATATCCATACAATTTATTAATAATCAATAAATATCAAAATAAATTTTAACATTTCTATTTAAATCAAGGTTTTTTAAGCAAAAAAAGTTGGATTCCCATCCAACTTTTTTTTAACCATATTAAATAATGATTTTTTATTTATCGTTATAAAGTTCTTCTAAAGTCCAATAATCTTCTCGATCTTTTGATTGTGCTCGGGCATTTCTAACCACTTTTCTATCTACATTATCTTCGTCATTCAGAGCTCTAACATAACTAAGCACATCTGCAATCCATTCATCACTATTATCCTTTAACGGCATCATGATACCATATTCTTTACCTTCAATGGGGCCAATTAAACCATTTAACAGTATTTTACTTAAAACACCTTTATCGCCCATAACTCGTTTACTTCCAATTAAGCTTGGCGCAATAAGGCCACCATCTTCCGTAGGTAAACCTTTTAAATCGGCACCATGGCAGGTAATACATAATTGCTTATAAGAATCATACCCCTTCGTGATACTCAATCTTGCCCCTAAACTTCTTCCAGAAATTCGCTTTTTAAGTTGCGCTAACTGAGAGTCATCTTTTTTTAAACTTTCAACAACAGCATGTGAGATTATTTCATGGCTTTCATACTTTGAATTGATCATGTTAAGTAATTCCGTTGCTTTTTTATCTTTACTATAACGTAAACTTAAAGCCAATTGGTTTACAACGTTTACATCTACATCCGAAATTAATTTTTCTAAATCTTGTAGAATATCCGTATCACCTGCTCTTAATAAATTTTCGCTTAATCTAATTGCGGTAAGTCTAACACGATAATCTTCATCTTGAAATTTTTCAGTAATTAAAGTTTTATCAATATTATCTAAACCTTCAAGTGTCCAAAGAGCAGTAACACGTTCTAAACCAAAATCTTTATCGCTATTAAACAAGCCATCAAAAAACGATGTATTATCTCTAGCTATATCTTGTAATTCAGGAATAACTGTTTCATCACCTCTCAAAACTATTAATTTTTGAGCCGTGTTTCTATACCAACCATTAGGATGCCCTAAATACGCTATTAAGTCTGAAGCCTTCTGTCCTATTAAGTTAGGTTTTTTATCGAGTTCGATATCTTCATGAACAATTCTATAGATTCTTCCTTTACCGATATTTTTGTCCAACTTTTTTCTCTCAATAACCGGCCTTAAAAAACTTCCTTTTTTAGTCCAATTACTTTCTTGAATAATACCGCGATACATATCTACAATATAAAGTGCACCATCAGGACCAGTTTTGGCTTGTAAAGGTCTAAAGTTTAAATCTGTCGATGCCATAAACTCAGCTTCATCATAAGCATTATATACTACCTTTTTACCATTTTCGTTTTTAATTATGGCTCGACGAATCAATCTACCTACAGGTTCTGGAATAAACAGATTTCCATATAAATTTGAAGGCAATTTATGTCCTCGATATATTTCTTGCCCTGCAGTTCCAGTAAAATGGTTAAGTGTACCATCTTCTCTTAATCGCTTTGGCCCTCCTTGAACATCTGGAGTTCCTACTACCGGCCAAGGTTGTACGAAGCCTTCAGCAAGCCTACCTTTTGCATTAAACTCTCCGTATACTGGTGGCTGTTGAAATCCATATGCTGGATTTTCACTACCTGCAGACGAGTAATACATATTTCCTAAATCATCTTGAGTAAGTCCCCATTGCCCTCTATTTGGCATATTTTCTAAAGAGTCTACCTCTACTTTCCCATTACTCTTAAACTTAAATCGAATAGGGTTATAAGTTGTATACAACCAGTTGTCTAAATTCCATATAAGCCCGCTTTGTTGGTGTTCTAGGTTTCCACCACGACGGTTTGGATTATAATAAACACGTTCTTTTTTATCTGCTACACCATCACCATCGGTATCCTTATAACTCCATAAATCATAAGAAAATGTTTCATTAACAATCAATTCATTTTCAAGAGGCAAAATCATTCGTGGCAATAATAGACTATCAATAAAAACGGTGCTTTTATCCATTTTACCATCACCATCTAAATCTTCAAGCATCTTAATTTTACTTATAGATCTATTAGTTCCACTACCATCAACATCTTGCATGTATGTATTCATTTCCGCAACATACATACGTCCATTTCCATCCCATGCTATGGTTACTGGTTCGTCAATCATCGGTTCACTAGCAACTAACTCTACTTTATATCCTTCCGGTAAATAAAAGGTTTTCATACTTTCTTCTGGTGAAAGAAATTCTGAGGAGGCCTCTTTTACTATTTCTGGTTTTTCATAAATCTTGTCTACGTACTCTTTTTCCCTACAATTATAGAAAGACAATAAAACAAGTACTAAAGCACTAATATTTTTAATTTTCATGTTTGGTTAGTTTTTTTTGTTTAAAGCATATCATTAGAAACAATGCTATACTTAAAGATGTAAAATTATAATGAAAACAAGTTTATAACGATAAACTATAGTTTTATGACTGTAACTTATGATTCACAAAAAAGATTTTCGTCTTTACCAGAGATAATGAAAGAGCAAAAACCGCTATTGAGATTTAAGCCACCTTCTTAAAAAAAAGACAAAGCTCCGCTCGGTGTTTAAAACATAATATTAAAAACACTTCACTTTTTTAACTTCTTATAATCTTGGCCGTTTTACTCTACTATTAATTTCCCTTTCATGATAACATAATGCCCAGGAAAACTACATAAAAAATCGTATGTTCCAGGTTCGGGAGCATCAAACTCTACTATAGATGTTTCGCCAGCACCAACAATATCAGTATGAGCAATAACATCTTTACCATTATCAGGAATATATTGTGTTGCTTTGGCTGTAGCTGCTTTATTTCCAAATGCCGAAAGACTTACCCCTTTTTTAAGTAAAACAAAATTATGTCCCATGACATTTTTATCCATTTTACCAATATGCTTTAAAGTAATTTTAATTTTCTCGCCAGCTTTTACTTTAATTTCTTTTTTATTAAACTGCATGGCATCATTACCTGTAATAACCACGTCGTTGGGGTTGCTTTCAACTGTTTTAACAACCTCTGTTTTTTTCTCATAAGAAAAACCTTCTTTCTTTTTTTCTTCTTTACCTCCACATCCTATTAATACTACTGCAGAACACGCAGCTACTAATACATACTTTGCTATTTTCATCTTACTTTAGTTTAAATTAAATTTTTACGGGAACCTATAATGTATCAAATATACATATATAAAGGCTTCTAGTAGTGCAATATTTTTCACTGAAAAATTCTGCACTACTAGAAGCCTAAAGATAAAATTATTTTATGAGTTAAATGATATGCTTTTCTTTAGATTACAAAATATAATCTGTACTAATAAAGTTAGATGTTTTCTTTTCTAACAACTCTTTTAAAATTGCATTGTTGTAAGCATTATCTTTTGATGCCACAAATGTTCTAATTGAAAAAGAACGCAATGCATCATGTACACTTAATGTTCCATAAGCCGAATCTTTTCGCCCTGTAAAAGGATAAACATCTGGGCCACGTTGACAAGAACTATTTAAGTTTACACGACAAACTAAATTAACCAAAGTATCTATTAACGGTGATAACGTATGAACATTTTGACCAAATAAGCTAACTTGCTGTCCGTAATTAGATTCTGCCATATCATGAAGTGGCTCTTCGATATCCGAAAAAGAAACAACAGGCACTACAGGCCCAAATTGTTCTTCTTTAAATACACGCATATCTTTTGTAACCGGATAAAGTACTGCTGGAAAAATAAAGTTTTCGGTAGTTTCTCCTCCTTTTTTATTTAATATTTTAGCCCCTTTCTCTTTAGCGTCATCAATTAATTCTTGAATATAACCTGGCTTTTCTATTTCTGGAAGCGGCGTTAATTTTGCTCCATCTTCCCATGGGTTTCCAAATTTAAGTTGATCTACCTTGAAAGCAAATAATCTATTAAATTCTTCAACTACAGATTCATGAACATATATTACTTTTAAAGCAGTACAACGTTGTCCGTTAAAAGAAAGAGTTCCTGCAATGCACTCTTCCACTGCCAAATCTAAATCGGCATCTGGTAAAATAATTGCTGGATTTTTAGCTTCTAAACCTAAAACCATACGCAGCCTATTTCCCTTTGGATGTTGGGCTTGTAATGCATTTGCAGATTTACTATTACCAATTAAGGCCAAAACATCAACTTTACCCGATTGCATTATTGGAGTTGCCAAAACACGACCACGACCGTAAACAATATTAACCACACCTTTTGGAAAACTATTCTGAAAAGCTTCTAATAAAGGAGAAATTAATAAAACACCTATTTTAGCCGGTTTAAAAACGACAGGATTCCCCATAATTAGCGCCGGAATTAAAAGTGTAAAGGTTTCATTTAAAGGATAGTTATAAGGTCCTAAACACAGCACCACTCCAAGCGGCCCACGACGAATATGCGCATAAACACCAGAATTTTTTTCGAATTTTGCGGAGTCTCTATCAATTTGCTTATAAGCCTCTATAGTATCGTAAATATAGTCTACTGTTCTATCAAATTCCTTTTGAGAATCTGGTAGGTTCTTCCCAATTTCCCACATTAAAAGCTTTACAACTTCTTCACGCTTGGTTTTCATTTCTTCAACAAACTTTTCCATACAAGCAATTCTATCAATCACCTTCATGGTAGGCCATAATCCTTGCCCTTTGTTGTATGCCGTTGTTGCAGACTCTAAAGCTTCCAAAGCTTCTGCCTCTCCTAACTGAGGAATTGTGCCTAGTACCGTTGTTTTATAATCTTTAGTCGATGAAATAGTAGAATAAACTTCTGCCGTTTCGCCCTCCCAATGTTTTAATTCTCCATTAACCAAATATGTAGATTGGTGTAATAATGAATTTATTTTATATTCTTCCGGAATGTCTTGAAATGTTGTTTTCATATATAAATATATTGTGTTATGTAGGATAGTAAAGGTATTAATAATTGAACCGAAACAGTACTAAAACAAATCTATTCTTCCAAAAAATAGCGAATTCTTAACACTTTAATTACATGTAAAATATTTAAATACAACTCAAACGTTTTCGACAGAAAATACACTAAAATTAACAGAAAAATAACCCCCTATTAAAACCGAAACAAATGTTTTAAAGCATTTTAGTACACTAATATTCTTTATATGCAATTATTTAAATCTCAAAAAAACAATAAGCAGATTTACTATATCAATGGCTTTTTAAAAGAAATTTATCCTTATTCTATATTTAGAAAGCGATTATGCAAAACTTTGAATAGTATGGAACGCTATAATTTAGAGTATATAAAATATCGCGTGAATTACTACAACAAACTTAACGAACCAATTTCTTTACCCGAAAAAGTTAAGCCCTTATCAGAATTAAAACTAAAAAAATATCATAAAACCTATTATTTTGATAGTCAGGAATTCTGCAGATATTTTCATCCAGACTTAAGAATAAAATTCAAATTTGGAGATATTACCAAAATCCCAAAAACACCCAGTATTGTTAAAAGCAGACCAATTACGACTCAGCAAGATTCTGCTATCCTATTTAAATTGAATAAAGTGAGGCATTTTACATTTACTAAAGATAGTAAGCCTTTTGAAAGTAAAAAAGATAAACTAATTGGTCGTGCCCATGTGCAGAAAAAGCAAACACATCGCGTTAGATTTTACGAGATGTACTTTAATCACCCTTTGTGTAATTTAGGTCAAATTAATAAAAATAATACAAACCCGGAATGGGTTAAAAAGAAGATTTCAATCGAAAAACATTTAAAATATAAATTTATTTTATGCCTAGAAGGTGTTGATGTTGCATCCAATTTAAAGTGGGTCATGTCATCAAACTCTATTGCCGTAATGCCAAAGCCAAAATATGAAACTTGGTTTATGGAAAACACTTTAAAACCTAATTACCACTATATTGAAATTAAAGAAGACTACTCTAATTTAGAAGAAAAATTAAATTATTATATCCACAACACAAACGCTTGCTTAAAAATTATTAAAAACGCCAATGCTTACGTTAATCAATTTAAAAACTTAAAAAGAGAGCGTTTAATTTCACTATTAGTTCTTGAGAAGTATTTTGTACAAACCAATCAACTTCCAAAAAGAAACCATTTATTATACTAAAAACTGAAACAAATCTGGTTTGTCGTTTAAATAATCTCCAAAAAACTTACGCGCTTTCATTTTAGCGATAAGTGGCTCCAAATCTTCAGAAGATCTTAATTGAATACCGACAACTGCTGCTCCATTTTCACGGTTTGTTTTTTTGGTATATTCAAAATGGGTTATATCATCGTTGGGTCCTAAAATATCCACAACAAACTCCTTTAAAGCTCCTGCCCTTTGCGGAAATTTTAAAATAAAATAGTGTTTTAAATTAGCATAAAGTAAGGCACGTTCTTTTATTTCGGCAGTTCGAGTAATATCATTATTACTTCCAGAAACTACACAAACTACGTTTTTCCCTTTTATTTCTTCAGCATAAAAATCTAAGGCAGAAATACTCAAAGCACCAGCGGGTTCTACCACAATAGCATCTTTATTATAAAGTTCTAAAATAGTCTGGCATACTTTTCCTTCCGGAACCGTAATCATGGCATGTAAATTTTGTTTACATATCGAGAAGTTTAAATCTCCAACCCGCTTTACAGCTGCACCATCAACAAACTTTTCAATATGCTCTATCTCTGTGTTTTTATTATTTTTAATTGAAGTAGACATAGATGGAGCTCCTTCTGGCTCAACACCAATAACTTTAGTATTAGGAGATAATACCTTAAAAACAGTTGACAATCCAGATGCTAGACCGCCACCGCCAACAGCAACAAACACATAATCTATAGGTACTGCAGTTTGTTCCAAAATCTCCAGACCAACCGTGCCCTGACCTTCTATAACCTTTTCATCATTAAATGGATGAATAAACATTTTACCCAATGCAGTACATTCTTGAACGGCTGCATGGTTTGCATCATCGAACGTATCTCCTTCAATTTTTATTTCTATATATTCGCCACCAAACATTTTTACCTGTTCTATTTTTTGGTTGGGCGTTGGAGACGGCATATAGATTGTGCCTTTTATTTTAAGCAATTTACATGATAAAGCCACACCTTGCGCATGATTTCCAGCACTAGCACATACCACTCCTTTTTGAGATTCCTCGGGAGTTAAAGAACTAATTTTATTGTAAGCACCACGAATTTTATACGAGCGTACTTGCTGTAAATCTTCCCGTTTTAATAAAATATTAGCGTCAAAAAATTCAGAATAACGAAGGCTTACTCCTAAAGGCGTGACTGCCGATACATTTTTAATAGTATCAGCAGCTAGCTCTATATTATTAAGACTCGGAAAATAGGTGTTGCTCTCCTTACTCATTGCTTTATAATTTTAAAAACCTACAAGCTTATACAGCTTGTAGGTTATATTAATATGTAAAACCTTTTAGTTCATTTAAACTAATCGGGTTTTAAAAATATGTTTAAAGAATTAAACTATTGGCTTCATAGCCGTCATAGATGCTCTTAAGAATGTACCAACTTTTTCAACTGGGTGATTTCTTAAGGCTGCATTTATTTCAATTAATTTAGCATTATCAACACCTTCACCATTACTTGTTGCGAAAGGCTTACCGATAATATCTGTATCAACAGTCTTCATGAAATCTGCTAATAAAGGCTTGCAAGCGTGATCGAATAAATAACATCCGTACTCAGCAGTATCAGAAATTACAGCGTTCATTTCGTATAATTTACGTCTTGCAATAGTATTAGCAATAAGTGGAGTTTCGTGTAAAGATTCGTAGTATGCAGAAGCTGCAATAATTCCAGAATCCGTCATAGCTTCAAAAGCTAATTCTACACCTGCTCTTACCATAGCTACCATTAACACGCCATTATCATAAAATTCTTGCTCAGAAATTTCAACGTCACCAGCTGGAGTTTTTTCAAATGCAGTTTCTGCTGTTGCAGCTCTCCACCCTAATAAATCTTTATCATCGTTAGCCCAATCTGCCATCATTCCTGCAGAAAAACGACCTTCAATAATATCATCCATATGCTTTTGGAATAACGGGCGCATAATATCTTTTAATTCTTCTGAAAGTTCGAAAGCTTTTATTTTTGCTGGGTTAGATAAACGATCCATCATGTGAGTAATACCACCATATTTAAGACCTTCTGTAATAGTTTCCCAACCGTATTGAATTAATTTGGAAGCGTAACCAGTATCAATTCCTTTTTCAATCATTTTATCGAAACAAAGAATCGAACCTGTTTGAAGTAAACCACATAAAATAGTTTGCTCTCCCATTAAATCAGACTTTACTTCAGCAATAAAAGATGATGCTAAAACACCTGCTCTATCTCCACCAGTTGCTGCGGCGTAAGCTTTTGCTTGTGCCCAACCTTTTCCTTCTGGATCATTTTCTTCGTGTACCGCAATTAAAGTTGGCACACCAAAACCACGCTTATACTCTTCACGAACCTCAGAACCTGGAGACTTAGGTGCCACCATAATTACCGTAAGGTCTTCACGAATTTGCATACCTTCTTCAACAATATTAAAACCATGAGAATAAGATAATGTCGCTCCTTTTTTCATTAAAGGCATTACTGCAGTTACTGCATTAGTATGTTGCTTATCTGGTGTTAAGTTTAACACTAAATCTGCAGTAGGAATTAACTCTTGGTAAGTACCAACAGTAAAACCATTATCACTTGCGTTAATAAAAGATTGACGTTTTTCTGCTATAGCAGCATCACGAAGTGCATAAGAAATATCTAAACCAGAATCTCTCATGTTTAATCCTTGGTTTAATCCTTGTGCGCCACAACCTACTATGACAATTTTTTTACCTTTTAAAGCGTTTACACCATCTTCAAATTCTGAAGAGTCCATAAATCTACATTTCGATAATTGATTTAATTTATCTCTTAATGATAAGGTGTTAAAATAATTTCCCATTTTTTAATTTAATTAGTATTTATTATTGAAGGCATGCAGCACTTCTGTTACTTTCATTTCGTCTTTAGTTACAGCAATACGTCCAGAACGTACAAATTGCATAATACCAAATTTGGTTAATTCTTTACGCAATGCTTCTATTTCATTACGGCGTCCAGATTTTTCTAAAACAAAAAACTCTTTATTTACCGTTACAATTCTAGCATAACTTTCTTTTATTAAATTCTGAATTTGAGGTTCATCAAACAATAATTCAGATTTAATTTTGAACATACTAGATTCTGTAAAAATAGTATCTTCTTCAGTATGATAAAATGCACGAATAGTTTCTACTTGCTTTTCTATTTGCTTAACTATTTTAATAGCCTGCTCTTCACAAATATTTACAACTATCACAAAACGATTTACACCATCGATTTCCGATTGTGAAGTTGTTAAACTCTCTATATTTATGTGTCTACGTTGAAAAATAGCTGAAATACGATTTAATAATCCGATATTATTCTCGGTATAAATTGAAATCGTAAATGATTGTATATCTTGATTCATTTTATTTTAGATCTTAATTTATTAGCACAATCTTACTTCTGATACGGAAGCTCCAGTAGGAATCATAGGAAAAACATTTCCTTCCTTTTCCACACATACTTCTAAGAAATACGATTCTTTAGATTCAATCATTTCCTTAACAGCATCGGCTAGCTCTTCTCGCTTTACAACTTTTCTAGCTTTAATATAATATCCTTCTGCAATAGCTACAAAATTAGGATTTGTCATCTCTGTAGAAGCATAACGTTTATCAAAAAACAGTTGTTGCCATTGGCGTACCATTCCTAAAAACTCATTATTTAACACCACTATTTTCACTGGTGTTTTTTGCTGAAAAATAGTTCCTAATTCTTGTATATTCATTTGGAAACCACCATCACCAATAATAGCAACAACTTCACGTTCTGGAGCTGCCATTTTAGCCCCAATAGCCGCAGGAAGAGCAAAGCCCATTGTACCTAAACCACCTGAAGTAATATTACTTTTTGAAATATTAAAATCCGCATAACGGCAAGCAATCATTTGGTGTTGCCCAACATCCGAAACTATAGCCGCATTACCTTTTGTTTCAATATTTATTTGTTTAATAACCTCGCCCATAGTTAAACCTTCTTTACTTGGCGTAAGATCTTCTTTTATTACTTTTTCAAATTCAATAGCATACAAGTCTTTGAATTCTTGTAACCATGCATCGTGTGAATTTGTTTCTAATAAAGGTAATAACTGTGATAAGCTATCTTTAGAGTTTCCTAAAACCGCAATTTCAGTTTTTACATTTTTATCAATCTCTGCTGGATCAATTTCAAAATGAATCACTTTAGCCTGCTTAGCGTACGTATTTAAACTACCAGTTACACGGTCGTCAAAACGCATACCAATAGCAATTAAAACATCACATTGATTCGTTAAAACATTTGGAGCATAATTACCATGCATACCAACCATACCTACATTTAAAGGATGAGATGTTGGGACAGCTGAAGCTCCAAGAATAGTCCAAGCCGAAGGAATTCCTGCTTTTTCTATTACAGCTTTTAATTCTGCTTCTGCTTTACCTAAAATAACACCTTGTCCCCAAACAATCATTGGTTTCTTTGCAGCATTAATTAATTTTGCAGCTTCTTTTACGGCTTTTGTATCTGTATCTGGTATAGGATTATAACTTCTTACACCCGTACATTTTTCGTATTTAAAATCGAACTCTTCTAATTGAGCATCCTTAGTAATATCGACTAAAACAGGACCTGGACGGCCACTTTTAGCAATATAAAATGCCTTTGCAATAGCTTCTGGAATTTGAGATGCTTTAGTTACTTGGCAATTCCATTTAGTAACCGGTGTAGATATTCCAACAATATCAGTTTCCTGAAATGCATCACTACCTAATAAATGCGAAGCTACTTGCCCCGTAATACATACTAGCGGTGTAGAGTCTATTTGAGCATCAGCGATACCTGTAATTAAATTGGTAGCTCCAGGGCCAGAAGTAGCCATAGCTACACCTACTTTTCCTGAAATACGCGCATAACCTTGAGCGGCATGGGCTGCACCTTGCTCATGGCGTGTTAACACATGATGAATTTGATCTCTAAACTTATATAATTCGTCGTAAACCGGCATTATAGCTCCACCAGGGTAGCCGTAAAGAATATCTACGCCCTCTGCTAATAAACAATGAATAATTGCTTCACTACCAGAAATACGCATAGTTGTTTGCGTATTATTTGCTTGTTTTTTTATGGTTTGAGTGTCTTTCATCTCTATATATTTTCTTCTTGCTCTTGTAATCGTTACTTACTATAAATCTGTTACACAGCCTTTAGAAGCCGATGCTACAGATTTTGCATATTTATATAATATTCCTTTTGAATGCTTTAAAGCTGGTTGAACCCATTTTGCTTTTCTTTCAGCTATTTCTTCATCTGAAAGTAAAACGTTAATTGAGTTATCTTCAGCACTAATTCTAATTTTATCTCCTGTTTTTAATAAACCAATGGCTCCACCTTCTTGAGCCTCTGGAGTAATGTGCCCAACAACAAAACCGTGTGTTCCTCCAGAAAAACGACCATCAGTAATTAATGCTACAGATTTACCTAAACCTGCTCCCATAATTAAAGATGTTGGTTTTAACATTTCTGGCATTCCAGGGCCTCCTTTTGGTCCCACATATCTAATGACGACTACATCACCTCTTTCTACTTCTCCGTTTGAAATTCCAGTATTTGCAGCTTGTTCACCATCGTAAACCACCGCTTTACCTTCAAATAACAAACCTTCGTTTCCTGATATTTTTGCCACAGCACCTTCTATTGCCAAGTTTCCGTAAAGAATTTGCAAATTCCCTGAAGATTTTAATGCTTTATCCTTAGGAAATATAACGTCTTGGTCATCTTCAAAAGTAAGAGGTTCAACATCTGCTAAATTTTCAGCTAATGTTTTTCCTGTTACTGTTAAACAATCACCATGTAAATAACCATTATCTAATAAGTATTTCATTACTGCTGGAGTTCCTCCTACACCATGAACATCTTCCATTAAATATTTTCCAGATGGTTTTAAATCTGCTATTAAAGGTGTTCTATCACTAACACGTTGAAAATCTTCTAAAGTAAATTCGATATCCGCAGCATGTGCAATAGCTAAAAAGTGTAATACCGCATTGGTAGAACCACCTAAGGCATTTACTAGAGCTATAGCATTCTCTATAGATTTTTTAGTAATAATATCTAAAGGCTTTAAATCTAATTCTAAAAGGTTTTTGATAGCGATTGCCGTTCTTTCACTTTCAGATAATTTATTTGGATTCTCTGCTGGAATAGAAGAGTTATAAGGTAATGCAAACCCCATACATTCTATAGCCGAAGCCATTGTGTTTGCAGTATACATACCACCACAAGCTCCTGCTCCTGGAATAGCACTTTTAATAATTTCTCTATATTCTTCTTCTCCAATTTCACCTGCTACTTTTTGACCTAAGGCCTCAAAAGCAGAAACGATATTTAATTTTCTTCCTTTATATTTTCCTGATGCTATTGTTCCTCCATACATCATTATAGACGGACGATTTAACCTTAACATTGCAATAACGGCTCCTGGCATATTTTTATCACAACCAACAACGGAGATTAAAGCATCATAACTTTGGGCATTCATTACCGTTTCAATGGAATCAGCAATAATATCACGAGAAGCTAAAGAGTAATTCATCCCTGAAGTCCCCATAGAAATACCATCAGAAACCCCAATAGTATTAAACCCTAAACCTACTAAATTTGCTATTTTACACTCAATTTTAACTTCAGCAGCCAAGTTATTTAAATGCATATTACAAGGGTTACCATCGTAACCTGTACTAGCAATACCGACTTGGGCTTTTTTCATATCCTCATCAGTCAAACCTACCGCGTATAACATCGCTTGAGATGCAGGTTGAGATTCATCTTGAGTTAACCTTTTACTATGTTTATTGAGTTCCTTCATTTTTGTTGCGGATAATTTTATCTTTTACTGTGTTTTTATTTTAATAATTGAGGTTTTTATGAATTTCATTAAAAACTCTTCATTCCTTTAAATAATGTTCGAAATTAATTTATTAGTCATTTAAATCCATTTATAATTCGTTTTTTAGGTTAAATTCACAAACCTAAAACACCCAACAACTACTTGATTACCAGTTATTTAATTCATCATTTTTACTATGCCCAAAAAATCAAAAATTTACAATAAAAAAAGCCTTCTTTAAAAGGAAGGCTTTTTAACATATTAAGATTAAAAAAAACGTTCCAAGTGCATCATGAAATAATCACAATGACATTAATAGACGTTTTAATTAAATATTTTTTTTTCAAGATATTATAAATTCAATCGTTTCTGCCTAAAACATTCCAATATATATGAAATGCTAAAGATTAGATTCATCAAATATTCATAAATAAAACTTATTGAGCAAATATTAGGTTAAAAAACTCTAAATGAATTCGCAATTCCTTTTATTTTTCTATTTTTGCAGCCACATATAACAGAGGAAAGATTTGACTGATTGCAACCTCTTTGTACTGAATAAAGTTTCAAAAACATTGAAATTAATTTTTTACAAATAAAAATGCTAAAGGCAGTGTAAACTTCCTTCGACGTTTTCGTCAAATCTTGCTATAAAATAATATAATATGGCTTATTTATTTACTTCGGAAAGTGTTTCTGAAGGACACCCAGATAAGGTGGCGGATCAAATTAGTGATGCGTTAATTGACAATTTTTTAGCTTTTGATACCGAATCGAAAGTAGCATGTGAAACTCTAGTTACTACAGGACAAGTAGTGCTTGCTGGCGAAGTTAAATCGACGACTTATTTAGACGTTCAAAAAATCGCAAGGGATACCATTAACAAAATTGGATATACCAAAGGTGAATATATGTTTGATGGAAACTCGTGTGGTGTGCTTTCTGCAATCCATGAACAATCAGACGATATTAGCCAAGGTGTAGATCGTGGTACTAAAGAAGAACAAGGTGCAGGAGATCAAGGTATGATGTTTGGTTACGCTAGTAACGAAACAGAAAACTTTATGCCATTAGCTTTAGATCTATCTCATAGAATTCTAAAAGTTCTAGCAGAATTACGTCGAGAAAATAAAGACATTACTTACTTAAGACCAGATTCTAAAAGTCAAGTAACTATTGAATATAGCGATGATAATGTACCACAACGTATTGATGCCATTGTTGTTTCTACACAACATGACGATTTTGATGCGGATGACGTAATGCTTGCTAAAATTAGAAAAGATATAGTTGAAATTTTAATTCCACGTGTAGTTGCAGATTTACCTGAAGCTATTCAAAATTTATTCAACAACGATATTAAATATCATATAAACCCTACTGGTAAATTCGTTATTGGTGGACCTCACGGTGATACTGGTTTAACGGGTAGAAAAATTATTGTAGATACTTACGGTGGGAAAGGTGCACACGGTGGTGGTGCTTTTTCTGGAAAAGACCCAAGTAAAGTAGACAGAAGTGCTGCATATGCTACACGACATATTGCTAAAAATTTAGTAGCAGCAGGTGTTGCTAGTGAAGTTTTAGTACAAGTTAGTTATGCTATCGGTGTTGTAGAACCTATGGGAATCTTTATAGATACTTACGGAACCTGTACCTTTAACATGACCGATGGAGAGATTGCACAAAAAGTAACAGAACTGTTTGATATGCGTCCATTTGCTATTGAAGAGCGTTTAAAGCTAAGAGCACCTATATATAGCGAAACCGCTGCATACGGCCATATGGGACGTAAAAATGAAACAGTTACTAAATCATTCTCACAACCAAATGGTGAATCAATAACATTAGATGTTGAATTATTTACTTGGGAGAAATTAGATTATGTAGATAAAGTAAAAGCCGCTTTCGGATTGTAACATCTACGAGTAAAGTTTAAATAATAAAAAAAGTGATCAACTAAGTTGATCACTTTTTTTATATAACAATATCAGATACTATTTCCGTAATATTAATAAGAACATAAGTATAACTTTTAAAGGCTCAATTACTCAACCGTAAACAACAAATCCTCTTCTGTCGGAGATAAGCATCTACTATCGTTACATACCATAAAATTAACAACGCCTTCTACAGTAAAGCTTTTTTTTGTTTTAACCTTTATACGCTGTTTAAAGGTAGCCTTATCATCAAAATATTTTATCTTCATACTAAAAATAGGATCATCTACCACATGACCTTCATCTTCTTTAGTATTCCCCTTTTTAAGAAAGTTACCATTTCCATCAAAACTAAAACTCGTTGCTATAGGTCCATCCTGTGGAACCGTTTGTGAATACAAATGCCAACCAGAGTCTATAGTTGCAGTTGCTATTAAATCAAATTCAGTATCCGATACCCTATTAACTGAAGTCTTCCAATTAACAGGATCTAATATTTGAGCTTGAGTTATGTTTAAAGCTAAAACTGCAATAATTATAAATATACTTTTCATAAAATAATACTTTTCAAGATTTCCATAAATATTAAATCAACTATTGAGCCACAAATTAAAATTACAACATCCAATAAAATACACTGTTCACTATAATAAGGCTAATTACTTGGAGTAAATGTACGAAAAGTTAAAAAACCTTTTAAATTAGTTTAAAAATAGCCCGTAGATAACTATAAAACTCATTAATTCACAATTGCTGCCCTTACCAATTACATGAATCACGCACGTTATAAAAAAGAAAGTCCCTAAAAGGCGAAAACTCCAAATCATTACGATTCAGAGTTTTCATTAATTCTCCCTAAGAACTAATTAATAGCAATACAAATATAAGACAAATACTACTTACGAGAAATGCGTAGTTCTACGTATTTTTCTATTTATTAATGTATTTAACATAATAGTTCTAATATATCCTTATACAACTAGCTCATAACAAACAGAAGAATATCGCTTACGCAGAAATATAACTAAGCACATTCCCTTCTGGATTACAGTTTACCATTAATTGTTTACGTTGAGTTTATTGCAAAAAAAATCCTCAACAATTTCTTGTTGAGGATTAAAAAAGGCAACGACCTACTCTCCCACAAATGCAGTACCATCGGCGCTAATGGGCTTAACTTCTCTGTTCGGAATGGTAAGAGGTGAGCCCCTTACGTTACCGTTTTTAGCGGCTGCAAACTTACAACCTTTTATTAAACTCACAATGTTTTTTGATTCTTTTTTTAAAAGTTTTTACCTCTCTTAAAATCTTAATCAATCAACTTTTGTATGAACGTTACGCTTTGAAGTTTTACCTTTTTTAGCGGGGTGCAAATATAGATGCCTTTTTGGTTCTGACAAGGTATTTTTTAATGTTTTTTGAAATTATTTTCATTAAAACAACTATTAAACTGTTTTAAAGCCATTTAAGTGTTGATTTATTAAAACTAACTTATACACTATATATATTGAGCATGCTTTCTACTTAATAAAGACTATCTATAAAAAGGTTTATGATCTCTAATTTAATGATGTCTTTAACTTATGTTGTAGACATAATTGTTTTCCCTTTGAAAGTAGTATTGTGTTTTTGTTCTAACCAAAACTCTTTTTTTAATCTATATTACATATAACTACATCCTCCTACCCTATTATATACTGTTTAAGTTATTCTCTTTGTTTTGTTATGAACCACGCCTGAGTTTTTTACTATACATATGGACGACTTTTTAATGACTTGCCCTGCGTTAGGGATTGAACGGCGTGTTTGAGCTCCCGACCTTAGGAGGAGCTAGTAGTGAAAGCCCGACTTTAGCTGCTCCAGAATAGGAGCAGTTAAAGGAACGCCAAAAATATTCTTTTGATTTACCTATATATATATTGTGTGGATTTGTTTATACTATTATCTTTGCGTTAGATTTTAATTTATTTTATGATACATATTACATTACCTGATGGCAGCGTGAAAACGTTTGACGAGAATGTAACTCCTATGGATGTTGCAAAGAGTATTAGCGACGGATTTGCTAGAAACGTGATTTCGGCGAATTTTAATGGTACAACCATTGAAACGGTTACACCTTTGACCACGGATGGTTCGCTAGTTTTATATACTTGGAGGGATGATGAAGGGAAGACGGCTTTTTGGCATAGTTCTGCTCACGTTTTGGCTCAGGCTATTGAGGAATTATATCCAGATGCTAAGTTAACTATTGGTCCTGCTATTGATAATGGTTTTTATTATGATGTAGATTTTGGTGAGGTTGCACTTTCTGAGAAGGACTTTAAGTCTATTGAAACAAAAATGCTAGAGATTGCTCGTGGAAAGCATGATTTTAAAATGCGATCGGCTAGTAAAGCAGAAGCATTGGAGTTATATAAAGGAAACGAATTTAAAACGGAGCTTATTGAAAACTTAGAGGATGGCACGATTACTTTTTGCGATCACTCAACGTTTACTGATTTATGCCGTGGTGGACATATACCTAATACTGGTATTATAAAAGCTGTAAAAATTTTAAGTGTTGCCGGTGCTTACTGGAGAGGTGATGAAAACAAACCGCAATTAACGCGTGTTTATGCTACTTCTTTCCCAAAGCAAAAGGAGCTTACCGAATATTTAGCTTTACTTGAAGAAGCTAAAAAACGTGACCATAGAAAGTTAGGAAAAGAACTTGAATTATTCGCATTTTCGCAAAAAGTAGGACAAGGCTTGCCTCTTTGGTTACCTAAAGGTGCTGCTTTACGCGAACGTTTAGAAAACTTTTTGAAAGCTGCACAAAAGAAAGCGGGTTACGAAATGGTGATGACTCCGCATATTGGACAAAAGGAACTTTACGTTACTTCTGGGCATTATGCTAAGTATGGTGCTGATAGTTTTCAGCCTATTACAACGCCTAAAGCTGATGAAGAGTTTTTGTTAAAACCTATGAACTGCCCACACCATTGTGAGGTTTACAATAATTTTCAATGGAGCTACAAAGATTTACCTGTACGCTACGCTGAATTTGGTACGGTTTATAGATATGAACAAAGTGGAGAACTCCATGGACTAACTCGTGTTAGAGGCTTTACTCAAGATGATGCGCATATTTTTTGCACCCCAGAACAATTAGATGAAGAGTTTAAAAGCGTAATTGATTTAGTACTTTATGTATTTGGATCTTTAGGTTTTGAAAAATTTACTGCTCAGGTTTCTGTAAGAGATCCTGAAAATCCCGACAAATATATTGGTGATGTAGCCAATTGGGAAAAAGCAGAGCAGGCTATTATTAATGCTGCTACCGATAAAGGTTTAGATTTTGTTATAGAAGAAGGAGAGGCTGCTTTTTACGGTCCGAAACTCGATTTTATGGTGAAAGATGCCCTAGGAAGAAAGTGGCAACTTGGGACAATACAAGTAGATTACAACCTCCCTGAGCGCTTTGAATTGACTTACAAAGGCAGTGATAACGAGGTTCATCGTCCTGTTATGATACACCGTGCTCCTTTTGGAAGTATGGAACGTTTTGTGGCATTATTATTGGAACATACAGGTGGTAACTTCCCGCTTTGGCTTATGCCGGTGCAGGTAATTATTTTATCTATTAGCGAGAAATATGAAAAATACTCGGAAAAAGTTTTAAATTTGCTAGAAAATGACGAAATTCGCGCCCTTGCAGACCATAGAAATGAAACTATTGGAAAGAAGATTAGGGAATCTGAAATGCAAAAACACCCGTATATGATTATTATAGGGGAACAAGAAGAGCAAGAAGGCAAAATATCTGTACGCCAACACGGTGGAGAAGATTTAGGAATGATATCCGTTGACGATTTCTCTGAAATAATAAAGAATGAAATTAAAAAAACGTTAAAATCGTTTTAGAAACAACATACAATTAAGTTTAATTTAAAATTTTAAGGCCATAGCAATTAGAAGAAGACATCAACCGAGAAGGGTTTCACAAGAGGATAAACACAAGATAAACTCGAAAATTACAGCACAAAAACTGCGTCTTGTAGGAGACAATGTTGAAATTGGTATTTATACCAAAGGTGACGCTATGCGAATAGCTGACACACAAGGATTAGATCTTGTAGAAATATCACCAAATGCTGAGCCCCCTGTTTGTAAGGTTATGGACTATAAAAAGTTTCTTTACGAACAAAAGAAGCGTGATAAAGCTTTAAAATCTAAAGCTACAAAAGTGACTATCAAAGAGATTCGTTTTGGACCTCAAACTGATGATCACGATTACGCATTTAAAAGGAAGCATGCCGAAAAATTCCTTAAAGAAGGTGCAAAGCTAAAAGCATTTGTGTTTTTTAAAGGGCGTTCTATTATATTTAAAGAACAAGGCCAAATCCTGTTACTACGTTTAGCTCAAGATTTAGAAGAACTTGGAAAAGTAGAACAAATGCCAAGACTGGAAGGTAAACGTATGACTATGTTTATTGCTCCTAAAAAGTAAATTGCCCTAATTTATTAGGATAAAGATAAGTTGCCAAATACATTTGGCAGAAAAATAATTAAGCGAAATAATTAAAATCTAGGAGAAAAAAATGCCTAAAATGAAAACAAAATCTAGTGCTAAAAAGCGTTTCAAGCTTACTGGTACTGGTAAATTAAAAAGAAAGCACGCTTTTAAAAGTCACATCTTAACAAAGAAGTCTAAAAAGCGTAAGCTAGCACTGCGTCATGATACATTAGTACATAAAGCAGACGAAAATAACATTAAAACCATGTTGCGTTTAAAATAAACACAACCTGTTTTAACGTTGGTTAAATAAATTATAAACCCTGGAGTTAGGCTCAATTTATAAAAAGTGTCTATTTATAGACCGCCTACTACAAAAAAACAATTAAAATTATGCCAAGATCAGTAAATTCTGTAGCAAAAAGAGCCCGTAGAAAAAAGGTTCTAAAACAAGCAAAAGGTTACTTTGGACGTCGTAAAAACGTTTGGACAGTAGCAAAAAATGCGGTTGATAAAGCGATGCAATACTCGTACAGAGACCGTAGAAATAAAAAGAGAACATTCCGTGCATTATGGATCACGCGTATTAACGCAGGAGCCCGTTTACATGGTTTATCTTATTCTCAATTTATGGGGAAATTAAAAGCTAATGATATCGAATTAAACCGTAAGGTTTTAGCCGATTTAGCTATGAACAACCCAGAGGCTTTTAAAGCCGTAATCGAGAAAGTAAAATAAGGCGTTCCGCCTATTGTAAAACATATTATTCGCTTAATAAAAAAAAATCCGATTCTTAATTGAATCGGATTTTTTTATGCCTTTTATTTAAATAAGTTAAGTACATATTAAAGGTAAATCAATTTAGTTATCTGAAATACGGATACGCAAAGTAGTAACACACCTATAACTCTATTTACGCGTGTGGTTACATTTGACACCTTTACCTTTAGAACATCACTAAACTTACTATATGCATACAACACTAAAAGTTTACCGAGGTACGCACCTGTTAAAAACAAAACAAAAAGCTTATAGTTTACAGCAAAGCTTAAATCTATTATATTTCCATTTAAATATGTGGTTATAAATATCCAATAAATAAGAACCGTTGGATTAACTAAACCTAAAAAGAAACCTAACATTTGTTTTGAAACCGGCCTTCTCCTTTTTTTAATTATCACACACTCATCATTCTCATCTTTAACGCACTCTGTTCTTCCTGAGAGAAGAATGGCACCAACTACAATAAAAATAGCCACAATAGTATACTGTAACCAAATATTCATATTAATAAACATTTCTATTTGGCTGTTAAAACTGATAGCAAATACTATTAAAATAAGTTCTGCAAAAGCAGCAGGGTATACTATTTTTAGAGCACTTTCTACGTTTTCTTTAATGGTTGTGTTTATCACTGCAATATTTGTAGTACCCAAAGGAAGTGCGCCAAGTACCGCTGCAGAAAAACCTATAAGTAAATAAAGAATCAAATCCATCTTTTCTAACTTCGATTTATTTGTTTCCAGTTTGCATCTGCCTTTTCCTTTAAGTTGTCTGGAGATTCGTCTAACCAAGATTTAAGGGTATTAATTCCCCATGAATTGTAAAACAAGTACAATTTACCATCTCTAATTTCGTAAGTTTCTGGATCTACGGAAACCTTGTTTCCCTTTTCAGCAATCGCATAAGCACAATATCCGCCATATTCCGGTACGTACTTTTCAGGATTTTCATTAAAAGTGTCCAGATTGCTTTGTGTTGAAAATTTGAACTTTCCTCCTTTGTAGTTCGCTACATAAGAATCATTTCCTTTTTTAGGTGCATTACTAAAATATGAAACGACATCGAAACCTTCTATTACAAAACCTTTTTTAGTATTGAAATCGATGTTTTGAGCGAACATAGTTTGACTAAATACGAAAAGAAAGAGGGCTATTAAATTTTTCATTTGCTATGATATTTATATTATTCCTTTATTTCCCCAGAGATATTCAAGTTTTTATAATATCTCATGGGTATATAGAAGTAAGTCGCCATGACGAGAACGACCTTTCAAATAAAAAAATTAACATGCTTATATTAAGCTAAAAGAACATCGTAATTATTACCTACTCTAAAAATTTAGATAAAAAAAAGCACCTATATCCTTTAGATAGGCGCTATTTTTTATTTTATTCGGAATTCTTTTAATGTTATTTAGTAATTCATTTCACATACCAAAAGCACTGATAACTATTTGTCTTGTTCCTCCATAATCCCGATGTTCGCATAAATAAATACCTTGCCAAATACCTAAATTTAATTTACCATTAGTAATTGGTATTTGAACTGATGATCCCAATAACGAAGCTTTAATATGAGCAGGCATATCATCAGGCCCCTCGTAAGTATGCTTATAATATGGTGCATTTTCAGGAATCATTTTATTAAAATGACTTTCAAAATCCGTTCTAACAGTACTATCGGCATTTTCGTTAATAGTTAAACTTGCTGATGTATGCTTAATAAAAACCTGTAATTGCCCCATCTGAATCTCTACAATTTCTGGAATTGCATCCAAAATAGTATCTGTTATTAAATGAAAGCCCCTTCTATGAGGTTTTAATTTAATTTCCTTTTGAAAAATTTTCATTTATAGCATAACCTTTTTCATTACTTTCCATCTTTAGCTATTTCCTTGATAGCCTTTTTAAACTCTTTCCAATCAATTTTTCCATCACCATCCTGATCATAACCATCAATCAATTTTGATGACACTAATCCTCGGATAAAGCCATTAATCTCAGCTTCCTTAAGTAAAGCGACTATTTCACTTTTAGATAATTTACCATCGCCACTTTTATCAAAAAAGTTAAATGCATCTTCTGGAGTTTCAAAATGATTGGTAAGAACTATTTGTATTTTGTTGAGTATTGCTTTTTTTGATGCCATGTTTTTAAGTTTTTTTTATTATAAATTAGGAATAGGAGCTATTATGTTTTCTGTTTCTTCTTTTTTGCAGCAGGAAATAACACGTTATTGAGAATTAATCTATAACCAGGAGAAGTTGGATGTAAATCCAATTCTGTTTTAGGGTCACCAACACGGTGTTGATAATCTTCAGGGTCGTGCCCGCCATAGAATGTAAAAAAGCCTTTACCTTTTATACCATGAATGTATTTTGCTTCACCATTAGCTTTATTTTCACCCATGACTAAAACATTTGATTTAATTTCGTCTCTAGTAAAAGATGTTGTTTGCCCCATAAAACCTTTTACTAAAGCGGTATGGTTTTGACATAACATGGTTGGAATAGGATCCCATTTTGCTGAGAATTCCATGAGTGAAAAATAATCGGTAGTTTTGCTTACCTGTCTTTTACGCGTCATATCAATAGAAGAGAACTCGTAAACGGTAGGACTTCTTTCTAATTGATAATTAGTAAATGCGAATGTTTTATTATAATCTATTTTATTCTGATAACCTGCTTCGCTCCCATCGCCGTCAAACATAGGTTCACAAATATCTACGCCTTCTGCAGATAAAGCGATATCAAAACTATCTGTAGCACTGCACATGGCAAACATAAAACCCCCACCAACAACATAATCTCTAATTTTATGTGCTACCGCAGATTTTTCATCAGAGACTTTGTTGTATCCTAATTTTTGAGCCAAATCTTCTGCTGCTTTTTTCTCGTTTATATACCATGATGCCGCACGATAAGCTCCATAAAATTTACCGAATTGCCCAGTAAAATCTTCATGATGTAAGTGCAACCAATCAAATAACAATAAACCATCGTTTAAAACTTCTTCATCGTAAACAGTTTCATAAGGAATTTCGGCATAATTTAACACCATAGTTACAGCATCATCCCAAGGTAATTTTCCTTCTGGTGTATAAACTGCAATTTTCGGGGCCTTTTCTAAAACAACGGCTTCCATATTTTGGCTAGGACTACTTATGTCTTCCAAAATAGCTTCCGCTTTAGCATTAGAAATAACATCGAAAGATACGCCTCGTATTTGGCATTCCCTTTGAATAGCTTCCGTGTCGGGAAGTAAAAACGAACCACCTTGATAATTAAGGAGCCATTTTACTTTAAGATCTTTATTAAGAACCCAATAGGTAATTCCGTATGCTTTTAAGTGATTTTTTTGATTATCTACACCCATAGGAATAAAAACATAGGAAGCGTAGGTTTTACATGCTAAGCATATAAATAATAATGTAAAGATTATCTTTTTCAATTTGAGATTGCCTAAAAATAATTTCTCAGTTGATTAATAAAAACCAACTGAGAAATTGAATTATATAAGCGAAAGATACTTAATTTTTGTGGGGATAAAAAACAGTATTTATGATTCTATTTGATAAAATCGATACTATTTTTTTACTATTTCTAGTAATAATTTTCCTTTTTTGAGATTGAAAATCTCTATATAAATTCTATAATAAACTAATTAAAACTAAAATGGTACTTCGTTATCGTCATCATTAAATGAACTTCCAAAAGCTTGGTCTGGACTCGCCTTAAAATTATCAGCTTGGAAGGTATCATCATTTGCAGCCGCATTCATTTTAGAATGGAATTCAAACGGTGAATCAAAATCATCTAAATTGTCGAACTTACCTAAGTTACCGATAAATTTCAGTCTAATGTTTTCTAAACCACCATTACGGTGTTTTGCGATAATAAATTCAGCTTGACCTTCTGTTGGAGAGCGTTCATCATCATCCCATTCATCAATTTTATAGTATTCAGGACGATAAATAAAACTTACAATATCGGCATCCTGCTCAATCGCACCAGATTCACGTAAATCCGATAGTAATGGCCGCTTACTGCCTCCACGCGTTTCTACCGCACGAGATAACTGAGACAGTGCAATTACTGGCACCATTAATTCTTTTGCTAATGCTTTTAAGTTTCGAGAAATCATCGAAATCTCCTGTTCACGGTTTCCTCCATGGCTCGATCCACCTGTCATTAACTGTAAGTAATCAATCATGATTAATTTTATACCATGTTGAGACGATAAACGACGGGCTTTTGCACGTAAATCGAAAATAGAAAGTGACGGCGTATCATCAATAAATAATGGCGCTTTTTCTAAACTTTTTACTTTTACGTTAAGTTGTTCCCATTCGTGTTTTTCAAGCTTACCTGTTCTTAATTTTTCTGAAGATAAGCCCGTTTCACTAGAAATTAAACGCATAATTAACTGTACAGATGCCATCTCCAATGAGAAAAAAGCAACAGGTACATTTTGATCTACAGCAATATTTCGTGCCATAGATAAAGTTAATGCCGTTTTACCCATACCAGGACGTGCTGCAACAATAATTAAATCGGAAGGTTGCCACCCTGAGGTTAATTTATCTAGTTTGGTAAATCCTGTTGGAATACCACTTAAACCTTCTTTATTAGAAATTTCTTCAATCTTCTTTTTGGCCTGAATTACTAAATCTTGCGCAGTTTCACTCGATTTTTTAATATTTCCCTGTGTAACTTCATACAGTTTAGACTCGGCTGTATCTAATAAATCAAATACATCTTTGGTTTCATCGTAGGCATCTTCAATAATTTCATTTGAAATTTTTATTAAACTACGCTGAATAAACTTTTGCAGAATAATACGTGCATGAAACTCAATATGCGCAGAAGATGATACTTTTTGCGTTAAAGAAATGAGGTAAAAATCGCCACCCGATTGCTCTAACTTTGCATTCTTTTTTAACTGTGTTGAAACGGTTAATAAATCGACAGGTTCACTATTTTCAAATAAAGTAAAAATAGCTTCAAATATATGTTGATGTGCTTCTTTATAAAATGCATCGGGTGCTAAAATATCGATAACTTCATCGACACCTTTTTTATCAATCATCATTGCCCCTAAAACAACCTCCTCTAAATCAATAGCTTGTGGAGGTATTTTACCTTTTTCGAGGCTTATTAGTGTGCTTTTATCGACTTTATATCCCTGAACGGGGTTTGGTTGTTTCATAACTACGAAAGTAATTAAAATTGAAGTAGGTTTATAGATTTTTACGGCTAGGAATGTTAACCATTAGTTAACAATTTAACTGTTAATAACTTAAAAATATTGTGAATAAGCATAAAAAAAATCTGAAGTGATTCCCTTCAGATTTTTTATTTTGTATGTTTTCTAGGCTTTAGTCTTTGTAAACACCCATTTGCAGATATTTATCCATACGTTGGGCTACCAAATCTTTTTCTGATAACTTTTTTAATACCTCGTAATGCTTTGTAATGGCATTACTAACCGATGTAAAAGTTTTTGTTCTATCGCGATGTGCACCACCAAGTGGTTCTTTAATAATCTCATCGACAATTTTTAGCTTTTTCATATCGGGCGCCGTTAATTTCAAAGCAGATGCTGCCTGTTCTTTATACTCCCAACTACGCCATAAAATAGATGAACAAGATTCTGGAGAAATAACAGAATACCAAGTATTCTCTAACATCATAACAACATCTCCTACACCAATGCCTAATGCTCCACCAGATGCACCCTCACCAACTACTATGGTTATAATTGGCACTTTTAAGCGTGTCATTTCTAATATATTTCGAGCAATAGCTTCTCCTTGTCCACGCTCTTCAGCTTCTAAACCAGGATAAGCTCCAGGAGTATCTAAAAGTGTTACAACAGGAATTCCGAATTTTTCTGCAGATTTCATTAAACGTAACGCTTTTCGGTATCCTTCTGGATTAGCCATACCAAAATTTCTGTATTGTCTTGTTTTGGTGTTATATCCCTTTTGTTGACCAATAAACATAAAACTCTGATCGCCAATTTTACCTAATCCACCAATCATTGCTTTATCATCTTTAAAGCTTCTATCGCCATGTAGCTCCAAAAACGAATTACCGCAAATAGCTTTAATATAGTCTAAAGTATAAGGACGTTCTGGATGACGAGACATTTGCACACGTTGCCAAGCCGTTAGGTTTTTATAAATATCTTTTTGAGCTTCTTTAAGCTTTTTTTCTATCTGAGTACATGTTTCTGTAACATCTACTTCGCTTTCTTCACCAATAATTTTACATTTCTGTAATTGATCTTCAAGCTCTTTTATTGGGAGTTCAAATTCTAAATATTCCATAGGAAATTTGTTTTGACTTTTTATTAGAGTTAGTCTGCAAATATAAAAACTTTAATTTTGTTAATACATTATGAGCGACTTCTTTTTATCTTTCTACGATTTTTAAGTAATACATTTAATATAACTACGGTAATAATAACAAGGGCTCCGTAATAAAATGACGGACTCATTTTTTCTTTTTCAGGAAACAAAATTAGCGCTAAAACAATACCGTATACAGGCTCTAGATTGTATGTAAGTACTACCGTATAAGGACTTATAGTTCTCATAATATAAACCGAAGCAATAAAGGCATATGTGGTACAGACGGATGCTAAGATAAAAAGATACCAAAAATCTGTAGTACTTAAACTGAAAAACTCTTTAGTAAACCCTTCACCGAAGCATAAAATATAAATAGTAATAAATAATACACCACTTATAAATTCGTAAAATGAAATAACGGTTGCTGTATTTTTTTTTAGAAAACTACCATTAAGCACAGCGAATAATGATGAAAAAAAAGCTGATAAAACGCCCAGAATAATTCCTGAAAGATACTCGACTTCACTTTGTGTAATGATACAAACACCAACTATTGCCAATATACCGAATATAATCTCATACCATAATATTTTGCGCTTATAAACAATAGGTTCTATTATAGAGGCAAAAAATGTACCTGTAGAAAACACAGCCAAAGTGGTAGAAATATTTGAGGCGTCGATAGCTCCAAAAAAGGTAATCCAGTGCAATGCAATAATAATACCAGCGAATGATAGTCTTAAAATAGCCCTTGGACTAACCTTTAAATTTACTTTAGAAAACAAAACATAAACTACAAGTAAAATAGATGCCATTAGCATACGGAACCAAACTAATGATATAGCTTCTATAGTAATTAACTCGCCTAAAATTGCAGTAAAACCAGCAATAAAAACTAGAATATGTAAATGAAAATAATCTTTAAAATTAACGTTTGGCATTGTATAATAGATAAGCAGCTAAAACTCCAAAAATAATATTTGGAAACCATACAGCAATAAGTGGATTAAAATCCGACTGTTCGGCCATAACACCAAAAATTTTGTCGAAAAACACAAATACCATAGCTATACAAATCCCAACGGCTAAGTTAACTCCCATACCTCCTCTTCTTTTTTTAGAAGATACCGCAACAGCAATAATGGTTAGTATAAATACAGACACTGGTAAACTCCATTTTCTATATAACACTAATTTAAATCGCCCTACATTAGACGATCCACGAGCTTCTTCTTTAGCAATAAAATGCTTTAAATCGCCGTACATCTTAGTTTCTGCTGCATAAATCTCAGGAATTAAATCATCTACATCAAAAGCGAAAAGAGTATCTTTTTTCTTTAAGATGCCCAATTCGTCCTCATTTTGACCAATAAAACGTTTGGTATAATTTGTTAATTCATAAGTTGAAGATGAATCTTTTTCAACATATTTAATTTTATCGGCAGTAATTTTATAAACAAGTTTATTCTCTTCAAAATGTTCTAACGTAAAGTTTCGGCCAATACTATTTTTAACATCAAAACTACTTACGTATATAATATCATTATCATTAATTTGTCTAAAAACATTTGTATTTTCTACCGCACTTCTACCCTTTTTAAGATATTTATAACTAAAATCATTAAAGCCTTTACTGGCATTAGGTGCTAAATACAAACCTAATAAAATAGACAAAGCACCAACAATTGTTGATCCAATCATGTAAGGACGCAAAAATCTAGAGAATGACACACCAGAACTTAAAAAAGCAATAACCTCCGTATTATTAGCCAATTTTGAAGTAAACCAAATTACAGATAAGAATAAAAATAAAGGAAAAAGTAAATGCGCAAAATAAATAGTAAAATCTAAAAGGTATATAAGAACTTCGCCAAGAGGCACTTCATTCTCTAAAATTTTACCAATTTTTTCTGCTAAGTGTACTGTTATCCCAATTGGAATAAACAGTAACAACATCATTAAAAATGTAAACAAATAGCGTTTTAATATGTACCAATCTAATATTTTCATACTTATACAGCTTCAATAAATAAGCAGTGTTTCAATATTTTAATTCTTCTAAAGTCTATTAGCCATTTGTTTTACCATTTGGTTTTTCCAGTCATTAAAATCTCCTGCTAATATATGTTTTCTTGCTTCGCGAACCAACCACATATAAAAACCTAAATTATGTATGGTTGCTATTTGTTTACCTAACAATTCGTTAACTGTAAATAAATGACGTAAATACGCTTTACTATATTCCGTATCTACAAAAGTTATCCCCATCTCATCAATTGGGGAAAAATCTTCTGCCCACTTTAAGTTTTTAATATTAATAGAACCATGTGCCGTAAATAACATACCATTTCTGGCATTTCTAGTTGGCATAACACAATCGAACATATCTACACCTAACGCAATATTTTCTAAAATATTGATTGGAGTACCTACTCCCATTAAATACCTTGGTTTTTCTTCTGGTAAAATAGAACAAACCACATCCGTCATGGCATACATTTCTTCTGCAGGTTCTCCTACCGATAAACCACCAATTGCATTACCTACAGCACCTGAGTTTGCTATATACTCGGCCGATTGCTTTCTAAGGTCTTTATAAGTGCTTCCTTGAACAATAGGGAAAAATGCCTGATCGTAACCGTACTTTAAAGGTGTTTTTTCTAGATGATTAATGCAGCGATCTAACCACCGATGCGTCATGTGCATAGAGCGTTTAGCGTAATTATAATCGCAAGGATAAGGTGTACACTCATCGAATGCCATAATAATATCGGCTCCAATAGTACGTTGAATTTCCATAACATTCTCTGGTGTAAATGTGTGATAACTACCATCGATATGTGATTTAAACTTCACACCTTCTTCTTTTATTTTTCTATTTGCTGAAAGCGAATACACTTGATAACCTCCAGAATCGGTTAGAATATTTCTGTCCCAATTCATGAATTTATGAAGTCCACCTGCTTTTTCTAGCACATGTGTTTGAGGTCTTAAGTACAAATGATAAGTGTTTCCTAAAATAATATCGGGATTAATATCATTCTTTAACTCCCTTTGATGCACTCCCTTAACCGTACCAACAGTTCCCACAGGCATAAAAATAGGTGTTTCTATTACACCATGATCTGTAGTTAATTTTCCTGCTCTAGCTTTGCTTTGTGGGTCTTTTGCGTTTAATTCGAATTTCATCTATATATTTGTATCAGTTGGCAAAGATAATTAACTAAAATCCGAAAGCAATATTTAAAAAAAGGAAATAATTTAACTTTGGCAACGTTTTTGTAATAATAAACGAAATCTTAAAACGAACATTATGAAAAATTTATTTTTAATTTTAGTATTCGCCATTGTTGTCCCATCAGCAGCTTTTGCGCAAACAGCTAGTGGTATTGGTATTAAAGGAGGTTTAAATTACAACGCCAATGGTAAGTATGTAGAATCTATTAATGAAAATGCAAAAAACCCAGATAGAAATGTTGGGTACCATATTGGTTTATTTGGGAAAATTGGTGACAAATTGTATTTAAGACCTGAAATTGTTTACACCAAAACAAAAAGTGATTATGATAATGATAGCTTTGAAATGCAGAAATTAGATGCTCCTATCTTAGTTGGATTAAAAATTCTAGGTCCTGTTAGTGTCTTTGCAGGTCCATCATTCCAATATATTTTAGACACTGAATTCGACGGTATTACTATTGGTGATATTGAAGATGATTTTTCAGTGGGCCTTAACTTTGGTGTTGGTGTTAACTTTAAAAAAGTTGGTATTGACTTAAGGTATGAGCGTGGGTTTACAGAAAATGAGGGTACGTTTATTGGAAACAATGGCATAAATAATAGCCGCTTAGATACCCGTCCAGATCAACTAATTTTAAGTTTAGCTATTATTTTATAGTCCAAACCTTATAAAAAACAAAAAGCCCTAGTAAAATTACCAGGGCTTTTTTTGTGCTTATTTGAAATATATTATCTAGTTACTGTACCAGATAAACTTACTATAGGGCCAGCGCCCATATCTATTACTGTGTGATTCATTGCATCTGCAGCAACCACATGAGCTAAAGGTTTTAATGTGAAAGGTGCCGCGCTATTATCAGGATTTGGTTCTACTGAAATTACAATAGTTTTACCTTTTAAATCTGTTGGAAAAGTTAATCCTGAAGGTGCGTTTTGAAGAAAATCTTCTCCTGGGTAACCAGGTCCATTACCTGCATCGCCTTTAAAAACTGAAGTTGCAGCATTATTATCTGCAGCATTTGGATCTGTAAACGTACCTGTACTTACTGGAGTACCATCGAATACAACCCAACCTTCATAAACCCATCCGTCAGATAGTGTTGGTAAATCTAAACCTTGAACAGCTGCTTCTCCAGAGTTATCTAAAAACCAGACACCACTTGCTTCGTTAGTATCATCTGTATCTGTAGGTGTGGCAAGAATATACTTTCCGGTAGAAGTTGATAAATCTCCAACAATATTATTGGAGTTTACACTTGCTGAACTCCCTGAAAAATCTCCTGCTAAAATTTTTGTTGCAGCTGGAGCAGGATCTGGATCCACTGCTGGCTCAATAGAAAGCACAAAAGTTGACGCACTTGATAATTGATCGGCATCTACAGAAAAAGATTGTGGAAAATCTACTGATGAAAATGTTCCTGTTGAAACCGGAGCTCCATCAACAATTACCCATCCTTCGTAAACAAAATCATTGCCAAGCTCTTCTAGACCTGTAAGATTGATTGTTAAATTTGCAGTTGTTGGTGCATTGTCATCATCGCTATCGCATGATGTTGTTAAAATCCCTAGGGCTAACATTGCTAAAATTGTGTTCTTAATCATTTTATCTTTTTTTAGTGATTGTTTTATACTCCAAAGGTATTTCACTAAAACATTATAAAATGTTAGCCAACTAACATTAAGCACTTTTTTTATAAATTCTTATCTCTTTTCTTTTAAATTCTAGCACATTTTCATCTCTTAACTCATTTAAAAGTACATTTAAAGTGGGCCTAGATGTACCAATTAGAGAGGCGATATCTTTTTGGGTATATGGATGGTTTACTACCCGATCTCCAGTTTTATCACAATCGTAACCATAATCGGTACATAATTCATGTAGAAATTCTAGAAGACGAGTTTTGGCATCTTTAAAAAGTAATAATTGTAAACGACGTTCTAATTTTTTTAATTTAAAGCCTATTACTTTATAGACTTTAAAACTAAAGGTTTGATTATCTCTCATTAAATCGTGCATAGTATCTACTCCAACCGGGCAAATACTTGTTGCATTATCTACAGATTGAGCAAACTCTTCTCTAGTATCGTCACCTAATATGGCAGTTTCTCCAAACAATTCTCCTTTGGTTAAAATGGCTTTTACTACCTCTACTCCATCTTCATTATAGTATCCAATTTTAACTTTACCTTTTTCTATTAAATAGACTTTGTTGGCAAAATCTTGCTCGAAATAAATATAATCTTGCTTTTTGTAAGCATCAAAACTATGATCCTTCTTGTAATTTTTAAATTTATGCGGACAAAGTACTTTAAAAAGATTTACGTCGTCGAAAAACCAAAGTGAGCTCATATTCAAAAGAAATTAATTAACTCATTAATAGACGTAAAAAGGCTGTATTACTTACATAACTGTTAAAAAAAAAGCTCCCATAATATGGAAGCTTTGATGTATATTTTAAATAACTAGTATTTATTCTTCTTCGTCTGCAGCTTTACTTGCTGCAATTTCAGCTTCTAAATTATCTAGTAAATTATTTTTCACTAATAAGTTATACCATTGTAATACTTTTTTAATATCACTAGCATAAACACGATCTTCATCATAATCTGGTAAAATTTCAAAAAAGTATTCTTCTAATTTATCTTTACCATCTTTAGGTTTAACCGAGCTTTCTTCTCCGTTTTCTTTGTTTTTAATATTTAAAAACACTTGTTTCAACGGTACTTCTTCTGTTAAAGTATAAATAGCTATTTCGCTTAAAACGCTAACATTTTGACGCACATTTACAGTAATACGTTTTTTATCGATTAACGATTCTGCTATAAAACCACCTCTGGTTTGCGTTACTAAATTATACAAACCTGGTTTTCCAGATATTGATAGAACTTTATCTAAACTCATAAATTATTTTTTGAAAGTCGCAAATATCAAATGTTTATTGATGTCTTGCAAATATTATCTCTTCTTTTTTTGATCAGGAAAGCGCATTCTGTAATCTACTTTTATCTTGCCTTTAGAAATGTTTGAAAGTCTTCCTTTTATTAAACGCTTTTTTAGGCTCGATAGTTTATCTGTAAATAAAACACCTTCGATATGGTCGTATTCATGCTGAATTACTCTTGCTACTAAACCATCAAATGATTCGGTGTGTGCCTTAAAGTTTTCATCTAAATACTCAATAGTAATAATAGGTTTTCTAAATACATCTTCACGAACATCCGGAATACTTAAACAACCTTCATTAAAAGCCCATTCTTCTCCTTCTTCTTTAGTGATTTTTGGATTTATAAAAACGCGTTTAAAATCTTCTAAACTTTTTTGTTCCTCTTCTGTTAATTCTTCATCATCAGCAAAAGGTGTAGTATCTACTAAAAACATACGAATTGGCAAACCTACTTGTGGTGCAGCAAGACCAACACCATAGGCATTGTACATGGTTTCGAACATGTTATCCAAAAGCGTGTCTAATTTCGGATATTCTTCAGTAATATCGGTCGCTTTTCTTTTTAAAACGGGATCGCCGTATGCTACAATAGGTAAAATCATTCTATGTTTTTTGTTAGTAACTGCAAAAGTACAATTCTATAAATTTACTACGAACTTTTTACTTAGAAAAAACAGGTTTTCAAATAAAAAACCTTTTAAAGACTAAGCATAATCTATCAAACCAGATTTTACCAATTATTTAGAATACAAGTAACTCTGTAAAATAAGGGTGGCACTAATTTCGTCTACCAAAGCTTTATTTTTTCTTTGATTTTTTTTCAAACCACTATCAATCATGGTTTGGAAAGCCATTTTAGATGTAAAACGCTCATCAACTCGCTTTACAGGAATATTAGGAAAATGCTTTTCTAAGGTACTTAAAAACTTTAAAATATAGACTTCGCTCTCTGATGCCGTATTATCCATTTGTTTAGGCTCACCTACCAAAAATAATTCTACTCGCTCTTTGGATACATACGTTTTCAAAAAACTAAAAATTTCTTTAGTGTTTACTGTAGTAAGTCCGGATGCAATAATTTGTAACTCATCGGTAATTGCAATTCCGGTTCGTTTAGTGCCATAATCTATTGCTAAAATGCGTGCCATAAATAAATTTTGTACAAAAATAGTTTATTAATAGTATAGAAACTGCTTAAAAACAAAAAAGGCTATCTTTTCAGATAACCTTTAATATATTATGTTTATGTTTTAATTAAGCTTTTACTCTTTTCTCTATAGTAGGAAACAATAAACCAATATTGCTAATGTTTCTTTCTCTGTTTAGGTAACTTCTAATATCGCTTGTAGTACGCGCTAAAATAGCTTGAAATTCTACAGCATCAATTAATTTACTTTCTTGCTCAACAGTTTTAACTGTATCTAGTTTTGAATCTTCTTCAACAGAAACAATTTCATTGGTTTTTACAATAACATTTTCGTTGTTCGTACTTTGAGCATTACCAACAGAAACTGTAAGAAGTAAAATTAATAATATGATAAAATTTGTTTTCATGTTTGTTATAATCGTTTGATGAGACAAATATACAGAGCAACAACATGTTGAAAACAATATATTAGTTGTAACCACACAGATTTTCGTTTACTAGAAAATCGGAGGAATTTCAACGTTTAACTGTCGAAATGAATATTTTTAACGACTAAAAACATACATGAGAAATATTTTATCGATAACAGGATTTAAAAAATAGACAAACAGCATATTTAGGTATATAAATGTGATACATTTTAACCCAAGTTTAACGGCTAAAACCTCAATATTATATTTTAATAGTTACTGTAAATTAGTTGATACCTATTATATTTGCGAAAAATAAAACACAAAAATGACACAATTACAAGAAATCATAGAAAAAGCTTGGGAAAATAGAGACCTTTTAAATGAAGAAGCAACTACAACAGCCATTAGAAAAGTTGTTGACTTATTAGATGCAGGTGAATTGCGCGTTGCAGAACCTATTGAAGGTGGATGGCAAGTTAACGAGTGGGTTAAAAAAGCCGTAGTTTTATATTTCCCAATTCAAAAAATGGAAACTATAGAATGTGGACCATTAGAATTTCATGATAAAATTCCATTAAAAACAGGTTATGCTGCAAAAGGTATTCGTGTAGTACCTCATGCAGTTGCTAGACATGGTGCTTATATTTCGGCTGGAACTATTTTAATGCCAAGTTACGTAAACATTGGTGCTTATGTAGACGAAGGAACTATGGTAGATACTTGGGCAACCGTTGGAAGTTGTGCTCAAATTGGTAAAAACGTTCACCTTTCTGGTGGTGTTGGTATTGGTGGTGTTTTAGAGCCATTACAAGCCGCTCCAGTAATTATAGAAGATAATGCCTTTATTGGTAGCCGTTGTATTGTTGTAGAGGGTGTGCGTGTAGAAACAGAAGCTGTTTTAGGTGCTGGTGTAACTTTAACCATGAGTACAAAAATTATTGATGTAACTGGCGATAAACCTGTTGAATATAAAGGTGTTGTTCCTGCTCGTTCGGTAGTAATACCAGGTAGTTATGCTAAAGAATTCCCTGCTGGAACTTACAATGTACCATGTGCTATTATTATTGGCAAACGTAAAGAAAGTACAAACAAAAAAACATCGCTTAACGATGCTTTAAGAGAGCATAGTGTAGCTGTATAAGTTTAGCATATAAAATCTATTATGTAGAGGTCTCATTTTACTTTTTAAAAATAAAATGAGACCTTTATTTTTTAAAATAGTAAATTAGGCCCCACATTTATCGAAACTGATAACTTATATTTTTCTATGAATATTTTTAAGAAAAGCCTTTACGGAATTATTAAGAAAATGAAATTTCTACCTGCTGATGTATATATGAAATTTTATTACGAATATTATTCGGATAAAAAGTTAAATTTAGATAATCCGGTAGAGTTTAATCAAAAAATTTCATGGTTAAAAGTCTATTACCACCCTCCTATTCTAACACAACTAGTTGACAAGTATTCAGTTCGTGAATACGTCAAAGAAAAAATTGGAGAAAAATATTTAAACGATTTAATTGAGGTTTACGATAGTGCTTCTAAGGTAGATTTTACAAAACTCCCTAACCAATTTGTAATTAAAGGCGTACATGGGTTTCATTTTAATCTTATTGTAAAAGATAAAGCCAAACTTAATGAAAAGCGAGCACGGTACCTCATGAATAAATGGATGAGAAAAAATCAATATTATCGCGGTGGTTTAGAATGGGCTTATAAAAACGTGCAACCCAGACTAATTGCTGAAAAGTTTTTATCCGAAACTGATAAAGATGTTCTTAACGATTATAAATTTTTCTGTTTTAATGGTGTCCCTAAATTCGTTCAAATTGATATAGAACGAGGAATCAATGATCAACGGGCTTTTTACGATTTAGAATGGAACAAACTCGAGTTTTATAATAAAGAAAATAAAACTTACGAAGGTGCTATTGAAAAACCAGTGAATTTTGATGATATGGTTACTGTTGCTAAAAAACTAGCAGACAAATTTCCTTTTGTACGTGTGGATTTATATTCAGTAAATAATAAAACTATTTTCGGAGAAATGACTTTTTATCCATCTGACGCAAGAAAAGATTTTCATCCTAAAGAATACGACATTATATTAGGTGATTACATAAAGCTACCAAAATTAGATACCAATAAAAAAGAGATTGTTACTATTTAATATCCTTTTCAATACCAAAGGCCGTCCTTTTTAACTTGTTCTGCTTTGTTGTTGCACGAATAGCTAAATTTTTATTTATAGATTCAGGCGTTTTATAACCACGTTTATGGTCTAAATGCACGCATACAGCACTGTAACGAATTTGCTTTGGCTTTATACCATAATTTACTAAACGCTCTCCCAATTCGCGATCTTGTCCTCCATATTGCATACGCTCGTCAAAACCATTAATGGCAACAATATCTTTTTTCCACCCCGAAGCATTATGACCGTTCCAACTAGGTTTTGTAGGTGTTATTGTATTTAACAATGTAGACTTAAAACCTCTAGCATTTAACTTATTATTTTTGAAAGATGATTTTAAACCATTTGCTTTAAGCCATTTCACATCAAAACAATTTCCAGAAAGCACATCATTTTCATCAATTTTCACAGAAATATCCATTGGCAACATGAAGTAACCTCCTGATAAAAAGTAACCCGCTTCTTTTTGGGTAGCGTGTATTTCCATAAAATCGGCTCTTGGTATACAATCGCCATCACTCATAACTATATATTCACTTTTACACGCAACAACAGCCTTGTTAAGAATTCTAGATTTCTGAAAACCATCATCTTCTTGCCAAACATGATTAATGTCTAACTTATATTCACTCCTAAAAGCATCGATTAAAGTTTTGGTTTTGGGTCCAGAACCATCGTCTGCAATAACAATTTCAAAATCTTTAAAAGTCTGGCAGCTATAACCCCAAAGTACTTTTTCTAACCAAGCCTCTGCATTATAAGTACTTATTATTACGGATAGTTTCGACATTGTTTTAAATTAAATCTATAGTTATTACAAAAGGCAAAGTAACAAAACATGAGGTAATATTAAAAAGAATAGACACTAAGTATTTACTATATTTGCGTCTTTATTTATTTTTAGTCTATGAAAATTGTTAAAGAACTTCCTAAATCTATATGGCACAGCATTTTTTTACACTTTGCATCGCCATCTTTTTTAGTGAAAGATAAAGAAACTTTACCCCTTATTGTTTCATTAACATCCATTCCTTCTCGTTTTAACACCCTTCATTTAGTTATTAAAAGTTTGTTTAATCAATCGCATTTGCCAACAAAAATAATTTTATGGTTGCATGAAGATTTAAAAAATAATTTACCAAAATCAATAGAGAGGTTACAATCGTCTTTATTCGAAATAAAATATTCACCATTAACGTGTTCTCATAAAAAACTAATACATACTTTAAAAAACTATCCAGATTCAATAATTATAACATGCGACGATGACTTAATTTATGATAAAAATCTTGTTAAAAATTTATATGAAGAACACTTAAAGTTTCCTAAAGATGTTATTGCCAATAGAGCCAATCAAATAAAATTTGATGAAGATAAAGGCTATCGTCCGTTTAACCAATGGAAATTTAAAGATGTTGAGATGGACATGAGGGCCTTATGCCCAATAGGAGCTTGGGGAATTCTATACCCTCCACATAGTTTACATAATGATATATTTAATGAAGATTTATTTTTAAAACTTACACCTAAAGCCGATGATTTATGGTTTAAGGCTATGGCTATTTTAAATGGTACATTAGCTAGACAAGCTACAAATTTACCAAACGAACCCATACCTATAATAGGCACACAAAAAGTAGCTTTAAAAAAAGAAAATATTTCTAAAAACAAAAATGATTTACAGTGGGAAGCTTTATCAAAACATTACAACTTATACAACGTAATTAAAGCAAAAACCACCAAATAAAGTGTTTTAATTTGAAGAAAGACAATAAAATATCGGCATTATTAATAACCTTTAATGAGGTAAACCACATTGATGCTGTAATTGAAAATATTGATTTTGCAGATGAAATTATTGTTATAGACTCCTTTAGTAATGATGGTACTTTTGAAAAACTTCAATCCTTAAAACACGTAAAAACCATTCAAAGAGCTTTTAATAATTTTGCCGATCAACGAAATTATGCACTAGAGCAAGCAAAGCACGATTGGGTTCTATTTATTGATGCCGATGAGCGTATTACTGAAAAACTAAAACAAGAAATTCTAGAAGAAACATCTCATCCCGACGGCAAAGTAGCTTTTATGGTAAAGCGTCTTTACTATTTCAAACAAAAAAGAATTCGTTTTAGTGGCTTTCAAACCGATACAACCTATCGCTTATTTCAAAACGGAACGGTACAATATAATGAAAACAAAATTGTACACGAAATGCCTGAAATTATTGGCGACAGCAAGCTATTAAAAAACAACATGCTTCATTTTTGCTTTAACAGTTCGGCGCATTATAAATCTAAAATGGAGCATTATGCCAAACTAAAAGCTTTGGAGCTTTTTAATAAAGGTAAAAAGGCAAACCTATATCATCTCTATATCCGCCCAATAATAAAATTTATTACCAATTATATTTTTAGGTTGGGCATTTTAGATGGAAAAGAAGGCTTTCAAATTTGCTATCTAAGTGCTTACGGTGTAAATTACAGATATCAAGAACTTAAAAAACTCTGGAAACTTAAAGTTTAAGTTTCTTTTTAAGTGCTTTTTTTCGAGTAAATTTAGCTCTAAATGTTTCAACTTCTTTCCACATGGCATTAAAAACGGTATCATAATCCTTAGCAATACACTTAGCATATTCATCGCTCATTACCTCTACCATTTGCTTATACTTAGTAAGTCTTGCAAAGTTTTTCATTCGAGTTTCAAAATCTAATTCACCGAAATTCATTCGATTTAAATCTACTAAATAGAAATCGTAACCATCGCCTTTCTTCTTAATTAAAGTATTTCCGGGAGAATGATCTAAAAAGTGAACACCCTTTTCGTGTAAATTAAAAGTAAACCTTGTAAAGGCACGAAGTATATTATCGTAATCTGGATAATTAAAATCATGAATAAGCTCGCGATAAGTTAAATCGCAATCTAACTGCTCACTGATGTAAAAGCTATTTTTGAATAATAAAGGTGTTTTATATTCAAAATAGGCCAATGGTTTCGGAGTACCAACTTGCAATTCCATAAGTTTTTCAGCATATTCAAAAGAGCGCTGTGCTTTACTTTTTCTAAAAAAACTGTAAACCACTTGGTTAATAATGTTCGGTACTTTAAACGATTTTATATTTAAAGCTACATTATCTATTTTTGAGATTTTTATAGTATTTCGCTCGCCCTCACCACCAGCAATAGCATCGAAGTTATCCACAAGCTTCTCGAGCTTTACTCTAAAAGCGCTTTCTACATTTTTATTAAATACTTTAACTTCTTTCATGTTATAAAATAAACCAACTGAACATCAATTTGAATTTCTGTTGTAAATTTGCAAGACTGCAAATATAAGGTTCAAAACATGAATGAAGAAATAAATAAAGCCATACAGATTTTAAAACAAGGAGGCCTAATACTCTACCCTACCGATACCGTTTGGGGAATAGGCTGCGATGCCACAAACCCTGAAGCTGTAAAAAAGGTGTATAAATTAAAACAACGCGAAGATAGCAAAGCCCTAATTTGCTTAGTTACAGATGATAGAATGCTAAAAAAGTACGTTAAAAACATTCCCGAAGCTGCGTTAAGCATTATTGATGTTGCCGATAAACCAACCACAATTATTTACGACGATGCCCAAAATTTAGCTCCTAATTTAATTGCTGAAGATGGCTCGATTGCTATTAGAATTCCGGACGATGAATTTTGCTACCAATTAAGTAGACGATTAAATGGTGCTTTGGTATCTACCTCTGCAAATATTAGTGGTTTTCCATCTCCAAAATCCTTTAAAGAAATAGCGCCAGAGGTTTTAAAAGGTGTCGACTATGTTGTAAATTTGCAACGCGAAAAAATATGCGCAAATCCGTCGTCTATCATAAAATTAAGTAACAGTGGTGTTGTAAAAATTATACGTCAGTAATTTTTAACCACGAATTCTAAATTACCACGGCAAATTTTTAAGATTAGTAACTATTCAGGATTTACAAAATTCGTGAATTAGTGCCAAAATATAGTATGAATTATAAAGAAGCATTAACAAACCCAATTTTCAAAATCATCTCACAATCTGCCAAAGAATTAAATTTGGATAGCTATGTGATTGGTGGTTTTGTACGCGATTTTATTTTAAAACGAGGCAGTGCTAAAGATATCGATGTGGTTGCCATAGGTGATGGTATTAAATTAGCAAAACAAGTCGCTAAGAATTTGCCAAACAAACCAAAAGTACAGGTATTTAAAACTTACGGTACAGCCATGCTTCGTTATGAAGACATTGAAATTGAATTTGTTGGCGCCCGCAAAGAATCTTACACAGAAGACAGTAGAAACCCATCGGTAGAAAACGGCTCACTGCAAGACGACCAAAACCGTCGCGATTTTACGATAAACGCTTTGGCCTTAAATTTAAGTGAAACTAACTTCGGCGATTTACTAGACCCATTTGGTGGCATTGATGATTTAAACAATCAAATAATCCGTACACCACTAAACCCAGATATTACTTATAGTGATGATCCATTGCGTATGATGCGTGCCATTAGGTTTGCTACACAATTAGAGTTTACTATTGAAGAAAAATCACTGCAGGCTATTACAGGTAATTGTAATAGAATTGAAATAATAACCAAAGAACGTATTGTTACAGAATTAAACAAAATTTTGGAAAGCAAAACACCTTCTATTGGTTTTTTATTACTAGAAAAAACAAAACTACTGCAGTACATTTTACCAGAAATAACAGCATTAAAAGGTATTGATGAAGTAGAAGGTCAGCGCCATAAGGACAACTTTTATCACACCTTAGAAGTTGTAGATAACATTGCAAAAAATACAGATAACGTTTGGTTACGCTGGGCTGCATTATTACACGATATAGGCAAAGCTCCAACAAAACGTTTTAGTAAAAAAGTGGGTTGGACCTTTCATGCTCATGAGTTTGAAGGCTCTAAAATGGTATATCATTTATTTAAAAGGCTAAAAATGCCATTAAATGATAAAATGAAGTTTGTACAGAAAATGGTATTCATGAGCTCTAGACCAATTGTGCTAGCTCAAGAGGTTACAGACTCGGCCGTACGTCGATTAGTGTTCGATGCTGGAGATTACGTAGAAGATTTAATGACACTTTGTGAAGCCGATATTACCACAAAAAACCCTAAAAAATTTAATAAATATCATAACAATTTTAAAATTGTAAGAGACAAAATTGTAGAAGTTGAGCAGCGCGACCAAGTACGTAATTTTCAACCGCCAGTTTCTGGCGAAGAAATTATGAAAGCCTTTAACATGAAACCATCTCGAGAAATTGGTATTATAAAAGATTTTATAAAAGAAGCTATTTTAGAAGGCGATATTCCTAATGAATATGATGCAGCTTACCAACTCATGCTGAAGAAAGGAGAAGCTCTTGGTTTAAAAAAATAGATATTCAATATATTAACACCTAACGTATAGGAAAAAATGAAAAAAGACAACAAAAAAGTAATTTACTGGCTAATTACGGGATGTATCTTAATATTCATTATGGTCATTGTTGGCGGTATTACAAGGCTTACGCATTCCGGGTTATCAATTTCTAGTTATAAATTAATTTCTGGAACCATACCTCCTATGGATGATGTGGAATGGACCGAAGCTTTCGATCTTTACAAACAATACCCAGAATACCAAAAACTCAATAATCATTTTTCATTAGAAGATTTTAAAGATATCTACTTCTGGGAGTGGCTACACCGCGTAATAGGTAGGTTTATCGGCTTGGTGTTTCTAATACCATTTCTGTACTTTTTAATCACAAAACAATTTACTAAACCCACTCTAAAAAAAGCCATTATACTTTTAATCATGGGTGGCTTTCAGGGTTTTCTGGGTTGGTACATGGTTAAAAGTGGTTTAATCGATAACCCAGACGTTAGTCATTACAGACTCGCGATGCATTTAACAACTGCTTTTCTAACATTTGCTTATACGTTTTGGGTGGCCTTAGATTTAATGTTTCCTATTAAAAAAACCGTTAATAAGGGCTTTCGTAATTTTATTAGAATCGCATTGGCTGTTTTGGTTTTACAAATTATTTATGGTGCCTTTGTTGCTGGTTTAGATGCCGGATTTATACACAACCATTGGCCATTAATGAGTGATGGCAAATTTATGCACGAAACCGTATATATTGAACAAAATCCGCTTTATAAAAACTTTATAGAAGGTAAAAGTGGTGTGCAATTTGTACATAGAATGTTAGCATATGTTGTTGCTTTTCTGCTTGTATCAGTTTGGTATAAAGCAAGAAAAATGGAAACTACGCCATACCAAAGTAAAGCAACCAAAAGCCTTTTAATTATGGTAGGTATCCAATTTTTATTAGGTGTATTAACCATTATTTATCAGGTTCCAGTTTGGTTAGGTGTTGCCCATCAGGTAGGTGCGTTTTTCCTTTTAAGTATTACAACATTTACTTTACACCGTTTCAGTAAATAATTAGAAAAAGACTTACCTTTGCACCATATTTTTTTACAATGATTTATAGATTTAGAGTAATACTTGATAACGATACAGACGAAGATGTGTTCCGCGATTTAGAAATTCGTGAAGATGATACACTCGAAGATTTACACAATATTATCACACAATCTTTTGGGTTTGATGGTAGCGAAATGGCATCTTTTTACCGCAGTGACGACCAATGGAATCAAGGTGAAGAAATATCTTTGTTCGATTTAAGCGATGATGGCTCGGCACGTTTAATGAATGAAACAGCTATTAACGATGTTACTTTCGAAATGCAAACAAAACTGATTTATGTTTATGATTTTTTAAGCATGTGGACGTTTTATGTTGAATTAGCTGAAATTGTTGAAGAAGCAGAAGGATCAGATTACCCTAATTTAATGTTTGTACAGGGCCAAGTACCCGACGATGCTCCAGATAGAGTTTTTAAAGCCGAAAACGATGATGATTTTAATGAGTTTGATGATGAATTAGATCTTGATGATTACGAAGATTTAGACTTTGATGAAAACTGGAACTAAGCATTAAACGAAACTATAAATTGCCTTTGTACAAATAATCGGTGACAGAAAATCGTCCTTTTACAAGTTTGATTGCGGAATCAATAAGTAAACTTACTACAGGAAAAGTTAAGTTTGTTGAGCAACAAAATAATTGGACCATTAAAGTAAAAGGCTCTTGGGACAAAAAATGGTTATTAATCGCCGTAGAATCTCGTAAAATAGATTTAAAATCTCATTTCTCACCTTGTAAATTAAAGCAAGCCCCCTTATTAAGTTTTTTAACAAGAAGTAGTGCTTTTAACTTCTATGGAGAAAAAAGCAAATACTCCGAATTACTTTTAGAAAGTCCTGAAACTAAACATTTAATGTCAAGTAAAAAGAGTTGTATTAAACTTGATAATAATACCTTAATTTTTGGAGGCATGATACGTAAAAAGGACACAAAGAGTTTATCAAATATTTTCACTCTAATAGAAGATTTACAAGGCAAAATTGATAATTTACAGCGTAAAACTTCCGCATAGACCATCAGATATTTTCTTTTATTCTGAAAATTAAGTTTATAAATTACTATAAACGGTTAAGACCTATAAATTCAATTTAATTTTGAATAAAAAATCAGATAAAATTTAATTGTAAATCACTAATATACAATACTTATAACGTTTTATATTTTTATTAAAACAAATAAATTATTGTATTGTTTTGATATGTAAAAAAACTAAATTTGTCTTGTCTTAATCAGACGTAAAAAAAATGAATTTAACCATAGAAAACATATTATTAGTTGGCTCTCTATTACTTTTTATAAGTATTGTAGTTGGTAAAACCTCATACAAATTTGGAGTTCCTACATTAATTCTCTTTTTAACTATCGGGATGTTAGCAGGCTCCGATGGTATTGGAGGCATCCGTTTTAGTGATTCTAAAATGGCTCAGTTTATTGGTATTGTTTCGCTTAACTTCATTTTATTTTCTGGTGGACTAGACACCAACTGGAAAGCTGTAAAACCTATTTTAAAAGAAGGCCTCGTTTTATCTACGCTCGGTGTTTTACTCACAGCAGTTTCGTTAGGTACATTTGTTTGGTTTGTAACAGATTTTACCATTTTTGAAAGTATGCTACTAGGTTCTATTGTTTCATCTACAGATGCGGCAGCAGTTTTTTCAATTTTACGTTCAAAAAACTTAGCTTTAAAAAACAATTTACGTCCAACTTTAGAACTAGAAAGCGGAAGTAACGACCCCATGGCTTATGTACTTACTCTAACTTTTTTAACGTTAGTTACAAGTCAAGATGAAAGTCTTTGGAAAATAATTTTAATGTTTTTTCAGCAAATGATTTTTGGTGGTGTGGCTGGTTTTGCTTTTGGGAAATTGAGCAAAATAATCATCAACAAAATCAAATTGGGGTTCGAGGGGCTTTACCCTGTTTTGGTTATCGCTTTAATGTTTATTACATTTTCGGCAACCGATCTTTTTGGTGGTAACGGATTTCTTGCTATTTATATATGTTCTGTTTATTTAGGTAATCAAGATTTAATACATAAATCGACTATTTTAAAAATGTTCGATGGTATTGCATGGCTTATGCAAATTGTACTATTCCTTACCTTAGGTTTGCTTGTTTTTCCTTCGCAAATCATCCCATATATGGGCATTGGTTTACTAATTTCAGTATTCTTGATTCTTGTTGCAAGACCAATTAGTGTGTTTCTAAGCTTAATGTTTTTTAAAATGAAACTTAGAAGACGTTTTTACATTTCATGGGTTGGTTTACGAGGTGCTGTTCCTATTGTGTTTGCCACTTATCCGCTTTTAGCGGGAATCGATAAGGCCAATATGATTTTTAATATTGTATTCTTTATATCGGTAACATCTATTTTAATTCAAGGCACTACTCTTTCTATTATTGCGAAATGGCTAAATGTAGCATTGCCCGAAGAAGTTAAACCTATTGCCGAAAATGACAGGTATATTTTGAATTTACCAAAATCGGAAATGGAAGAAGTAAGCATAAACCCCGGAAGTTTTGCTGTAGAAAAACGAATTATAGACTTGCATTTTCCGAGATCTGCTTTTATAGTCATGATTAAGCGAAACAAAAAATTTGTACGTCCTGGAGGCTCAACAGTTATTGAGGCTAATGATACTCTAGTCCTTTTATTAGATAATGAGGAGAGTTTAAAAGAAGTAAATACCATTCTAAATCAAACTCCAATTACTTAAATGAAAAATTGGAATAGCATATTAGGCGTTTTTCTGCTGGTTTCAGTATACTGTTTCGGTGTATATACTCCATCACAAACGTTACCTTACTCTAGTTTACATAACTTAGAGCAAAGTAACAGTAGCACGCATAAAGAAAACTTAGAAGCCAACTCTAAGTTATTGCAACCACATACGCAGCAATTCGAAAACTTAGTTTCGGATTTAGCCGAGGTTTCTTTTCCAGAGTTACAACTATCTTACAATAGTTTTTATGCTGTTATTTTCTCGAACCATATATTGTTTAATGCTAAGTTTAAACAGTATCAAAATTATTTAAAAAATATTCTGATTAGGCAAAGAAAGTCTGATCTTATTTTTCCTTTCCACAATTTTTGGTAGTACACTTTAATCAAATGCATCGCTTAGATGATTGAAATTAAAGTATTAATATGTTGCGAAGTACCGCTTCATACAGAAATTATATTATCAAAATTTAAAATATTATCAAAATGGAATTAGGAACAACCCTTATCGGAATTATATGCGTTGCAATTTGTGCAATGCCATTTGTATTAACTAACAGAAGCAAAAAAGCGATTGTTAAACATCAATTAATCGTGCTAAAAGATTTAGCAACCCAACATAACAACACCATTACGCAAAACGAAATAAACAGCTTCTATGCCATCGGTATAGATGACACTAAAAAATCTGTTTCGTTTATTTTTAAAGGAGAAACAGAAGTATCTCAGTTATTCGTAGACCTTTCTAAAATAAAACACTGTGAGATTGTTAATGTAATAAAAGCTAAACACATAGATAAACTTTACCTAAAGCTTAGCCCAATCGATAAAACAAAAGAAGATGTAATTTTAGAATTTTTTAATGCAGAAGTGAGCTATCAGTTAGGAGAAGAGCTACAGTCCGTAAAAAAATGGAATGAAATTATCAATAATTTACTAAAAAAATAAGTTAATAAACCAACTATAAGGAATAGCGAATTGGAGTAAGCAGCTTCGCATTATGTTGATATTTTACCTAACTACACACTCGTAATATTCGCTATTTCTTAATTTCATAATTAACCTATATTTCTTACACAACAAACATTTTAAGAAAACAAAACACAGACTAAATACATTTTTAAACGATAATCGTGTTAATTTTTATTAAACCAAAAGCAATTTTCCTAAAAAATGAATAAATTTGTTGTATATTAAACTACAAAACAGTTTTTATGAGGCAAATCTACACTATAACTCTTATTTTATTCTTTGGTGTCCTCAACTTAAACGCGCAAATAGCAACATCTGAGGAGGAAACGGAGAATATAACTAGCACTTTACTCGAAAATAAAGATGATGTTAGTGAAGGCTACGCGACCGCCAAACCTTATGAAGTAAATAAAGAGAAACTTTCTACCAAATCCAATCTCACAGTTAAACCAGGTATAAACATATCTCCAAACCCTTCGAGCCATTTTATTCAAATTTCAGGTTTACAAAAAACCGAGCAGTACCAAATTTATAATATTTTGGGTAAGCAAATAGCTAAAGGTATTATTTCAAACAACGAAACTATTAATATAGAAAATCTAAAAAAGGGTATGTATTTATTAAAAATTAATAATGTGAGTTCTAGAAAATTTTTAAAGGAATAAATAAAACTTGCCACTAACTCTAGTGCTAAACCAAAAAATCTTAGGTAAATTAATTTATCTAAGATTTTTTTTATTTTTAATGTTGTTAATAATATAACCAACTATTTCTGTTTCTAATTTTATAATTATACAGGGGCTAAACCAGGAACATTTATTAACTTTTCATGTTTTGCGAATACCATAGACTCTTTATAGTTATTATATGCATCTACTGCATTTCCGCCTGTTATCCACTCAACATATATTGCTGCAGTATTTATACCTGCTTCATGAGAAAAAGGATAACCACCACCAAAACGTGGGTTTAACTCTAAAACATATACTTTATTTTCATCTACAAATACATCGCAATCTAAAGTACCTAAATGACGTAATTTTTCAGAAAGCACTTTGCCTGTATTACTAATTTCACTGTTTATTATAGATTTGGCTTTATCGGTTTCACCACATCTCATAGACAGTTTTTCTCGTGCAAAAGATCCAAAATAATTACCTTCAAAATCATTAATAATATCGATACCAAATTCCTTTCCTTTTAATTTTTCCTGAATTAAAATTGTGCTGTTAGGATCAACCAAACGCTCCATAATTGTAACCGTTCTCGAAAGTTTAATTTTTAATAATTGATAAGAAAGAATAAGTTCCTCCTTGCTTTCAACAATATCAACACCTATAGATGCACTTCCCCATCTTGGTTTTAAAACTAAAGGAAAGTTTAATTTATTGTGATCTAAATCAATTAAAGCATCATTTAGGTCTAAATATGTAAGTGGTGTTAATATACTATTAGAAATTAAAAACTGATAGGTTTTCCATTTATCGAAAGCCGTATCGATAACAAACTCATTAGATATAATAACTTTAGTGCCAATAGACTCGAACTCATCTTTATGTTTTGATAAAATTGGCAACTCTAAATCGTTTAGAGAGATTAAAGCATCTACTTTATGTGAAATACAAATATCTTTTAATGATTTGATGTAGTTATCTGAAAAAATACTAGGTACAGTTAAATAGATATCGGCATCGATTAAAGCAGAAGCGTGAGCATCCATATCTACAGCTAAAATAGACCCTTGCCCTCGTAAGGCCTCTTTAAAATATTTAATAAGATAATTTCTTCGACCTGCACAAGTGAATAATATATTGGTTTGGGGCATCTATTATTATTTGTATAAATTAACTGATATCTTTCTTTTTCCTGATTTTAAGCTAGGAATTACATCCACATATCCTATGTCTATGAGAGCATCTTTACCTATATCATTTTTAAACTTTTCGATTAGTAGGCTTTCTCGCTCAAACATTACATTTATATTCACTTTTATTTCATATTTTTTTTCTTCGTGCTGTATAAACTGTAATTGCTTAATCTCCGGAAAATCATAAACATAGGCGTGCATTGTAAACGGATTTAACATTTCTCCATTTGTTTTGTATAATACATCCATTTTTCTACCCTGAATACTCTCTAGTTTAGGGATATTATCATTACTATTTGTATCATTGAAAAAAGCACCAATATCACCGGTATCATAACGAATCATTGGGGTTGCCAAGTTATACAGATCTGTTATTACAATACGTCCCACGGCACCATATTCTATAGGCATATCACTTTCCAAATCTAAAATTTCTACAATGTAGCTGGCCCAATTTATTCTAAATCCTTCATCATTTGGCATTTGCTGCGCTATTATTCCATTTTCAACATTAGAATATCGCGATACAGTTGGGGATTTAAAATAATATTGCATTTTTGACTTTACCTCAGGGCTCAAACCTTCTGCAATGGCAATAATAGATTTTATATTACAATTTAAAGGTTTTGCCTTCATACTATCTAAAGATTTACAAATAGTTTCGAAACCAGAAGGATAACCAATCCAACCTTTAGGAGCCTTGTTTTTTTCTAACCTAGTTACCAACTCTTTAATGTAATTATCTGTTAAATCACTCACATCCAATTGCTCAGTATTTTGCAACCAAGCGATAATTTTAGGTTTCTTATAATACGCCGCCCACAACCTTAGATATAACAATTTTTCACCAAGTGTATAGCCTGCTAATTTTGCAAAATATAATGTATCTGCGGTATTTCTAATTTTTTTCCTTTTAGTTTGAAAAATCGAAAAGGGAGAACCTGTAGACCCGCTAGTTTTTACAGGGAGAAAATTATTGTTTTTATCATCAAAAGTAATAGCATCAAAATTTTCTTTAATAATTGATTTATTAACTACAGGAAAATCTTCAAGACTTTTGTAGCTTTTATAACTAGAATAAAAAGCGGAATTATTCACTGCAGTATCCAACAACGCATCTAAAGTAGGTTTTTGATATGCTTTTAAAGCACTAAAAGAAGTATAACTGAACATTCTTTCAATATCCTTAAAATCGTTTTTTACCGCTCCTCCTTTTATGGCATCTAGGGTCCAATAAGCCGCCTTTCTAAATCTGTTTAATATCTCCATAAACTACATCTGAAAAAGTATAAAAATAGTTTAATTAAGCTCTGCCCCATCATATATAATTTGATTAATTAAAAACATTGTTTTTCAGGTTAACTAGTCATCATTTTATCAAAAAATTGATAACTTCGTTTCATAGTTTATATTTCTATAGTTTAAAACTTCAACAATAAACTTTAAATTTATTTTTTTTTAATGCTATACATAACCTTCAATATAATAGACGCTTTAAAGTTCAAAGACTTTCAAGAATTATATAAACATATGCTTAATATGCGACAACCTGGTTATAAATTTCCCGACGATTCTCCAGAAATTGATTGGGACAGTAAGCATACTCAAGAAGAAATAGACGAAGCTGTAAAAAAACTTAACGATTATCTGGATGTGGAGCCAGAAGTTCTTAGGTTTAGAGCCCTAATACCCGATTATGCTAAGACACATTTTCAAAAATATGTAGATACAGATAACGAAAAGCTCAAAGTAATTGGTGTACAAAATGTTATTTCAATATTTAATTATTTAGAATATGGCTTTGAAGTTGATTTTGATAGCTTGGAAAAAACCAGCGAACATTTTGCTGTTATTAAATTTTATACCGCCAACTATCCTTTTGGAGGTATCGAGCGTTTTTTAATAACTCTAAAAGCATTCGAATTAACACCTATTGAGTGTTTTGATGGTTTCGCTATCTCCAAAATAGAATGGACTAATAGCTTGGAATATGAAACCACCGAATTAAAAGAAAAAACTAAAGCATATTTACAACAAAGTCTACTGAAAAGCAACACATCTATTATGGAACTATTATCTCATTTCTTAAACAGTGAAAAAACGTTATACCTTGCCGCTGGTATAATTGGAATTATTTCGGTAATTGCAGGCTTACTTTTTTTAATATGGTCCAATCATAAAAGTTTTGCTATTACCATGATCTTTATAGGTGTTTTAGAAATAGTTGCCATGTTTCCAGCATATCTCAAACATCATCAAAAAACAGACGATAAAATTTCCGTTTACGAAAACAATGCTTCAGACTTTAGAGAATCTGAAATTAAAAACTCTAAAAAGGCATTAAAATCTTTCTTTCGTTTAAAATTAGCCTACGCCCTTCTAATTGTTCTTCTTATTTTGAGCATGTCCTTCTTAAGTACAGATTCTATATTGTTCGGAATATTCACAGCACTAATTATACATCTCGCCTTTGCGATTACTATTGATAATTTTGGAGAAAAATACACCAAAACATATTTAACCGAATTAGAAATATTAATAAGTTGATATATTGAACTTGTTATCTAATGAATAGAACTAGTATACTTTACATTTAAAGACTCCTATGGTCACATATGGAATTAATAAAAACGACTCTTCAAGCTAAGATGAAACTCTAATAATTACTTTAAATCTATTTTTTTAATTGTGTGTTTTAAAATAATAAGTATCTTTGCACCCAATTTCGGGTTAACCTCTGGCGAGAATCGTGAATGTTGTTCTGAATTAATAATTAAATAAATATAAAGATATGGAATCTTTAGTAAAATTTGTTCAAGACGAGTTTGTAACAAAAAAAGATTTTCCAGAGTTTGGAGCTGGAGACACAATTACTGTTTACTACGAAATTAAAGAGGGTACTAAAACACGTACTCAGTTTTTTAGAGGTGTAGTAATCCAAAGAAGAGGATCAGGTTCTTCTGAAACTTTTACAATTAGAAAAATGTCTGGTACTATTGGGGTAGAACGTATTTTCCCTGTTAATTTACCTGCATTACAAAAGATAGAAGTTAACAAACGTGGTAAAGTACGTAGAGCTAGAATCTACTACTTCAGAGGTTTAACTGGTAAAAAAGCTAGAATCACCGAGCGTAGACGTTAATCACAAAATACTGTTTTACAGTAAGTTAAAAGCCTTAAGATTTATCTTAAGGCTTTTTTTATTAACAAATGTTAATAACATTAGTTTATAAATTGTTGATAACTAGACCCTTAAAAACTTTTAGATTTTGTATTGTGGTTGTATCTTAGCAGTAAGGATAATGACAACGATAGTTGGTTTCACTTCAACACTGAATTTACATAACATTCTAAATAAGATAACGTTCTTACAAATTATTGTTTTTTTAAGATTTTGTTACTTCAGGTGTATGCGTGGGTAGCAAAAACAAAAGGACATTATAAAACACTAAATACCGAAAGGTGATAATGTTTAATGATGGACTACTTTTAAAAGTATATATGAATGAAAGTTTAAATAACTTTTAGAAGTTATGTTAATAGAGAAATAATTGCGAAAGCGAATAAAGACCTTTTAACATCGACAAAAACAATTACCACGGTATATTAATGTAATAGGTCAATACATTTTGAAAATTACAATAGTGTACCAATTGAAATAGCAGACTTGAATTGAATAGGTTTTGATGAAAATTCAAATCTCAATAGTAAAACATTACTAAATTCAAGAAAACAAGAAACACTATTTCAAAAAAGCCATATCAAAGGAGATTAAGTTCTGCAGTGATATGGCTTTTGTTTTTTAAAGCTATTTTGAGAAGGAAAAATGCCTACCTATAATTGAAAAGCTAATAAGGTTAAGCTGATAATATTATATAAAACAAAAAAAAGCGTTCATTAAAATGAACGCTTTTTTTTGTTTTAATATTTATTTTATGAAAAATACACGTAAATACCAATCACTATTGCGCATATAGCAATCCCCACGATTTTTAAATGTTTCCATGGCGTAATATCTACTTGCTTTGTAAACTCTAGTATAAATGGTTCTTTACGAGGATATAGTTTACCAATAATAAGCATAATAACAACATTAAGCACAAATAAAATAGCCAAAACGTGTAAGAAATGTGGGTAATTATCGGCACCTACAACAAATGGCTTAATAACAAACTGGCTCAAACTATATAATATCACTCCCGAAATAATGGCCACCTTAGCAGCAACTGCTGGTACGTATTTAGTTAAATACCCAACTACAACAATGGTTAGAATAGGAATACTATAGCAACCGTTCACTTCTTGTAAATAACCAAACAATCCATCGGGAGCATTAGCTATTAAAGGCGCTATACACATAGATAAAATAGCTAAAATCATTCCAAAAGATTTTCCTGCAAATACCGTTTGATGCTCAGTAGCTTCTTTATTAATATGAGATTTATATATATCGATACCGAATAAAGTTACCGAACTATTTAATGCAGAATTGAAAGAACTTAAAATAGCTCCAAACAAAACTGCTGCAAAGAAACCTACCAATCCTGCGGGTAACACTTCGGTTACTAATCTCGGGTAAGCTTCATCCGGGTTCTCTAAAGTATTTCCAAACATATGAAAAGCTATAATACCAGGTAGAACAACAATTAGTGGTCCAAGAATTTTGACACCCGAAGCTAACAATAATCCTTTTTGACCTTCTTTTAAGTTTTTCGCTCCTAAAGCACGTTGTATAATAGCCTGATTAGTTCCCCAATAAAACAACTGCACTAACATCATTCCTGTAAAAATTGTTCCGAATGGAATAGCAGAATCAGGGCCTCCTAGCGCTTTAAATTTATCAGGATTTGTAGTCATTAAAGTAGATATACCGTCACCAATACTACCATCTCCAATAGCTAATAATCCAAAAAACGGTATTAAAAGCCCTCCTACCAATAGGCCAACCGCATTTATCGTATCAGAAACAGCAACAGCTTTTAAACCTCCAAAAATAGCGTAAATAGATCCAATAATACCAATTCCCCAAACCGTAATCCAGAGCGCTGTAGTTTTAGAAACATCTAGCATCTCGGGCACGTTAAACATTGAGTTGATAGCCAAAGCACCTGAATAAAGTACTATTGGTAATAACACCACAACATACCCACTTAAAAATAAGCCAGAAGTTATGGTTTTCGTCATTTTATCATAACGTTTTTCTAAAAACTGAGGGACCGTAGTTATACCTCCTTTTAAATATCTTGGTAATAAAAATACAGCAGTTATAACCATGGCGATAGCTGCCAGTGTTTCCCAGGCCATAACTAAAATACCTTCCTTAAAAGCCGAACCATTTAACCCAACTATTTGCTCTGTAGATAAATTGGTTAATAATAAAGACCCGGCAATTACAACCCCTGTTAAACTCCTTCCTCCTAGAAAATAACCATCGGAAGAATCCTCATTTGTTTTTCGAGTTGCTAAATAGGATACAACAGCTACTAATACTGTAAATCCTAAAAATGATATAATTTGCATCATACTTTTTGTGGTTTAGTTAGTTTAATTTAATTCAAAATTCAAATATATCTAAAATAAGGAGATAAATCGCTTTTTAACTGTAAAAAATACGTTTATTTTAAGCGATTCCCTTGTATTTAGACGTCTAAATGCTATATTTGTAAAACCAATTATTTAATACTAAACAATTTTGTACACTATTAAACACAGCAACTCAGCTCTTGAGATAGAAAATTCGAGCCAAACAGTATTTGCAAAAATCTGTTTAAACGATGGAGCCAGTCTTCAAGAATTAAAACTCTTTGGAACAACTCTAATAAAAGATTTAAGCCCTTTAGATTATAAAAACACTTATGCATCCTCCGTTTTATTTCCATTTGCAAATAGAATTAAAGATGGTACTTATCAATATAATGGAGAAACCTATAAATTCCCTATTAACGAAGTTGCAAACAACAACGCCTTGCATGGCTTGGTGTTTAACAAGACTTTCAATGTTATAGACGAAGTAAGCACAAAAAATAGCGCATCTGTAAAACTGCTATATAAGGAAACTCAAAAATCTGAAGGCTTTCCCTTTACTTTTTCAATTCAACTAGAATATAGAATAACAGAAACAACATTGGATTTAAATGTTGAAGTAATGAATACTGATACAGAAGTATTCCCGTTTACCTTAGGTTGGCATCCCTACTTTTTAAGTAGCAATTTATCTGAAAGTTTACTATCTTTTAATAGTTCAAAAAAAATGGCCTTTAGTGATCGCATGATAACCACCGAAACGATTAATAATCCAGATTCTTCTGAAATTTTATTAAAAAACAAACAGCTCGATGATTGTTGGGCATTGGATAATACCAACGTTGAATTCGCAACACCTAATTACAATTTAAGCATCAATTCCTCAGAAGAAGATTGCTTTCTGCAAGCCTATACTCCTCCACTAACCAACGTTATTGCCATAGAGCCAACAACAGGTGTTTCCGATAGTTTTAATAATAAAATTGGTCTAAAAACTTTAAACCCTGGTGATAGATATACATTAAACTGGAACCTAAAACTGAACTAATATAACACCAAGAAATTATGAATACGAATTTAATAAAGCATATTAAACAAGAATTTCTAAATAAATTCAATCATGAACCTTTAATGGTATTCTCTCCCGGGAGAATTAATATCATTGGTGAGCACACCGATTATAATGATGGGTTTGTATTTCCTGCCGCAGTAAACAAAGGTATTATAGCGGCTATCAATAAAGCCACTGGCAAAACATCATCTGTATCAGCAGCCGATTTTAACGACACTATTGAATTTTCTATAGATTCTATTAAACCTATGGCTAAGGAGAGTTGGGGTAATTATGTTTTAGGTGTGATTGCAGAAATTCAAAAGCTAGGTAAAACTATCGAGAATTTCAATATGGTGTTTGGTGGAGATATTCCATCTGGTTCAGGAATGTCGTCTTCTGCTGCCTTAGAGAATAGTGTTGTTTTTGGTTTAAATATATTGTTTAATCTAGGTTTAAGCAAAACCGAAATGATATTTATTTCGCAAAAAGCAGAACACAACTACGTAGGCGTAAATTGTGGTATTATGGATCAATACGCCAGCATGTTTGGTATTAAAAATCACGCATTATTATTAGATTGCCGTTCGATTGAAGCTAAACCTTTTGAAATTAACTTCGAAAATTACGAGCTTATGCTTATCAATACGAATGTAAAACACAGCTTATCTGATAGCGCCTATAATGATCGCCGTTCTGTATGTGAGAGTATTTCAAAAATGCTTAATATAAAAGCTTTAAGAGATGCAACCGAAACCGATTTACAGAAGGTAAAAGATAAAGTTACAGACGAAGATTACCAGAAAGCACTATTTGTAATACAAGAAAATGAACGTGCAGAAAAAGCTTCTAAAGCGATGCAAAGTGGCGACCTAGAGACATTAGGTAAATTAATTTACGGATCTCATAATGGTTTACAGAACCAATATAAAGTAAGCTGTATTGAATTGGATTTTTTAGTTGAAAAAGCTAAAGAAAACAAACTTATTCTAGGGGCACGTATGATGGGTGGCGGCTTTGGAGGCTGTACTATAAACCTAATTGCTAAAAATGCAGTGGAAGATTTTAAAGCATCGGTAGCACAAGCTTATAAAAAAGAATTCAATAAAGATTGCTCTATTTATACCGTAGAACTTTCAGATGGCACACACCTTATAAAATAATTCAAAATTTAAAAGACATTATAATGACTACCGACTTACAAGATTTTTCGCATAAACGCTATAATATTTTAACTGGAGAATGGGTTTTAGTTTCTCCTCACCGTGCTAAACGTCCATGGCAAGGACAAAATGAAGCCGTAAATAACGAAGTTCGCCCAACTTATGATGAAAGCTGCTACCTATGTGCAGGAAACACAAGAATAAACGGAGAAGTAAACCCGAAATACGACGATGTTTTCGTTTTTACTAACGATTTTGGAGCATTACAAACCGACTCTAAGGTTTTTAAAGTTAACGATGGTTTATTAAAAGCACAAAGCGAACAAGGTATTTGTAAAGTAATCTGTTTTAGCCCAGACCATTCAAAAAGTTTAGCAGATATGGACCCTAGCGAAATTGAAAAAGTTGTATTTGCTTGGCAACGTGAATACAATGAACTCGCTAAGAACGACTTAATAAATTATGTTCAAATTTTCGAAAACAAAGGTGCCGTAATGGGCTGTAGCAACCCACATCCACATGGTCAGATATGGAGCCAAACTACGTTACCGAACGAAGTCGATAAGAAAAATACACAACAATTAAATTATTATAATAAAAATAACAGTAGTCTTTTAGGTGATTATTTAGTTCAAGAATTGGAAAAACAAGAACGTATTATTTTTGAAAATGATGCCTTCGTAGTACTTATCCCGTTTTGGGCTGTTTGGCCATTTGAAGCTATGATTGCTCCAAAAAAACAACAAAGAAATATTTCTGAATTATCTGGAAATGAAACTTTACTTTATGCAGAAGCTATTTCGGTAATAACCAAAGCCTACGATAAATTATTTAATACCTCATTTCCTTACTCAAGTGGTATCCATCAATCTCCTACAAACGGAGACGCTAACAATCACTGGCATTGGCACATGAGTTTCTATCCTCCATTATTGCGTAGTGCAACGGTTAAAAAATTTATGGTTGGTTACGAAATGTTTGGTTCACCACAACGTGATATTACAGCGGAGAGCGCAGTAAAAATGCTACGTGATTTACTCTAAACTATTTAAAAAATAAAAAAAGCCTTTACATGAAAATTGTAAAGGCTTTTTTTTGTGCTTTACTTTTAAAATCTAATAAATTTTTATTCAAATTAAACTAACTTTTTTTGCATTCATATTTAAATAGCCCATCAATATTTGCAAACGCATTTTATAAATAAATAGTACTTCTATTAAAAAAAACTAAAATTTGAATTTTAAACTTTATTACCCTGAAATCACTAAAAAACGACCTTTAATCGAATATTTAAAAACATGTAAATGTATTTCAACGATTAATTAATGTATTTCAACGTTAATATTATAATGTTTCATATGTTTGTGGTAAGAAAATTAAAACATAACCCAAAAACAAACAAAAATGCATATTCTAAATACAATTGAGTACCAAATCACAAATAGTAAAAGAATAAAATAGTAATAACCTATAAGGAGTTTCCCCTAAACTTCTTTAAAATTCTCCCTAAGAATTTTTAGCGTTAACTAAAACCTTACCTACTTATGAATACGATATGCAAATTTCGCTGGTTAAAAAATTGCACACTTACATTAATAATGTATAGCTTTTCGATACCTCTAAACCTAAGTGCATACAACCTCGCTACAACCGTTTCTAACCATAACAAAATAGCTTTATGTGAAACTAATCTTGCTGTAGTAGAATCATCCATAAATGTAAATGGAAAATATGAACTTTATTTCGATGGTTTAGACGATTATGCTGAAGAGCCATACGTTATAGATTCTTGGGAAGAAGTAACGATCATGACATGGGTAAAACTTGACAGTTTATCCCAAAATGTTCAAATTATTGCGGGTCAACGCTCATTTTATCTTCAACTTAATCCTAATAAAAGTATTAGTGCTTTTGCTAACTCAAAAACGCTTACAAGTAAAACACTCTTAAATACAAATCAATGGTATCATGTTACAGTAACACATAAACCAAACAATTTTAACCTATACATTAATGGTGTTGAAGAAGCATCGAGATCAACAGCTTCTGGAAATATAAATCACGATACATCAAACTTCACAATTGGTAAATATCCAAGCAATAGTAGTAATTATTTTAATGGTTCTATAGATGAGTTTAGGTTGTTCAACAAAGCGCTTTCTAGCAACGAACTTCGTAAAATAATATATCAAGAAATTGAAGACAATAATGGTATCGTAAAAGGAAGTGTTTTATCTAAAAATATAACAGATTTTAATGCAGAACTGAATACATCAACACCGTTACCATGGGAAAACTTAAAAAGGTATTACCGTATGGATATCATAGAGGAAAATATACTTCACGATTCTGCCGCGGCTATAAGCGACAATAACATACATGCCCAAATTCATAATATAGAAACAGTAAACCAACAATCGACGCCGTTGCCTTTTGTTACTACGCAATCTGGTTCTCTAGAAGTAGCCATAAATAATGCCGAAACAGGTGTTTATGGAGCAGATGCTATAAACTTAGATTGGTCTATTGTTCATATTAAACATAATGATGTTTTTTATTCTAATTCTCAAAAGCATTTAGGATTAATTATCGACGATACAGATTCTCATTTAAACCCAATCACCTATGTGGTAAGAAACGATTCCGAATTAAATATAAGCTGGTATTTAAACTTAAATGGCACTATTGATTTAAGAGGGAAATCTCAACTAATACAAGGCTTAGAGAGTACATTAGCTACAACTAGCCGAGGTAAAATACAGCAAAATAAAGAACTTGAAGGTGATATTTATACATACAATTATTGGTCGTCTCCTGTGGGACAAACTAATAATGTATCAAACAATAATAATTACAAAGTAACCGATATATTTAAAAACATAAGCTTTTTAAAATCCGGTTATAACGGCACAGAAACAGCAATTGCAGACTATTGGATTTGGAAATATTGCAATTTAATGAACCAAGACATTCCTATTTGGCAGCAAATAAGAAGCACAGGAACTATAAACTCAGGAGAAGGCTTTACCATGAAAGGTACAGGAATTGGTAGTGAAAAGCTTAAACAAACCTATGCCTTTGAAGGAAAGCCAAATAATGGCGATATCAATATACCAGTTTACGCAGGTAACGAATATTTAGTTGGCAACCCTTACCCTTCTCCTATTGATGCTCAACAATTTATTTTAGATAATAGCGAAAAACAATCTGGAGTTACAACGGGTATTATTTATTACAAAGAGCATTATAGTGGTGGTACACATAGCCAAAGCGATTTTCAAGGTGGCTATGCAACCTACTCGCTTGCTGGTGGTGTTCCTGCCGTATGGCAAGGTTTAACACCTCCTCTAACAACAACAGACGATTTAAACATAGACTCAGAAAGGCAATACATACCAATTGGGCAAGCCTTTTTTGTTATGGCAAAAACCCCTGGTAATATTAACTTTAATAACGGTCAACGTGCATTTCATGTCGACAATACTTTATCAGCCAAATCTGGACATAGTAAAATAGCAGCAGAAAGTGATACTAGACCAAAACTTCGAATTGGTTTTAATTCGGTAAACCAAATTCATAGACAACTTTTAGTAACGGCAGATGAGCATGCTACTTCAGATTATGATGAAGGATTTGATGCTCAAGACATCGATCAACTATCGGATGATATGTACTGGTTAATTAATAATGAAAAATTTAGTATACAAGGTATCGATACCATGGATGAAACAACAAAAATTCCTTTAGGTATCCATACTAAAACCAACGGTACAAACACAATTAGCTTAGATAAACTGGAAAATTTCCCTGAAGCCTTAAACGTTTATCTTTTTGATAAATTATTAAATATTAGTCATAACCTAAAAGAAAGCGATTATACTATTTCTTTAGCGGCAGGTTCACATTTAAACCGATTTGAAATTACATTCTTCGAGCAAGTTACTTTAGCTACAACTGATTTAAAACATGAGAACATTGCAATCACCTATACCAATGCGGAGAATAAAATAATAGTTACAAACCCAAATTCTGCTCGCATAAAAACTATAGAACTATATAATATTATAGGACAAAATATAGTTGAAATAAAAACAGAAAATACAAATAAGCGTTTAGTACATAAAATAGAGCAATTAAAAACGGGAATTTACATTTTTACAGTAAATACCGAATTTGGAGCAATTTCTAAAAAAATAATGGTGCAATAAGATTACCTTATTAACACCATTGTTTTTTTTACACAAAAATTAAATCAAAGTGGCTTTTGAAACTATTTAATTTTAGAAATTAAAGTTTCCAAAGTTACTTTGTCTTGTTCTCCAGAAATCATATTTTTTAAGGTATACGTATTCGATTCCATTTCCTGATCACCAACTAATACTACAAAGGGTATAGCGCGCTTATTAGCGTGATTCATTTGCTTTTTCATTTTGGCAGCATCAGGGTAAAGCTCTGCATTAACACCTTCTGCTCTTAAGGTTTTAATAGCTTTTAAACTAAACAACGCCTCTTTATCTCCAAAATTGATAAATAAAACCTCTATATTTTTTGATACCGTTTCCGGGAATAAACCAAGTTCTTCTAATACTAAATAAATACGATCTAAACCAAAACTAATACCAACACCACTAACATCTTTCATTCCGAAAATACCCGTTAAATCATCGTAACGACCACCACCACCAATAGAGCCCATACTCACTGTTTTTGGTGCAGCAACTTCAAAAATAGCGCCTGTATAATAATTTAAACCCCTAGCCAATGTAACATCTAACTGTAAGGCCGCGGTTTTTAACCCTAATTCTGAAATAGCTTCGTTGATAAAAGCTAATTCTTCAATTCCTTTTTTACCTTCTTCAGATGAATCTAAAATAGATTTGAGACTTTCAATTTGAGATTCAAAATCGCCTGAAAGTGTAAATAACGGTTGAAGTTTTGTAATACCTTCTTCTAAAATACCTTTAGAACGCATTTCTTCTTTTACCTTCTCTTCGCCTATTTTATCCAGCTTATCTAAAGCGACTGTAAAATCGATTAATTTATCTGAGGCTCCAATAACTTCAGCAATACCAGAAAGTATTTTTCGGTTATTAATTTTAATAGTAACACCTTCTAACTTTAAAGCTGAAAATACCGTATCATAAAGCTGAATAAACTCCACTTCTTGCCAAAGTGATTTAGACCCCACAACATCGGCATCACATTGAAAAAACTCTCTAAAACGACCTTTTTGTGGTCTATCGGCGCGCCAAACAGGCTGTATTTGGTAACGCTTAAAAGGGAATTCTATTTCGTTTTGGTGTTGTACTACATAACGTGCAAATGGTACGGTTAAATCGTAACGTAATGCTTTTTCTGATATACTAGACGTTAATTTAGTTGAATCTTTTTCAGTGTAAGCTTGCTCATTAGCTTTATTCAAATAATCACCAGAATTCAAGATTTTAAAAATCAAACGATCACCTTCTTCTCCATATTTCCCCATTAAGGTATCGCTGTTTTCAAAACTTGGAGTTTCTATAGGTTGAAATCCAAAAGTTTCAAAAGCACCTCGAATACTATTAAAAATATAGTTTCGTTTGGCAACTTGTTCTGGATTAAAATCTCTTGTTCCTTTTGGTATGCTTGGTTTCTGAGCCATATTTAAACGTTCTACTTTGGTAGAATTTCTTTTTATTAATATTGTTTTGTTTCCGCGTGAGCGAAGGCTTAATTAATCAGCTTATAAAAATACTGATACAGTTCTCCTTTAGTAATTGAGGCACCTTGTTCAATCATTTTAAATTTATCTAAGTTTTTATCTTCGCTGTATGCTTTATCTGCTTGTAAAAACTCAACATTTTCGTCCATTAAATTTGCACGAAGCCAATCATAACCTTCTTGTGTGGTTATATCAACATCATTTTTCAAGTTTACTACAATAGCATGCATTTGGTCTTCTTTTAAATTAAACAAATACATATGTTGTGGTGCAAAATGCTCAAGATATTCGGCTTTATTTAAGGCACCTTCCCAAATTAAATCGCTAAAAACATCCAGTTCCATTTCTGCTAAATCGGGCTTATTGGTTTTTAAATTTGTCCACTCGTCGGCAGTTATAGATTGGGTTGCCAAAAAATTAATAAATTCTTGGTGTAACTCTTCGAATTGTTCTTTTGTTAATCTTGAATATTTCATGATAATCTTTTTATTCTCCCACTATTAGAGAATTATATTTATTATTTTTTAATATTTAAACTTGCAGCCGCTGCAAACGGCCTATCGGTTGCAATAACATCAACACCTAAATCTACCCATTTCTGATAAAGATGGTCACCTTTAGCTTGTGCTTGCTTATCTAAGTTACCTAAAGTACCGAGCATACAGGTAATTCCCAAATCGTGTAATTTTTTATAAAATGCTTCAGGAGATAATCTAGTTCCCGTAAAGGCAATCATGTTTGCTGTTGGAATTTCAGAATGTAACAACCAATCTAATTCTTTGTCGTTTCTCGCAGATACGGATAACAATAATTCTGGAGCTGCTTTGTAGGCTGCGCTGGCTTGTTTCATATCATAAGTAATAATCACCGAAATATCTTCAGCACCAGTTTCTTTAACCAAAGCGACAACTTGATCTACAGAAACACTCTTTTTTATATCGATAGTTAATATCACATTATTTGCTTTTGCCCAAAGAAGAACATCTTTAAATAATGGAATTTTAAATGTAGTTTCGTTACCAAAATCGTCTTCTAAATTATACTGTAATAATTCTTGATAGGTATAATTTGTAATATCTCCTTCGCCTGTAGAGGTTCTACCTAAGCGATTATCGTGCATTAAAACAAGTACATTATCCTTGGTTTTAGCGATATCAATTTCATAAACAGCAGGAATACTATCGTTTATAAACATTATGGTTTCTAAACAATTTTCTGGATAATTTTTAATAGACTTACCTCCTCTATGCACACTGATAACTGGTGCTTTATTTGGCTGATAGCTCAATCGTTCAATTAAAACTGATTTTGCAGATTGTTTTTCTTTTTTAGTATTTTCTTTACAAGAAAAACTTGCTAAAAAAACACAAAGTATAACTATATATTTCATTTTATTCATAAAAAAAGCGCCCCTTAGTTAAGGAGCGCCAAATTTAAGAATATATCTGTTATTATCTTAGAAAATATAGCGTAAACCTACTTGAGCTTGCCATCTAGAAGCTAAACTAGAATCAAAACCAAAGGTTTTAGTTTGATTTTCGTTAAAAGAATAGATTGGTTGCTGCGTTCTGTCTGCAACATAAACATTAGGATCAGGATTGGCATCAGGAAAACTTACACCAATTGGCTGTACATTATTAGGTTGTTGAATAATTCCCCAATCTGAATTTAATAAGTTACCAAAGTTTAAAATATCAATACTAAATTGAATAGTATTGGTTTTATCTTCCGATACTTTTATTCTGTAATCTTGTAAGAATTTAACATCCCACTTACCTCTCCAAGGCGCTAATGCTCCGTAACGTTCTGCATATTGACCTCTGTTATCACTTAAGTAATCGTCTTGACCAATGTATGCCTCTAAAGCAGCAGCATCTCCCGTTCCAGCAAATTGCATAGAACTTATTTCTCCAGCAGTAGGAATATAAATTAAATCGTTAATAGACGAACCATCATTGTTTATATCTCCACCATACACGTAGTTAAAACGAGCACCTTGTGCATATTCAAAAAATGTAGATATTGTAGTAGACCATTTATCATTTCCGTAATCCCATTTTTTACTAGCTACACCAATAAAACGATGCTTATCTCCGTATTTAGAATGTGAAAGCACATCGTTATTTACATTACCTAATGCAGGGTTACCATTAAAAGCATCTCCTGTAATTTCAGCTTCAATAGAATTTACATCTCTAGCATCTAAATAACTATAAGCTAACATAGAATAAAGACCATTTGCGAATGTTTTTTGAGCTTTTAATGAAGCATTCCATATACGACCTTCATTAGAGTTTGTCATAACGTAAGCATTACCGGTAACAACTTCACCCCAAGGTAATGTGGCTTTCGCACGATCACTATCACCATAAATAGCTCTATTATCTACACCTTGTAACTGACTTGTTGGTTTATTTAAACCCCAGTTTTGAACGTGAACACCATTTACATCTTTGGTGTAAGATAAATCCGCTGTTAAAATAATACCGTTTTCAAGTTTTCTATCTAAACCTAAGTTTGTTCTCCAAACTTGTGGAAATTTAAAATCTGGATCTACAGCTTGGTAGAAAAATGCATCTACACCACTAACTTGGTTTCCTACCCAAACAAAAGGAAAACGACCCGTAAATAAACCTGTACCACCTCTTAATTGAAAAGAACTATCACCATTAGCATCATAATTAAATCCAACTCTAGGTGATACTAACCAATCTGTACTTGGCATTTGTGTAGAATCTATTAATAAAGGCTCTCCTGTATTAGGATCTATATATTCTACATCTGGTAAATAGATTTCTCCGTTTTCCGTATCTATAAACTCTTGCGCATTATCTGCTGTATCAAAAAACAAAGGTTTATCAAAACGGATACCATATGTTAATTTGAAATTTTCTGATACATTCCATTCATCTTGTGCATAAAATGCTAACTGCCCAACATTAGTTTCAGCTAATAACCAACCGCCATCTACGCCATCAGGCAATCCGTTTTTAGAAGCAAATGTAGCTTGCGCTCCTGAAAAATCGTAATTAGCAGCATTAAATTCAGCAATATCGACTCTCCCAAACACATCAAAACCATAACCTTTTAAGTTAAAAGAATTATCAAACTCGAATTTCTCGAAAGATGTTCCTATCGTGAATGTGTGATCACCTTGAAAGAAATTTAAATTATCGGTAAACTGAAATACCTTCTGATCTAATTTATTATTAATTGAAAAAGGTTCGTGACCTGCAATAATATAAGGAGAGCCATCTTTATAAATATTTATAACCGGTGACGGTGTAGAGAACGGCGTTCTAAAATCATCAAAATGTGTATAACCAACTTGTAACTTATTGGTTGAAGTCTCTGACAAAGTTGAATTTAATTCTATTTGTATAGATTTTAAATTGTTATTAATCTCGTAACCCGAATTTTGAAATTGTAATGTTGAAGCATCTGGTCCTCTTAGATTAATAGCCGAAGGATGCGCAGGCTTTTCTTGAGAGGCATTCAAAAAATTATAAACAACAGCCAAACGGTTACTATCGTTAATATTCCAATCAATTTTAAAAATACCCTTAGTAGATTCTGAAGCATGTGTAAAACCTTGGTAAGCACCAGGATCATAGCCTTGAGCTCTTAAAGCCGTTTGCACAGCGATTAAATCACTTTCTAAAACTCTAGATTCGGTAATACCACCTGTACCTGTATTTGGAGTCCACCCGTTAGTTCCTAAATCGTCACGCTCATCTTTTTCAAAATTCGCAAAAAAGAATAATTTATCTTTAATTATTGGGCCACCAATACTTACGCCATATTGCGTTTGGTTTAAATCTGGTCGTGCAACATCTTCACCTTTAATTTTTTTACCTGTCATAGTTTCATCTCTGTAAAAACCATAAACTGTACCGTGGAAATCGTTTGTTCCACTTTTAGTAACCGCATTTACTGATGCTCCGGTAAACCCAGACTGTGTAACATCATAAGGCGCAGTAGATACTTGAATTTGCTCAATAGCATCTAAAGAAACCGGCTGAGAACCTGTTTGCCCTCCAGGAGTTGCTGCATCTAACCCAAAAGGATTATTAAAAACAGCTCCATCTAGTGAAAAATTGTTAAACTGATCGTTTCTACCTCCAAAAGAGCCTCCACTAGCTGTTGGTTCTAACCTTGTAAAATCAGACTGAGATCTTGAAATAGTTGGTAAACGCGTTAATTCACGACGGCCAACGCTCGTTTCTGCTCCCGTTCTATCGCTTCCAAAGGTTCCTGTGCCCCCGTTAGCCTGAATAACTACAGCATCTAACTGCTCGCTATCCTCAGATAAAACAACATCTACATTCTGTGTTTTTCCCAAAGTAAGGTAAACGTTTTTAAACGCTTGCTCTTTGTAACCTACATAACTCACTGTAATGGTATATGGACCACCAACTCTTAAGTTTAATAGATTAAATCGGCCATCAAAATTAGTTGCCGCTCCATATTTTGTACCCGTTGGGGTATGAATGGCTAGAACATTGGCTCCAGGCAATGGTTCTGAAGTTTGATCTAAAACGAGTCCTTTTATATTTGATGTAGTCACTTGAGCAAACGACAACATGGCAAAAAATAAAAAGAAAATTGAAAGAGTAATTTTTTTCATTTGTTAAAAATTGAGTTAAAGTTTTTAGTTTCAAAACTATGCACGCATAATTTTACGTAAAAATAGAGCAAAAAAAAACCACTCCAAAAGGAGTGGTTAATTATATTCTAAACATTTATTAACTTTATGTTAACAAACTAGTTTGATTGAGCAATAACTTCGAATTCTAAATCTACATTAACATCTCTGTGTAAACGAATTGCGGCAGTATATTTACCTAAACGCTTAACAGTTGTAAGTGTAATAAATTTTTTCTCGATAGATTGACCTTCTTTTTCTAAAGCAGCAGCTAAATCAATGTTGTTTACAGAACCAAATAATTTATCTCCTGTTCCAACTTTAGCTGGTATTTTAATTTCTAAAGCTTTTAAAGCTTCAGCAACTACATTAGCTTCATCAACTATTCTCTTCTCTTTATAAGCACGTTGCTTTAAATTTTCAGCTAAAACTTTCTTAGCTGAAACGGTTGCAATAATTGCTTGTTTCTGAGGAATTAAAAAATTTCTACCATAACCGTTCTTAACTGTTACAACATCGTCTTTAAATCCTAAATTTTCAACGTCTTGTTTTAATATAAGTTCCATTGTTATCAGTATTTTATTTTAATAAATCAGCTACATAAGGCATTAAAGCTAAGTGACGTGCTCTTTTTACAGCAACAGACACTTTTCTTTGATACTTTAAAGATGTTCCTGTTAAACGACGAGGTAAAATTTTACCTTGCTCATTTACAAATCTTAATAACCAGTCTGCATCTTTATAATCTACATACTTGATACCTGATTTTTTGAAACGACAATATTTCTTTTGCTTATTAGTTTCAATATTTAGAGGCGTTAAATATCTAATTTCGCCGTCTTTTTTTCCTTTAGATTGTTGTTCTATTGATGACATAATTAAGCTTTTTGTTTAAGTTTCTCTCTTCTTCTTTCTGCCCAAGAAATAGCATGTTTGTCTAACGCTACTGTTAAATAACGCATAAAACGCTCGTCACGTCTAAACTCTACTTCTAATGGATTGATAACCTCTCCGGCTACTTGATACTCAAATAAGTGATAAAATCCACTTTTTTTGTTTTGAATTGGGTAAGCTAATTTTTTAAGCCCCCAGTTTTCTTTTGATACCATCTTAGCGCCGTTAGAAACAAGAAAATCTTCGTATTTCTTTACTGTCTCCTTTATCTGATCTTCAGATAAAACGGGATTTAAGATGAAAACAGTTTCATAATGATTCATAAAAATCTATTTTTATTGTTAAAAATTGGCTGCAAAAGTAATTAATTTTTATATATTACACAACTTAATCGTATTTAAATTCTAGCATAACACATATTATCTCTGTGTTAAAAAAATGTTAAAATTTACAGTTTGCCGATGTTTTTTGGTTTTTAGCCGAATTTTTTGTACTATTGTCGATATCTTAACCGAAATAAAACAAAATGTTATGACATTAAACTGTGTAGTAGTAGACGATTCAGCCATACAACGCCTCTCTATTGTTAAATTAGTAGAGAATCATCCCTCATTAAATTTAATAGCAGAGTACAGCAGCGCGTTGGAAACAAAAAATGGTTTAAACACTCATCAAGTAGACTTAATCTTTTTAGATATTGAAATGCCTGTATTAAATGGATTTGAGCTTTTAGATGTATTAAACAACAAACCGCAAATTATATTTGTAACGGGTAAAACGGAATATGCGTTTAAAGCATTTAATTATGATGCAACCGAATTATTTACATAAACCAATTACAAGGGAGCGTTTTAACACTTCTGTAGATAAAGCTTTAGAACAACATAGGTTAACGCTAGACTTTAATGAAGAAGATGGTGAACATATATTTGTAAAGAGCAACCTTAAAAAGCGTAAAGTATATATTAAAGACATTAAGTGGATTGAAGCACTTGGTGATTACGTAAAACTTGTAACTGAAGAAAATAGCTTAGTGGTTTTATCGACCATGAAATCTTTTGAAGCAGAATTACCAGAAGGTAAATTTTTAAGAATTCACAAATCTTACATTGTTAATTTAGATAAAATTGACAGATTTAATAGCAAAAACGTTGAAGTTGGTGCTTACGAAATTCCTTTAAGTAGAAACAAGAAAACACAACTTGTTGATGCGTTAAACAATATTTAATTACAACGTTCGCCTTTAAAAAAAGGAAGTTCTGTTAAAATAATGTCCCCTTATTATTTTAATAAAACTAGTAATTATCCACGTTAAGAATTACACGAACCGACCTAAAATCTTTTACATTCAAGAAGCTATTATTTATTTTAATGATAGCTTCTTTTGTTTTTGCTAACGAGTGCTGCTTTGGTATTTTTACTAAAATATTTTTGTGATACTGATTTCTTATTCGTGATACAGGCGGAAACTCCGGCCCCAAAACATATTCTTTAAATACTTGTCTTAAAGAAGTTGCATACCAATCTGCAGCTATTTCTACGCGATTATAATCTTTATGCTTTAAAGTAATTTTAATTTGCTTATATATTGGTGGATACTTAAAATTATACCGCTCGTTCATTTGCTCTTTAAACATGTCGATATAATTATTGGTAGACACCTGCTGTAAAATATTATGATACGGATTATACGTCTGTATTAAAACTTTACCACGCTCCTCGGTTCTACCCGCCCTACCCGATACTTGCAACATAAGCTGAAAACTTCTTTCGTGAGCTCTAAAGTCAGGAAAATTAAGCATATTATCAGCATTCATAATACCAACTAACTTTACATTTCTAAAATCTAAACCTTTTGTTAGCATTTGCGTACCAACCAAAATATCAATTTCCTGCTGTTCTAAGGCGGTTATAATTTTCTCATAGCCATATTTACCACGCGTAGTATCCAAATCCATACGCGCAACATTATGCTCCGGAAACAGCACTTTCACCTCAGCTTCAATCTGCTCGGTTCCAAACCCTTTGTTATCTAATTCTGGGCTGCCACAGGCCGCACATTTTCTAAGCATTGCAATAACATATCCACAATAATGACAGCGTAACTGGTCTCGGTATTGGTGGTAGGTTAAGCTTACATCGCAATTAGGACATTGTGGAGCCTCGCCACACGTACTACACTCTACAATAGGTGAAAAACCTCGACGGTTTTGAAATAAAATAATTTGATGTCCCTCAGCTAAGGTTTCTGTCATTTCAGCAATGAGCCTATCGCTAAAATGGCCTTTCATACGCTTTTTCTTCTGCTGCTCTTTAATATCAACCAACTCTACCTCCGGCATCAATACATCATTAAATCGATGCATGAGTTCCACAAAACCGTATTTATTTTGTTGAGCATTAAAATAACTCTCCAAACTAGGAGTTGCAGATCCTAAAAGCACTTTAGCCTTATGCAAATGTGCTAAAACTACAGCAGTATCTCTAGCATGGTAGCGCGGCGCAGGATCGAACTGCTTAAACGATTGCTCATGCTCTTCATCTACAATTATTAATCCTAAATTATCAAAAGGTAAAAATATCGATGAACGTGCACCTAATACTATTTTCGCTTTCGCGGAACATTCTAAAACCTGATTCCAAACCTCAACCCGTTCATGAGACGAATATTTAGAATGAAATACCGCCACTTGATCTCCAAAATAATTCTGAAGTCTATTTACCAACTGTGTGGTTAAAGCAATTTCTGGTAACAAATACAATACTTGCTGCCCTGAACTTAACACCTCTTCTATTAACTTTACATAAACTTCCGTTTTACCAGAAGACGTAACCCCATGTAATAAGGTAACTTGATGTTTATCGAAAGTTTCTTTTATTTCCGATAAGGCTGTTTCTTGATAGTTATTTAATTTTTTAGAATCTTTATTCTCTTCTCCATTATACTGAACACGATCGGTTTGAATAAAATACTCTTCTAAAACTTCTTTGTCTATTAAAGATTTAATTATCGATGTTGACGCACCACTTTCTGCAGATAGCTCAGAAACTTTTACAGGTTTTCTTGTTTTAGCAGAAATAGAGAACAAGGTCATCACCACATCACGCTGTTTAGGTGCGCGACTTAAATCGTTCATTAACTCGTGAAATTCCTTTTCTGTAGAATAAAAGGTATGTAGCTTCACGTAGCGTACTAGCTTTGGCTTATATTTTTCGTAAACTTCTTCTTCTACAGAAATAACTTCCTTTTCTAATAAACGCTTTATTACGGAGAGCACATTCTTTTTATCCAAAATATTAGAAATATCTTGAATTTTTAAAGACGATTGATGGTGTAAAGCCTCATAAACCAAAAACTCATCATCCTTTAAAATAGAATCGTCTATAATGGTTTTATTATTCTTAGAAATTACTGTCTCACTTTCTAAAATAAACGCATTTGGTAATGAAGCTCGCATAACATCACCCATGGTGCACATATAATAACTAGAAATCCATTCCCATAGCTTTAGCTGCTTTTGGTTAACAACGGGTGTTGCATCTAAAATTTGTTGGATTTCTTTAGCTTCATAAGCCGTTGGCGCATTGTGATGAACGCGATAAACAATACCTGTATAAATTTTAGATTTACCGAAAGGAACAGAAACACGCATTCCTGGCTTTATAAAATCGAACTCCGAAGCCGTGATGCTATAGGTGAATAATTTTTGAAGCGGGATGGGAATTATAACGTCTATATAATGCAAAGTACTAATCCTTTAATTAAATAATTACTTATGTCGTATCCAATATTGCGTAAGGTATAGAAATGCAATATAACCTCGAACTTGAAGTTTGCCGGTTTCTTGATCTAGCATTATTCTACACTTATATTCTTTACCGTTTTCTGCATCGAAAATAGTACCGTTTTTATAATGTTCTCCATGCTTCTCGAGTCCATTTATAATTACCATACCTAGAATTGGCTTATCTTTTTTATCACCTTCACAATCTTGACACAAGGTGTTTTTATCAAAGGGTTCAAGGATTTCTATAACTTTACCGTATACCTTGCCGTTTTGTTCATAAATATCTATAATACATTTGTGCGCTCCTGTTTCATCATCAACTGTTTTCCATTGACCTAAAATGTCTTGAGATTGAACTGATATCGACAGCATGCAAATTGTAATTAACCAAATGTATTTCTTCATAATTAAAAGCTTTTTCTAAGTTTATTTAATGATGCGTTTAACTCGTAACCCAGCAACAAAATATTAGAATTGAGCCACAAGTAAAACATTAATATTAATAACGCGCCAATAGACCCGTATAGTTTATTGTATTGTCCAAAATTTTCGATATACAAACCGAAAAAATACGATGTTACGATAATAAGCAAGGTTGTAAACAATGCCCCTACTGAAAAAAAGCTAGAATGTTTTCCTTCTTTGGTTCCAAAATAATACAAGGTTGCCGTTGCCAGGTATACCATAAGTACAAAAAACAAATATTTTACAACATCGGTCCAGAATAAACCTTGACTTGCTACCTCGTAACCACGATGCTCTAAAGCATTAAACAGCCCTTGTACCACGTATAACTGAAAATACCCTAACACCACAATTGTAATGATAAGTAAAAAAGCCAATATTAACGCAATACCTAGCGCGTACAAATATTGCTTAAAAACATTACGTGTAAGCTGCTCGTGATATGAATTCTCAAAACCGGAAAACACAGCATTTACGCCATTAGCCATTAAACCAATAGATAAGACGAATACCGAAGATAATAAACCACCTCGTTGTGATTGGTCGATATTTTCAAAAATATTTTCGAAGAAAAAATCCGAAGTATTTGGTGGTAAAAAAGACTCTAGAAACACTAAAAATTCTATTTTAAAATCATCTATAGGTACGTACGGAATAATAATTAGCACGAATAATAAAAACGGAAAAATAGCCATAAAAAAGCTAAAAGCAATAGCACTTGCCCTTGTTGCTAATGCGCCCTTGGCAATACCTATAACATAAAGCTCTACTAAATCGTAAAACGAAAGCCCTTCTAACCCTGGTAATTTTAATTTTTTTAAAAACCGAACCAAGATATTAATTACAGGAATTTTATCTAGCTTGTCTTCAATGGGTTTTGTCATTAATAAAAAATTAAACAGAATACAAAGTTAATAAAGTAATTACTGAAAGCAAGGTATAAAAAAAGAGTGTCTATATAGACACTCTTTTATATATTTTAAGAAATTAAAATCTATTTCATCGCTTTTAAGCTTAAATCCATATTGTGTACAGAATGGGTTAATGCTCCACAAGAAATAAAATTAACACCACACTCAGCATAATGACGAATAGTTGCTTCGTTTATATTTCCAGAAGATTCTGTTAAACACTTATTTCCAATTAATTTCACAGCTTTTCTAGTATCCTCATAATCGAAGTTATCTATTAAAATACGGTAAATTCCTTCGGATTGTAAAATTTCCTCAACTTCACTTAAATCGCGAGCTTCTACCATAATTTGTAAATCTCTGCCTGTTTCATGCAAATATTCTTTAGCCATTGTAATGGCTTTGGTAATACCTCCAGCAAAATCAATATGATTATCTTTAAGCATAATCATATCATAAAGCGCAAATCTATGATTTTCTCCACCACCAATTTTTACAGCCCATTTTTCTAACACACGAATTCCTGGTGTAGTTTTTCTAGTATCTAAAATTTTAGTTTTAGTACCTTCTACCAAATCAACGAACATTCTTGTTTTGGTAGCAATAGCACTCATACGTTGCATAGCATTTAAAACCGTTCGCTCTGCCTTTAAAATAGATTGAGAAGAACCTTCAACATACATTACAATATCTCCATAGGTAACTTCTGCCCCATCTTCGATACGTACATCTAATTTTAAATTTTTATCTACGTATGCAAAAACTTTTTTAGCAAAATTAACACCACCAATGATACCTTTATCTTTAACTAAAAGTTTAGCTTTACCTCTTGCATTTTCAGGGATACAAGCTAAAGAACTATGATCACCATCTCCAACGTCTTCACGAATAGCATTGGAAATTATCATTTTCACTTCTGTATCAAATTGCTCCTGTGTAATCATAATTTATTTTTGGTTTGCAACAAAAGTAAGAAATTGATTTACTAAAAATAAATTTTACTTTTACGAAATTTAAGATTTTTTTTTATTTAAATACATTATTCATAAATACTAAATAGTAATTTTGCTTATATGACTATTAAACTTATTGCCATCGGAAAAACGGATAACAAACAACTTTTATCCTTAATCACTGATTATCAGAATCGTTTGGGGTTTTACATCAAATTTTCGTTAGAAATTATTCCGGATATAAAAAATTCTAAAAACTTAAGTGAAGACTTACAAAAACAAAAAGAAGGTGAGTTAATTTTAAAAAAATTAAGTAATACGGATACCCTAATTTTATTAGATGAGAATGGAAAACAACATGATTCTGTAGGTTTTTCTGACTATTTACAAAAGCATATGAACTCCGGAATTAAACAATTGGTTTTTGTTATTGGAGGCCCTTACGGATTTTCGGACGAGATTTATGCTAAATCAAAGGGGAAAATATCCTTATCTAAAATGACGTTTTCGCACCAAATGATTCGTCTATTTTTTATTGAACAACTATATAGAGGTTTTACTATTTTACGCAACGAACCCTACCACCATCGATAAACGTATTGTTTCTATTTTAATTTCTAAAGCAAAAAAAAATGACTAAAACATAATTTTAGCCATTTTTTAATATGTGTTTAATAAGATCTTAATTGTTTAGTGCGTTTTATAAACCTCTTTTCGTTTTTTTAGTTGTTTTTCTAAATCACTAACGGTTTCGCGAACCGATACTTCAAAATTGCGCTCATTAGATGTTGCAAAAATTCTCGGCCCAGGCAAGCTTAACTCTATATTACAAATTTTACCAGTATCATGAGCTTTTTCATCTTGCTTAAAATGTACCGTTGCACTTATTAAAAACTCATAACGACTAAATAATTTTTCTAATTTTTCTTCAGTGAAAGCTGATAATGTTTCACTCGCATCTACTCCTACGTATTCAAAATTTACTGTCATAACTTATATTTTATATTATCAAATATAGCTTCGAGAATTATAGTTTTTAATGATTTTCGTCATATATAAAATCACTTCTCCCCAACTCACTCATTATCAATAGATCTTTAACTATTTTCCTTTATCAATTTTTCCATTATGGTTTTAAGCTTTCCGGGCTCAATGGGTTTTATAATATAATCGGAAATATCACTAATTCTTTTAGCCCTTTCTATATCTACAGGATCAACAGAAGAAGACACCATATATATTACTGTTTTTTTACCAAGTCGGGATTTGATTTTAACATATTCCTCCATGAATTGATAGCCATCCATAATGGGCATATTAATATCTAGAAAAATAACATCGGGAAGCTCGTCATTCTTATCTAAGTTATCTAAAAGAAACTCCAAAGCCTCTTCTCCATCAGAAAAAACTTTAATATTTTTTTCAAACTCTAATAACTCCAATGTTTTTACGACGGTGAATTGATAAATATCATCATCATCAACTATGCAAATATTAACAGGTGTATTCATCATAACTCAATTAATTAAAATTAATATAAAACGTAGTACCTTCATTTACCTTGCTCGTTGCATATATTGTACCATTCAATGCTTCTACTTGTGTTTTAACCATAAATAAACCAACACCCTTTGCTTCTGGGTGTCTATGAAATACTTTGTTAAGGCCAAATAATTTATGACCATGCCTTTCTAAATCAATTCCTAAGCCGTTATCCTGAAATAATATCCTAATTTTTCCATCTTTAATCTCCGATTTAATAAATATTTCTGGCACCCGATCTTTAGATCTATACTTAATAGAATTGCCTACTAAGTTAAGAAAAATACTTTCTAAATAAATTCGATCATATTTAATTTTTGATATTTCTGAGAAATCACTAGTAATAATGGCATCATTTTTTATAATTTGACCCGTTAGTATTTCTTTTGTTTTATTCAAAACATCGTTAAATTTCAAGGTATCGAATTCTTTGGGGACATTATTCTTAATTTTCACGGCATCAACCAAGGTATTTAAGGTTATGGTAAGATGATTTATTACTTTTTCAAATTTTTGAAACAAAAATACCCGATCATCTTCATTTACAGATGCATTATACAAGCCTAAAAGCGAGTTAAGGTTACTTACTGGTGCACGCAAATTATGGGACGTAATATGAGCGAAATCTGCTAACTGATCGTTATTTTTAATTAATTTTTGTGCTAAAATTTCCAAATCATTTTTAGCTTTAATTATTTTATTTTGGGCAGATTTTTGCTCGGTAACATCGCGTATAACTGCTGAAATCAACATCCCTTCCTCCGTTTTTAGAGGGCTTAAGCTCATTTGTATTGGAAACTCTCTTCCGCTTTTATTAATAGCAAACATATCTTTACCTTCAGCTAACTCTGTAGTTTTGGGTTTATTTAGGAACGTTTTTCTTTGAAAATCGTGATCTTCTAAAGACCGCATTGGTAACAGTAAATCTATAGGCTTATTATATATTTCGTCTATTTTATACCCAAAAAGAAGTTCAGCCTGCTTATTAATAATTTGAATTTTAGAATCCTCGTTTGTAATTACCATGGCATCTGGTGCAGACTCTAACAAGCCTCTAAACTTATTCTCTGCCATTCTCTGTGCTGTTACATCTTGGCAAGTACCTGTCATCTCAACCACTTCACCTTTTCCGTCTATAACAACCTCAGCCAAAAGCTGTATTGTTTTTACAGATCCATCTGGTAATGATATACGATGCATCAGGTTCGTGAATTTTTTATCATCAATAGCCTTTTCTACATGTTTAGAAACCATTTCTTTATCTTCATCATGCACACAATTAAAATATGTATCGAAAGCTAAATCCGCATCTTTATCAACCCCGAAAATTTCGAAAAGATTACTAGACCACTTTACATCATTGGTAATAATATTCCATTGCCAATTCCCCATCATGGTAATTTTTTCAGCAAAGGTTAGTAGCTGATTTTTTCTTAATAATTCCGATTTTGCTAATTTTTGAGCTGTAATATCTCGTATAGCAGCAGAAATTAAAACTCCATCTTCTGTTTCTAATGGACTCAAACTTATTTGCACAGGAAACTCTTTACCTTCTCTATTCACAGCGGCCAGATCTTCCTCTCCAGAAGACTCTGTTCCTACTAAATCACTTAATAGCGTATTTACCTTAGATTCACAACCTGTTAAAAAGCGTTTTGGTAAAAGCAAATCTACCGACTTATTAAATAACTCTTCAATTTTATAACCAAACATTATTTCTGCTTGTTTGTTTATCATTTGAATTTTAGAGTCTTCATTGGTTATTACCATCGCATCTGGTGCAGATTCTAACAAACCTCTAAACTTATTTTCTGCCATTTTTTGCTCGGTAATATCTTGGCAAGTTCCAATCATTTCAATAACCTCTCCTTCAGAATTGGTAACAACTTCTCCTAATAGCTGAACTGTTTTCACCTTCCCATTTGTTAAAATACGATGCGAAAAGTTAGTAAAACCATGCCCCAAAATAGCATCGTCAAAATACTTTGATACCACATCCTTATCTTCTGGGTGCACAAAACTAAAATAGGTATTAAACCTTAGGTCGACCTCTTTGATATTAAGCTCAAAAATATTGTAAAGGTTACTAGACCACTCAACTTTATCGTCAACAATATTCCATATCCAATGCCCCATTAAGGTTATTTCCTCAGCAAAATTAAGCAGTTGGTTTTTACGCAACAACTCATTTTTAGCTAATTTTTGCTGAGTAATATCGCGAATTGCGGTAGACACTAATAAGCCCTGTTCTGTTTCTAAAGGACTTAAACTTATTTGTATAGGGAATTCCATACCTGCTTTATTTATAGCAAAAAGTTCTTTTCCTTCACCTATAGACCTTACATGGGGATTATTAAAATAGTCATCACGATGACTCTCATGTACATCCAAAAATCTTTTAGGTATAAGTACTTCCACAGACGCTCCTAATATCTCATCTATTCGATATCCAAATAATTTTTCAGCTTGTTTATTAATAAGTTGAATTACTCCTTCTCCATTAGTTATTACCATAGCATCTGGCGCAGACTCTAATAAGCCTCTAAACTTATTTTCGGCCATTTTTTGCTTAGTGATATCTTGTGTAGTTCCAATCATTTCAATAATATCACCTTGATCATCAAGAATAATCTCTCCAAAAGACTGTATTGTTTTCACCTCTCCACTACCAGTAATAATGCGGTGTATAAAATTATCTGGAAACTTTTTTTCCTTATAAGCAATGTCCACGCATGCGGCAACCATATCTTTATCTTCCGGATGAACAAATTTAAAGAAAGAATCATAATTTAAATCGGTTTCTTTTTCATTACTGCCATAAATTCCATGCATATTTGCCGACCATTTCAATCTATTACCAACGACATCCCATTGCCAATTCCCTATATTCGCTATTCTTTCAGCTAAACTTAGAAAATGATTTTTACGCAATAATTCGGTTTCAGACCGTTTTTGTTCGGTAATATCCTGGTCGGCACCAACAATTCTAACAATTTCCCCTAATTCATTTGTAAATACCTTACCTAAAAGCTGTATTGTTTTTACGTTACCTTTAGCAGTTACAATACGATGCACAAAGTTATTCTCAAAATGCTTATTTTCAAAAGTATCACTAATATGTTTTTCTACTTTTTCTTTATCATCTGGGTGGATGTAATTAAGGTAATCATCAAAAGTTAAACTCTTTTTTACTTCATCAAACTCATAAACTTCATGGAATCCAGCTGACAATTCGCTTAAACCATTAACGGGATCCCATTGCCAATTCCCCATCTTGGTAATTTTCTCGGCAAAGGTTAGTAATTGATTTTTTCTTAAAAGTTCGTTTTGCACTATTCTTTTTTCCGAAACATCAGTTGAAACACCTAAAAAACCAATAAGGTTATCGTTATCATCCTTAATAGAAGTTAAAGTTAATTGCACAGGCATTGTTGTACCGTCTTTCCTTAAATACGTCCATTCACGAGTATCAAAAGCATTATTTTTTGATAATTCTAACTGCGCGCTAAAACCCTCAGGGTCTTTACCGTGTAATCTTGCCATATCAATTCTGAATGCATCTAACTCTGTTTGCAAATGATATGCTTTTGGTCTTTTTAAACCAATCATTTCAGAGGCCGAATAACCTGTTAGGATTTCTGCACCACGATTAAAATGACTAATAACACCATCTTTATTAGTAGATACAATAGCTATGGATTCAGAATTAAAAATAGCTTTTAACTCGGAATGAGCCTTATTTAGGGCTATCTCAGACTCTTTTATTTTACTTATATCTTGCAATAGTCCATAAAGCTTTATGCTTTTTCCATTAACCATTTTAACCTGACCTATAGATCTAACCCAAACCACATCTCCCATTGGAGTTATTAGCTCTAACTCTAAATCGTAAGGTGTTCCGTTTTCTATAGCTTCCTTAACAGCCTTCTCAAGAGAATCTCTACTTTTCCCTTCTTTATAAAAATTAATTCCAGCCTCAATACTTGGTAAGTAACCTTCTTCTATTCCATGTATTTCACAAACTATTTTACTCCAATACATTTTATTTTTTGCTAGGTCTACTTCCCAAGTACCAATTCTAGCAACTTCACTTGTATTGTTTAATATATTTTTTATTAAATCTTTTTCTTCCTCATTCTCTTTAATTTCTGTAATATCACCGGTATGCATTATCAAACCTCCAACAACACCTTCTGATATGTACCAAGGCCGTACATCCCAAAAAATCCATTGTGTAGATCCATCTGAGCGCACAAATGGTGCTTCGTCACATTTATCTATGGCTCCATTTAGGCATTTTTGATGGTTAGCTTTCCAATCATCTCCAATTTCAGGAAAAAGATCATAATGGCAACGACCAATAATTTCTTCATCTTCCATTTTATAATCCGAAATCCATTTTTTAGAAGCTGCTATATAACACATATTGGTATCTAGCATAGCAATAGCCGTAGGAGCTTGCTCTATAAATATTTTATTATTAGCATCTTTAAGCTCTAAATCTGTTTTAAGTTTTGTAAGTTCTATTAGGTTAGATTTTATTTTGGCTTTTGAACTAGCCAATTCTTTATTAGATTTTTTTATTTCTTTTACATTAATCAAAAACTTTTTAAAGGCCGGCTTTACTACTGTTAAAAAACCTCCTAACAATAGTAAAAAGACACCTATAGCCAAAGAATAAATTACGACTTTTAAAGCTCTTAAATTTGTTTCTCCTTTTTTTTGATATTGAGAAATTAATAAATCAAGATTTTCGAGATAAGGTTGCTCTACATCATAAATATGTTTCAATTCGGCCTGAAATATATCTAAACCCGATTTCTTTGTAGTTTTTTTACTAGATGCAACTATTTTTTTTAAGTAGACTTTGTTTTTTATTAATAGAGAATCTACAACTTCCCTGTTTTCTTTTTTACTATTAACACTCTGCTGATAGCGATGTAAACTATCCCATTGATTTATGTATTGATTTAAAATAGCATAAGAACTTGTATAAGATCCCTCTTTCTCTACAAACCCAACTCTAAAAGCTAATTTGGATATACGCTGTCCTAAAGCTCGTTGTTTTTCGGCAACATTAATTAAATTAGAATCTAAAATTTGCGAGCTTACACTACTTTGCACAATAAACAAAGCGGCAATTGTTATTATCATAATAGAAAAGACAAATAATAGATACCTTTTCTTTATAGATTTTTCTAATTTTTCCATTAATAGCTTTTACTGTTCAACCTTAATTGACTTAACTTAAACAAAAAATATTTTTACTTTAACTCTAATTTTTAAAAATAGAATGCTATTATTACAGTTAGACCGCTATTGATATAAAAAAACATTAAACAGAGGGATATATGTATTATTATTCGGGGCTACAAATACTAACAAAACAATGCCAAAATATGAAATTTTAAAGAATTATGTACGTTTTTTTTTCAATAAGTTAAACTAAATAAGACTTTTACAGTCGAAAAACCCCACATTAAGAATGAAACTAGTTTTTGCAACAAATAATTTAAATAAAATAAAAGAAGTACAATCGCTAATACCAAGTAAAATTGAATTACTCAGCTTAAAAGATATTGGGTGTTTTGAAGATGTACCCGAAACCCATAATACAATTGAAGGTAATGCCAAGCAAAAAGCCGAATACATAAAAGAACATTATAATTACGATTGCTTTGCCGACGATACCGGTTTAGAAGTTAAAGCGCTAAATGGAGAACCTGGTGTTTATTCTGCTCGTTATGCAGGAGAACAGCGTAATGCTGAAGATAATACCAACAAATTGTTAGAACAACTACAAAACAAAACAGATAGAACTGCACAATTTAAAACTGTAATAGCATTACACTTAAATGGAAGTCTCAAAACTTTTACAGGTATTTGTGAGGGTATAATTACAACAGAAAAACATGGTAAAAAAGGTTTTGGTTACGATCCAGTTTTTAAACCCAACGACCATAACAATACCTTTGCAGAAATGGACTTAAGTATAAAAAACAATATTGGTCATCGCGGTAAAGCTGTTAAACAATTAGTTCAATTCTTAACTGAAAAAAATTAAAAAAAGCTTACTAAAAAAAGTAATTTTTGACGTTGGCTATTAAATTTGTTTTATTACTTTTAGTCTATGACTGAGGAATACATAGAAAAAGAGAACGCGGCCATTAAAAAAGCTTATAAAGAACTATTAAAGGTTAGTTATACAACGCTTTCTGATGATGATAAAAAACTAATCCGTAAGGCATTTGAAGTTGCCGTAGACGGACATAAAGACCAACGCCGTAAATCTGGAGAAGCCTATATTTTCCATCCTATTGCCGTAGCCAAAATAGTAGCTCAAGAAATTGGTTTAGATGCCACCTCTATTGCTGCCGCTTTATTACACGATGTTGTTGAAGATAGTCCAGATTATAAAATTGAAGACATTGAAAAACAATTTGGAAAAACCATTGCAACCATTGTTGCTGGTTTAACCAAAATTTCTTCTTTAAGTAAAGATCAAGACATGGATGTTTCGCTACAAGCCGAAAATTTCCGTAAAATGTTATTGACCTTAAATGATGATGTTCGCGTTATCATTATAAAAATAGCCGATAGGTTGCATAATATGCAAACCATGGATTCTATGCGGCCAGATAAACAAATTAAAATAGCATCGGAAACTCTTTATATTTATGCGCCTCTAGCACACCGCATAGGGTTATACAATATAAAAACAGACCTTGAAGATTTAGGCTTAAAATATCTTGAACCAGTAGATTATAACGATATTTTAAACAAAACTAAAGAAAGCAAAAAAGACCAAGATATTTATATTGAACAGTTTAGTGAAGTTATTAAGCACTCTCTTGATAAAGAAAAACTAAATTACACGATAAAGGGTCGTCCAAAATCAATTTTTTCAATTAGAAAGAAAATGATTAATCAAGGCGTATCTTTTGATGAAGTTTACGATAAGTTCGCTATAAGAATTATATATAAATGCGATGCCGATCCGCAGAACGAAAAATTTCTTGCCTGGAAAATATACTCTATAGTCACAGATCACTTTAGACCAAACCCTATACGCCTTCGCGATTGGATTTCTTCGCCAAAAAGTACCGGTTATGAAGCCCTCCATATTACAGTAATGGGACCGAAAGGCCGCTGGGTTGAAGTGCAAATACGTAGTGAACGCATGAACGAAATAGCCGAAAAAGGTTATGCAGCGCACTACAAATACAAACAAGGTAGCGAAAAAGAGGATAATTTAGAAAGCTGGATAAATAGATTACAAGAAGCTCTAGAAAACCCGCATACCAATGCTGTTGATTTTGTAGAACAATTTAAACTAAACTTATACTCAAAAGAAATATTTGTTTTCACTCCAAAAGGAGATTTAAAATCTCTCCCAAAAGGAGCTACAACTTTAGATTTTGCATTTAGCATCCATACAGAAGTAGGAATGAAAACTCGAGGTGCGAAAGTTAATGGTAAATTAGTACCCTTAAGCTATGAGTTAAAAAGTGGAGACCAAGTCGATATTTTAACCTCCGAAAATGCTAAACCAAACCCTAACTGGCTCGATTATTCTACCACGGCTCGATCACGAAGTAAAATAAAATCGGCATTAAAAGAAGATAGAAAACTTATAGGTGAAGATGGTAAGGAAATTTTACGCCGTAAATTAAAACAGCTAAAAGTAAACCTTAACGAAGAGTCTATTAACGAAATGGTTAACTATTTCAAACTAAAAACTAGCCTCGATTTATTCTACAGAATTGGCCTTGGAACCATAGATAACACCATGCTAAAAGCATACGCTGCATCAAGAAGCAATGCTTTAATGAGTTTCCTAAAAAGCAAAATAACTCGGAAAGCAAATATCAATACAGACGAATTAGAGAAAGATGAAATTACATCAAAATATGACGCCGTTGTTTTTAACAAGGAAGAAGAAAAGCTAGATTACAAATTGGCTACTTGCTGCCACCCTATCCCAGGCGATGACGTCTTTGGTTTTTTAACCGTTTCCGACGGATTAAAAGTCCACAAAATGAATTGCCCTAACGCGTTAAGTTTACAATCTAACTATGCGTACAGAGTAATGCCTGCCAAATGGATAGATTCCTCTCAGCAAGAATTTTTGGCACATATCTCTTTAACCGGAATTGACCATATTGGTTTAGTAAACGATATTACAACCATAATTTCTGAGAATATGAGTGTTAATATGAAAAGTATTAGTTTTCAAAGTAACGATGGACTTTTCTCAGGAAAAATCGATGTTGTAGTAAAGAATAAAACCCTTTTGAAAAAACTTTTAGACCGTCTTAAAAAAATTAATGGTATAGATAAGGTTACTAGAGTGTAAAAAAAGTGTAAATTTGCGATGAAATTATGGATACAAAAGTAGATACTAAAAATCAAGACATAGTTAAAAGCGTTTTTACAAGCTTTTTAGAGAATAAGGGGCACCGTAAAACACCCGAACGCTATGCTATACTTCAAGAAATTTATAATAACAACGAACATTTCGATATAGAATCTCTATATCTAAATATGAAAAATAAAAAGTATCGTGTATCGAGAGCTACACTTTACAATACCATAGAACTACTCTTAGAGTGCGGTTTAGTTAGAAAACACCAATTTGGCCAAAACCAAGCACATTACGAAAAATCTTATTTTGACAGGCAGCACGACCATGTTATCTTAACAGATACAGGAGAAGTTATCGAGTTTTGCGATCCTCGAATTCAATCTATTAAAAAAACTATCGAAGAAGTTTTCGATATTGAGATAAATAATCATTCACTCTATTTCTACGGGAAAAAAAAATCTCCCGATAGCAAAAAAGACAACTAACTAATTTTACAATGGCAGTAGATTTACTACTTGGATTACAATGGGGAGACGAAGGCAAAGGGAAAATTGTTGACGTACTTACCTCTAACTACAACATTATTGCACGTTTTCAAGGTGGCCCAAATGCAGGACACACTTTAGTTTTTAACGGAAAAAAACATGTTTTACACACCATTCCATCAGGAATTTTTCATGATGATGCTACAAACTTAGTAGGAAACGGTGTAGTTATAGACCCTGTAATTTTTAAAGGTGAACTTGACAAACTTGAAGAACAAGGCGTAGATTACAGAAAATCGCTAGTCATTTCAAGAAAAGCACACATTATTTTACCAACACACAGATTACTAGATGCAGCTAGCGAAACCTCTAAAGGAAAAGCTAAAATTGGATCTACATTAAAAGGTATTGGCCCAACTTACATGGATAAAACCGGAAGAAACGGTATTCGTGTTGGGGATTTAGAATTATGCGATTGGAAAGAAAAATATAGAACTTTAGCAAATAAGCACGAGTCAATGATTTCTTTTTACGACGTTGAAATTGAATATGACTTAGAAGAACTAGAAAAAGAGTTTTTTGAAGCTGTAAAAGTTTTAAAATCACTTAAATTTATAGATTCTGAAGAATATGTTTACCAAGCACAAAAAACAGGTAAAACTATTTTAGCAGAAGGCGCACAAGGGTCTTTATTAGATATTGATTTTGGAACATATCCATTTGTAACATCTAGTAATACAACTGCAGCTGGTGCATGTACAGGCTTAGGTGTTGCTCCAAACCAAATAGGCGAAGTATTTGGTATTTTTAAAGCTTATACAACGCGTGTTGGTTCTGGTCCATTCCCAACTGAGTTATTTGATGAAGATGGTGCACAAATGGCCAAAATAGGTAATGAATTTGGTGCAACAACAGGTAGACCAAGACGTTGTGGCTGGTTAGATTTAATTGCTTTAAAATATGCATGCCAAGTAAATGGTGTAACGCAATTAATGATGATGAAAGGTGATGTGCTTTCTGGTTTTAAAACCTTAAAGGTATGTACAGCTTACAAATATAAAGGTGAAGTAATCGAACACTTCCCTTACAACATCGAGCCGGAAAATGTAGAACCAGTATATTCTGAGTTTAGCGGTTGGGATGAAGATTTAACAGAAATGTCTGAAGCTTCTCAATTACCAAAATCTTTAAATGAGTATATCGAGTTCTTAGAAAAAGAATTAGAAATCCCTATTACTATTGTTTCTGTTGGACCAGATAGAAAGCAAACCATTTTTAGAAGTAAATAAAAATATTTCAAAATAATTTTTAAGACCTGATATGTTTCTCTAAACTGTTAGGTCTTTTTTTATGGAAAATTCTTAACTATAACTTAAGTTAATCAAAAGCACTTCTAAAATTATTGAAGTGTTTTTTATTTCAATACAATTATACCGTTTAATAATCGTTATTTTTGTCTCAAATATTTTCATTTTGATAAAAATAACAAACATATATACTTTACTCTTTTTCGTTTTTGGACTGTCAACATTTATACATGCACAAGACAAAAAGAAAATTAACATCGAATATGCCGGACGATTAAATGTAGATGAAGAAAATTATCCAGGAGCAAAAGTTCTTACGCGTAATAGTATGCAGCAAGTTCATATTGTGCATGCAGGTAGTAACATGTGGTGCGATAAAGCTATTTATTACAGTGGTGAAAATTTTGTTGAAGCCTACGGAAACGTCATTGTAAAGCAAGGCGACACTATCACCATGACTTCTAAATATGTGGAATATAGCGGTACAACCCAATTAGCTTTTGCAAGTGGTGAAGTTATTTTAAAAAGTCCAAATTCAACAATTTCTACAGATACGTTATATTTTGATAGAGTAAAACAACAATCGTTTTACAAAAGTGGTGGAAATGTTGTTAAAGATTCCTCTGGTACGATTACAAGTAAAATTGGTCGTTATTACATGAATGACAAAAAATTTCAGTTTGTCGAAGATGTAGTTTTATCAGGAGATGGTACGGTAGTAAACTCTAATTATTTTGATTTTTATGAAGATACAGGGCTTGCTTATTTATTTGGCCCATCAACAATAACTACAGAAGATAGTAAAACCTATTGCGAAAAAGGTTTTTACGATACAAAAAACAAAACAGGTTATGCTCTAAAAAATTCTAAGATATATTATGACGATCGTATTATCGAAGGTGATAGTCTTTATTTTGACAATACAAAAAGTTTTGCTTCTGCTACAAACAATATTAAAATTACCGACACCATCAACAGCAGTATTGTAACCGGTCATTATGCCGAAGTTTTTAGGGCTAAAGATTCTCTCTTTATAACTAAACGAGCTTTAGTAACTACGGTACAAGAGAAAGATTCTGTTTATCTGCATGCCGATAAAATTATGGTTACTGGAAAACCAGAAAACCGAATTACTCGTGCTTACTATAATGCTAAATTGTTTAAAACAGATATTAGCGCCAAAGCCGATTCTATTCATGCGAATCAAAAAACAGGACTTACTGAACTCATTAATTTAGATCGTTTTTCATCTACCGATGCCTTTTCAACTAAGCGTCGACCAATTTTATGGAATAACGCAAACCAAATGACGGGAGACACAATTCATTTAATTTCAAATTCGAAAACAGAAAAATTAGATTCACTTCGTGTGTTTAATAATGCATTTATAATAAGTAAAGATACTATTAGTGAAAACGGATACAATCAAATATTCGGTATAACACTTGTTGGATTATTTAATGATGAAAATGAATTAAGAGAAGTTAACATTAATAAAAATGCAGAGTCTATTTTTTATACACGAAACGAAAAACAAGAATTAATAGGTATCGACAAAGCAAAATCCGGCAGTATAAAAATGCTATTTGCAAATAGTGACATCGAAGAATATACGCGTTTAAATACCGTTGACGGAACATTATTTCCTGAAAAAGATTATCAGGAAAAAGATAAATTCCTAAAAGGTTTTGATTGGCGAGAAGATGAGCGGCCCTTAAGCGTAGACGATTTATTTAAAGAAGACGAACCTTTCGAGCTAGCTGTTATAAAAGGATTAGAAGATTATGTGCCGCAAGAAAACTTTTTTGACGAGGAGTTGTTGGAACGAATGAAATTCTCTAGAAAAGATTACAAATTTAGCTTAATAATTGATGATAAAAATAATATTTTAAAGCATCCATCTGAATTTGAAAAATGGATATTAAGAAAAGTAACAGTAAAATCTAATGTTAAAGAATCTCCTGAAAAAGATATTACTGCCGATCAGGTAAAAGGACCTAATAAAGGAACGGGTTATTTATATATTAATACTAAAAAGGTAACCGGTGATTATAAATTTTATATTTGGCTAATGGGAAGCGGAAATCTAGATATAAGTCTTAGACAACAAGCCTCAGGTAGTCCTATATCTACAAAACTTAATATTGAATTGACTAATACTTGGAAAAAATACGAACTAGACACTACAATTAAAGAAGAAGACGAAGCACTCAGGGTTGTCATTAATAGCATTGATAATAAGGATAGCGTATTTATTTGGAATGCGCAGCTATATATAATGCCTTAATTTACGACGATTTACTAAGATGAAAAAAGACTTCTTTAATCACCAAGCTCAAACCTCTCCTCACCCTTTAGCCATGGAAATTTCTCATGCTAAAGGCTCCTATATTTATGATACGAGTAACAAAGCCTACCTAGATTTTGTTGCCGGAGTGTCGGCATGTCCGTTAGGGCACCAACACCCAAGAGTAACTAATGCTATAAAAAACCAACTCGATCAATATTCACACGTTATGGTTTATGGAGAATATATCCAAAAACCAGCCGTAGAACTCACTAAACTTTTAGCAAAATATTTACCAAAATCATTACAATCTACCTATTTAACAAACTCCGGAACCGAAGCTATTGAAGGTGCTTTAAAATTAGCCAAACGCGCTACCGAACGAAGCGAAATTATTGCTGCAAACCAGGCGTACCATGGGAACACTATGGGGGCCATGAGTATTATGGGCTATGAGGAACGCAAACAAGCTTACCGACCCTTATTACCCGATGTTAAATTTATCGATTTTAATAATGAAAACCACATTAATAAAATAACCACAAAAACAGCTTGCGTTATTTTAGAAACCATACAAGGAGGCGCAGGGTTTATTCAACCAAAAAATAATTATTTAGAAAAAGTAAGAAAACAATGTGATGCCGTTGGAGCCCTTTTAATTTTAGATGAAATTCAACCTGGATTTGGGAGAACAGGAAAACTTTTTGGGTTTGAACATTACAATTGTATTCCTGATATTCTAGTTACCGGCAAAGGCCTTGGAGGCGGTATGCCTATTGGTGCATTTACAGCATCTCTAGAATTAATGAATCTTTTACAAGATAACCCTAAACTTGGTCATATCACTACTTTTGGAGGTCACCCAGTAATTGCTGCCTCTGCATTAGCAACTCTAACTGAAATTACTGAAAGTAACTTGATAGAACAAACCCTTCAAAAAGAACAGCTATTCAGAAAACTATTAATTCATCCATTAATAAAAGAAATTCGTGGTATAGGTCTTATGCTCGCCATAATCACACCTTCTGCAGATATAACAAATGCACTAATTTTAAAATGTCAAGATGCCGGATTAATACTATTTTGGCTACTTTTTGAGCCAAAAGCCGTTAGAATTACTCCACCCTTAACTATTTCTAACATCGAAATTGAGGAAGGTTGTTCTAAAATACTTAATATTTTAGACGAAATAAAAAAACACATAAAATACTTATAGACAAGGTTTTATAGTTTTATTTTTTAAAATAAAATAAAAATGTTCATTACTTTGTTAAAAACATTTACCTCAGTTTTGGTGTAAACAATAAATAGAATACTAACTTTAATAAAGTAGAAAACATACAAAAGTGCTTATGGAGTACGGTCACGACCACAATAATAGCTTACCTCTAACTAAATTTGAATCGATGCTTAAAACAAATCATGTTTTATTTTTCGATTCGGAAGAGTTTGAAAATATTATTCACCATTATCTTAACTTAGGAAAAATTGCTTTAGCGAAAAAAGCAATTAAACTAGGTTTAGACCAGCACCCTACATCCATCAATTTAAAATTATTTAGAGTTGAAGTTTTTGTATTTGAAGACAAACTTGAAGAGGCAGATATGCTATTAGATCAACTCTATAGTCTTGATCCGCTTAATGAAGAAATCTACATTCAAAAAGCCAATATTTTTTCTAAAAAAGACAATCACGAAAAAGCTATAGAAGTATTGAAACAAGCTTTAAAATTAGCTGACGATGTAGTTGACCTATACTCGTTAATAGGAATGGAGTACTTGTTTTTAGATAAATTTGAAGAGGCAAAAATTAATTTCATGAAATGTTTAGAAAGTGATATTGAAGACTATTCATCACTTTATAATATTATATATTGCTTCGAATATTTAAATCAAAATGAAGAGGCTATCACTTACTTAAACACCTTTTTAGATAAAAACCCGTATTGCGAAGTCGCATGGCACCAATTAGGTATTCAATATTTTGCACTAAAAAAACTAAAAAAAGCATTAGCTGCATTTGATTTTGCAATTATTTCCGATGATACTTTTATAGGCGCCTATATTGAACGTGGTAAAGTTTTAGAAAAATTAGGACGTTATGAAGATGCTATTGAAAACTATTCAATAACATTAAAATTAGATGACCCTACATCTTTCGCGCTCTTACATATTGGTAACTGCTACGAGAAGCTTAAAAAAGACGATTTAGCACTCCAATATTATGATAGAACCGTACATGAAGACCCTTTATTAGATAAAGGCTGGATTGCTATTACTAAGTTTTATAATAAACGTAAAAACTATCAACGTGCTCTTTATTTTATAAATAAAGCCATCAATATTGATTCGGAGAACGTGATGTATTGGAAACTTTATGCACAAATAAACCAACGTTTAAGTTTTTATGAAGAAGCAGAACGTGGATACAAAAAAACATTAGAATTAGGCAACTACGAATTAAATACATGGTTAACTCGAGGCGATTTACTTATTAAATTAGGTGAAACAGAAGCGGCTATTGATAATTTTGAACAAGCTGTTGAATTTTATTCAGATAGTGCGGAGCTAGAATACCGCCTTGCTGGATTATATTTAGCACTTCACGAAACAGATAAAGGTACATTTCACTTAAAAAACGCCTTTAAAATAAATGAAGAATACAGCTTTATAATTGAGGAACTTTTTCCTGAAATTTACAAAAAAGTAGCTGTGCAAAGCTTACTAAAACAAAATACTAAGTAAGTTTTATATTCTGTATAAACATTTTCATTAAAATACATACCTTTGGTTTTTTACGTAAAAAATCAAAACATGCAAAGACAATTAAAAGACTATTTAATTATTTCGCTTAAAGGGCTTGCTATGGGAGCAGCCGATGCCGTTCCAGGCGTTTCTGGCGGTACTATTGCTTTTATTTCAGGTATTTACGAAGAATTAATAAATTCCATAAGCAACATAAATGCCGATTTAATTAAATCGCTTTTCACTAAAGGTATAAAGCCGTTTTGGCAACAACTAAACGGTAATTTTTTAATAGCACTATTAGCCGGTATTATGGTTAGTTTTGTATCTGTAATGCGCTTAGCCAAATACTTATTAGAAAATCACCCAGTGCTTATTTGGTCTTTCTTTTTCGGCCTTATTGTGGCGAGTATTTTTTTCGTTGGAAAACAAATTCAAAAGTGGAATTTAGCGGTAATTATCAGTTTAATTATAGGAGCCTTTATTGCTTACTACATTACAACACTACCGGCTTCATCTAATAATGAAAACCCTTGGTTTCTTTTTATCGCTGGCGCTATTGCTATTTGTGCCATGATTTTGCCCGGAATTTCTGGAGCCTTCATCTTAATAATTTTAGGTGCATACAAAGCTTTAAGTGATGCTTTTCACGATTTTGACATCAAAAAAATATTAATTTTTGCTACAGGAGCACTTGTGGGCCTTCTAAGTTTTAGTCATTTATTAAAATGGCTATTCAAACATTATCACAATATAACCTTAGCAGTACTTACAGGTTTTATTTTTGGATCTTTAAACAAGGTTTGGCCTTGGAAAAAAACACTAACATGGCACACTAATTCCGAAGGCATTAAATCTGCTGTTTTGCAAGAAAGTGTTTCACCTTTTTCATTCGATGGTAATAACCAATTAGTTTTTGCAGTAACCTTAATGATTCTAGGATTTTTAACTATTTTTATTCTTGAAAAAGTGGGTAATAAAAAGTAATAATGGAAAGCACCAGAACACTTACCGATAAAATTTTTCTAATCCTAAAGGGATTAGGGATGGGTGCTGCCAATAAGGTACCCGGAATTTCTGGTGGTGTTGTCGCTTTTGTTGCTGGTTTTTATGAAGAATTTATTTACTCCCTAAAAAAGGTAAACGGTAAAGCTTTTAAACTCCTAATTAATGGGCGCTTTAAAAGTTTTTACAATTACATAAATGGGCGTTTTTTAAATTTGCTTTTCTTTGGGATGATTGTTAGCTATTTTAGTATTTCTAAAATCCTAGATTATCTTATAAAAGAATATGAGCTCTTTGTTTGGAGTGTATTCTTCGGAATGATAATTGGTTCAATTTATTATATTAATAAAGATTTTAAAGACCGCAATTACCAAACGTATTTATCATTAGCCATTGGTGTTTTACTAGGTGTTGGTATTAGTTTTTTAAACCCCGCTAAAGAAAACGACAATTTGTGGTTTGTTTTTTTCTGCGGAATTATTAGTGTGTCAGGAATGACCTTACCAGGGTTTTCAGGCTCCTTCATTCTAATTTTACTAGGCAATTATGTACTACTTTTAGTTGATTCTGTAAATGCCCTTTACGATACTTTTTCAGAAATAATAAGAGGAGATTTTGGTTTTACTACAAACCCAGAGCGTTTAAGAATGCTACAAGTACTTGCGGTGTTTACTTTAGGTTCTGTTGCGGGTTTAGTAACCTTTTCGCATTTATTAAGTTATATTTTAAAACATTACAAAAGCATTACCACATCATCCATCTTAGGTTTTATTATAGGTTCTTTAGGTGTTGTTTGGCCATGGAAAAAAACAATTTATAAAATAGATGAAAATGGTGGTTTTCTTTTCGATTCTGCAGGTTCCAAGGTTGTACATAATTATCAACGCTTTTTACCCGAATTAAACACCAATACTTATTTAGCGATTGGTTTTATTTTACTAGGCATAGCTTTTGTTTTAGGCTTAGAATGGTACGGACAAAAAACAAGACATATAAAAGAATAATAAAAAAATTATCAAGTGAAAAAACTAGGACTATTAGGCAAAGATATATCATATTCATTTTCTAGAAATTATTTCAAAAACAAATTTGAAAATGAAAAAATAACAGATACGAGCTACGAAAATTTCGATTTAGAAAACATAGATTTATTTCCTTCAATTATAAAAAACACAGAAAACATTAGAGGTTTAAACGTAACCATTCCTTACAAAGAAGCTGTTATGCCTTTTCTTGATAAAATAAATAAAAAAGCGAAAGCTATTGGAGCGGTTAATACCATAAAGATTACAAAAAAAGGTAAACTTGTTGGTTATAACACAGACTGTTATGGTTTTAAAAACACGCTAAAACCTTTCGTAAAATCGCATCATAACAAAGCCTTAATTCTAGGAACAGGTGGAGCAAGTAAAGCGGTGGCTTTCAGCTTAAAAGAATTAGGAATCGATTATAAATATGTATCTAGAAAACACTCGAAAGGCGTAACTTTTACTTATGAAGATTTAACGGAAACTATAGTCGCAGAGCATGAAGTGATTGTAAACTGTACACCTTTAGGTACGTTTCCTAATGTTGAAGTTTGCGCGAATATTCCATACAACGGTATAACGGATAAACATATTCTATTCGATTTAATATACAATCCAGATCAAACTAAATTCCTGAAACAAGGTAAGGACAAAGGAGCGACAACTATTAACGGATTAAATATGCTTAAATTACAAGCAGAAAAATCTTGGGACATTTGGGATTTATAAAAAATATCCATACCTAAGCCTTTGTTAATAATAGACTTGTTAGTATCTTTAAAGTCTATAGTAAAAACTACGAACCTAAACATTTTACAATGTCTGACTTAAATAACCCTAATGCAGAAAACGCAGATCATGCTAAACCTGTAAACAGTGAATCTATTACTCCAGAAACAACAACTCCAGAGGCTGTAACTCCTGAGGATTCACAAACTTCTGAAACACCTATCACAGAAGATACTACATCTGCCCCAGTGAAAGGAGACAATGAAAATGATGAAGTTCTAAATGAAATTGAAGAATCTAATGCTGAAGATGCTGAAGATGAAGGAAACAAAGATAGGCACACTATTGAAGTTAAGGAATACGATAGCATGTCGCTTGAAGCCTTAGCAATTGAATTAGAAAAACTTGTTCAGGGACAAAAAGTACAAGCTATAAAATCTCATGTAGACGGTATTAATGCCGAGTTTAAAACAAAGCATCAAGCTCTAGTTGAAGAGAAAAAAGAAGATTTCTTACATGAAGGAGGAAATGAAATTGATTTCTATTACTCTTCGCCAATTGAAAAAAGATATAAAGCAGCATACAAAGAATACCGTAATAAGCTAAACAACCATTATAAAAGTTTAGAAAAAAACTTAAAGCAAAATTTAACCGATAAGCTTGAAATAATTGAAGAACTTAAAGGTTTAATAAACGTTGAGGAGAATATAAATACGACTTACAAACACTTTAAGGAATTACAAGAACGTTGGAGAACAACAGGACCAATTCCAAGAGATAAATACAATAATGCATGGAATAGCTACCACCACCATGTGGAGTTGTTCTACGATTTTTTACACCTTAACAGAGACTTACGAGATTTAGATTTTAAACATAATTTAGAGAAGAAATTATTAATTATTGAGCGTGCTGAAGAGCTAGCGCAAGATGATAATGTAATGCGATCGTTTAGAGAACTTCAAGAATTACACAAAATGTGGAAAGAAGAGCTCGGCCCAGTTGGTAAAGAACATCGTGAAGAAATTTGGGACCGTTTTAAAGCCGCTACAAAAATAATTAACGATAAGCGACAAGTTTATTATAAAGAAATTGATAAGATTTATGATAAAAACTTAGAGACCAAATTAGAAATAATTTCTAATATTGAATTTGTTGCTGCACAACCGGCAGGTTCACACAGTGAATGGCAAAAACGTATTAAAATTATTGAAGATTTAAGAAATCAATTTTTTAATGCAGGAAAAGTACCTTTAAAAGTAAACGAAGATACTTGGGCTAAATTTAAAGACGCTGTTAGAACTTTTAACAGAAATAAAAATGCTTATTACAAAAATTTAAAGAAGGAGCAATATTCTAATCTACAGAAAAAATTAGAGTTAATAAAAATAGCTGAAGACAACAAAGAAAGCGAAGATACCGCGGTAACGACGCCTTTGATGAAAAAAATTCAAAACGATTGGAAAAAAATCGGTCATGTTCCAAGAAAAGATAGCGACAAAATCTGGAAACAATTTAAGGCAGCCTGCAACCATTATTTCGATAAAATTCACGCAAAAAGAAACGCAGTAAGTCAAGAACATGTAGATGCTTTTAATAAAAAATCTGAATTACTTGAAACGCTTAAAGCTGTAACTCCAACAGATGATAAAGACAAGGATGTTGAAGTGATTAAAGGTCACATCAATACATGGAAAGATTTAGGTCGCGTACCAAACGACAAGCGCTTTATTGAAGATAAATTCCAAAAAACCATTGACGATTTATTATCCAGTTTAAAAATGGATAAAACCGAAATTGAAATGATTAAGTACGAGAACAAACTTGATAGCTTAACATCTTCTGATGGTGATACAAGAAACTTAGATAATGAGCGCTTATTTATCCGTAAGAAAATGGATGAAGTAAAAGCGCAAATTAATCAGTTAGAAAATAACTTACAGTTTTTCACAAATGTGGATGAAGATAATCCGTTGGTTAAAGATGTACATAAAAACATTAAAGGCCACAAAGATTCTCTTGTTCTTTTAAAAGAAAAACTAAGAAAAATAAAAGAGCGTTATTAATTTATAACACTTGTTTATTACAATAGAAAAAACGCAGCTTAGAAAAATTCGAAGCTGCGTTTTTAGTTTCATGTCGTGTTTTCTAAAACACTAAAATATTAAACACGAACATGGCCGTCTCCAAAAACATAATATTTATTGGTAACGAGTTCTTTTAAACCTAATGGTCCGCGATGATGCAATTTATCGGTACTAATAGCAAGCTCTGCTCCTACACCAATTTGTCCGCCATCAGTAAAGCGTGTTGATGCGTTTTGATATACCACAGCGCAATCTACTTGTTCCATGAATTTCTTAGCAATATCGCTATTAGTAGTCATGACTGTAGCAGAATGTCCACCAGAGTATTCGTTTATTTTTTCAATAGCATCAAAAACCGAATTTACGGTGCCAATACAGCATTTCATTTCTAGAAATTCTTGATACCAAATCGAATCATCTGTTATAAATTTTTCATCACTTAAAATCGATTTTGTCTCTTCATCAACTAAAACCTCTACACCACTGTCTTTTAAAATTTCATTTAAATTTAAAATCCTACCTGCATAATCAGGAAGTTTTTTACTCACTAAAATTTTATCTAAAGCATTACATGCCGATATTTTTTGAGTTTTAGCATTTAAAATCACCTCTATGGTTTGTTTCCAATCGGCAGCTTCATCAATGTATAAAAAATTATTACCACGCCCACTTACTAAAACAGCGCACTTGGCATGCTCTTTTACAAACTTAATAAGTTGCTCACCACCTCTTGGCACTATTAAATCGAGTTGTTCGGTAGGGTTTCTTAAAAAGGCCTGAGTTTCCGTTCTATCCATGGTTAACATTTGAATATAATCGGTACTCACATTATGTTCTTCTAATGCCATATGCCACAGTTTTACAATAGCTGTGTTACTGTGTACGGCTTCTTTACCTCCTTTAAGTAATATTTTATTATTGGCTTTAAAAGCAAGTACTGTGGCCTCTACAGTTACATCTGGTCTAGATTCATAAATAATCATAATAGTTCCAAATGGTGCTGTTTTATTCACAACATCCAAACCGTTATCAAACTGTTTTCGGCTAATTATTTTATTAACAGGATCTTCCTGTTCTCGAACCACCTGTATTGCGGTAATCATACCATCGACCTTATCGTTATTCAAAATTAAGCGATCGTACATGGCTTGATCTTCTTGATTAAAAGCCGCTATATCTTTTTTGTTTGCATTTAATAAACTATCCTGATGTTCCTTTAAAAGAACCTCCATACTTTTTAAAACACTATTTTTTATTTCTTCTGATAATAATTCCATTTTCTCTTTTTTTTATAGTGACACCTTAGTTCCTACAGCTTTTCCATCTATAATATCGATAATGGTGTTATCACTTTTTCCATTAGCAATAAAAGTTGGAATATTGTTGGCTGCGGTTTGTTGCGCATAATCTAATTTAGATCCCATACCACCACGGCCTTCTCCTTCACCTTTATTATTGTCCTGAATATATTTATTAAGATCGTCTCCCGGATCTACATTTTTTATTAAATCGCTACTATCCGCTTCCGGATGCCCTGTATAAAGGCCATCTATATCAGTTAAAATAATTAGTTTATCTGCGTTAATTAGCTGAGCAATTAAACTCGCCAGCTCGTCATTATCAGAAAACATAGACATGGTTACCGATACGGCATCATCTTCATTGGCAATAGGAATAACGCCTTCTGAAAGTAAACCTTCACAACAGTTAATCATGTTTTGCCTATGCATTCCTGGGCTAAAATCTCGCTTTGTAGGTAGTACTTGGGCACACTTCATTCCGTAATCATGAAAAATATCATAATAAAGACGCATCATTCTTGGTTGCCCAATAGACGAATATACTTGGCGTCTAACTGTTTTATCTTTAATTTTAGATTTTCCTAAAACTTCTTTTCCTGCAATGGCAGAACCAGAGGAGACTAATATCGTCATGATATCACGCTCGTAAAGCTCTGCTATTTGTTTTACCAATCGTCTTAAAACTGGTCTTACAATTCTATTATCTTTGTTGGTCATTACATTAGTACCAACCTTAATTACTATTCTTTGTTTACACATTTTAGTGTTCTTTTCCCATTTCTACTGCACGACTAAATGCAGCAAAAGCGGCTTCTTTAATTAATTCATTAACATTATTGTCTTCCATAGAGTCTAGCGCGGCACGTGTAGTTCCTCCTTTAGAAGCCACTCTATCCATCCACGAATTTGGAGATAAATTAGATTGATTAAAAAGTTCTACAGCACCTGTAAAAGTTTGACTAACCAATACTGTAGAGTCGTTTTTAGAAAAGCCCATTTGTAAGGCCGCTTCCATCATACTTTGCATAAAATAGAATACATAAGCTGGTCCACTTCCCGAAATACCCGTAGAGGCATCTATAAAGTTTTCGTTAGAAACTCGCATTGATTTACCTGTGGTATCTAATAAACTTTCTACCGTTAGCATTTCTATTCTTGAAATTTCTGGTGATGTTACGTAAGATGTTAAACCTTTACCAATTTGCGCTGGTAAATTTGGCATAGCTCGTACTACTTTGTCTAACCCTGTTAGTTCTTTTATAGAAGCTATTGTTACGCCTGCCATAATAGAGACAATAATTTGTTGCGTGTTTACTAATTTACTGATGGCTTTAAAAACACCTTCTGCATGGTATGGTTTTACTGCAATAAAAATGATATCTGCTTTTGGCACGCAGTCTTCAAGCTCTTTAAATGCATCAAAATGTGATATTTGATTTAGTTCTTCCAATTTCTCTTCAGATTTATCCAAAACCATAATATTTCTCTTTTTTAACAGTCTAGATTTAGACATGCCTTGCGCATAAGTAAGCCCCATGTTTCCTGCTCCAATTACCAGTACTTTCATTTAATATATATTTAAATTAATTATTAAAAATTCGGTTAAACAAAAAGAATACAATCTTTGTAATCTTTAACTTCACCATAATATGTTTCGCGATATTTATGAAGCGTTTTTATAGGTAAACCAAACAAGTACTTTTTAATATGTGTTACTTTGCTTGTAAGTTCCCCCATTTTCACGCTATGTATTTTCTCGTAAGATGTTTTTCTTTTTACTTGTATAATTTTCATTTTATTTGTTTTTTTTGAATGGATTATCGAACTAATCGCATTTCTATATTTCTTTCTTTAAACCCTTGTTTTTCGAATAATTCTATAACTGGATTATCTTTATTAACATGTATTGCGATATCACCATCACAATACTTTATGGTATGTTCTATTAACTTCTGGGCAATCCCATTACCTCTACATTCGGTTTTAACAGCCATATATACCAATATGTTTTCTGCTAAATACTCGTTCATACCTGTTCTATTAACAACTATGGCTCCTAAAATTCCTTGTTTGTTTTCCATAATAAAAACATAACCACCAAGTCCTGGAACTTCTTTTGCGGCATACATAACCGATTTTTGAATGGCGCTTTTGGTGTCTGTGAACTCACCAGAATGCTCATGCAAAAACTTGGAAATACGTGATATATCATTAATTGATAGCCTCGAAAAGGCATCAAAAGTTGTAATAGTCATTAAATGAATATTATTTGTGGTTATACCTGAATTTAGGTAAAACAGAAAAAATGAGATAAACGCAAAAAACTATTCACTTATAAACTAATAAGTAAAGAATTAACGTTTAAAAATTGAGTAAGGAGATTGGCTGGATACTAGAATGCAGGAGGAATGAATTTATCCGACTGATTTCTAAAAACTAGAAAGTTGAAGTTAAAGATTCTGATATTTCTCTTTTCATGTATGCCTTTTACCATGGTGCAAATTTAGAAAAAACGAACCCTAATAACAAATTAAGCATGTTAAGGTTATGACAATTCGAAAAAAGCCTTGCATATTAAATTTATAGATTTTTGGCCTCTTCCCAAAACACATCCATTTCGGCAAGTGTCATGTCGCTTAAAGGTTTATTTAGGCCCTTTGCTTTTTCTTCTAGATATTGAAAGCGCTTAGTGAATTTTTTATTGGTGCGTTCTAGAGCATTTTCTGGGTTTATCTTTTTAAAACGCGCATAGTTCACTAAAGAGAATAACACATCTCCAAATTCGCTTTCCATAGCATCTTGGTCGTTTGCTTCAACTTCTACTTTAAACTCATTAAGTTCCTCTTCTACTTTCTCCCAAACCTGAGCAGGTTCTTCCCAATCGAAACCAACACCAGCAACTTTTTCTTGAATACGACCAGCTTTAACAAGAGCTGGCAAACTTTTTGGGACACCTTCCAAGACACTAGATTTCCCTTCTTTTAGTTTTAAATTCTCCCAATTTCGCTTAACGTCTTCTTCATTTTCAACTTTAACATCGCTATAAATATGCGGGTGTCTATGTATCAGTTTTTCGCAAATAGAATTACAAACATCGGCGATATCAAAATCTTTGGTTTCACTACCAATTTTAGCATAAAACACAATATGCAAAAGCACATCGCCCAATTCTTTTTTTACTTCCTCTAAATCTTTATCTAAAATAGCATCGCCCAGCTCATAAGTTTCTTCTATGGTTAAGTGCCGAAGCGTTTCCATGGTTTGCTTTTTATCCCACGGGCACTGCTCACGAAGTTCGTCCATAATAGTTAATAATCTATCGAATGCTTTTAATTGATTTGCTCTAGAATTCATGAAAAATTGGAATTGTATTCTTTTTTGTAAAAATACAGTTTCTACTATTTATAATTTTAGTTTACTAGAATAAAATAATGTTGCGCTCTATTCTTAGTGTTAATAACACTTATTTTTCTTCAACCTATAAAACTTAAACAGCATAATATCGAAAATATTACAACCTCATAATTTAGTTTTAAAGACGTTTTTTAAACCATTTTAAAATAATAATTGGAGCTAAAATTAAATCGACAAATAAGGTTATAATAACAATAAGCCCTACCAATAAACCAAGTATAAAAATTTCTAAAGAGCCCGAACTCATTAAAATAAAAAAACCACCAACAAGAATAATACTCGTGGCCAAAATAGCTTTTCCGCATTCTAAAACAGCTGTTTTAATTGCATATTCTACTGTGCCTCCTTTTTTACGTTCCCATTGAAACTTACTTAAAAGGTGTATAGTATCATCGACAGCAATTACAAAACCAACAGTAAAAATAAGTGCAATTTCGGCTCTTAAATCTACTTTAAAAAAGCCCATAATTCCGGCCGTAATAATGAGAGGAATTAAATTGAGAAAAACGGCCAAGATACCTAAAGTCATGTTTTTATAAACTATTCCTAAAGTAATAGACACAATTATTATGGCTATTAAAAGTCCAAAAAATGTGTTTTCTATACTCTTTTCCTGTGATATATCAATAAGCATATCTATACCAGAGAGTCTTGCTTCTATAGGCTTAGCAGCAATTAAACCCGTTACATTCTCTAATATATCTTTATTGATGGCATCTATATCATGCTTTCCCAAATCTTGCATTTGAGCATTAAATTTGAAGATTGTTCGTTCTTTATTGGCTAAATAATCTTCCTTTAAAATAGACACTAACTGCTTTTCATATTTTTTAATAGTTTTGGTATCTAACGGTAAAGGCCTTTCTTTATAAGTGTTTGGATAATAGGCCTGACTCATAATTTGATAATAATTTACGGGCGATTTTACATCGTTTAAATTTGGATGTTGCGCTAAGTAATTATCGATGGCATAAACGGTTTCTAAAAGTTCAGGTTCATTTAATTTCTTATTATTTTTAGATGACAGAACAAGCTCGAATGTTCTAGAACCACCAAAATTATTTTCGAAGAATTTATAACTACTATACAAATCCGTTTTTTCGGGGAAAGAATAGTGACTGTTGTTTGTGCTTATTAAAGTGATACCGTAGCAACTTATAGCCAGTAATACAGTAAACGCCACTATTACGGTATTAGAATATTTATAAATACCATCTAACTTTTTAAAAACCTTGTTTGATAACAATGTAAACGGTTTACTAATAGTAAATAAGTTTCCCTTTTTTAAACCGCTAAAAAATATAGGTAAAAATATTAAGGTTAATACGAAGGTTAAAATTACCAAAATAGCCGATTCTACTCCAAAATTACGCATGGCTTGCATAGGCGACAAATACAAAACTAAAAAACCAACAGCGGTTGTGAAAGATGTTATTAATGTTGTAAACCCAATTTCACTTAAAGCATTTTTGGTTGCTTTTTTAGATGATAATCCTTTTTTTACTTCAATGTCATATTTTATGCACAGATGAATAACATCAGAAACTGCAACAATTAAAATTATAGTAGGAAACAAATTCGACATGGTACTTATTGGTCTGCCCAAATACACCATACTACCTAAAAACAGAATAATAACTATAATAACCAAGAGTATTGGGAATAAAATAGCTACTGGCTTTTTAAAAATAAAAATTAAACTCAAACATAAAAAAATAGAAATCCAGAAACTAAACGTAAGTATTTCTTCTATTAATATGTTTTTAAAAGACACATCAATAACTTCTCGTCCCCACAAAAAGGTAGTTAGCTCTCCATAGCCATCCCTAAGCCCATTAATATTTGCAATTAATTTATCTAAGGGTTTTGTCTCTAAATTCCGTTCGGTTTCTATCCATAAAAACAAGGCATTCCCTTTTCTATTTATAAAACTTTTAGGCAACTCATCGGTCAAAATTTTCTTTTCGTTGTAAGCTAATTGTCCGCTATCTTCAATCTTTAAATAGGGTACGCCAATAATACCAAACATGCTTTTTATTGGGTAAGACAGCGTTAGTAAACTGTTTACTTTTTTTATGTTAGGTATTTGTTTTAAGCTATCGGTAAGCGCCGTAATTTTATTAAGAAAATCTACATCAAAAACAGAATTCTGATGTTTTACACCCAACAGAATTAAATTATCTTGGCTAGAAAATTCCGATTTCATATCCTGATAAAAGGTATAATCAGCATCGTCCTCATGAAAAAACTGAGAAATATCGGTATCTACTTCTATGTTTGGAGCTTTTATTGCTGCCAAAACCACGAGCAAAACTAATGTTGCAACCCAAATATACTTATATTTTAAAAGTTTTTCAATCATAATTATTGCACCTATTTATCTAAAAAAACACAAGATACAAAGCTCATTTTATATTAAATCACCTTGGCTATAATCTATTTGAAAAGAACGAAAATTTAATTATTACAATCTTTAGCATTTTTTATAAAATTAAATAGATTAGTTGTTACTTTTGAATGCTAGAAAATAAACGATTTAAATAATAAAAATGATAGAATTACTATTTGTAATTAAACTACTTGTTGCCATAGCATTTGTTATCGGTTTATCTCTACTTGCTGAAAATGTAAGTCCAAAAGTAGCTGGGGTTTTATCTGGATACCCAACAGGGTCTGCTATAACATTATTTTTCTTCGGGCTTGAAGTAAGCCCTGAATTTGCTGCAAAAAGCGCTGTTTATAATATGATTGGTTTAACGGCTGCGTTATCTTTTGTTTATATTTATTATATAGCCTCAAAATACTTTTCCAAATTCAATATTCTCTTATCTTCTTTAACAGCTTTATTTGGATATTTTATAGTCGTGTCGCTATTACACCTTGTTGAAATTAATAAATATATTGCCATATTTATACCTATTGCTTTTTCGTTTCTATTTATACATCTTTTTAAAAATATTGAGAATATTAATATCCAGAAAAAAGCAAAACTTAATTATAAAATTCTGTTTGTACGAGCCTTTTTTGCTGCGCTAATAATTTTACTAATTACGAGTGTTCCAAAATTTGTTGGACCAACTTGGGCGGGTCTTTTTTCGGCCTTTCCAACGACCTTATTTCCATTAATGCTAATTATTCACTTTACATACTCTAAAGAACATGTACATACGGTAATAAAAAATGTTCCGGTGGGTATGTTTTCTTTAATAATTTATTCATTAGTCATTTCCATTGTATATCCATTATTTGGTATTTACTACGGCACACTTATTTCTTTTGGAGCGGCTACTATTTACCTTATTGCTTACAAAAAGGTAATTAGTTTTAAGAACAAGCGCCAACTAAAACAAACTTTAGATTAAAAATTAAGCAAGCAAACATTTGCGTTAGGGATTGAACGGCCTGTTTGAAATCCTTTTTGTTTTCCTTAAAAAAACAAAAAGATTGAGTAGTGAAAGCCCGACCCTTTTCGGGTAACGCCCATTTTAATACAATAGCACTAATTTATACATGGTGTTTTAATTGATTTTAAATTGGGCTTTTGCTTTTAATGGCTATTGTTAGTACCTAAATCTTTTACAGTTCCTACGGATTTAATTTGCACGTCCGAACTCTTTTTAGATAAGAATATTGGATAATTAGTGAGGTTATTTAATTGAAAGTTGGATCCTTTAAAATCATTTTGATTCGGAAAATTGCCGTGTAATAAACGAATATTGTTTTTTTCGCCACCTACTTGAATTTTAAGGCCGTTTTTAGCGCCTTCATCACTACCTCGTAATATGATATTGTGTTCGCGACCTCCTATGTAGGCCACGCTTCCAGAACCATTCATGTAAATATTACTCGCAGGAATTATTGTAATATCGGCATTGAAGCTTTTATCGTTTTCGTAAGTCGATGAATATACGGGACCATAACTACAGTCTGCTCTACAATTAATAACATCTCCAGAACCTAATGAAAACCCATTTTCACATCCAATAACGGTGCAGTTTTCTACATATTTTTTACCCCTAGCGTGCGCTAAAGTTACGCCTGTTCTCATGTTTTTAATAGTATTATTTAATATGGTTGGGTTAGATGTGCCGCGCTTGTATAATTTACCATCAATAATAGTTTCTCCGGCATTATAAGCACGTATACCCGCTTCACCAGTGCTTAACATATAGCCTTTTGGAAGTTGGTAACCCCAAACGGTCATGAAATCGACCTTATCGGCTGGAGAACCTGTACCTTTTTCTAATAACATATTATCTGTACTTCGCATTTCGCCTTCTACATAACAGCCTTCTATCACTGGGTTGCTAGCCGCTTGCATGAACAAACAATGTCCGTAACTTCTATGAATAAAAGTTGAGTTTTTTAAATGATTGGATTCGCCTCTTAGCAAGCAAGAACTATGTTTTTGATGTCTAATTACATTTTTTCCGCCCTTGCCAAATGCATCGCCATACCCATAAGGAAAAGAGCCTTTAGCGGCTACGTAGAAACCTTCAACAAGATTCTCTTTCCCATCCATACATATATTTAGTGCGCCTTTTGTTGGTCCATCGTACACAGAACCGTCGTCTATTAATGTAAGGTTTTTAAGAATATTATTATTCCCAATAATTTGAATTTCGTTAATTCTAATGTTTCCATAAGATTGAAAAACCTTTGTTTCTACCTTAATGGTGACTCCGGAAAAATCGTATGTGCTATTATTACCCTCAAAAAGCAAAAGAACTTTACATTCTTTACCCACGAATGACGATTTTGAATACAGGCCGTTTTTTACATCGGCTGCTGTTATGGAATATACACCTGGCGCCATTTTTACTTGAACATTATCTTGACTTAAATATGGGACTAACTCGCTTAAAGAGTTCACCGCTATTTGCGCATTAACTTTTAAACTTAAAATAAAACATATTATAAGTAATACCTGTGCGTTTTTATGTGTTGACATTTTATACATGTTTTTTAAGTATTGATTTCTTATTATACTTTAATTAATTTTGAACTAAAGTTCTTTAATTTTTATTTTTCTGTAAATTACCTCGGAATACTCGGCTTGCAGTGCTATAAAACCAGAATTAAGCGATAAACCTCCATAGGTTGCATTTACAATTTGGTTTATTAAAACACCATTTAAATAATATTTTGCGGTGTCGCCACGGACTTCGAGTAGTACTTTATTCCAGCCAGATTTTTCTTGATTTGTCCACTTTTTGGATCTACTATAATCGGCTTTCTTAACATTAATAATTTCTCCTTCTTTTAGCACATTGCAAGAAGTACCTAGAATGGTCCACAAATCGCCACAATCACCTTCCTGAATTTGGTATTCTAAACTAGAAGGCCATGCATAGCTACCAACAGGACAATGGTAAAGTAAACCAGCATCGCGAATTTTATCTAAACGAGGTTCAAACTTTCGTTTCCCCCACTTAAACTCAAATTTTAAATCGTATGAACCATACGTTTTTTTGGTAATTGCAATACCATAAGGCGCAACGGTTTCTTGCCATTTATACATGGCTCTAAGTTCTTTACCATTATACTCAAACATGGTATTTGCTTCTTGATTCGTGGCATCTCCATTAACAATAAAATCGTAATTAGGTCCTGTTTCTTCGTTGTTTTCAAAGAGGTCTACCCACATATTAGGTTTAGATAATCTTATATTACTTAAATCTCTTACTTTAATATTTCTAAAAGCTACTGGTCCATGACCGCCTTGTAATCTAAAAGGTGCTCTGGCCACTTCTATTTCTGACAAAGCGCCTTTAGTAGGCCCAGATAGTTCTACATTTTCATGTATTACCATACCATTTAAAATGACTTTCTCAAATTTAGCATTCGTTATTTTTTCTCCTGCGGAATTAAATTTGGCCGCCTTAAAAATAACGTCTAACTCCTGCCATTTCCCTGGTGCTTTACAAGCATTTAATCTTGGAGCGTATCCTTCAAAACCTTTTCCATTATCACCTTTACTGCTATCCCATCGTTGTTGTATTCCTCCACAATCGTAAAAGGTAAGGTGAGTTGCGTTCCAACTATCGAAAAGCTGAATTTCATATCTACTTTGAAAATAAATACCAGAGTTAGAACCTTGTGGAAGCATAAATTCGATATGTAACTCAATATCTCCAAAAGACTCTTTTGTTACTAAATATTTGGTTCTTCCTTTTGCCCCATTTACAAAGCAGTCTATTCCTGGTTCATAACTAAAAATTTTATTATTGATAGAGTCGACTTTAACTTGACTTGCTTGAAGCCAGTCTCCTGCAGGTTGCATAAAATCCCTTAATGATTTAAATTTAATTTGTGAAAAAACAGTACTTGCATGGCATATTACAAAAACAAATAGCACGGTATTTACGTAAGATTTCATTTTGAATAATTTATTATATGATTAATTAAGCTCAACAATTTTTAAAATATGATTATTTTCACCTTCATCCGTAATTTCACCTACTGATACTCCTGTACAATTTTTACTATTATCGTCTAAAACTACCGGATAATTCGTAAAGTTATGAAGTATAATATTTGAAGCAGAATAATTTTCATCTTTATTAAGAAGTCCTACAGTTTTATTATCTCCACCAATATTTATTTTTAGGTTTTGGTCTGCATTTGGCAAAGCATTATGAAAAATAATTTTATGATTACTACCTGTAACAATAGCAGCATGCCCACCTCCATTATAACTATCTCCTTGATAAGGTAGCAACGTAATTTCGGCATTCATACCTTGATCACTTGGATAATCTACACCCAATGCGGGACCATGTTGTGTATCGGCATAACAATCTACAATATCGCCAGTACCAATACAAAAACCTCTCTGGCAACCAATTGCTGTAGTACCAGAAACGTATTTTTTACCCGTTGCATGAGTTAGTGTAACGCCTGCCCTCATGTTTTTAATAGTACAATTAATAATGGTTGGGTTTGATGTGCCTCTTCTATATTCCTTACCATCAATAATGGTTTCGCCTCCGTTATAAGCTCTAATACCTTCCTCTCCCAAACACATCATGTATCCTTTCGGTAAAGCGTAACCAAAAACAGTTTTAAAATTTACTTTATCGGCATCTGATCCTGTTCCTTTTTCTGTCCACATATCATCGGTAGAACGCATTGTTCCTTCTATATAACAACCTTCTATAATTGGCCAATCTGCTGCCTGCATAAACATTGCATGCCCGTAAGAACGATGAATAATAGTACAATTTTTAGCATGATTTTTATAACCTCTCACTAAAAAAGAAGAATGCTTTCTATGGTTAATTACGCTTTTTCCTCCCTTGCCAAAAGCTTCACCATATCCGTAAGGGTAAGATCCTTTTGTTGTAATATGAAATCCTTCTATCCTGTTACTTGCTCCATCCATCACGATATTTGTTGCACGCCTAGTTGGTGCATCATTTACAGAGCCAACATCGGCAATAGTAAGGTTTTTTAATACATTTTTATTTCCGATAATTTGTATTTCGTATAACTCTGTATTTTTACTTTCAAAAGCACTTAACACTGCAGTTTCAACACTTATGATAACATCTGTAAAGTCGTAAACACTATTATTTCCCGAAAACAAAAAAAGTACGTTAGCCCGGTTTTTAACAACCGTAGCACTCGTAAAATTGCCATCTTGAATATCTTTTGCCGTAATAGTATAATTACCAGGCTTTAACTTCACTTGTACATTATCATCATCTAGATAAGGTAATAGCTCGTTAAAAGAATGAACTACTGTTTGAGAACAGACAACTGAATTAAACATTATAACAACAAATAAAGCCAATAACTGTTTTAAATTAATAATTGAAAGCGTTTTATATTGTTTCATTTCTTTTGAATACTTATTTTATTTCACTTTTGAGAATTTGCATTTTATAATACCTTAATATTCTACCCTTATCTAAAACATGAATTAATCACTTGTTTTCAGTAGATTATTTTAATTTATAAAACATTAGGCTTATTGTTTACTTCACATAGATAAATAACATTTTAACAACAACCTATCCAATAGCTATAGACAAAAACAGTCTCCAAAACCTCAACTTAAATTAATTGAATTCGATGTTTCAAATCTTGCGTTTAACAGAATTCTCTTTGCCAAGATTGGTAACCGCACCTAAACTTTCTATTTTGTTATTTTCTGAAAGATTTCCAATAATAACAGGATATTCAGTTTCGTTTTTAAGAAAAATATTTGAAGCTTGGTATGTTGCATCACCGAAATAGGTGTTAAAATTATCTTCATATCCCTTTGGTACTCCGGGATAGCTAGTGGTTAAAAATTCGAAACGAGCTTTATATCCAACTACTATTGGCCGAAGTGCACGGTCTATTGCTTCGTTATTTTTAGCTTTTTTTAGCGTTATATCGTGCCCATGTCCTTTTATTGCTGCAAACACGTGGTTACCAACGGCGTGAGGTGCCGGCCATACGGTAAGATCGATTTTTTGGTTTGAAACTTTATCAAAATGCATATAAAGCAATGGGCCATAAGCTGCATTACCCTTACAATTAATTAATTCGCCACCGTTATTTAAAGAATACCCCTCTACAACGCAATCTAAAACCGTACTATTACTCACTTTAACAGCACCTTTTGCCATATAAAGCTTTATACCTCCTCGGCATTTAACCACTTTACAATTTTCTACTGTTACGGAACCTGGAATGTTATATGCTCTAATGCCATCTTCTGTTAGGTTAAACATAACATCGCGCGGAATGGGAAGCCCTTTCATTTGCCCTATAGGCATTTTATAATCAAATCTTTTTGGTAAATCGCCATCGTTAGTTTCACTGTAGCTATCGTTACTGGGGCGCACAGCACCTTCAATATAAGTGTTTTTTATAAGTGTTTTATCTGCATTTTTTTGCATATAAATAACATGTCCGAAAGCACGATGCTGAAACTCGCAATTATCAACTGTATTTCCCACACCTGTAATTAACAATGCACAACGCTTATCTAAACCTGTAGCATTACCTCTACCAATACCGTACATATTACCATAACCATAAGGGAACGAACCTCTCGCCGTTAACTTAATACCTTCAATTGTATTTCCGTTACCTGAAACTCTAATATTAGCTCCTCCTTTAAGTCCTTTTGCTAAAGTTTTCCGGTTTTGATTATAACTTCCAAAATCGGTTACTTCCGTCATTCCATTTTGGTATGTATCCTCAAAAACACCTCCATAAAGTGTATTATTAGATCCAGTAAAATTAAAATGAGCATCTTTACAAGTTCCTACAGGAAAATTTATATATACTCCAGAAAGATTAATAGTATTATTAGAACCTGAGCAAACAAAACTTCTTTCTTCTTCGGGAAGCTCTGTAATATTATAATCGCCAGGTTTTAAAGTAATATCATAATTACTGCTATTTAATATGTTCCTAAATTCAGATAATGAAGACACATATACTTTAGCCTTTTTAGACTTAGTTTCTTGCTGAATGGATTTATTAACGTTTTGTCCGCATCCTAAATGAATAATCGATAAAACCATTATGGAAATAAGTAATGTAAATGTCTTCACTAATTCTGTTTTTATATAGAAATAAAATATCTTTTTTAATCTGAGATAAAACTACTTAAATCTATAGCCGTGAAGTATAAATTATGATTCAAATGGTATGAATTATAAGTATATCAGGAGTGCGTTATCCAATTATGATAAATGATACTGATAAAAGGAAAATCACAACCATAATCTTATTCCATATAAAAGCTAGAATTAATATTCAAAAACTTGCACCAACTTTATATAATCAATAGCAAACTCACCTTTTGATGGTTGCCAATCTTTTTTAAAAATACGCACCAAATTATCGCCCGCTTTTAAGCTAACAACTCCAAAATCTATTTCTGTAAATGCTTTAGATTTCGGAAATTTAAATTCTCTATAGGCATGGCTATTAATTAAAATATCATGATTCGATTCTCCATCTGGTGAAGCATAACTTACTATAAAACGATACTTTGCTGGTTGTGCTACCTGAGCTAAAATGGATACATGATCATAAGGATTATCAAAATTAGTTACGTAACCTTTACCGCTATAGCCTTTTATCCAAGTATCAACAATTACATTGTACAACTCACCACCGCCTGAAAATCCGTTTTCCGCCTCTAAAAGCAACGTTGTTTTGTTTCGCTTAGCATTTCCTAAACCTTCTTTTGAAGGAACAATAGGGATGATATCTCCTTGCTTATTATAATGTAAATAATCTGCCATTACATTTCTAGTTTCGCTTAAACCACCAGATAGCCAAGCGCTGTGGTAAAACATGATATCTTTCCCTTTATAAGTAACCGTTCCGCCGTGATTGGTTCCACTTTGACCTTCAAAATCATCAATAAAAACACCTTTAAACTCATATGGACCTAGTGGATTATCTGCTACTGCATAAAACATTTTTTCTGGCCAGCGACGTGGTGTTAATCCAGGGTATGTTAAATAATATTTGCCTTTACGTTTATGCACCCAAGGCCCCTCGAAAACATGTGTTAATTGTTTAGTTAAATCTATATATGTTTCTGGCTTAATAGACATTAAATCTTCATTTAGCTCTGCTGCAAAACATTTGCGATCATGCCCCCAAAACAAATATGGTATTCCATCATCATCAATAAATAATGCGGGATCTTGACCAAACTCTACACCTTTTACATAGCCCAAATCTGTAAATGGCCCTTGTGGCACATCACTACGTGCAATTCCCGTTCTAAACAGCCCAATTCCGGTTTCTTTCATGCAGTAAATTAAATAATATTGACCGCGATAATATGCTGCGTCCATAGCCCAAGCATGACTCTCTGCCCAATCAACGTTATCTAAATGTAAAATACGTCCGTGATCTGTCCAGTTTACCATATCTGTTGTAGAAAAGGCATGATAGCCCGTCATACCATAATGGTTATTAGATCCTGGTTCATCATGAGAGGTGTATACCCAAAGTTTGTTGGAATTATCTGGCCATACGTGCGGAGACGGGTCGGCAGTAAATACATGGGTAAAAACGGGATTTTGCGCCTTCATACTATAAGATACACAGGCCACAATCAGAAATAGAACTAACTTAAAATTCATATATCATTTATTTTTGATTTTCTCCATTTGAATACCTTCAAGGATTTACCATGTAAAAATAATTGAAGCCTTTATTTTTTATTATAAAGCATGGTTCTTTTACTATAAAAAAGTGCCATAAACACAAAAAGACCATAGTAAAATTTAATTTTACTATTGTCTTTTATATTCTTGAATTTCTAGCGTTAAATAGCTCTTTTAAAACTGAACCTTCAACTCTTCACCAAAAAATAAATATCTGTGTACTGAATTCTCGCCTACCAATTGAAAGGCTAACTCGAATGGACTAACACTAAAATCAAAATAATCTCCATCTCCTTTTTTAACTGTTAAGGTTTTAGATTTTTCTGAATATAAAAATACAATTTCTGAATAGGTTGATTTTTCATAATTATATGATGCTCCATCATCGAGATACATTTTAAATTCGGCATCCTTACCCGGATAAACAACAACATTTGTAGGCTCTTTTGTTAATTGGGTTGCATATTGAATTTTTGGCCCAATAGGCAAAATAGTTCCTGCTTTTACAAATAATGGCGTTTCATCTAATTCGGCTTTTACATTTAGTGTTTTACCACCTATTATTTTTTCACCGTTCCAGAAATTATACCAAGTCCCTAAAGGAAAATACATTTCTTTGGTTCTTTGCTCATATTCCGTAACAAATCCAACCATTAAAGATTCCCCAAAAAACAACTGATCTTTAATACCCCAAGTATTTTTATCGTTTGGATAATGGTATGCCAATGGCGCCATTAATTGACGGCTATTATTCGTAATTTGCCAAGCCTGTGAATAGATATATGGCATTAATTGATATCTTAAATCTATAAACTTGCGCGCTGTACTCTCAAAAGCATCATTGTATCTCCAAATTTCAGTTTCTGAGACATAACCATGAATACGGAAAATTGGACTAAATGCACCAAACTGAAACCAACGTGTTAACAGTTCTATATATTCAGGATTTGTATATTGATTATCAAATTGAGGGTTGATAGATTTAGAATCTCTAAAAAACCCACCAATATCGTGTGACCAATAAGGAACACCTGCCATAGTAAAATTAAGTCCTGCCGCAATTTGTTCAGAAAACTGTTCCCATGAAGCTTCTACATCTCCAGACCACGAGGTAGCGCCATAACGTTGTTGCCCTGCGTAAGCCGAACGTGTTAAGTTAAATACACGTTCCATTGGAAACTCTTCTCTTCTTCCATCGTACATAGCCTTTGTTACTAAAAGCGAATACGGGTTTTGAACATCTTCATAAGGTCCAACAGCAGTATTTACTTTTGTGTTTTTTACACCTTCTGGTTCTGTTCCATCTAGCCATATAGATTTTACACCTTTATGAAACATAGAATCACTCAAAGCACGATAAAATTGTTTAGCCACTTTATTATCGTAAATATCTACGTAATTACTACTTTCTATTTTGGTAAGGCCATACTTTTCTTCTAATAGTTTATTCTTTACCTCTGGCCATACAGAAACCATTAAGGTCAAGTTTAATTTTGTTAATTCTTTAACCATAGCATCAGGATCTGGGTATTTCGCTCTATCCCATTCTGGTCCTTTAGTTCCTTTTGGCCAATAAAACCAATCTTGCACAATATTATCGAAAGGAATTTCTCGTTTTCGCATTTCACGAGCATTCTCCAATAGTTCTTCTTGGTTGTGATACCGCTCTCTACATTGCCAAAAACCATAAGATGATTTTGGAAATAAAGGCGCTTTTCCTGTTAAGTTTTGGTATTGGGAAATAACTTCTCCAGGATTTCCACCAGCTATTAAGTAATAATCTATAGCATTACCTTTAGTACTACTAAAAACAGTTTTATTGTAATCTGGTTGGTTGTAAAACAAATTCCCAAGTATTTTTGCACCTGTATTTTGAAAAACTACTTTATAGGTTTTCCCTGCTTCTAAATGCTTTTTTCCCGAATATCTTCTAGGCATCCATATAGTAGAATAATTTATAACATCATCACCATCTATACTTACTTTAATTTCACCGCGCATACGGCCATTATGATCACTTAGTGCTAAAAAGGTATACTCACCAGTTTGGGTTGGCGTAAAAGTTGTTTCACGAATATTTTTTTTCTTAGCTTCATGAGCTACATAGGCTGCTACGTTTTCTTTTTCACCACCTTCTGGTATTACTTGGTCTTCTTTCTTTGTTTCAATTTCACCTTCAGATTCAAATACTATTTCATTTTGGGGCTGATTAAAATCTGTTAAGCTGTAATTGTGCCAATAAATACCATACCCATTGGTAGACACTATAAATGGGATAGCAATTTCTTGATTATATTGTTGTAGACGAATAGGCACATTTTTCCAGTTCATTATACCACTTTGAAACTGACCTAAACCAAACAAACCTTCATCTCCTGCTATAAAACCTTGTGATACATCATGATTTTCAACGCCATCTAAATAAGTTAGTTCATTGGTTTCTGAGACTAACTTTTTATTTGCTTTAGTTTGATATTCTATAACGCCATTAGCATTTACAAATACATCCAAAGAATCGGTACTGATAGTTAATAATTCTTCTGTTTCGCTTATGTCCCAACTAACAGCTTGAGGCTCTAAAATCGTAACATAATCCGGAAGCGTAGTAGGTTGGCTACCTTCTTTTATTTTATTAATATGAATGATAGACTCGTTTACAACTTCAATATTAATAATTGTACTATCTTTATGAATAACAAGTCCATGAGCTGAAGTTTCAATCTTGTGTTTAAATTTTGATTGACATGCCGTGAACGTAAATAGCACTAAACATAATAGAGATGTGATTTTCTTCGTCATTTTAAAATTTATTTAATTTTTTATAGTAAATAATTGTACTAATCGTAATTTTATTTTTAAGGATTACAATTGAAAGCATCATCCAACTTACTTCCTAATTGTGCTCTAAGTTTAGTTACTAACTTGGGATTTTCTGAAGCTATATTTATAGTTTCTGACGGATCTTTCTCATGATCATACAACTCGACAACGCCGCTACAATGCTCTGTAAAACGATAGCGATCTGTTCTTAAAGTTGAAGCGCCAGAAGTATATGCCACTGCAGAATGTCCTTCTGATTTTGGATTCTCCATTAGAGAAACTAAAGAAGCCCCTTGCGCAACATTTGGCGTTGGTAAACTAGTTAAATCGCATAGTGTTGGAAATAAATCTAAAGACTCTACAACGGCATCACTTTGCTCTCCTGAGTTTTCCATACCTGGAGTATAAACAATTAACGGCGAACGTAAAGACTCTTCAAAAAGACTATGTTTACCCCAAATACCATGTTCACCCAAATGCCATCCATGATCTCCCCAAAGCACAACAATAGTATTCTTATCTGCTTTCGTTTCTTTTAGTTTTTGTAAAATATCGCCAACATGTTTATCTGCATAACTCACACAGGCAGCATAATATCTTTTTAATTCTAAGGCAAACGCTTTATCTTCTCTTGGGTCTTTACCTCCACGGTCATAATTCATAAATTCATTAGATTTATGCCAAGTGGTTTTTCCTTCTGGTTTTTCTGGATGTAATGGTGCTGGAATATCTACACCATCATAAAGATCTAAATATTTTTTAGGTGCTCCAAAAGGCAAATGTGGCTTGATTAGCCCAATAGCTAAAAAGAAAGGTTTATCTTGAGATGATAACTCTTCTAGTTGTTTTAATCCTTCTTCTGCTATTAGACCATCTGGATAACTTTTATCGCCACCATCAAAAGCTTCAATAACATCTCTTTGATTAGGTGTTCTTACTTTTCCATTAGCTAAACCATGCATGGCGCCTCGTGGAGTTTTCCATTCTCCTACAGGCATAATATGCTTATCCCAAGCATTTGGCATTTCTATAATACTATCATTATTCCAGTTTTCTCCACCGCGCCCTCCTGGATGATGAGAAACTTTACCAACCGAAACGGTTGTATAGCCCTGCTTACGAAACCATTCTGGCATACTAGGAGATTCTACCTCTGGTGTTTTACTTAAATCTGCTGCTCTAGAAAACAACGGTTGATTATAATGCCGTCTATATTGAGCGCCATATTGACCAGTTAGCAAAGTGTATCGAGAAGGCCCACAACTTGGTGCGTTGACATAATGACGCGTAAACGAACGACCAATAGAAGCTAAATGATCTATGTTTGGAGATTTAATATACTTCGCTCCAAAAGCATTTAACTCTGGTCTTAAATCATCGATACAAATTACCAATACATTTTTTTTAGTCTCTTCTTTTTGTGGTTCTTGGTTTTGTTTTACGGCATTATTACAGGCTATAATTCCAAAAAATAATACTACGGTAAAAAATTTCAAATTAAACATCTATTTTAAATTTACTAGTAAAATAGTGAATAAAACCTCATCTCTAAAATTGACCAGTTATTTTTGTTCGGTTATAAATCTTCCTTCTCCTTTTTAATAACAATTGACTAATTCATGTAATAATAAATTGGTAGCACTACTGAATCGCTTTTTGATACAATGTTTCTGTTTGCTGTCTTAATTTTATTAAAACATCTTGATATTTTGGGTTATTCACTAGGTTATTCTGTTCTACGGTATCATTATCCGTATTATACAATTCCTCTATTTTAGGGCTGTGTTCATAATAAACAATATACTTCCAATGTGCTGTACGTACACCTCTACTTCGGTAAGATTTATTTGATTCTATCAAAGCTTGATTAATTTCATTCGCATTTTCTTTATATCGCGCTCTAAACATATCTACCAAAAACAAATCTTCCATAAAAACAGCATCACGCCATTTAGATAAGTCTTCTGTTTGATTAATTACACCGCTGATATCCTTACCTTGCATACTGTTTGGCGGTTCTATACCTGCCATAGACACAATTGTTGGAGCTATATCTACCGAAGATATTAGTGCTTCTTCACGACGTTGACGTTTTGATTCTGGTACTCTTCCATCGTAAATAATAAGAGGCGCTTTAACAGACTCATCATATAAAAGGCATTTATCAAATAAGCCGTGAGAACCTTGAAAACGACCATTATCACTAGTATAAATAATAATCGTATTATTTAAAAGGCCTTTCTTTTTTAATTTCTCAACCAAAAAGCCCACTTGTTCATCCACAGTATAACCCTGAGTTGCAAAACGACGCACAAGCCTCTGATACATTTGGGGTGTTGAAGATCGTTGACGATGTAAATATACACCTCGCGCATTTTCTTTTACAACTTCAGGTAAATCGGGGTTATCACCCTCTACCCAGTTTTCTGGCACCGACATATTCACGTCTTTGAACTGCTCAAAATATGGCATATACATATCCTTATTGTTATCGTGCTTAACCGCATAGAAACTTACCGATAAACAAAACGGTTGTTCTGCCGGTTGTGTATCTAAAAAACGCATCATAGCTTCCCCTGTTCTCAGGGTTCGTCCAGAATTTTCGCGTCCTTCTTTATAAATATTCTTTAATTCTTGATCCTCCTCTGGCCAAGTAATCATACCATTTCTATCGTGTGTTTCACTTCCTGCAAAAAAATCGAATATGCTTCCCATATGCTCTTTATAAAAATGCGCTTTAGGAGTACTTGGTCGTGTTGCTTTTTCACTTACCGTAAAACCAACCTTACCAATAAAACCAGTACGATAACCAGCATTTTTCAATATTGCAGGATAACTTTTATTAAAATCTGTTTGTGATAACGTATAATCGTCTGGAGCAACAAAGCCTACTCTATGGTTTGAGTTATAGCGGCCAGTCATCATGGTTACTCTACTAGGCATGCAAATGGCAACTGCATAAAAAGCTTTATCGAATATAACACCTTGCTTGGCCAACTTATCGATATTAGGCGTATTGAATTCTGGTTTACCATAACAACCCATGTTATCCCAACGTTGATCATCTGTCATTAAAAAGATGATATTGGGTTTGGTAGTATCACTAGTGGATATTTTTTCACTAGAGTTCACATTCGATTTACACCCTATCAAAAATAGAGCGAGAACGACCAAAATTAGTTTAGAAAATATCTCGATACTTTTCATGAATTACAATCTTGCTTTTCTATTATTCTTTATTATTCGGAAAATTTTTAGGTAAAGGCGGTACATTTAAAACTTCTTTTATGTTTGGAACTCGGTTTGATGTTGTTTGTTTATCACCATACCAATATACACCAACACCATACCCCATATCACAATCTGTCCAGCTCCAAACTTCCATATCTAACTTTAAAGAACTGCTAAAAGGCATCACATCTAAAGCACGTGTTCGGGTTTCTGTGCTATATCCTGAAGTGTTTTTTCCTTTAACTGTTTTCGGCTTTCTATTTAACTTATTATATACATTACTTCTTGGTTGTGCATGAAAAGGATGCTCGTAAAAATCGTTGCTCTTCCCTCCCCAAGAATAGGCATAATAATCTTCTGTTCCTGTCCCGAATATTGAGGGAAAATCTTCGTTATCTACATAAATCTTTTCATCGCCTTCTCCCCACCATTTTTTCACAGGGTTCATAATAGTTAAAGCATCTCCAACATAAACACCTCGACCTTTAAGCGTTACATAATTCCAATCTGAAAACGGACGCGTAGCCAAAGGATATTGTCCATTCCATGCCGCATTAAAATACATACTATCGGCATTCCATTTCCAGCTACCAACCGTTGCTTTTAAATCAATTTTTATAGATTTTTTCCCGAGATTAACTACAGAAATTTTTCCTGATTTTTGATATGGCATCACCCATCTAGAGGTCATAATACCATCTTCTGCAACTGAGCTGTACCAACCTTCAACAGGATTTAAACCAATTCCTGCTCCAAAAAAATCTCCTATTGGACACCAAACAGTTTGCTCACCATCAAACTCGATTTTTAAAACTACAGTTCGTGTTACTTCTGGATTTTTGTAAGCGTCTAACTTTAAAGTCAGTTCTTTTATTGCAGCATTACCTGCTATTAGTGCTACAGATTTTTCTTTTTTAGAACCTATTTTACCCGATAGTGAGATCGTTTTACCAACATCTGTATTTTTTGGGTTTAACAACAAATTGCCAATCTCTTTGGTTAAAGGTAAAGCTCTGTCAAAATCTGATTTTGTAAAGGTTTTTATTGGAGTATAATCATCATACGCTCTATAAGTAAATTGATAAAAAAACGGTTTTTTACTCGTTGTAATTTTACATCCCTTAGCGAAAGGAATTGGAAAAAAAGATACCGCAGATCGTAATGACTGATGTGCTAAAGGATATGGGATTAGTCCCGTTCCATCTAACAAACCAAGCATATTGCCTTCTAAAACGGGTTCGTCACTACCATCTAAATACACCTTTATTATAATATCAGTATTAGGCTCCTCGGCACTTAAAAACGGCATCCAAGTACGAACGATAGCACCAGGTCCTATATGGTCCATGAGTACCCATTCTTTTTCACCATTTGTTTCCTCTGTTCTAATATAATTATGATCTTCTTCTTTCTCTTCTTTGTTATAATCATGGTTATTAAACCAACCCTCAGTCTCATTTGGACTCGTTGAAGCTCGGTTATAGCTGCTTTCCTGTTTTAATCTAAAATTAGTTGTTGGAAAACTTGCTACAGCTTCTCTATCTACCATTTCGTTTAGCAAGGTCTCTATAGTAATTTCTCCTTGTTCTTGGGCCGACATTAAAAGTGTAAAAAGTAGAAAAGTAAAACTTAATGCAATTTTTGATGATTTCATTTTTTATAATTTATTAATATTTGGTTTAACTTAATTATTTATCTAACCCAATAAAGTTTATATATTTTTCATGAATAACTTTATTAATTCGACTAATAACCAAGCTAGAGCATTAATTAACTATTCCTAATTTTGCTTATTACTCTAATTTCTAGTTTTTTGCTACTAACACAATCTCTTCACCTGCTGTTGTTTCAATATCATATAAAAAACTTAATCTTAAAGATAATTCTTTTAATTGTGCCGATTTAGAAACCAATGGTGTTTTAATTTCTGGCAGTTTATAAAACGGATTTACATTTTCATCAGATGCCAGATTTAATTGTTTTCCATTCTGAAGTTTTAATTCATTATAAGCGCGAATACGTAAGTTACCTCCAAGCTTAGATTTTAAAACCACTTTTACAACCTGGCCATTTTCCCACTCTAAATCTTTTACTTCAAAACCACCTCTTGCTCTAAGCCCTTTAACCGCTCCATCTTTCCAAACATCTGGTAAAGCCGGAATTAAATGTATAGCTCCATCATGACTTTGCACTAACATCTCTGCTAAACCAGAAGTGAACCCAAAATTTCCATCAATTTGAAATGGTGGATGCGCATCTAGCATATTAGCGTATGTTCCGCCTCCTTTTGGAGAATCTGGCCGACCTACTAATTTAATCTGTTCGCCCATTAATTTATAAGCATGATTTCCATCGAGTAAACGTGCCCATAAATTAATTTTCCAGTTCATAGACCACCCTGTAGATGGATCTCCTCTTTGAATTAATGTGTTTTCAGCACCTTGAAATAACTCAGGGTTTCTGTAAGGTGAAATTAAATTTGAAGGATACAATCCGTATAAATGTGATACGTGACGGTGCTTATCTTCCGGATCGTCTAAATCCTGCATCCACTCTTGCAGTTGATTGTGCTTCCCAACTTTCATTGGTGGTAATTGTAATAAAGTCGCTTGCATTTGTTTTACCAAATCGGCATCTACATTTAACAATTGAGCAGCGTTAATGGTTTTAGTAAGCATATCGAAAACCAATTGGTTATCCATAGTAGTTCCAGCTTCAATATTCACACTTTTCGCACGTGTACTTGGCCCATGTTCTGGAGAAATTGTTGGGGTAATAATTAACCATCCATTTTCTGGTTCTGGCGTTAAAAAGCTTAAGCAGAATTGTGATGCGCCTTTCATAGCAGGATAAACAGATTTTAAATAATCTAAATTTCCATTAAACATAAATTTCTCCCATGCATGCTGAGTTAACCACGTTCCTCCTGTGGTCCACATACCCCAAGTTGCACCATCAACAGGCCCAGTAATTCGCCATAAATCTGTGTTATGATGTGTTACCCAACCATCGGCACCGTACATAACTTTAGCGGTTTCTTGTCCTGTTTGCGATAAATCTTTAACCATTTGAATTAATGGATCGTGCATTTCAGCTAAATTAGTCACCTCTGCGGGCCAATAATTCATTTGTGTATTAATATTTACGGTATAAGCACTTTTCCATGGTGGTGATAATAGATTATTCCACAATCCCTGTAAATTAGATGGTTGTCCACCAGGTTGCGAGGAAGAAATTAATAAATAGCGACCAAATTGAAAATATAAAGCCGCCAATGACGGATCATACTCCGTGCTAAACTCTTTTATTCGAACATCGGTTGGTTTTTTAGATGCCTCAGAGTTACCTAAATCGAGTGTTACTCTATTAAAATATTTCTGATAAAAATTAGAATGATTTTTTACTAACTGCTCGTAATTTTTCTTTTCCGCTTGAGCGATATAATCTGCTGCTTTTTTATGAGGATTAGCACTAACATCTTTATAGTCTACAAAATTTGTTGCTATAGAAATATATAACGTAACGCTGTTTGCTTTTAAAACTTCTAATTGATTATTTGTTGACGTTATTTTTCCGCCGTCTGTAGCAATTTTCACTCTAGAATCGAACTCTACAGCTCCTTTAATTGGCGCGGTTCCTTTTGGTAATCTTTTGTTTTTATTATCACTACCATAGCCTGTCATCACTAAAACATTATTATTCTCAGTAAAAAGAGAAACTTTTGCTGGCTCAGGACGATCCATACTAGCCGTGAAACTAATTTTTCCACTTTTATCAGCCGTGAGTATCATAACAATAACCTGATCGGTAAATGAAGTGAAAATTTCACGCTTATATTTCACACCCTCCACCTCGTAACTAGTAGTGTTCACCGCTTTTTCAATATCTAATTCGCGATAGTAATTTGAAAAATTATCATGATTTTCGAACTTCAACCTTAAATTACCAACGGTTTCATAAGGCATTCCATGTGATGTTTTTGAAATAATCGCATTATTAGCCAACCTATGAGCTTCATCGTACTTTCCATCAAATAGTAATTCTCTAACCTCGGAAAGAGCCTCCTTAGCATCGGGATTATCATTTCTATGTGGTCCACCTGCCCAAAGTGTTAATTCATTTAATTGAATGTTTTCATTTACAGGGTCGCCAAAAACCATAGCTCCCAAACGCCCATTACCTAAAGGTAACGCTTCATTCCAATTTGAAGCTGGCGCATTGTACCATAATTTAAAACCCGTATTTTCTTGAGCATAACAGGCCCTTAGCCCAACCCATAGTAAAACAATAAAACTTAATACAACTCTCATACCTCTATTTGATTAAAACTTACTCTATTCAGTAATTAAACTGCAAGATCATATTTTAATTAAATCGAAACTATAAACTAGTGTTCTTTAAGCATAAATTATGAGTATTTTCTAATGAAGGTTGAGAAGACTTGCTCTGCTAAAAGCTAATTATGTTTTCCATAAGCTTTTTTTGATATTGTAAAATATATAAAATGCAAACAGCCACTTTTATAATTATAAAAATGGCTGCTTAAAAAAATATATTATTTTTTACTTTAAAATATCTTGCATTTCTTGTTGAAGTTTTTCTGCTGCTTGAGTTGCTGCTTGAGCAAAATCATTATTAGACGATGCATAAATAATACCTCTTGACGAATTAATTAGTAAACCAACCGTTTCCGTCATGCCATATTTACAAACATCTTGCAAATTCCCGCCTTGAGCCCCAACTCCAGGAACGAGCAAAAAACTATTTGGAATTATTTTTCTTATATCGGCGAAATACTCTGCTTTTGTCGCTCCAACAACATACATTAAGTTATCGCTATTTTCCCAAGTTTTAGAGGTTTCTAAAACGTGTTTATAAAGTTCTTTCCCTTCTACATTTTTGGTTTGAAAATCGAAAGCTCCAGCATTAGAAGTTAAGGCCAACATAATGGTGTGCTTATCTTTAAAAGCCAGAAAAGGCTCTACAGAATCTTTACCCATATAAGGAGCTACAGTAACAGAATCGAATGCTAAGTCTTCGAAAAAAGCTTTTGCATACATGGTACTTGTATTACCAATATCACCACGTTTAGCATCGGCAATGGTGAAAATTTCAGGATAATTTTCATTCAAATACTTAATCGTTTTCTCTAAAGATTTCCAACCTTTAATACCATAAGCTTCATAAAATGCCGTGTTTGGTTTATAGGCAACACATAAATGATGTGTGGCATCTATAATGGCTTTATTGAAAGTAAAAATAGGATCTTCTTCTTTTAAAAGATGTTGCGGGATTTTGTTTAAATCCACATCTAAACCTATACATAAAAAGGATTTTTTTATTTTAATCTGTTCAATAAGTTGCTTTGTAGTCATTCTTGCTTTAAGCTTATTTAAAGGGATATTTTTATGATTATTTTATAAAAAAATCATATTTACTATTTAAAAAAAATCAGGATATTCTAAGTTATTTACTTAAAACATCCTGATTTTTATACTAGATTATATCTGTATTAGCTTTTAACTTCTCCGTATTTTCAGCTAACATTAATTCATCTAAAATTTTCTGAATGTCTCCATTCACAATATTAGACAAATCGTAAAGTGTTAACCCAATTCTATGATCGGTTACACGACCTTGCGAGTAATTATAAGTTCTAATTTTAGCAGATCGATCTCCAGAAGACACCATACTACCACGTTTTGCAGCATCGGCTTCGTTCTTCTTAGCCAATTCCATTTCGTAAAGACGAGAACGTAATACTTTAAAGGCCTTCTCTTTATTTTTATGCTGCGATTTTTGATCTTGACATTGCGCCACTAAACCTGTAGGAATGTGAGTTAAACGTACCGCTGAATAGGTTGTATTTACCGATTGCCCACCTGGTCCAGACGAACAGAAAAAATCAATTCTAACTTCTTTTGGATTAATTTCAACATCAAATTCTTCCGCTTCTGGAAATACCATTACGGTTGCAGCGCTGGTATGCACACGTCCTTGAGTTTCTGTTTGTGGTACACGTTGCACACGGTGAACTCCGGCTTCAAATTTTAAGGTTCCATAAACATCTTCACCCGAAACTTCAAACTGAATTTCTTTAAAACCTCCATTTGTTCCTTCACTAAAATCAACAGTATCTACTCGCCAGCCTCTACCTTCACAATATTTACTGTACATTCTAAATAAATCTCCAGCAAAAATACTCGCTTCATCGCCACCGGTTCCGGCACGTAATTCTACTACCGCATTTTTCGAGTCTTCAGGATCTTTAGGTATTAAAAGTACTTTTATTTCTTCTTCTAACTTAGGAATGCCAATTTTAGCTTCTTCCATTTGCATCTTAGCCATTTCGACCATTTCGGCATCGCTACCATCTGCAATTATTTCTTCAGCTTCAGCTAAATTATTTGTAAACTCTATATACTCCTCACGCTTATCCATAAGGATTCGCAAGTCTTTGTATTCTTTATTAAGCTCAACGTAACGCTTTTGATCTGTAATAATATCGGGTTGGATAATTAAATCACTAACCTCATCAAAACGTTGCTTTACTATTTGTAACTTCTCTAACATCTGCCTTATTTAATTGGATATCAAAAATACAATAAATTATGAATTTTCAATGACTACATCACGTAGAACTCGTATAACTTTAAAAATATTTTGCATTATTTTTCGTTATAAGCCATACTATGCAACAATTATCTGCTTTATTTATATTTTATAGGCCATATATGTTATGGTCTTTTGGACTGAATATATTTTTCTCACTTATTGGCTATAGTATAATTCCTATATTTTTAATAAAATTAGTTTTGATTGCTTTTTTGTGGTATTTAATGAATGAAACTAAGGCTAAGCGAAAATTAATATTTTATAAAAATTTAGGCCTTTCTACTTTTAAACTTTTTTTCTATATTTTTATTATCGATTTTATTTTAAGCCTTCCTTTTCTTTTAGTTTTAAAAGAATTTATATGATTTTTGAAATTGATAATATTGAACTTTACTTTAAAGAAAAACGTATTTTAAATGGCATTTACCTTAAAGCTGAAACCAATAAAATAACAGGACTACTAGGAAGCAATGGTTGTGGAAAAACATGCTTATTAAACATTATATTTGGTAGTTTAACACCTAAATACAAACTAATTAGGGTAGATAATAAACCCATTCTAATACCGCTATACCAAACAAAGCTTGTGGCCTACTTACCACAACACCATTTTATTCCTGTACATTTAAAAGTAAAAACTATTTTTAAGATTTTTAAACTGTCTTGGAAAACATTTACCACTCATTTTGAAGTTTTTGGTCATTATAAAAATAGAAAAATAGGGCAGCTATCTGGGGGAGAACGAAGATTAATTGAAACTTATAGTATTTTGAAAAGTAATACTGAATTGGTTTTACTAGACGAACCTTTTTCTCACCTATCCCCCATAAATATTGAAATTCTTAAAAAGTTGATTTTGAAAGAAAAGAAATATAAAGCTATCGTAATTACCGATCACTTATATAGGCATATTATAGAGGTAACCGATAATCTTTATTTTATTAAACATGGCAACTCAAAACGTATAAAAAACATAACCGAATTAGAACATCTGAAGTACTTAAACAGTTCTTCCTTTAATTAATTTGAATGCCTTATCGTTTTTATTTTCTAAAACAGAATACAGTACGCAATACGTTAAGCCTAGCAAAAAAAATAGATACTCCAAATAACATAAAGAAAACAACCCAAGATGATGCGCGATTACACTAGTTACCTCGGCAAACGTGAAAAACGCAACAAACAAAGCAAAATATTTAGATCGTGAATCGTTTATTAACCGATATCTAACAGTGAAAGCGGCTAGTAAAATAAGAGTAAATCCTAAAACAAAATACAACTCTACAATATAATTCAAATAAATATGGGGCTCTACTATTGATATAATAGCCTTAACGACATAAGTATTCAAAAAAATAAGCACGCCATAAATTAAATATTCAAAAGGTTTAATGCGCAATGGTTTTTGTTTAAAAAAGCCGCAAATACATAGCATTATATACCCAAATAATTTAAATAGTGATGCCCATAAACTATTCAAAGGGTTTTCTAAAAAGGTAACAAAACATTCTGATATGATAAAAAACATCCAAAAAAAAGTTATCGGCCATTCAGAATAAACTTTATACCTTAAAAAAAAAGCAAAAAGTATAAGTTCAGCAAGTAATAAAACGTTTAAACTATAACTAAAAAACAAAACAACACAACTGCATAAAAAGGTGACGCTAGAAATTAAGTATACCTTGTTTTTTATACTTAACATTGAATATTTTTTTTTGTTATGAAGTAAAGCAAGAGTTCCTTTTTTTTAAAACATATTATTTAAATATACTATTCGAAATATTATGCGAGTATCCAAATAACTCCTCAATAGAAGAGGTTAATAATAACATGTACGAAAATTTAATCACCACAGACGTCTGAATAGTCTTATAATTATCGGATTTCTAAATACTTCCAGTTTTTATTAACTTGTGCACGCTATCACCTACATTTTCATCTACAAACGCAACAACGCCAAAACTTAAACCAAATAAAAAGAAAAAGTATTCTAGGTAATACATAAAGTTATATTGTAAAAAATATGCGATAATACCAAAAACTTCTGCCGTTATTAAAAACGCTACTAAGTACAAAACATATTTTGATCGTGAATCATGTAACAAGCGATACCTATAAACGCTAATACTCAACAAAATAAGAACCACTCCATATACAAAAAATAAGCCTGTGATATACCGCTCAGTGATTAACGGCGCAACCAGATCAACGATTTTATAAACAACATATATATTAATAAAAAACACAAGGGAATAAACAAAAATATCTATTTTTTTATTCTTTACTTTTTTCTGTTTTGGATAAACATAAATTAGTAGCATAACATAACCAATTAACTTTAGTGATGTTGTTATTGCTCCATACGCTATAGTATTGTCAACAAATATTGCAGTTGCAGATAGCGTAAAGAAGAGCCAAAATAAAGAGATAGTCCACTCTCTAGTTCTTTTATATTTAAGAGAAATGCCGAAAAAAACAATATCTGCCAAAAGATTAATAGTAAACACGCCACTAGGTTTATCAAAATATTGGCTACAACAACATAAAATAAAAAAGAAAGAGGTAATTAAATATATTTTATTCTTAAGCGATAACATTTTTGGGCATTTTGTTTACAACGGCAGCTGTATCTTTTTCAATGAAAATTAACGCAATTTAACTATCCTATTTAAAACATGCTAGTTAAGACTTATATAAATTTATTTTATACATATATTTTTATTTTTTAGTTCTAAAAAAGCATTTTCGCAAAAAAGTATAAATTATTATATTAATTTAACAACAAAAATAGCTATAACCAATTCTATCAATATTTTATTTAAAAATCTACAGCAAAACCAACACCAAGAAACTGTTTCCATTGCACTTTCGCTCCTGCTTCTTCAGTTTCACCTTCAACATCGGTTTCGATAGATGTTTTTACATCATCATCATATCTTAAATGCGAACCTAAGGTAGCTCGAATAAAACTATTTACTTTAAAATCGAAATCTACACGCCAATCTACATCAACATTTCCGAAGTTATTAATATAATCAGAATACATACTCAATTGGTTTTTAACACTTATGTTTTCTACTAACTCCATCTCGTAGCTATTTGTAACCAATACACCAACCTCTCTACGTGTTTGTTCTCCTGCTCTAATTAATAAACCCTCAGAATCGTAAACCGCAGGTGTAACTCCAAAAGCTCCTGCGTTCGCCAAATCTTCATCAAGAACAAATGTTGCTTTTAAGGTAAGTGGTGAAAAATAAAAAGACAATTTTTCAATGTTTTTACCATATTCCATACCTCCACCAAAAAATAAATAGCCTGGCGCCATTAATCTCGAAATAGGATTATCTGTATTTGGATAACTATACCCATTAGTTAATTGTGTTCTAAAGTTTAATTGTGCAGAATAAAACCAATTAGACTCTAAATCTGGCTTAAACCCCATACTTGAATTAATCTCAATTAAATCATCGGTTTTTCTAAGTTCTCTAGATTGCTGCTTATTTATACCATAACGTAAGCGTGCATCATTTCTCCATGAAAAATACTTATCGCTATAATTAGCACTAGTTTCAAACCCCAATAAACCAGAAATTGAATTGCTACCACCCGAATTCCAGTTAACAAAAGCGACTTCGCTTAAATCGAAAGTTGCCTTGTTCTTTTGCTGCCATTGCGGACCTTCATACTTAGGTTTCTTAACCTTTAGAAATAAAGAATCTGGTTGAGCGTAAATACACTGAAAAAGAAGGCAGGTAATAATTAATAAAGAATTTTTCATGATTAAGTTAGGATGTTTTTTAAAATTACACAGAGCATCAATAATTATACCATTTTAACGAATATTTAAGAATTATATTTCAAGAGGTTCCTGTTTTTTAAAATCCATTAGGCTGTAAAGAAGCAAAATACTTAAACCTAACACATATAATGGCCTTGAAAAATAAAACAGAATATTAAAACCTAAAAAATAGCCTAGAGACGTTATAATATTAGAAATTAATATTATATAAATAGATACTGCAAAATAGCGCGCCTTAATTGTTCCATAGTCGTAACTATAAATAAATGCCATTATTGTTAAAAAAACTTGCATGATACCATAACAAAAACTTAAACCATTTCGCAAGACATCTTTTGATGACGATTGAGCTAAATGGAATAATTTATAAAAAAGAAATATATGTAATAAGATTAAAACGAAAAGCAAAATCACCTTTTTCATTTTATATTTTAAACCTATTATGTGTGGCAAAATCTCTAAACACAGAAATATAGTTGCGAGCACTTTAAAAAAAATCGTAATGTGCGCGAATACTGCTGTTTCAAAAAAATGTAAAAAATAGTCGGCACAAACAAAACTAAATAAGGCCAACAATAACAACACATTTTTGTAACCTTTTAACCAAATAAATAGTACAAAAATAACAGCTGCACTTATAAATCGCATACTCCGCATACTTTGCAAATCAAAAAAAGCCACGGTTAATATGCTTGCTAGGGATAGCAAAGCTGTAACCCATAAAATAACTTTTTTCGACATCATGAAGAAAGCATTACCTGTTAATTATTGATAAACAAAATCACCAAACTCACTGTTTATAGTTAATTTTTTATTTTCAGAAGCTTCTACTCTACCGATAATTTTTGCATCTACATTAAAGGATTTTGATATCGCTATAATATCTTCTGCAACTTCCGGACTTAAGTATAACTCCATTCTATGACCACAATTAAAAACCTGGTACATCTCTTTCCAATCGGTTTTAGACTGCTCTTGTATTAACTTGAAAAGTGGAGGAATTGGAAATAAATTATCTTTTATTATATGAAATTGATCTACAAAATGAAGAATTTTAGTTTGCGCTCCACCAGAACAATGTACCATTCCATGGATGCTATCACTAGTATATTCAGATAAAATTTTCTTAATTATGGGTGCATATGTTCGTGTTGGTGATAATACTAGCTTACCAGCATCTATTGGAGAATCTTTAACAGAATCTGTTAATTTTACTCCTCCAGAATACACTAGGTCTTCAGGAACTGCAGCATCAAAACTTTCAGGGTATTTTTCGGCTAAATATTTACTAAATACATCGTGTCTTGCAGAAGTTAAACCATTACTTCCCATCCCACCATTATAGCTTTTCTCGTAAGATGCTTGTCCAAAACTTTCTAAACCTACAATAACATCGCCAGCTTTTATATTGGCATTATCTATAACATCACTACGTTTCATACGGGCTGTTACCGTAGAATCTACTATTATAGTTCTAACCAAATCTCCAACATCGGCAGTTTCACCACCTGTAGAATGTATGGTTACTCCAAAAGATTTTAAATCTTCCAAAAGTTCTTCGGTACCATTTATAATAGCCGAAAGCACTTCTCCTGGAATTAAGCTTTTGTTTCTACCAATAGTAGACGATAGCATAATATTATCTGTCGCACCAATACACAACAAATCGTCAATATTCATTATTAACGCATCTTGAGCAATACCTTTCCAAACAGAAACATCTCCCGTTTCTTTCCAATACATATAAGCCAAGGACGATTTTGTACCTGCTCCATCGGCGTGCATTACCAAACAGTAATCATCATCATTAGTTAAATAATCAGGAACTATTTTACAGAAGGCTTTTGGAAACAAACCTTTATCTATATTTTTTATAGCATTGTGAACATCTTCTTTTGATGCTGAAACTCCTCGTTGTGCGTATCGTTTTGAAACTTCTTGACTCATAATAATTTATTGTTTTGCAAATTTACTTTTTTGAATGAAAAAACCCCACTTTTTTAAAGCAGGATTTTAGAAGTTTTAGTATTTATTGGATTAATACCTTTTTTATTTTTAATTATTTATATTTTTAAGTAAAAACTAACTAAAAGAGAAGTACATCTTTTTTAATATTTAATTTCTCTACTAAAAAGGCTTCAAGTTTTAGTTATCTTGTAAATAATAACTCGCGATACTTGGTTAATGGCCAAATTTCATCATCAACCAACATTTCCAATTTATCACAATGATAACGAATATCATCAAAAAGTGGTTTTACCTTTTTAGCATAAGCTAAAGCGCGCTTTTCAATATCAGCTATAGCATTTGCTTTTCTTCGTTGATCTACCATTTTGGTAACATTTGAGTTAATACCAGCGATATGATTCGAAATTTCCTCTATTAATAGTACTTGCTCTTTAGAAACATCATGATATTTCTCCTCAAAAATCTCTTTTAATCCGCGAACATTTTTAATTAAAATATTTTGATATTTTATGGCTGTTGGAACAATGTGATTTCGAGCAATATCACCTAAAACACGGCCTTCTATTTGTATGTGCTTGCTATATGCTTCCATTTCAATTTCGTAACGCGCTTGAGTTTCCACCCTACTCATTACATTCATTTCTTCAAATAAATCAATGGTTTCCTTAGATATTTTAGCAGATAGAGCTTCGGGTGTGGTTTTATTATGGCTTAAGCCACGCTTTTTAGCTTCCACTTCCCATGGTTTACCATAACCATTACCTTCAAACAAAATAGCTTTAGTATCCTTAATATATTCTCGCAATACATTAAAAACGGCCTCATCCTTTTTTAAATCTTTTTTATTGATTAAAGCATCGACTTCAACCTTAAAATCTTTTAATTGCTTTGCAACAATAGTATTTAAAACCGTCATTGGGTTGCCACAGTTTGCAGTAGAGCCTACAGCCCTAAATTCAAATTTATTTCCTGTAAAAGCAAAAGACGATGTTCTGTTTCTATCTGTATTATCGAGTAAAACATCAGGAATTTTACCAATAACATTAAGCTTTAGTTCTGTTTTTTCTTGCGGCGATAATTTCCCTTTGGTTACGCCTTCCAACTCGTCTAAAACTTTGGTAAGTTGCTCACCAATAAAAACCGACATAATGGCCGGTGGTGCTTCACTAGCTCCCAAACGGTGATCGTTACTTGCCGATGCTACAGAGGCGCGCAATAGAGCTTCATGTTTATAAACAGCCTTTATTGTGTTTATAAAAAAAGTAAGAAACTGCAAGTTACTCATCGGTGTCTTTCCTGGGCCTAACAAATTAACACCAGTATCTGTAGAAAGCGACCAGTTGTTGTGCTTACCAGACCCATTCATTCCAGCAAATGGTTTTTCATGAAATAACACTTTAAAATTATGTCGCGATGCTACACGCCCCATTAAATCCATTAAAAGCGAGTTATGGTCTACTGCTAAGTTGGCCTCTTCATAAATTGGAGCCAATTCAAATTGATTAGGTGCCACCTCATTATGCCTTGTTTTTACCGGAATACCCAGAAGCATACATTCTGTTTCTAGTTCGCGCATAAAATTTAAAGCGCGGTTAGGTATCGATCCAAAATAATGATCGTCTAACTGCTGCCCTTTTGCTGCCGAATGCCCAAGCATAGTGCGGCCTGTAAGAGTAATATCTGGACGGCTAGCAGCCAGCATTTTATCTATTAAAAAATACTCCTGCTCCCAACCTAAAGAACTGGTTACTTTTTTCACGTTTTTATCAAAATAACGACACACAGCCGTAGCAGCAGTATCTACTGCATTAAGTGCGCGAAGTAAAGGTGTTTTAAAATCTAAAGCTTCACCCGTATAAGCCACAAAAATAGTTGGTATACACAATGTTGTTTGATAAATAAAAGCGGGTGATGTAGGATCCCAAGCTGTATAACCACGCGCTTCAAATGTGTTTCTAATACCACCATTTGGAAAGCTAGAAGCATCTGGCTCTTGCTGCACCAATTGGTCGCCGCCAAATTTTTCAATAGCCATACCTCCACCAATAGTTTCAAAAAAAGCATCGTGCTTTTCGGCAGTTGCACCCGTTAATGGCTGAAACCAATGCGTGTAATGCGTAACCCCTTTAGATAAAGCCCAATCTTTCATGGAAGATGATACCTGGTCGGCAATACTTCGGTCTATTTTTTTACCATGACTAATAGCATTCATAACGCCATTAAAAGCATCTTTGGTTAAATATTGACGCATAGTATTTTCGTTAAAAACATTTTTACCAAATAAGTCTGAGCGCCTTTCTTTTTCCTCTATATGTACAGGTTTGTAGGCCAACGATTCTTTTACAGCATGAAATCTTAATGTAGACATTTTCTAAAGCTATTTTATATATTCTAATAATTCTTCAATATAACCCTTAAAATATTTAATTCTGATCAACAGTATTAAACTTTACGGCAAAAATAGGCACCAAAATCAAGAATTCCGTAAAATCCTTAAATATATTATTAACACTTTTTCAGTATTTTCAATAAATAATCAACTTTTTTTAAAATAATCCCGAAAAAAGTAGGGTATAAATAAAAACAAGTCACACTTTTGTTAAAACACCCCTAATAAATATGTAGTAAAAACTTAAAAATATATATTTGTGATATTATTATCAATATTTCAATTATAAAATATTTATTATGGCAAAAATTAAATTAGAATACCTTTGGTTAGATGGTTACCACCCTACTCAAAACTTAAGAAGTAAAACTAAAGTTGAAGAGCATGAAGACTTCAAAGGGACATTAGAAGAAATAGGAAACTGGTCTTTTGATGGTTCATCTACTAGACAAGCAGAAGGCGGATCGTCTGACTGTTTATTAGTTCCTGTTGCAATCTATCCAGATCCAGATCGTATCAACGGTTATTTAGTTATGACTGAAGTTATGAATGCTGATGGAACGCCACACGTATCTAATGGTAGAGCTACTATTGATGATGATGATAATGATTTCTGGTTTGGTTTCGAACAAGAATATTTCATTATGGATACTAAAACTCAATTACCTTTAGGTTTCCCTGTAGGTGGTTATCCTGCTCCACAAGGTATGTACTACTGCTCTGTTGGTGGTAAAAATACACATGGTAGAGATTTCGTTGAAGAACATGCAGATTTATGTATTGCCGCAGGTTTAAACTTCGAAGGAATTAACCAAGAGGTTGCTTCAGGGCAATGGGAATACCAATTATTCGCAAAAGGCGCTAAATTAGCTGGTGACGAACTTTGGATTTCAAGATATTTATTAGATCGTTTAACTGAAAAATATGGTTACTACATCGAGTACCACCCAAAACCATTAGGTAAAGATATGGATTGGAATGGTTCTGGTATGCACGCAAACTTCTCTAACGAGATTTTAAGAACTTGTGGTGACAAAGAAACTTACGCTGCAATATGCGAAGCTTTCCGCCCAGTAGTAAAAGAACACATTGCTGTTTACGGTGAGTTTAACGACCAACGTTTAACAGGTTTACACGAAACTGCAGCTATTACAGATTTCTCTTGGGGAATTTCAGATAGAGGAGCTTCAATTCGTATTCCTTTAATCGCAGTAGAAAAAGGCTGGAAAGGCTGGTTAGAAGATAGACGTCCTGCTTCAAACGCAGATCCATACAAAATTGCAGCAAGAATTGTGAAAACAGTTAAATCTGCTAAAGTTTAATACGCTATAGTATAACATTTTGTTCATAATAAGAGCGCTAACATGTATTTGTTAGCGCTTTTATTATACTTAAAATCTAGATAATTTTTAATTGAATTATAGTCTGGGCGTTCCCCAAGGGTCGGGCTTTCCGCTGTATCTTTATTTGCGCTGCAACTATTTATATTCTTAATTATATTTGGATAAAAAATAAGTGATCTCCACTTCATTATAATAAAGGCTAGCACAAAAAAGGATGTCGCATCAATCCCTAACGCAAATCTCCGCTAAGGTCATCGCTCATAAAAATTATTGCCATTCTTATAAAACTTTATCCTTCTGGTAGAAGTTTTATAAAATTAGCACACCCAACATTCTTCTCTATTACAAATTAAACATACCAGCAGACCTCCATAAATATCGCAAAACCTCAATGCGCATAAAAAATGTTCGCCATCATTAGTATATTACTATATTTGCATCCCCAACTTAAAAAACCGCATGAAGAAAACACTTATAGTCTTTTTATTGTTCTGTTCAAGCTTCATGAACGGGCAAAACACAAATGAATCATTTAAAGATCAAACAATCTGGCAGACCTTTAAATACGATATGGGTAGTGTTGGAAAAGGTGTTGGTTATGCTTTTAGCAGACCAACACAATGGAAAGGTAAACAATGGGTAGACTTTGCTGGAATAGCAGCTGGAACAGCTCTATTAACCTTTGTTGATGATGAAATAGACCATTGGTCTGATGGTTTTCGAAGTTCTATTCCTAACAACGTACTACATTTTGGTGGCAAAACAGCTAATCCTGAAGGAAACTATAGCCTTAGCGGTGCTGTATATTTTACGGGTTTATTTATTAAAAACGAAAAAATTAGAAGAACAGGTGTTTTAATGCTAGCTTCCACGATTACAGGCGGATTTTTACAGCAAGTTACCGTACGTGTTCTAGGAAGATCTCGACCATTAACTGGAGATTCAGCGAATAGTTTTGATCCTTTATTACTAAAAAAAGTTAATAATTACGATTCCTTTTTCTCTGGCCATACCGTTTTATCGTTTGGGAATGCCTATGCCATTGCCAAACAATTTAAGAGTCCATGGATAAAAGCAGGTATTTACACTATAGGCATGATTCCTGGATTTACAAGAATAGTAATAAGTAAACATTGGTTTTCCGATGTTGCACTAGGCACAGTAATGAGTATTTTAATTGTAGAGTCTATCGATAAGTATTTAGATGCTCGCTATAAACAAAAATACAATAACAACACTAAGAAGGTAAATTGGGATTTATCTTTCGCTCCAGGGCAAATTGGAGTTAATCTTCGTTTTAATTAAGAAATTAACCTTAAAATATGTAACAAATATTATAAAGTTAATACTAACTATAAAAGCTAAAATGAAAAAAATAACGAAAAAACAAACACTAATTCTCCTATCCATTGGAATGTCTGTAATTGCGATTTCTCAAATATTTTCTCAATTTATTGAATTATCAGATTTTGCGAAAGGTTCTTTTATGGGAATAGGATTAGGGTTACTATTAACCTCTTTGATTTTTGGAAATTTTAAAGCTGTACAATAACGCTTCTATAAAAAATTTGTCACGAAATAAAACAACATTTACACGTTAAAAACCTTATCAAAACTCATCCAGAACCTCTAAAATATCAGAAAAGCCTGGTCGCAATCTAACATCGCTACTTGTACAATCAGCGATTAATTTTTGCCATTTTTCGAGAAGTTCACTATTCATGTCATTTTCACGAACAAGACCTAACACATCTTCTACTAAACAAGCATAAGCACGCACTTCTACACGCTCAACAGCATAAGCAAGCTCAGAATTAACATCGTAAAAAGAAGCTGCGCCAAAATCGCCTAGAAGACAATCTGCCGATGCATTCACTAATATATTATGAGCATACAAATCACCATGGTTAATACCATTTTTATGTAACTGCTCGCAAACTGAAGCGATACTTTTTACAATTTTTAATAACTCCTCTGCATTAAAAACAGAAGTTTCATCAAATACATCGCGTGTGCAGGTTTGTAAACTTGGCGGATTTCCTAAATTGACGTAATCTGGAGAAATCAACGTCATAATTAACCCTATTTTATCGTCTGGATGGTTTTTAATTTTTCCTAAAACAGGAATTAAATTCTCATGAGTTCCTGCTGCAATAGAAATTGCCATTTCGTCATCAGGCAAACCATCGCTAGTAACATCGCCCTTAAACACCTTTATTGCAATATCCTTATTTTCTGATTTCCAGTAAGCCTTCGAAATAAAGCCCGAAGCTCCTTCACCTAATAATTCTTTAACAGAAAAATTGCTCCAATCAAAAGATTCAAAATCTTCCTCTGCTTCTATCTTTTCGGCTGCTGGATTACCTCCAAAAGCAACCCATGATAATTTAGGCAACTCAAAAAACCATTCTGGAATAGACTTCAATTGGTTAGCCGAAAACCGAATGAGTTCTAAATTCAGGCATGCTTTCATTTCAATAGGTAATTCTTCAATTAAATTACCGGCGAGAGCGCATTTTTGAAGCAATACGGAATCACCAATACTTTTTGGAAGTTTTTCAATTTTATTATCAGTTAAAATCAACCAATTTAATAATGGTGGAAATGCATATTCTGGCACTGTTTTAATTTGGTTCGATTTAAAACCAATCATATTTAAACTTGGACATTTTGCAAGTGCACTTGGAAACTCCTTAAAATTATTCCTTGCAAAAAATATAATTCGTAGATGTTTAAGCTTATAAATATCTTCAGGTAATTCACTCAATTTATTATCCGATAAATCTAAAACCTCTAACGTTTCGGCCAGCGTAAAAATTTCTTCTGGAAATTCTTTTAAGCCACAAGCTAGTTTTAGTGTTTTTACCCCTATTAATTCACCTCCTTTTAATGCTTCTAAAGTTTGCCTCATTGATGTTATTTAAAAGTGTAAATCTAAGTATTATCAATGGTTTTGAACCCAAACTTTCTAAGTAAACGTGAAAAAATTATCAAATTTAAAAGCTAAATTAAAAACTTAAATACATAATATGATTAGGATTTGAATGTGTATCGGATATTTTAAATAGGTAATCTCCAACAACTTTAAATCCATTTTTGGTATAAAACCCTATGGCTTTGTTATTCTCAACCCAAACCGCAAGCCAAATCCCTTTTTGGTTGTGCTGTTTAGATGTTTCAATAATAAAATTAAGAAGTTTCACTCCTAATGTTATACCGTGAAATTCTTCCAATAAGTAAAGACGATCTAATTTAGTAATAGCACTTTCTTTAACCCATTGGCTTGCAACATTCAACTCTATCTTTGTAAAGCCTGCTATTTCACTCCCAACAGAAATAATATAATACTGAACATTCTTGTTTTTAAACTCTTCAACTATGGCTTTTTCATGATAAGTTTTATCAACAAAATTTTTAACATCAACTTCCGATGCACTATTTCCGTGAGATTCTAAAAAAGTTTGGCACCCAATTTTAGCAATTAATTTCGCATCATTAATTGTTGCTTTTTCTATTTTAATCATACTCTTACCAATCTATTTTCCGGTAAATACCAAAAACATAAAAATACCATAACCTACAACCAAAAGAAAACCTTTAAGTCTGCTAATTTGTAAACGCTTTGGAAGAAATATTAACGGAATTAAAATAGCCGAAAAACCAAGCATCCAAAAAACATCAGTACTTAAAATAGAAGGTTCGGTAACTGGAATAGGTTTTATCATGGCTGTTAAACCCAAAACTGAAGCGATATTAAAAATATTAGAGCCAATTAAGTTTCCTAAAGAAATTGCTTTTTCTTGCTTAGCCGCGGCAATAACAGATGCAGCCAATTCAGGAACGCTAGTTCCAATAGCAATTAGAGATACACCAATAACGGCCTCAGAGACACCAATAGATCGAGCAATAGCTTTAGAGCCCTCTACTAACCATTCACTACCAAAATAAAGGGCCGCAGCGCCTATTAATAGCCACAAACCTATTTTAAAGTTAGAAACGGCTGCTAAGGTATCATCGACCTCATCAGATACGGCATCTTTTTTAGCTGTTTTGATTAAATATATTAAAAACACGACGAGTCCTGAAAATAGAATACCACCTTCTATAGCCGTTAATACATTGTCGTTTTCTAAAAAATAATACAACGCTATAGAAAACACCATCATCACAGGCCAATTCAATTTGTAAAACGACTTATCTACAGCAATTACACTCACCATAGCCGTTATTCCTAAAACCAAACCAATGTTTGCGATATTAGAACCTACAACATTATTTATAGCTATAGCAGGAGAACCAGATAACGCAGCTTGTAAACTTACCAATAATTCGGGAGCCGAAGTCGCAAAAGAAACTACCGTCATCCCGATTACCATTTTAGAGATATTAAACTTAAAAGATAAGGCTACAGATGCTCTAACTAAAAACTCGCCACCAATAACTAATAAAATAAAACCAAGGATAACCCAAAGTAAACTCATAACTATAATTTTTTGCGAAGATAATTGAAACTAAAAATGAAAAGTAATAAGTCATACTTTTTTTTGAAAACTTAAATTATAGTTAAATAACTACATATTTAGTTTTATAACTAAAAAAATAGTTGTATATTTGTTGAGTACTGATAATTAACGTATTAATCTAAATGGAGAAATTAACAAATAAAGAAGAAGAAATAATGCACATTTTATGGAAACTAGAAAAAGCTTTTGTAAAAGATGTATTAGCTGAAATAAAGAAAGATAAACCGCATTACAACACGCTTTCTACCATTATTAGAAATTTAGAAGAAAAAGGCTATGTGTCTTACAACGCTTACGGGAAAACCCACCAATACTACCCTATTATTTCTAAAGAAGATTACAGAAAAGGGTTTATGAATACCGCCATTAACAACTATTTTAACAACTCTTATAAAAACATGGTTTCCTTTTTTGCTAAAGAGGAAAAGATTAGCGTAGACGAGCTTAAAGAGATTATTAAACTCATTGAAAAAGACAATTAATTATGGAATATCTTTTAAAAGCATCTGCTTTATTAGCCATTTTCTATTTAAGTTACAAAGTCTTTTTGCAACGCGAGACTTTTTTTAACCAGAATAGATGGTTTTTAATACTCGGCATTTTAACAGCATTTGTGTTGCCTTTTTTAGTGATTCCTATTTATGTGGAATATACTCCAGTAGACATACCAAATTTCAATAATATCCCTACGGAGATTTCCGAAAATATAGAAACACCATTTAGTATATTAGATTATTTACCCACAATATATTTATTAGGAGTTATCGGTTTTTCTATTCGGTTTTTAATACAACTTACCGCTTTAACTTTAGTAATCTCGAAAAGTAAAAAAGAGAAAAACGGTAAATACACTTACATTAAAACACACAAAAACATATCTCCTTTTTCTTTTTTCAACTGGATTGTTTTTAACCCGAAGAACTTTAACAACAACGAGTTAGAACAAATTCTAATTCACGAAAAAATTCATGCTAATCAAAAACACTCTATCGATGTTTTACTCACACAACTTAGCTGTATTGCGCTATGGTTTAATCCGTTTATATGGTTTTACAACAAAGCTTTAAAACAAAATTTAGAATTTATAGCCGATAATGAAACTCAACATCAAATAGATTGTAAAAAAACATATCAAATCACCTTACTAAAAACAAGCTTGCCATCTCATCAAATGGCTTTAACAAATAATTTTCACACATCATTAATCAAAAAACGAATCGTTATGTTACAAAAATCAAAATCGAACAACATTAATTTACTTAAACACCTATTAATAATGCCACTCTTGTGCGTATTTATAATGAGCTTTAATACAAAAGAAATTACAATTAACCATACTTCTCACAACGACGCGCACACAACTAAATCATTAAATGCCGAGAATTTATTAAGCGTTTATATCAATAAAGACAGCTCGGACGATGATTTACAAAAGCTCACAACTAAACTAAAAGAAAACGGGTATACTCTAGATATAAAAAATATTAAAAGAAATTCGGCTAATAATATTACTTCCATTAGCATAACGGTGAGCTACAAGAATTCACATAATTCTAATTTCAAAACCAACTCACCCGATCCGCTAAAAACCATAAAAATTACTATTGATAAAAAAACGCACAGCATTACAATAGACAACCAGGCAAATCAAGTTTCTAATATAGCTCCGGCATTAGCAAAAGCCCTAATTCAAACAGATAAAAACCCTTTATATGTTATAGATAATAAAGTTATTACAGAGAAAGGATTTACTTTAATGAAGGATAGCGTGAAATACATTAATGCACTTAAAGGAGAATCTGCCACCGAGAAATATGGCGATAAAGGAAAAAATGGCGTTATAGAAATTACAACAACAAAAAATGTTAGTTCTGCAAAAGAAAACGGAATGAGCAGCGCAACAGTAACAAGCTACGGAAAAACGAGCAACACAATTAAAGTTGTAAAAAAGGAAAATAACTTAGACGTTAAAAAAGAAAAACGACCGTTAGTATATGTGGACAATCTAGAAATCGATTACGACGAACTAGAAACCATTGACCAAAACACGATAAAATCCATGAATGTTTTAAAAAATGAAAATGCAACCGAGAAATATGGCGAAAAAGCTAAACATGGAGTTATCGAGATTTATACAAAAAAATAAATTCGGAATCACACAAATTAAAAATTTAAGACACTCAGCAATGAGTGTCTTTTTTTTGTGTTTTAAATTATAAAAAAGATGAAACATTAAAAAAAGCACTTACTAAACGCCAAATCTCCCTTGGTTTCAAAATTACAGTTAAAAAAAGCCCTTAAAAAGTTACAAATACAAACCAAATTAACACTTTTAAGTTAAAACACACAACACATTCAAAGCAGGTCACTCAAATATTAAAACAAAATTGGTTTTTATACTTACAAATTCATATGCAATTTCATCGATTTTAATAGAAACACTTGGAAGATAGCTTCTTAAAAATATATATTGAAATCTCAATCGAAAAACTGAGTATAACACTAACCCTTTAAAACTAAAACATTATGATGACACTTGCCAAACTTGCAATCGATTTATTAATCACAATCATTACAAGCCTTTAACCACAAAACAAGTAAAACTTAGTCTAGAATAAGTTTTACTATTTTTACAAAAAAGTGGTAACACATGCAAAAGCAAGTATTCAAAATTTTAGCAAAGGTTAATAAAGCAATCTTACCTAGTTATTCTAAAAAACAACTCGATTTATCTAAAGCCAATAAACTACAATTAGCTATAATTGGTTGGCGTGTTTACGTAACAAAAAATGCTCTCGATTAAAGACATAAAAAAAGCCTCCATTTTCATGGAAGCTTTAATTTCGTGACCTCGACTGGATTCAAACCAGTAACCTCTTGAGCCGTAATCAAGTGCGCTATTCAGTTGCGCCACGAGGCCTTTTTTCGTGGGTGCAAATATACATCTTTTAATAAATGATAACCAAATTTTTTTTAAACTTTTTTATGATTATTTTTGAATATGGAAAAAGTACTATTAAAAGAAAAATTTAGTCCGCTTCTGGATCAAGAGATTATAGAAGAAATTTTAAAAATCGGAAGTTTCAAAACCTTTGAAAAAAATGATATTATAATAGACATCAATCAGCAATTAAAATATATTCCTTTACTACTTAGTGGTACAATCAAAATACTACGTGAAGATACAGAAGGTAACGACCTTCTTATCTATTTTCTAGAAACCGGAGAAACCTGCACCATGTCACTTACCTGTTGTATGGGATCCACGAAAAGCAAAATAAGAGCCGTAGCCGAAACTAATTCAAGTTTAGTACTTATACCAGTAGAGAACATACAAGCCTGGTTCCACACCAACCATAGCTGGCGTAATTTTATCTTAGAAAGTTACCAAACACGCTTTAATGAAATGCTCGAAACCATAGACAACATTGCATTCTTAAAAATGGACCAGCGTCTCTATAATCACCTTCAAAACAAAGTAAACCTTAGTGGAGACAACACCATAATTGTAAAACATCAAGATATAGCCGAAGACCTGCACACATCGCGCGTAGTAATTTCAAGATTATTAAAACAATTAGAAAATGAAAATAAAATAAAGCTAAGCCGAAATAAAATAGAAATACTTTAAAAACTTTGAGCGCTCCCGTTATCCTGAAACATGTTCAGGACCTGAGTCGGGCTATCCGTTACATGTCCTCGCTAGCGCAATTATCATAGCACATGCTGTGGGCTTTTCTGTTCTACCCCTAGCGCAATTACAAGCAACCAAAGGCTAAAACCAGAAATCAACATTACTCACTATAAGTAGTAAATAAAGTTTTCAAAAACTATTAAATACCACGGGTACAAACAAAAAATACATCATAACCAACTCACATAAAACCACTTACACTTAAAAATAAAACTAAGTAACATTTATTACATAAGAAACCCGTTCAAGCCCCTATTTTTGCACTAAATAAAAAGTATGCAAACCCTCTTAAACCCTTGGCCGTGGTATATTTCTGGCCCAATAATAGCCTTAGTCATGGCGCTTCTGCTCTATTTTGGCAAAACCTTCGGAATGTCATCAAACCTTAAAACATTATGTGCTATAGGTGGAGCAGGGAGAATTTCAGATTTTTTTAAATTCAATTGGAAAGACCAATTATGGAATCTAACGGTAGTCCTTGGAGCCATTATAGGCGGTTTTATAGCAACGCAGTATTTATCTAATAATACACCAATAGACTTAAACCCAAACACTGTGGCCGAACTCCAAAATATGGGTTTCCAAAACGCAGGAGCTTCACTATTACCTAGTGAATTATTTAGTCTGGAATCACTAAAATCTCCAAAAACCTTAATTATACTAATTATAGGAGGTGTACTAGTAGGTTTTGGAACACGTTACGCAGGCGGTTGTACTTCTGGCCACGCAATAACAGGCCTGAGCAACTTGCAAAAACCATCACTAATAGCTGTAATCGGCTTCTTTATAGGAGGTTTAATAATGACGAACCTTATTTTACCACTAATTTTTTAAACATGAAATTTACAAAATTCTTACTCGTAGGCATACTTTTCGGTATTGTATTGGTAAAATCCGAAGCTGTTTCCTGGTATCGCATTTACGAAATGTTTCGATTTCAATCCTTTCACATGTATGGTATTATAGGAACAGCAGTAGCAACAGGTATTTTATTTGTGCAACTTACTAAAAGAGGCTACATAAAAAACCTAACAGGGCATAACATTTCCATACCAGATAAAGAAAATGGTTTTACGCGTTACATTATTGGAGGAACAATTTTCGGTTTAGGTTGGGCACTTATTGGAGCATGTCCCGGTCCTTTATATATTCTATTAGGCACAGGAGCAACGAGCATTATAGTTGCAATACTTGCGGCATTATTAGGCACCTTTCTATATGGGGTTCTTAAAAACAAATTACCTCATTAAATGGATAGTGCACAAATTATAGGTTATGTGGGGGCTCTCATTGTTGGCCTAGTTCTAGGACTTATTGGCGGTGGCGGTTCAATATTAACCGTACCTCTACTGGTGTATTTACTAGGCTACAACCCCATAATAGCCACAGCCTACTCACTTTTTGTGGTAGGCACAACATCACTTGTTGGAACCATTCAAAAATTTAAAGAAGGCCTTGTAGATGTAAAAACAGGACTAGCATTTTCCTTTCCTTCCTTTATAGCTGTTTATTTATCACGACGCTATTTAGTTCCAAACATTCCAGAAACACTTTTTAATTTTGGTGATTTCGCTATTACCAAAGAAATGAGTGTTATGATTTTCTTTGCCATAATTATGCTTATAGCATCAATTTCTATGATAAAAAAAGGAAAAGATGAGGATGACATTGTTGCTATAAAACAACCCTATTACAAAACCTTTGTTCAAGGCTTAGTTATTGGAACTATTACGGGATTAATTGGAGCAGGCGGCGGTTTTTTATATGTTCCTGCCTTGGTACTTTGGGCAAACATCCCCATGAAAAAAGCTGTAGGAACCTCTTTAATTATTGTAACCATCAACTCGCTAATTGGCTTTACAGGAGATATGCAAACACTAGATATAGAATGGACGTTTCTATTAACGTTTACAGGTATATCAATTATTGGTATTGTTTTAGGCACCTACTTTTCGAAGTTAATAAGTGGAAATAAACTTAAAAAAAGCTTTGGTTTTTTTGTGCTTTTCATGGCCATATACATTATATATAAAGAACTTAAATAGGTTATGTAATAATTGTAACTCAACAAAAGAAAGAGTTCCTTAATTTTGAATCATCACCGGTTATAAAAAGAAAAAATAAAATGAAAATTGAACAAATATATACAGGCTGCTTAGCACAAGGCGCATATTACATAGAATCTAATGGCGAAGTTGCTATTATAGATCCATTACGCGAAACACAGCAATATGTAGATAAAGCAGAAAAAGAACATGCGAAAATAAAATACATTTTCGAAACACATTTTCATGCCGATTTTGTTTCTGGACATATAGATTTAGCAAAAAAAACCGGAGCAGATATCGTTTTTGGTCCAAACGCCGAAACCAAATATAAAGCTTATATAGCCAAAGATAATGAAACCTTTAAACTTGGTACTATCACCATAAAAGTGTTACATACTCCTGGGCATACTTTAGAATCATCAACATTTTTATTAATAGATGAAAATGGAAAAGATCATGCTATATTTTCTGGAGACACCTTATTTTTAGGCGATGTTGGCCGACCAGATTTAGCCATAAAATCTGATTTAACAAAAGAAGATTTAGCTGGTATGCTTTTCGATTCCCTATGCAATAAAATTATGCCACTCTCAGACGATGTTATTGTTTATCCTGCTCATGGTGCTGGCTCAGCCTGTGGAAAAAACTTAAGCAAAGAAACAGTTGGGGTTTTAGGTGAACAGAAAAAAACTAATTACGCCTTACGAGCAAACATGACGCGTGAAGAGTTTATAAAAGAAGTACTTACAGGTATTGCTCCTCCTCCTCAATATTTTGCAAAAAATGCCATGATGAACAAATCTGGCTATGATAATTTTGAAACTATTTTGAAAAAAGGAGACACCCCACTTTCTCCTGAAGCTTTCGAGGCATTGGCCAATAGCCACGACGCACTAGTTTTAGATGTTAGAAGAGAACAAGATTTTGTAAAAGGTCATATTCCAAATTCAATTTTTATTGGTATTCACGGTGGTTTTGCTCCATGGGTTGGTGCATTAATTACCGATTTAAAACAGCCTATTTTACTTGTAACACCCGAAGGGAAAGCACAAGAAACGGTAACGAGATTATCTAGAGTTGGGTATGATAATACCTTAGGCTATTTAGAAGGTGGTATTGAAAGCTGGATCGCGGCAGGAAAAGATACAGAAACTATAGACTCTATACCTGTAGACGAATTTTCTAAACGTTACAACTCTGAAAACATTGAAGTTTTAGACGTTAGAAAAGATGGAGAATACAACTCGGAGCATTTAGAAGGCGACAACGTTAAACATTTTGCGTTAGATTATATAAACCAAAACATGAATAATATCGATAAAAACAAAACCTATTACCTGCATTGCGCGGGCGGTTACCGCTCTGTAATAGCTGCTTCTATTTTAAAAGCACGTGGTTTTAATAACCTCATTGATATTGCTGGCGGATTTGGAGCTATTAAAAACTCAGATTTACCTACAACCGATTTTGTTTGCCCAAGTACGCTATAAACATTTATACTTAATTAAAAAAAATGAAAAAGAACATAGGTCCAACCGACAAAGCCATTAGAGTACTTGCCGGAATTGCCATTGCCTTATTTTATTATTTTAATATTATCTCAGGTACATTAGCTTTAATTTTAATGACAGTTGCTGTTATTTTACTAATAACGAGTTTCATTAATTTCTGTCCGCTTTATAGTATTTTTAAAATAAGCTCAATAAAAAAAAAATAAAATAGAACCACAGTAGAATTTAGATTAATAGCAAAAAAAAAGACCTTTCATTAAAATGAAAGGTCTTTTACTTTGTATTATTATATTATAGTTCAGTTCTAAACTAATTCTGCGCTTAAGCCGGCTTCTAACAACATAGAGCAGCGTGGTTTTAAATCGTCTAATAAACCGGTTTTAACCGTACATTTCCCTTTGTAATGTACTAACATAGCGCATTGTTCTGCTTGTTCTGGTGTATGCTCACAAGCATATATTAACGTATCTATAACGTGATCGAAAGTATTTACATCATCGTTATGCAAAACAATCTCGTTTTGAGTTAAAACTTCTTCTTCTAGTAATAATTCTTCGAATGTTTTTTCTTGTGTACTCATAATCTAAATTTTACTTTCTTATATTTTCTTGTAAGAAAACACTTGATTAACATTTTAATTATGTTACTAATTTAAAAATTTTAACGATACCCAATTGTTTCTTTCCAACTTTTCTTCAAATTTTAACAAATATTTTTCACATTCAGCTGTAATAAGTGGGATATCCTCAGCGTAAAATCCGCTTAAAAACAACATACCATTTTTGTTTAAACATCCTGCATAGGTTTCCATGTCTTGGAGTAAAATATTTCGGTTAATGTTCGCTATAATAACATCAAAACTTTTCTCTTTAAGCACAGAAGCATCGCCTTCTATTACGGTAATATGCTTGGCATTGTTACGTTCTACATTCTCTAAACTGTTTAAATAGCACCAATTATCATAATCTACAGCATCTAATGGTTTTGCCCCCTTCATTTCCGCAAGAATTGCTAATACGCCTGTACCACAACCCATATCTAGAACCGACTTATTAGTTAAATCTGTTTTAAGAATATGTTGTATCATCATGTGTGTAGTTTCATGATGCCCGGTTCCAAAACTCATTTTTGGTTCTATTACAATATCGTAAGTGGTATCTGGTTTTTCGTGAAAAGGTGCACGAACAGAGCAAGTATTATCCACAATGATAGGATTAAAATTCTTTTCCCACTCTTCGTTCCAATTAGTTTGCTCTATTTCGTTAAACTCGTAAGTTATTTCGAATTCATCGGATTTTAAGATTTGAACATCATCTAAAATATTAGCATTCCATTCTTCCTTTTGAATATATGCTGTTGCTCCATCTTCATTTTCTACAAAACTTTCAAAACCCGCATAACCTAACTCGGCTATCAAAATTTCTACTGCTGGCTGTAATGGTACTACTTTAAAATAATAACCGATATAAATAATGTTTGACATTTTCTTTTTTATTGAAGTGCAAATTTAAGTCTTATAAATGGAGTTCGATATAAAATTTTATTAAAAAACTGAAGACTAACTTCTGTTTTAGCAGAAAAACAAAAAACACCTTATCTTTTTAAAATAAGGTGTTTTTTATTTTTAAATATATTTTTCAAATAAATGGATTCGTTCAAAAAAGGAAAACTCTAAGTCTAGTCTCTATTTTCGCTAGTAACCCTGCGTTCGGGACTGAGACTTTGTTGGAGCTCTTTTTGTGTGGTTGCAACTATGCAACACAAAAAAACGACTGCCGAAATATTTATATTCATGAGTTCTTTAATTGAAAAATAAGACTGCACGAATAAAACCCGACTCCTTTTTGGGTAACGCCCAAATTTATTTTAATTAATAGGTTACTTTAAAATGCATTTACAATTGCGAAAAAATCTTCTGCATTAAGTGCAGCTCCTCCTATTAAACCGCCATCTACGTCTGGTTTAGAGAAAATTTCTTCTGCATTTGCTGGTTTAACGCTACCTCCATAAAGTATAGAAACTTCATCGGCAACATCGTTTCCATACTTATCAGCTAATGTTTTTCTGATAAAAGCGTGCATATCTTGAGCTTGCTCTGGACTTGCTGTTTCCCCGGTACCAATCGCCCATACAGGCTCATAAGCCAATACTATATTTTGAAATGCAGCAGCTTCTAAATGAAACAATGCATTTTTTATTTGATTACCAACTATAGTTTCTTCGTTTCCTGATTTTCTATCGGCTAATTCTTCACCAAAACAGAAAATTACACGCATCCCTTTTGCTAGAGCGGCATCTGTTTTTTTGGCAAGTAACTCATCGGTTTCATTAAAATATTCACGACGTTCACTATGACCTAATATAACGGTGTTCACACCGATACTTTTCAACATATTTGCGCTAATTTCACCTGTATAGGCTCCATTCTCTGCAAAATGCATGTTTTGCGCTATAACTTCTATATTTGAAGTTCTTAACGCCTGATAGGCCTGAAATAAGTTGGTAAAGGTTGGTGCTACCATTACTTCGGCATTAGAGCTTGTTGTTTGGTTTTTTAAAGCTGTGATTAACGCTTCGGTTTGCGCTAAATCGTTATTCATTTTCCAGTTTCCTGCTACAATGTTTTTTCTCATGATTGCCTTTTAACCTTCCCTAAATCGACAAGGATATTTTTTTAAAATAGTTAATAATTGTTGTTTTCTACTGCTAAAATAGTTAATTTTTTATAGCTTTTATTAACTTATCGTCATCAGCTTCAATAACATTAAATACAACGATTTCGCCAGCTTTATTTATTACCAAATATCTAGGAATCCAGCTTATATTTAAAAAATCAGCAAAATCACAATCTTTTGCATTTGGCATAAAATAGTGATCACCATTAACATTGTATTTTTTAATACCACGCTGCCATGCACCTTGCTCTCTATCTAAAGATAAAAATACGTAAGCTATTTCTGGATTACTAGCCTGCAATGCTTTAACTTTAGGCATACCCTTAATACAGTCGCTACACCAAGATGCCCATACATCTATAACTATGGTTTTTCCTTTATGCTTATTTAAAATGCTTTGAAAGGTAACCTCCGTGCCATTTTGAGCGATAAAAGTATCGTTTAAAGCTTCGGCCGAAAATTGTGTTGGTTCGTCTTTACAGCTTAAAAAACTAATTAATAAAACGAAAATATACTTTAACTTATTCATATAACAAAGATTTGAAAATGTTCACGCTTTCGCGGAAAAAACTATTTATTTTAATTTAACTTTTGGATCTAACCAAACGTAGATTAAGTCGACAAAAATGTTGATAATTACAAATAACACTGCAATTACTAAAACAGCCCCCATAATTACGGGAAGATCTAGCGTATTTAATGCATTTACAATCTCTTTACCAAGGCCGTTCCATCCAAAAATGTACTCAACAAAAACGGCGCCGGCAAGCATAGAAGCAAACCAACCTGATATGGCTGTAACTACCGGGTTTAAAGCGTTTTTTACAGCGTGCTTTTTAATAATTTGAAATTCACTAAGTCCTTTAGCACGCGCTGTTCTAATATAATCTTGGTTAAAAACCTCTAGCAAAGAATTACGCATAAGCTGAATAACAACCGCTAACGGGCGAATACCTAAAACAACAGCTGGAAGTATTAAGTTTTTCCATTTAATGTGCATAGCCTCGCCAAAATCGTCTAGTTCGTACAAACTACCCGTCATCTCTAAATTGGTATATTCATGCAATACAAACCCAAAAAACCACGCGAATAAAATAGCACTAAAAAATGATGGCACACTCATACCTAAAGTACTGAATATTTGAATGGTTTTATCTATCCATTGATCTTTATACAAGGCAGAAACAATACCTAAAACAACCCCCAATATCATAGCTATTACAATGGCAGAAACAGCAAGAACAAAAGTATTTGGTAAGGTTTCTGATAACACTTGGCTCACTTTTTTACCTTGCTTGGTAAACGATTCGCGCAAATACGGCAATTTTAAAACCGTTGTTATATTTCCTATTGTAAATAGTTTGCTTGCGGAATATTTACCATTTCGTAAAAAAGTATAATCTTCTTTTTTATTAGAATGAAATGATACAGGAGACAAATCGTTTAAGTAATACAAATACTGCGTACCCAAAGGTTTATCAAAACCATATTTTTGCTTTACTATGGCAAGTTGCTCACTGTCTTCATTTTGCCCCAGCATCATTTGTGCAGGATCTCCAGGAAGCACGTTAAATAAAAAGAATATAACCGTAACTACCCCAAATAGTGTGATGATGGCATAGCCTAGTTTATTTATTAAGTAGTTCAAATTAATTATTTATTTTTTTAACACCACTTTTACCAAACTCGTAAAATTGCTGCTATTGGCTGTATTAACAGAATCTAACTCTTTGTTTTGTTCCTTAAAAACGCTGACAGACTCAATAGTTTCTGTATCTATAGCTTCCACTTCTGTTTTAGTAGACATTGCTCCATCAACAAAATATGCAATATTTTCAATCTTTAAAGGCTCAGGAGCTCGTTCTACTTTTGGTAATTGAAGATTGTCTAGATCGTTCCAGTGTACTTTTTGCTTTATAGTTCCCTTATCGAGCTCAATAATTCCAGGATTAGAACGCACTACTGTTTTTAGCGCTTTCTCATCACATAAATAGAAATCGAAATCAATATTATAAGCTTCTTTTATACGCTGTTTTGATTCTGCTCCAGAGGCCGTTAAGCCAATAATTTTGTATCCATTTTTTCGAGCTTCATCTTGTAATGCTTCCAATTTTAAAGCACCACCCTGCTCTATAACATCTAGATTATAAGATATTACAATAACTAAATTATCTTCATTTAAAAAGTAATCGGTTAAGTTTTCATCTTCCGATTCAATCGAAAAATCGTAGATTGGAGGTGTATACCCCGCAGAAATCTCTTTTGTATTTACACTTATAAATTCGCCTTCCACAGTAGGGTAAGAACCATTTGTAGTAATAATTTTTTCTTCACCATCAACTTTAAACTTCCAGGCATATTCCGTTACTGGTTTTTCTGCATCTTCAGGCACGCTCATCCCTTCTTGTATGTTTGCGCCTATGTGGTATGCCCTAAAATCTATTGCGGGTAAATGCATTAATACATGGTACCCAAACCATAAACTCACAATAAAACTTAATAATGCTAAAGCCGTTGTTGCTAGGTTTCCAAAAAGCGGTTTTATGTATTTTACTCCTAAAAATAAAATGAGAATAAAAAACAGTAGTACAATATCTTTAGTAAAGCTTTCCCATGGCGTCAATTTTAAAGCATCGCCAAAACATCCACAATCTTTTACTTTATCGAAATATGCAGAGTAAAAAGTTAAAAACGAGAAGAAAACAATCATTAACAACAAACTCCAAACTGTAAATTTAGGTTTATAACCAATAAGCAGAAACACCCCCAACACCACTTCAAACACCACTACAAGTACCGAAATCATTAAAGAATAAGGTTCTAAAAACGGCAAGTTTAAAACATCCTGACCAAAATATTCTGCTAGTTTATACGAAAACCCTAATGGATCGTTGAGTTTAATAAATCCAGAAATAATAAATAAAACTCCAACAAATACTCGGCTTATTCCTACTAAAAATTTCATGTGGTATTATATTTTATGTTCAACTTAAATATCAATTTAAGTTCTAAAGTGTGTTTATATTCCGCCTAAATTAATGGGTTTCATTTAAATGAATCATGGCAAAAATGGCATAATTAATCATATCTTGATAATTAGCATCAATACCTTCACTTACAAGAGTTTTGCCCTTATTATCTTCAATTTGCTTTACGCGAAGTAATTTTTGTAAAATTAAATCGGTTAAACTACTTACACGCATATCTCGCCAAGCTTCACCGTAATCGTGGTTTTTGTTTTCCATCAGAGTTTTAGTAATAGAAACATGTTTTTCGTACAATTCTGTAGCTTCTTCTGTTGATAAATCTGGCTGTTCTACAACACCTAATTCCAATTGAATGAGCGCCATAATAGAATAATTGATAATACCAATAAACTCACTAACTTCACCTTCATCTACCTTTCTCACATCGTTTTGCTGTAAACCTCGAATACGTTGTGCCTTTATAAAAATTTGATCGGTTAAGGATGGTAAACGTAAAATTCTCCAAGCACTTCCATAATCACTCATTTTTTTAATGAATAAACTTTTACAAGTATTTACAACCGTATCGTATTGTTTTGAAGTATCTGGCATGTATCAATTATATTTTGTGTAAATTTCGCTTAAATTGTTTAAAGTTCAAAAGTTTTTAGGAGGAAGTTTGACGATACAATTTTAAAGTTTTACGTTTGATATTTAATATTGAAAATATTGACATTTTAAGAGGTTATGACCATTAATTGCAAAGGAAAACTTATTGATTTATCGTCGCCAAAAGTAATGGGGATTTTAAACATAACACCCGACTCATTTTACGATGGCGGACAACATAAAGATAAAAAATCTATTCTGAATCATACAGAGAACATGCTTTGTGAAGGTGCAACTTTTATTGATATTGGTGCGTATAGTTCTCGTCCTAATGCAGATCATGTAAGTGAAGCTGAAGAGTTAAAACGGATTTTGCCGATAGTAGAACTTCTAACAACAACCTTTCCTGAAATTTTTATTTCTATCGATACATTTAGAAGCGAGGTCGCAAAACAAGCTATTGAAACTGGTGCGGCATTAATAAACGACATTTCGGCAGGAAAGCTCGATGACAATATGCTGAAAACGGTTGCCGATTTACACGTGCCATATATTATGATGCATATGCGTGGCACACCCCAAACCATGCAACAACAAACCGATTATAAAGATTTATTAAAAGATATTATCGTCTATTTTTCTGAACGTTTAGCGGCTGCAAAACAACTTGGTATTGTTGATATTGTAGTAGATCCTGGCTTTGGTTTTGCCAAAACTTTAAAACAAAATTTTGAGCTCTTAAATAAACTCGAATTACTTCATATATTAGATAAACCACTTCTTGTTGGCATCTCAAGAAAATCAATGATTTACAAAACACTTAACAATACGGCGAAAGATGCTTTGAATGGCACTTCGGTTTTAAACACAATAGCTTTACAAAAAAGCGCTTCCATTTTACGTGTGCATGATGTAAAAGAAGCCATGGAAACTATTAAACTTGTTGAATCTCTCAATATTTAAAATGAAACATATACTAACCTTTTTTATTACCGTTCTTTTTTTTTCTTGCGATAATGAAAAAATACTACAACTACCTGAAATTAGTAATTCTAAAACAACAGAAATCGATGATATTTCTCCAGCCTATCTTTTTTACGACTCAGAAAAAGACAGCATAGAATTAAACCGAAAAAACTTAATTAGCACAACCAATTGGTTGGTTAATGTAGATAAACGTTTAAAATTGAAGTTGGTAATTCCGCAAATCAAATTTCTTCAGAATAAAAAGAAAAATGCTGGGCATAAAAAAGAAGGAGCCAAAAACTATTTTACTTGTAACGATACCAGTATAAAAAATTTAGGATTTATTGAATTTACAGGAACAGAATATATTGAAGACTCAAGTGTTTCATATTTATCTAACCCAGAAAACTCAGACCTCGTTTACGAATCAATTAACCTCAAAATTGATAAACATAGTAAATTAACCTTAATACAAATTGATACTAACTTAGTTGCTACCAAAACAGATAAAAATAATTTGTTAAAAGATTTAAAAAAATATGATACTAAAGGCTTTTTAATCTATTTAAACTTTAATGAAAATTTGAACTTTCAAGACTATATAACTTATAAATCATTATTAGAAAATATAAATTTAAAGGAAGCAAAAATATCGAATAAAGAATTTATTTTTAATTAACCTTTATTCACTAAATTTACAAAAACACTTTCACCATTGGAAATTTTTAATGACCTCTTAAACTTTAAAATTGTTGATATTATTGATGTAATTCTGGTAGCAGTGCTGCTTTATTATGTTTATAAATTAACAAAAGGCACGGTTGCTATCAATATTTTTATTGGTATAATTATTATTTATTTTGTTTGGAAGCTTACGGAATTCTTAGAAATGGAATTGCTTACAGGCATTTTTGGAGGCTTTATGAAAGTGGGTATTATTGCTTTAATTGTTGTCTTTCAGCCAGAAATAAGAAAGTTTTTATTAATGGTAGGTTCTACTAATTTTAATGGCCGACGCAAATTTTTACAACAGTTTAAATTCTTAAAAACCGAAACTAGCGATGCTACCGATGTAGAGGTTATTGTATCTGCGTGTAATAAAATGGCAATGTCTAAAACAGGAGCGCTTATTGTTTTTGAACGCAGTAATAACTTAGATTTTATTGCAGCCTCTGGAGATGAAATGAATATAAAAGTTACACAACCTATTATAGAGAGTATCTTTTTTAAAAATAGTCCCTTGCACGATGGCGCCATTATTATAAACGATAATATTGTTAAAGCTACTCGTGTAATTCTTCCTGTTAATAATGATAGAAGCATACCGAAACGTTTTGGACTTCGTCACAGAGCAGCTATTGGTGTTACCGAAAAAACGGACGCTTTAGCGCTTGTTGTAAGTGAAGAAACCGGACACATTTCTTATTTTAAAGATGGTGAGTTTGTTGTTTTTGATGATACTAATGCACTTACCGAAATTATAAAAACAGATTTAGCTTAAAATCAAAATTTTAATTTTAAGCAACATCTTCCTTCAAGAATTGAACCTCATATAAGTTTCTATAGTACCCATTTTCTTTTTTAAGAAGTTCATTATGCGTGCCTTGCTCAACAATTTTACCAGAATCCATAACAATAATTTTATCAGCCTTTTTAACTGTTGCTAATCGGTGCGCTATAACTATTGAGGTTCTACCTCTAGTAATCTTATCTGTAGCATTTTGAATAAGTTGTTCCGAATAAGAATCTACCGATGATGTGGCTTCATCTAAAACCAAAATACTTGGGTTTGTAACATAAGCACGTAAAAACGAAATAAGCTGACGCTGCCCTGAAGAAAGCATAACGCCACGTTCTTTTACATTATAGTGATACCCGTTTGGTAAAGACATAATAAAATCGTGAATACCAATATCTTTAGCTGCTTGATAAACTTGTTCTTCCGTAATTTCTGGATGATTTAAAGTAATATTATTCAAAATAGTATCTGCAAACAAAAATACATCTTGTAAAACAACAGCTATTTGAGTTCGAAGAGATTCTAAAGTAACATCCTTTATATCAATACCGTCTACTGAAATTACACCATCTTTAATTTCATAAAAACGGTTTAATAAGTTAATAATAGTAGATTTTCCTGCACCTGTAGCACCTACAATAGCAACAGTATCACCAGAACTCACATTAAATGAAATGCCTTTTAAAACAGCTTCATCTTCGACATAGTTAAAATACACATTTTCGAAATCTATATCTCCTTTAAACGTTTCTGCAATATACGTCCCGTAATCATCAATTTGTGATGTAGTATCTAGAACTTTAAACACACGGTTTGCTGCTACCATCCCCATTTGCAACGTGTTAAATTTATCGGCAATTTGTCGTAAAGGCCTAAACAACATCGGTATAAACATGATAAAGGCAATTAAATCGCCTTGAGACACATCACTAGCTTCCAAAACTACGTGTAAACCTCCATACCAGGCCACTAAACCCATAGCTATGGAGCCAGATAAATCTGCTAATGGAAAGAAAATAGAGTTATACCAAACAGTTTTTAACCATCCTTTTTTATGGCGTTCGTTTATGGCTTTAAACTTTTTAAACTCGGTATCTTCTCTTGTAAAAAGTTGTAGAATTTTCATTCCTGTTAATCGTTCTTGTACAAAAGAGTTTAGGTTGGAAACTTCGGTTCTTACTTCTTCAAAAGCCTTTTTCATTACTTTTTGGAAAATCCGTGTAGCATATAACAATAAAGGAAGCATGATAAATACAATAATGCTCAGCTTTACATTGATATAAACCATAACAGCGAAAACAACAATCATAGTCAGTAAATCTTTCACAATCATGAATAAACCTTGCCCAAAAATATCGGCAATACGTTCCATATCGGTAACAGATCTTGTAATAAGCACGCCTACCGATGAATTATCGTAATACTTCATTTTAAAACGTAATAAATGATTAAACAATTTTGTTCGTACATCTTTTACTAAATTTTGCCCCAACCAAGCGGCGTAATAAATAAAACTAAGTTGTATAACGGTTTGCAAAATTAAAACCACCAACATCAGTATAATGTAAAAGAGAAAATCATCTTTCAATTTCACAGCTATACTATTGTCTATAGCATATTTTGTTAAATATGGCGTTGCAGCACTAAATACAGCTGATAAAACCACCATTATAAGCAAGCATACAAAAACCAAATTATAGGGTTTTATGTAAGTAAATAGCCTTTTAAAAAGGTTAACATCAAATATTTTCTCTTTAGGTTTACTCATTTATATTTTTATATCTTCTGGATACTCTACTTCAATTAAATATAAGCCATGTGCCGGAACAGAAAACCCAGCTTCACTCCTATTTTTGGATTCAATAATATTATGCAAATGTGCTACCGGCATTTTACCTAAGCCAATATTAATTAAAGTACCCACAATAGCGCGCACCATATTACGCAAAAAGCGATCGGCTTTAATAGTAAACTGCAATTCACCTTCTACTATTTGCCACTCGGCTTTCATTATATTACATAAAAAAGTATTTACGTTCGTTTTGCTCTTAGAGAAACACTGAAAATCGCTATATTCTAGCAATATTTTAGTAGCTTCTTTCATTTTATCAATATCTAACTTTTGCTTCACATTGTAAGCAGCATCGACATTGAAAACATTTTTCTTTAAAGAAACGCGATACAAATATGTTCTACTCACAGCATGAAAACGCGTGTGTACATCTTCTTTCACTTTAAATATATCGTGAATGGCAATATCTTTAGGTAAAAACGAATTAAGTTTAAAAACCAAATCTACGTTGTCTATAACACCCTCATAATCAAAATGAGCAAACATTTGCTTGGCATGCACACCCGTATCTGTACGGCCTGCTCCCATAATAGAGATTGGGGTATTTAATAAAACCGACAAGGCTTTCTCTAAAACTTCTTGTACAGAAATGGCATCAGGCTGAACTTGCCAACCATGATATGCTGCACCGTTATATGAAAGTTCTATAAAATATCGCAATTTGTTTTAATACTTTTGTTGAAAGAACAAATATAGTCAGTTTTAAGGTTCTTGTGAATACTCAAATCTTAATTATATATTAAAAGATTTTAATGAAAAAAATATTACTCCTTTCGGATACCCATAGTTATATAGATAATGATGTTTTAAAATATGTCAAACAAGCCGATGAAGTTTGGCATGCTGGAGATATTGGTGATTTAAAAGTAACCGATGCTATAAAAGAGCTCAAACCATTACGAGCAGTTTATGGCAATATTGACGATGCTAAAGCGCGCGGTGAATTTCCAGAACACAACAGATTTATGTGTGAAGATGTTGATGTATGGATTACTCATATTGGTGGATACCCTCCAAAATATAATTTAAGAGTTATTGAAGAAATAAAAAAGAACCCTCCGAAAATATTTATTTCTGGCCATTCGCATATTTTAAAAGTAATGCCCGATAAAAAACTAAATGTTTTACATATGAATCCCGGCGCTGTTGGAAAACATGGCTTCCACAAAATAAGGACCATGTTGCGCTTTACAATTGATGGTAAAAAAATAGATAATTTAGAAGTTGTAGAGTTCCCAAATAGGCATCCAAAAAACTAATACGGTTCTGATACCTACTAATAAGACATAAAAAACTATTTGTAAATAAAAAACTCCGAAGTTTTCACTTCGGAGTTTTAACGCACTAATACTACTAAGATGTTAGGTCTATCGCAATCGATCTACAGATTTTACGAGGTCTTCATCCTTCTTGATGGCCTTATTAGCAAATGCCAACAACACGATAGAAACAAGTGGAAGAAGCATCCCAATACCTTTCTCAGAAACCGCCGTCTCTCCAGATAAATTTAGAGATTGATACACAAAAAATCCTAATAAAATAAAGTTTAATATGATGTTAAGCCGCCCCAAAACAAATTGAAGTTGCCTATTTTTGAACATAAATATAGAAATTAAAGATAATAAAGCAGATCCTAAAAAGAGACCCAAGTACAATATATTGTCTTTTGCAAACACAATCTCATTAGTATTTGTAGTCCATAAATTAACCACAAAAATTAACCCAGCAGATACTCCTGCTGCTGCTAACAAATAAACCGATTGAATGCGTTGTAACATATTATTCTAACTAACTAGGACGCAAAAATAATGGTTTCTTTAAAAAAATAGCACAAAAAATTAAAATAAAGTTGTATAATTGCAGTATTAATTCTCAACAACCGCAATAACAGGCGGTTAATTCTTCAGAATAAAAATTCATTTTTTTTCAAAAAAACTCAATTTTATATTCAATATATAATATTCAAAATATATCAATGTTTGAAATTTCACAATTAAAAGAAAAGAAACTCACTGACCTACAGGAGATTGCAAAAAAACTGAACGTTCCTAAGTACCGTTCATTAAAAAAATTGGATTTAGTATATCAAATATTAGATACCCAAGCCGCAGACCCAAAAGCGGTGGATGCAGTAGTTGCTCCTGCTAAACCAGCAGAAAAAGCACCGGCCGCAAAACCAAAACCTAGAAAACCTAGACAGCGCGTGCAAAAGCCTACTGTAAATACAGCTAGCACGCCAACCAAAACAACAAAAGAAACAAAACCCGTAGCTGAACCTAAACAAGTAGAAGAAGCTAAAGTTGAAAATAAACAAGCTCAACAAACTGAAAAAGTTGAGGCTAAGGTAGACAACAAACCTAAACCAAGACCACGCCCTCAAAAGGAGCGTAAAAACGATAATCAGCCAAATCCAAGACCAAAACCGCAACAAAAACGCGATCAAAACAAAAACCAAAAAAATGGTAATGTACACGCCGGAAATAATGGTAATAAAGATAGCCGTAACCGCTATCGTGAGCCAGATTTTGAGTTTGATGCTATTATTGAAAGTGAAGGCGTTCTAGATATTATGCAAGATGGGTACGGATTTTTACGCTCATCGGATTATAATTATTTATCATCACCAGATGATATTTATGTATCGCAATCGCAAATTAGATTATTTGGTTTAAAAGTTGGAGATACTGTATTAGGGCAAGTACGTCCTCCAAAAGAAGGAGAAAAATATTTCCCTTTAATTAAGGTTAGTAGAATTAATGGTCAAAATCCAAATGTGGTTCGAGACCGCGTTGCTTTCGAGCATTTAACACCATTGTTTCCTCAAGAAAAATTTAATCTAGCCGGACGTCAAAGCACCATTTCTACCAGAATTATGGATCTGTTTGCTCCTATCGGTAAAGGACAACGTGGTATGATTGTGTCGCAGCCAAAAACAGGTAAAACCATGTTACTTAAAGATGTTGCCAATGCCATTGCAGCAAATCATCCAGAAGTTTATCAAATGATTTTATTAATTGATGAACGTCCAGAAGAAGTAACAGATATGCAACGTAATGTTCGCGGTGAAGTTATTGCATCAACCTTTGATAAAGAAGCACACGAACACGTAAAAATTGCAAACATTGTTTTAGAAAAAGCAAAACGCTTAGTAGAATGTGGTCACGATGTTGTTATTCTTTTAGATTCTATTACCCGTTTAGCCCGTGCATATAACAGTGTGCAACCCGCTTCTGGTAAAATATTAAGTGGTGGTGTAGATGCTAATGCTTTACACAAACCAAAACGTTTTTTTGGAGCGGCACGTAATATAGAAAACGGAGGTTCGCTTACCATTATTGCTACAGCACTTACCGAAACAGGTTCTAAAATGGACGAAGTAATTTTCGAAGAGTTTAAAGGAACCGGTAATATGGAATTACAATTAGATAGAAAAATATCTAATCGTAGAATTTTCCCTGCTATAGACCTTACATCTTCATCCACACGTCGCGACGATATTTTACTAGATGCCAACACCATACAGCGTATGTGGGTTATGCGTAAATATCTTGCAGACATGAATCCGGTAGAAGCTATGGAATTTATAAACGAGCGTTTTAAACAAACTCGAAATAACGAAGAGTTTTTAATCTCAATGAACGGTTAAAACTATCATTATATAGATATAGAGCCTTAATGTAAAAGTTAAGGCTTTTTTTATGCACTAATTATGGCGTTACCACAAGGGTCGCGCTTTCCGTTACTAGTTTTGGCTCGATGCTCGCCTCGCCAAAAGCTAACCACTGCAATCGCTAACGCGGGATTAGTAAATAAATTAAACCTTATACTAGTAACTTAACAAATACTTCAAACATGGCCTTTTAAGGCTTATTATACTTCCGAATTAAAACAAAAACAGAGTAAAAGTTAATAAAATTGAGGTTACTTAATAAGCAAAGTTGTATTTAGTAGACTTTATTCCTTGTTTTATCGAAAATACCAACAATAGATATTTTTTTACTCAAATAGTTACTATTTTTGACACGCTATTAAGCTATTAATTAATTAAATGTGAAAATGATGAACAACAACAAAAAAACTTTTGTTAATATAATTGCTACTCTCGCTATTATATTGGCATTCTCTTTCTCTACTAACGCAAATGCAACTTCTGTTAGTGCAGTATCAACTACTAATGTAACTCTTGCCACAACACACTTTATGGTAGTAGGTGGAGGTAGTAGATGTAGTCATGGTATTAGAAACTGTAAACTAAGGCATAACGATAGTAAGTGTAGAAGATGTAAGAGTGCACACTCTGGAAAATGCGGTGGTGGATCAACTCCAACGCCTCCAGATTCAGTACCATTAGATGGTGGACTTGGATTCCTTATGTTAGGAGCTGCTGCTTTAGGTGTTAAAAAATTGCGTTCAAAGAAAGATGCTAAAGCTTAAATCTTTACTCAAAGACATACCATTACCAATAAGGCTTTTTCTCGGAAAAGCCTTATTGCTTTTTATAATATGGAAGGTTATATATTCTGGCTTTCTTTATGACTCTCAATACCTAGATCACCCTTTAACCTCACACGTTGCTAAAGCCTCTACTTACCTCCTAAATAACTTAGGTGGTATGAGCGATTTCTCTACAAATAGAGAAAACACAAGTTTTGTTTTCGAAGGCGGCGAAACCGTTCACGAAATATCTGCAATTTATCACTACGACTATATATCACTATACATTGCGAATGCTTGTAATGGACTAGAAGTATTTGTGCTTTACATTGGCTTTATAATTTGTATGCCTTCATCTTTTTGGAGAAAAACAAAATATATTATTTTAGGTATTTTACTACTCGATGTTATAAACATTTTAAGATGTGTAGGCCTAATCTATTTGAAAGAGTACTTCGATGTATATTTCGATTTTGCACATCATTATCTTTTTAAAGCTGTAGTATATACCGCAACATTAATAATTTGGGGATACTTTGCCCGTAAAATTCATTTAAAAAATGAAACTGTATAAATCGGATAAAGTTCGCTTCATTGTTGGGCTTATATTAATTATTATTGTTTACTCTTGGTATTACATCTATTTTGCAGAAAACAAGAACATAGCCTCTATTCCATCGAAAATTAGACACCTTATTACCTTTGCTACCACAGTAGCCGTTTATTTTATAGGTACTTTTCATTTAGGTAAATTAAAAGATACTTGGATGTCGTCTCTTTGGCACTTTATCCATATCACTGGTTTATTTATAATTGGAGTGATGGGGCTTTACGATTGGTTTATTCAAGATATATCGCTAAACGCAAGACATTTTGCTGGAGGTATACAAGAAATGCTTATTTCTCCTGTTCTATATTTTGCTATGGGGTTACTAAATCGAACATTCAACAAATAACAAACTTCTTTGTAGTACTTCAGTAAAAAAAGATTAAAATCAATTTATCTAAACTATTTTACAAGAATTGAGTCACATAGTTTTTAATCAACAACATATTAATAAAAAATAAAAACCCCTTGACAGTTTTAATGTCAAGGGGTTTTCTAATCTATTATAAAACCTATTGCCCAGATTTATTTTACTAATAAACCTTTAGTATCGTGCAAAAAGCTCTTTATACTCTCTTAAATCGGCTATATTACCTTTATTATTAAGATTTTTAGTTAGCGCTATTAAGTATTTTAAACTCTCTACAGGAGTATCTAAATCATTTACCGCTTCAACGCCCTCTTCAGCATCTTCTATAGGTTCATCATCAAGTATAGGAATAAGAAACGTGCTATTCTCTTCTAAATGCTCATAAGTCAACCTTAATACTTTTACCACTAAAGGGATTTGCTCTTCTAAAGCATAAGTTCTTAATTCCTTGATATCGTCTATTAGCGCTTCTTTGTTAATACCTGACTCATCAAGATCATTAAGAATTTTATCGACTAATTTATTTGCTTTTTGATTTTCCAACGGTGCTATTATTATGTGGTTAATAAACTTATTCTATTTGCAAATTTATATTTTTAAATTACTTTTTACACTATAAAGCGCATTAAAAAAATGCAAAAAAAAAGCTTCTCATTTCTGAGAAGCTTTTAGTATCATAAATTTTAAATCACTCTTAAAGTGCAGCAACAAATTTTGCTAAACCAGATTTAAGGTTAGCCGCTTTGTTAGCATGAATTACATTTTTCTTAGCTAATCTATCTAACATAGATACAACTGAAGGATATAAAGTTTCAGCTTCACTCTTATCAGTTAACTCACGTAATTTCTTGATAGCATTACGAGTTGTTTTGTGCTGATACTTGTTAGTTAAACGCTTTGCTTCGTTACTTCTAATTCTTTTTAATGCTGACTTATGATTTGCCATTTTGTTTTTTCTTAATTTTTTAAATTGTAGCCCGTAGGGGAATCGAACCCCTCTTACCAGGATGAAAACCTGGCGTCCTAGCCGATAGACGAACGGGCCATTATTTTTTGAGTGTGCAAATATAAAACTTTATTTTTAATCTGCAAATTTATTTTTTCAAATAAAATATTTTCTTTTCAAATAACTTAACAATGTTTTCCATTGCGGGTGCAAAGATACATCTAAATTTAAGTTCTGCAAGTTTTTTTAAAAGTTTTTTGCCTTTTTTTTAAATTAATATGCCTTCGCAAATAACACTCTTCCTTTCGATGGTTTCCCTGAATAGACACACACTCCCTCTTCCTCCTTGAATTCCAAAGGAATACATCTAATAGTAGCTTTTGTGATCTCTTTTATCTTATCTTCTGTCTCAATTGTACCATCCCAATGCGCAGAAATAAATCCTGTTTTATTTTCTAAAATATTTTTAAATTCTTCAAAAGAATTCACCTCTGTAATGTGAGAATCTCTAAAATCTAATGCTTTTTTAAACAAACCATCTTGCATTTCTTTTAATAAGCCTTCAATTATTTCTGTTAAATTGCTTAAAGCAACAACTTGCTTTGTTAGAGTATCACGTCTAGCAATTTCAACAGTGCCATTTGCGAGGTCTCTTGCTCCAATAGCAATACGTAATGGAACACCTTGCAACTCGTGTTGTGCAAATTTAGCTCCTGGCCTGTGCGTGGTTCTATTATCAAATTTAACCGTCATGTTTTTACTTCGTAGATCGCCCATTATAGTAGTTGCGACTTCCGTAATAGCCTTTAAATCTTCATCTGTTTTATATATAGGAACAATTACAACTTGGTTTGGTGCTAAGCTTGGAGGTAAAACCAACCCTAAATCATCACTATGTGTCATAATCAATGCACCCATCAAACGTGTCGAAACACCCCATGACGTTGCCCATACATAATCTTGCTTTCCTTCCTTATTAGCAAACTTAACATCGAATGCTTTTGCAAAGTTTTGCCCTAAAAAGTGTGATGTTCCTGCTTGCAATGCTTTTCCATCTTGCATTAAGGCTTCAATACAATAAGTTTCATCTGCACCTGCAAAACGCTCACTTTCTGTTTTTAATCCTTGAATAACTGGTATGGCCATAAACTTTTCAGCAAATGTGGCATATACATTATTCATTGTTTCTGCTTCTGTTAGGGCTTCTGCTTTAGTTTCGTGAGCCGTATGCCCTTCTTGCCATAAAAACTCTGCAGTACGCAAAAACAAACGTGTACGCATTTCCCAACGTACCACATTGGCCCATTGGTTTATTAATAAAGGTAAATCGCGGTAAGATTGTACCCAACCACGAAAGGTATTCCATATAATTGCTTCAGAAGTTGGTCTAACAATAAGCTCTTCTTCTAACTTAGCTTCTGGATCTACACGTAACTTTCCTGGTCTATCAGGATCGTTCTGCAGTCTATAATGTGTAACAATAGCACATTCTTTTGCAAAACCTTCAGCATTCTTTTCTTCTGCTTCAAATAAACTTTTAGGCACAAAAAGAGGGAAATATGCGTTTTGATGTCCTGTTTCTTTAAACATTTTATCTAATTCAGCTTGCATTTTCTCCCAAATAGCATAGCCATAAGGCTTGATTACCATACAACCTCTAACCGCAGAATTCTCCGCTAGGTCGGCTTTTACAACGAGTTCGTTATACCACTTAGAATAATCTTCTGCTCTACTAGTAAGTTTTTTGCTCATATTGATGTTTTGGCACAAAAATTGTGATTATGTTAAATAATAAAATAGTTCAGCAAAACTAACTATTTTTGTAGTGTCCAACAATAAAATTATACAGATATGCAATTAAATAGCTACTTAAAACAAAAAATGCCAAACTTAGCACTGCTTGCTTTGCTAATTGGTGTGTCATCTTGTGGCTCATATCAATACGTAGGTGTTGACAATGATGGAATTTATGGCGAAGAAACTGTGCGCGTTGTTCAAAACGAAGAGGCAGTAGTTGCAGCACCAGGCAACTCTAATAGTAAATATTACGAAAACTATTTTAAAACTGGAGCTTTAGAAACCGAACAAATGATAGTCAATAGTGAAATTTTCACTGATATTGATAGTTATGAAAGCGATAACTATTCTGAAGAAGAAGGTATTGCAATTGATAATAATTACCAAGGTTACGCTGGCTGGGGACAAGCTACCGATAATGTTACTATTAATTACATAGATAACGGTTGGAATAACTACGGGTGGAATTCTTGGGGTTACAACAGTTGGGAATGGAATAGATATAATAATTGGGGATGGAACAGATTTAACAACTGGGGTTACTATAATCCATATCGTTATGGAGGTTTCAACAACATCTTTTACGGCGGTTATGGAGGCTGGGGTTATTACAACTACTGGAATAATAATGGATTTAATGGATATTGGGGTAACACAGGTTATTATAACCGTAATAGAAATTTCAACAATAATCGTGTAGCATATAGCGCTAGTAGAAGAAATAGTTATGGTAGCACTGCTAACAGAAGCGGTACAAGTCGTCGCACAACAGCTTCTACAGTATCAGGGCGTAGTAGCTCTACATCAAAATACAACACAACAACCAGAAGAAGTAGCACTGCAAGTTCTACAATTAATGGAAATACTGTTAGAAGAAGTACAGCGCCTAGTTCTACAACTTCTAGAAGAACATCTACGGTAACTAGAACGCCGTCGACAAACTCAACAACAAGATCAACATCGACATCAACAAGACGTAGTTCTACATACACACCATCAACAAGTAGTAGAAGTTCTTATCCTTCAAGTTCTAGAAGTTCGTCAAGCTCAAGAAGCTCCACCTACACACCAAGTAGAAGCTCTTCAAGTTCAAGTAGCTCAACGACTAGATCATCAAGTAGCAGTAGCAGTCGTAGTTCTGGTAGCACAAGATCATCTTCTAGTGGTGGAAGACGTCGTTAATTCATTCTAAAAAAAGAAAACTATTTATATATGAAAAAGTTAAGTTTACTATTCATAGGTGTACTCTCTATGTCTAATATATACGCTCAAGATATTAGTGATGCCTTACGCTATTCACAAGATGAAATACAAGGAAGTGCTAGATTTAGAGCATTAAGTGGTGCTTTTGGAGCATTAGGAGGTGACATGAGTGCTGTAAGTATAAATCCTGCAGGTTCGGCTGTATTTAGCCAAAGTCATGCCTCACTATCTTTTGTAAGTGCCGATAAAAATAACAAAGCGAATTATTTCGGTAATACTGAAAAAACAAACGATTCTAAATTTGATTTAAACCAAGTAGGCGCCGCTTTTGTTTTTAAAAACAATAACAATTCGCCATGGAGAAAATTCACTTTAGCCATAGCTTATGATAGATCAAACGACCATAATAACAGTTGGTATGCCGCTGGATTTAATACAAATGATGATGGCCAATTTAGCAATTCCATAGCAAGTTATTTTTACGATTATGCTGACGGCAGAAGGCTAGATGAAATTTCAGCATTTCCCGGAGAATCGATTAGAGAAGCTTATTCTGAAATAGGTAGAGCTTACGGGTTTGCTAATCAACAAGCTTTTTTAGGTTTTGAATCTTTTATTTTAGAAGCCGATGATATTAATGATGATGGGAATACTACATATACTTCTAACGTAAATTCTGGCTATTTTGATCACCGATATACAAATATTGAAACAGGATATAACGGTAAAATAAGTTTTAACTTTGCTACTCAATATGAAGACAATGTTTATTTAGGGGTTAACTTAAATTCTCATTTTATAGATTATCAACGGTCAACATCTTTATTAGAAGACAACAAAAATGGTGGTTTAATTTCTACTATAGATTTCAATAATGCCCTGTCTACAACCGGTAATGGTTTTTCTTTTCAAATTGGAGGAATTTTTAAATTGTCACAAGAATTTAGGTTAGGTTTAACCTACGACTCCCCTACTTGGTATACTATTGAAGAAGAAACATCTCAATTTTTAGACACTAGCGAATTAGTTAGTCAAAACTTTGATGCTTTAGATCCACAAATCGTAAATATTTACCCAGAGTACAAACTACAAACGCCAGGTAAATTCACAGGAAGTTTAGCTTATATTTTTGGTCAGCAAGGTTTAATAAGTTTCGATTACTCGAACAAAAATTACGCGAATACTACATTTAAACCAGAAGCCGATTACACAGATTTAAATGCAGATATTACCAACGCACTAACATCGGCCTCTACTTACCGCTTTGGTGGTGAGTACAAAGTAAAACAACTTAGTTTTAGAGGTGGATATCGTTATGAGGAAAGCCCATATGCAGATGGTGTTACCGTTGGAGACTTAAATGGTTTTTCTTTAGGCTTAGGATATAATTTTGGTAATACAAAATTAGATTTAACTTTCGATCAAGCAAAGCGTTCTTATCAAACACCCTTATACAATATTGGCTTAATAGATACGGTTGATATAGACCGAGTAAACTCAAATCTTACTTTATCTTTAAGTTTCAATATTTAGTAGTTACTAAAATTTTAAAACACATAAAAAGCTTGAACTTTAAAAAGTTCGAGCTTTTTTCATTTTAAATGTAATATTTCTAGCAAAAAACAGACCAACTAGAAACAACAATTATATGTTAAGATAAAACATAACAAAACGGAATTACTTATCTTTGCAGACTTAAAAATAAGATTTTTTTCGCAAATGAAAATGGATAATAATATTGAAGAACACGATACTCTAGGTGATGATCATATTGGAACATCATCTGACACACCTCTAAGAAATGATGCCTTTACACTTTCTGACTCAGAAAAAATAGACATTATTAAAGACGACGTGCGTCACATTATGGAAACATTAGGCTTAGATTTAAACGACGATAGTTTAAGCGGAACACCTAATCGTGTTGCTAAAATGTTTGTAAACGAAATTTTTAGCGGGTTAGACCCAAAAAGAAAGCCAAAAGCTTCAACTTTTGACAATAAGTACAAGTATGGAGAAATGCTTGTTGAAAAAAACATCACGGTTTATTCAACTTGTGAACATCATTTACTTCCAATTGTAGGTAGAGCTCACATTGCTTACATTTCTAATGGAACTGTAGTTGGCTTATCTAAAATGAACCGTGTTGTAGATTATTATGCAAAACGCCCTCAAGTTCAAGAGCGTTTGACGATTCAGGTTGTAAAAGCATTACAAGAAGTATTAAACACAGACGATGTTGCTTGTGTTATCGATGCTAAGCACTTATGCGTAAACTCTAGAGGTATTCGCGATATTGAAAGCAGTACTGTAACTTCGGAATTTGGTGGTAAATTTAAAGAAGAATCTACTAGGAGAGAATTTTTAGATTACATAAAACTAGAAACCAAATTTTAAGCTATAACCGCTTTACTAGTATCAATTTTAAAATAATCAACATCCCAACCTAACACTATTTAACGCATGCAACTTTTCGAGCATAACCCTATAAAAATATACAATTCACTTACAGGAAAAAAAGAAACCTTTAAATCTATTGAAACCGGGTATGTGGGTATGTATGTTTGTGGACCTACCGTTTACAGCAATGTACACTTAGGTAATGTTAGAACGTTTATGTCTTTCGATATGGTGTTCCGTTACTTAAAGCATTTGGGTTATAAAGTGCGGTATGTTCGTAATATTACAGATGCTGGACATTTAGAAAACGATGCAGATGCTGGTGAAGATAAAATAACAAAAAAAGCACGCTTAGAACAAATAGAACCTATGGAAGTAGTGCAACGCTACACTGTAGACTTTCATAATATATTAAACACGTTCAATTTTTTACCGCCAAGTATAGAACCTACAGCAACGGGACATATTATTGAACAAATTGAATTAATTTCTACCATTATTGAAAATGGCTTTGGATATGAAGTTAACGGATCTGTATATTTTGATGTTCATAAATTTAATGAAACTCACGAATACGGAAAACTAAGTAAGCGTAAACTTGAAGATTTAATTCACAACACCAGAGAACTCGACGGACAAAGTGATAAGAGAAATCCGCAAGATTTTGCCCTTTGGAAAAGAGCAGAACCTCAACACATTATGCGCTGGCCTTCTCCCTGGAGCGATGGTTTTCCTGGGTGGCATTTAGAATGTACTGCTATGAGTACAAAATATTTAGGAGAGCAATTTGATATTCACGGTGGAGGAATGGATTTAAAATTCCCGCATCACGAATGTGAAATTGCACAAAATGAAGCTGCCAAAGGTAAATCACCTGTAAACTATTGGATGCACGCCAATATGTTAGAGTTAAACGGACAACGTATGTCTAAATCTACAGGGAATACTATAAATCCTGACGAATTACTTTCGGGTAATAATAACTTTTTTAGTAAAGCATATGCACCAAGTGTAATTAGGTTTTTTATCGCACAATCGTCTTATAGAAGCGTTCTAGATTTAACTAATGATGGTTTATTAGCTAGTGAAAAAGGTTTTTACAGATTAATGGATGCTGTAAATTTATTAGAAAAACTAACCGCATCAAAAGCATCTTCTATAGATATCAATGCTTGGAAACAATCTTGCTATGATGCTATGAACGACGATTTTAATTCGCCCATTTTAATCGCGCACTTATTTGAAGCTGCAAAATATATTAACCAAATAAAAGAAGGCAAAGAAACTATCTCTGCGGAAGATTTAACAACATTAAAAGAAACTATAAATATTTTTGTATTTGATGTTTTAGGCTTAGAAAACGTTGTGAAAAACGATTCTGGCACCGATAAATTAACTGGAGCGGTAAATGTTTTAATAAAATTAAGACAAGAAGCACGAGCTAATAAAGATTTTGCTTTATCTGATAAAATACGAGACGAATTAGCAGAAGCTGGTATCTTATTGAAAGATGGTAAGGATGGTACAACCTATTCGGTGAACTAATAGCCTCTTTATTCAGCAAAAATTTAAAAAGCTACTTTATAACCTGAGATTTTATAATCTTATTTAGATATTATGCTGAAAAAAATCTTAGTAGCACCTTTTTTATTTTTAATAAAGGTCTATCAAAACCTGATATCACCACTTACACCCGCAACTTGTAGGTTCCACCCTACTTGTTCGCAATACTCTAAAGAAGCCTTAGAAAAACACGGCTTATTTAGAGGCGGATGGTTAGCTATAAAACGAATATTTAGCTGCCATCCTTGGGGAGGTTCAGGATATGATCCTGTTCCTGAAAAGGATGATAATTAAAAACTCTCCTTGTTAAATTAAAACTTTAAAAACTTCTCTCAATAACGGTATCGATTTATTATAAACTCAGATATTAAATTGTATCCATCTTTTTATTAATTTCAAATAAAACACAAAAAATAAATCGTAACTAACTGATTGTTAATGATTATTTTGTACTTTTATTGCGACTCCCTTAAATATTTCAATTTAACAGAGTCTCTCTCCATTAACCTTTTAATAGCAAAAAGTGATATCTACACCATCTTTGAAGATGTCGTAGATAAGCACGGTTGCTCTCTTATTTTAAAAATAGCGAGCAACCCTATTTTGTTCAATAAACAACCAACATAACAAGAAAATTGCAGGTAAAAACTAAATGAACCAACACATAAATTAGTTCGTTACACAAATTTAACTCTGTTTTTACTCGATCCTTTTTCTGTTGAAGCTATTAAAAATAAAATGACTAAAAAAGCTAAAATTGTAGGCATTGCGCACAACGTAAAAACGGTAAACTTCGTTATGCCCAATACATTAACCCAAAAGTACAAGCTAAAATCTTATATTGAAGTTTCGGAAACTCGATCTAGCAACAACATTAACACTATTGATTTAGACGAAAACGATCTGGTTGCCATTCAATTTACAGATCAAACCGAATGGATTGGTCATCCGGCAGATGTTCAAGAAATTTACGATAAAAAAACACTAAATCAGCGTGCCGTAAATAGTACAGATTATGTTTTCGACACGCAAATATCACATGAAGATGCTAGTCGAGGCTATATAAAACGGGCGCTTATAAAAGTATTTAGCGTTTTTAGTCCTGCAACTATAGTTCAAGAAGTCGCCATCATGGCTTTAGCCGAAGCCTATGATAAAAAAATACAACCTCATCCCGGCATCTATCAATTAGATTTAAATTTTAACAAATCGAAATACAAAATACCCACTAATGTATCATCTCCATTTTTACTACTTATTCATGGTACATTATCTACAACTTTAGATGCCTTTAGTCAGTTAAATAAAAATACAGATATTTGGAATTCGATACACAGTATTTACGGCAATCACATTATTGCTTTAGAGCATTACACGCTATCGGTTAGTCCGCTACAAAATGTACTCGATTTTTTAGAAGCCTGCCCGAACACTATTACTATAGATATTTTAAGCCATTCTAGAGGCGGTTTAGTCGCCGATATTTTAGCAAAATGCGACTTTAGGAACCAAACGAAAGGCTTCAGCTCGCTAGAAATTGGCATTTTAAAAGGCGAAGAGGAAAAGGAGAATAGAGCCTTAATGGAAGCAATCAATAATATTGTTCAGCGTAAAAAAATAACTATAAACAAAGTGGTTCGTGTGGCTGCTCCTGCTAGTGGCACAACCATTCTATCCAGAAGAGCAGATCATTATTTCAACTTAGTATTAAATGCTGTATCACTCGCTTTCGGCATTACTAATCCGTTATATCATTCGGTTAAAGCTTTTCTTTTAGAACTCGTTAGCCAAAAAGAAAATCCAGAAATATTACCGGGCTTAAACAGTATGATGCCCGAATCGTTATTTCAAAAAATGCTAAATATTTCGGATACTACAGTAGCTAGCGAGTTGTACAGTATTGCCGGCGATGCTGATATTGGTGGACTAAATTTTAACTCTTTAAAAGTTATTCTCGCAAACTTATTTTATTTAGAAGCTAACGATTTAGTTGTCGATACGCGCCGTATGGATCATGGTGTAATAAGAGGTAATGGTATCTACAAGTTTTTATCTAAAGGCAGCGAAACCAATCATTTTAATTATTTCACAGAAAAAAATTCGAGGGCAGCTATTTTAGACGCCATAAAAGCAAACGAAGATACTCCTGCGCTTTTATTTAAAAAGGAAATTTACACAGAAGGTAAACGAGGTATTTTACTCGATAAGCTTTCAATGGAAGGCATTAGCATTCGTCCCGAATTAATTACTCGAGACGTTGTAATACTCATTCCCGGAATAATGGGTTCTACCCTATCGCGTAGTAATGAAAGCCAATGGGTAAATATGAGAAAGCTAAACCAAGGCGGCATACCCAAAAATTTAAATATTAGTGCTACAAACGTAGAAGCAAGCGGTGTTATCATTAAATACTACAATGATTTAGCTAACCACTTATTAAACCAATATGATGTTATTACACTCGAATTCGATTGGAGAAAATCAGTAAAAGAAGCCGCTAAGGTTCTAAAAACTGAAATAGAAAACATTATTAATCATCATAAAGTAAAAATTCATATTGTAGCACATTCCATGGGAGGCCTTGTGGCTCGACAATGCATGATGAGTTATGCCGATACTTGGGCGTTATTTAAACAAAACCAAGCTAACCGTTTTATTATGCTAGGTACACCATGGTTAGGCTCTTACTTAATTATGGAAGTGCTCACTGGGCACAGTGGTCGTGTTAAACAATTGGCTGCTATAGATTTTAAAAATGATAGAAGCGATTTACTCAGGGTATTTTGGAAATTCCCTGGAATATTTGAGCTTCTGCCAATAGAAAAAGAAACTGATAGACATTTTTGGGAAGAAGGGTTCTGGCAAAATCTAGATGAAACAGCAAATTTAAAACACATGCCAAAACCATCTAGCAATACAAAATCGTTAAACGACTTTGAAACCTATAGACAAGAAGTAATTAGTTTTATAAATAATTTAAATGAAACCGACTTCAATAATGTATTTTATATCTGTGGTCAGGCCGATAAAACAGTTTTCGACTATACCTTAAAAGATCGTTTTCTTTCTAAGAATAAAAAGTTGGTCTACAAGGCAACTTCACATGGAGATGGCAGCGTTACTTGGGCATCAGGCATACCAAAACAATTATTAAACAGCAATAACCTATACTATTCGCAAACTACACATGGTGACTTAGCTAATGAAGACTACATATTTCAAGGTATAACCGATATTTTATCTACAGGAAGCACCAATGCCCTAAGTACGCAAAGACCAAGTAATAGAGGAAGCGAAATTATTTCAGAAGTATATGAATCGGTTGAGCCAACGTTTGATTCGGAAGCTGTTGTGAATGCCATTTTCGATGTTAAAAAGCAAATAAAAGTAGAAAGTGAATCTTTCAATGTAAAAGTTATTCATGGCGATTTAAAAGTAGCTTCTTACCCTGTTATGGTTGGTCATTTTTTTATGGACTTAATCTTAAGTTCAGAAAAAGCGCTAGATAATTACCTAAATAGCCGTTTGTCTCAACGTATGAGTATTGGGTATTATCCTGGAAAAGTTGGAGAAAGCGAAGTCTTTTTCAATTTAAACACACAACCAAGAGGTGCCGTTGTATGTGGTTTAGGTAGTCCAGACGCTCTAACATCCTTTCTACTTGCAAAAGCGGTTAAACAAGCGGCTTTAAAGTATGCTATGTTTATGCGTGATAATTACACCTTACCGCGAGCAAAAAAATACGCCAAAGGGATGTCTTTTGTTTTAATGGGTATTGGTTATGGACAATTACCGGTAGAAGAATCTATTAAAGGAATACTTCTTGGCGTTGCAGACGCAAACAAACAAATTAAAAAAACCGAAGAAGGTTTACAATGTATTAAAGATATTGAAATTGTAAACTACTACGAGTCTGTTGCCAGCGAAGCTTATTTTAGTCTATCAAGGTTACAAAATAACGACGATAGAATGATGTTTCGATTAGAAAAAGGCATCACCAAACGTACAGGTGCCAAAAAACGAAATAGATTTCGAAACAACGAATACGATCGCTGGTTCAATTTGCATATCGATAGCATGAAAAACGAAGATCTTGCTTGCGAAAATAATGAAGGTATTACAGGCTTTAAATATTACTCATCTACAGGATTAGCTAGAGTTGAACAAGAAATGGTTGGCATTGGTTTACATAAAATAAATCATTTAATAAAAGAAATGTCAACGAGCTCCACATGGGATACGCGTTTATCAAAATCGCTATTTGAAATGTTAGTTCCAAATGAATTTAAAAACACTTTTCGAGATCAAAACAACCTTATTTTAAAACTAGATAAATACGCTGCACAATTACCTTGGGAATTACTACACGACAATAGCACTACAGATGTTCCTGCATCTGTGACCTCCAGTTTTATTAGGCAATTAATTACTAACGACTCTGTACGCTTCAGTCAAGTATCACTTAATAACATTGAAGCTTTTATTGTGGGAGACCCTATGTATTATCAAAACGATTTACCGCAATTACCAGCAGCCAAAGTAGAAGCCGAATGGGTGAGTAATACACTAAAACAAGCAAATTATAATGTGAATGCACTAATAAACTCAACAGCAAAAAATATTATGATGGAGCTGTTTAGTAAGCCTTACAAAATAATGCATTTCGCTGGTCATGGTATTTACGACCCTGATAACTGCAATGTTGGTATTGCAATAGGTAATGGTATTTGTATAGACCCTGCCATGATAAATCAAATTGGTTACGTGCCAGAATTTGTATTTATAAATTGCTGCTATTCTGGAACTTTAGATGCTAAAGATGATGCTTATAGCAAAAACCGATACCGCTTAGCGGCTAATATTGGTACACAACTTATAGAAATGGGCGTAAAAGCCATTATAATTTCTGGTTGGGCGGTTAACGATGGTGCAGCTAAAGTATTCTCGGAAACCTTCTACGAAAATATGTTTAAAGGCTATGCTTTTGGCGTTGCTGTACAAAAGGCACGTTTGGCATGCTTTCAAAAATATCGTAGCTCGAATACTTGGGGTGCTTATCAATGCTATGGTAATCAATTTTATAAATTTCAAAATCAATCAAAATCTAGTCAATTTACAAACGAGTACGTTGTATCCTCACAAGTTTACACAGACTTAGACAATTTATTTATTGCCATTCGTGATAAAAAAGAAGATCATGCATCGGCACTTAGAGAGCTCGATAAACTTATAGATCGTGCCGAAACCTCTAATCTACTCGATGCTGTTGTTTTAGAAAAAGAGGCAATGATTTATGATGAGTTAGGGATGACCGATGTTGCATATCAAAAATATAAAGATCTTTTTGAGTTTGATAATGGTAACTATTCCATTAAAGCATTAGAACAGTATTGCTCGGTACAGTCCTACCGATTGGGAGAAGATGTTAAACTCGCTAAAAAAGAAAATAATACAACTACTATTCCGCATATAATATCCATGTATTTAAGCGAAATAAAACTTCTAACCCTTGCCGGGAAAAACCCGAGTCGCCTAAACATTATTGCCAATGCTTACAAACACTCGGCTATTCATTTAGAGCAAAAAGAATGTATCGACCAATTAAAAATGGCATATACATTTTATCAAGATGCACTTATCATCTCTAAAGATAATCATAGTGGTCAGTATCTCGATGCTATTTCTAACATGGTCTATATCGGTCATTTTCTAGAACTGTTAGGCGACAAAAAATTAGTAGTCCGTTTTAAAGAAAACAAACCTTTCTCGAGCATTAAGAACCTGGAAAAACACTTTGCTGATTTTTATATAGAATTAGATGATTATGATAAAGCAGATCTTGATATTTCTGTACTTATTGGCATGACAGAGATCAGTTATGCTTTAATTTTAATTAACCCTAAAAACATTAATAAAGAAGAACAAAACATTTTAAAATGGTACCGTAAAATCTTCAGACAATTATACAGTCCACGCTATATAAACATTGAAATTTCTCAAATCGATTTCTTTTTAGATTATGTCGAAGACCCCAAAATTATAAAGAGCTTAAATTATATTAAAAGTGAATTGAACAAATACTAAAATCGTTAAAATATGGCCACATTATACCTAGGAAGTTGCGATAAAGGAAAAATACCTCAAAGTAGAAAAGCCTTTCTCAAACCTTATCATATAGACGGTTTACTAGTGAATAAAGTAAGCTTTAGGGACGACAATCGCACAAAGTGGCGATCTTTTAGAGAAGGCAATGATAACGATGTTATGAAACTTCAATTGTTTCTGTTCCACGCAGGTTTTATGCCTCGTAGTGCTTTCGATGGTGTTTTTGGTTATGTAACCCAAGCCTCAGTAAGGCTATTTCAAGAATATATCCGCACAGAAGAAAACATTAAAAATATGGTTCCCGACGGTATTGTTGGCTCTGGTACAATGAAACATATACAACGTTGGAAAGATGAAAAAAAAGTATCAGATTGGGGAAAAACATCAAATAACAATCCTACAGAGGCATATACAGCATGGATAGATTTACTCCATAATGCCAAAACTTATTACAAAAATACTCCAGGACCCATATTAAAAACATTAAATGGTCTAAGCAAAACATACTCATCCTTTAAAGTAGAAGATTGGAGTTTTAACCCAACCGACATACATTTAATTGGTGTTCGCAGAAACGAAGCTCAAAGCATCAAAAAACGCGAAAACGACGACTTATTTTTTCTTCTCATCAACGGTATGGTTTTTACTTTTTGGGGATCTACAGACCCAAGTGTAAATATGGCACAACGCAACGATGAACCTTTTTTGATTGAAGGACAGCACAAATATAGATTTGGTTGGCACAAAATATCTGTGGAGAAAAAAATATACAAAGCACTAAAACCTAAAAACAGCGCAGGTGTTATGGTAGTTAGAGATTGGGATAATAACAATGCTTTAACCAATAACGACTTACTAATAAAGGATTCTAATGGTAAACTAAAAGGTATGCAAGTTAATCCTTCCATCAATATACATTGGTCTGGCATAGGGCGTTCTAACTTTTCTGCTGGTTGTCAAGTTATAGCAGGAAAAAGCTATTTAAACCATAAAAATGAATTGCAAGATTGTTCAAGTTTTGCATCAAATAGCTATGCAGAACTAAACGATTCTCATAAAAAAACAAAAGGTGCCTATAATGTATTTACAGATTTAATTTTATGTTACGCCGCCCAAAACGTAACCGAAATATTCTATACACTAGGCAGAGAAGAATCGCTCAATATTGATGCTAATTTTGGTAGCCAGTACGCGTTAAACATCATCAAAAAAATAAAATCTATTTAAATCTAAACATAATGAAAAGCCTTATCTCAAAACCTTTAATAATTAGCTTATGCTTTATTCTCACCTCTTGCTATTCTGTAAGATTACGGAGTACTAATGGTGCTATGCAACCCGATCCCATTTCTATTCGCGAAGATTATTATCGAAATATGGCAGTAACAGAAATAGACACTGTAATTAAAATAGATATCGTCTCTAAAGATTTTACTTTTCTAGTGAAAGAAACAGATAAATGCAAAACAGGTAAACTACATACCGTTGAATTCCGAAATACTTTTGGCGGTTCTTTACTAAGCATGATCACCTTTGGTAGAAAGCGTAGAATGAAAGTAAAATATGTTTGCGCACAACCTTTAAACTAAAACTATGGCCACTACAAAAACACATACTCTAAAAAAATGGGACACACTGCACAACAATGGCCCTTTCGAGATAAAAAAACTCTACGTAACCGAATTAGAAGGCGATGGTAATATGCAAAAAAAACTAGATCGGTATAACGATGCTGCAACAGAAATTCGGAGATTGATTAAAGAATCTCACGATGCCAACCATGGTTTTAGAGCTTATGGATCGGCCTGGTCAATGAACCATATAGCCAGCCAAAAAGACCGCATGCATTACAATGGTTTTATGAACATCCATATGCCAATCGAGAAAAACCAGTGCCATATAGGCACCAATTTTGATGCTTCAAATTTATTTTTATTTGAATGTGGCACAACTATAAAACGCGTTTCCGAAGTACTCTCTGCACATGGCAAATCGCTAAAAACTACAGGCGCTAGTAATGGACAAACACTCGCTGGCTGCATTTCTACAGGTGTTCATGGCTCAGCTTTACATGTTGGAGCAATTCAAGATTATGTGGTAGGTCTAAACCTTATTATCGGCCCAAACCCGGAAGATATTGTTTATTTAGAGCCACATACAAAACCTGCTATAAATAATGCTTTCGCAGAAAAAATAAGCCACAGAGTTATTCGAAACGATGGCTTATTTAATGCTGCTCTCGTAGGTTTAGGCGCTTTCGGATTTATACATGGTATCGTTATTGAAGCCGAACCACGATTTCTATTAAAACGCTACGTTAAAAAAATTAATAAAGACTTAGCCTTAGAATTGGCTCAAACATTAGACTTTAAGAACTCTACATTTAAAATACCCGAAGAAACCTCTGTCGATGGTTCAGGCAACATACCTTATCATTACAAAATCTTCATAAATCAATATAGCAACGAAGCAGAATATGTTGTAGAGTTAATGTATAAAAAGCCATACCATGCCAATTATAAAGATCCCTTTCCTATAATAAAACAATCATTATATCGGGATCTAATTCACCTTTTTACTAAAATGGCAGAAAACTTTCCTAAAAGTATTCCATGGCTCGTAAAGCGTTTACGCAAATCTATTTTACCTATGGTAGATGAAGAATTAACTGGTACCCTACCCGAAATATTTTGGGATGCACCCTATCAAGGGCCTGCTTTTGCTTGCTCGTTTGGCGTAAATTACACCGACTCTCCAAAGGCCTTAAAACTTCTAGCCGATTTAACAAATAACGAAGGGCCAATTCCTGGTATTTTTGCCATGCGCTTCGTGAAACAAACCAAAGCTACACTTGGATTCACGAAATTTCCGGTAACTTGTATGTTAGAAATTGACGGTGTCCTTTGGAAAAAAACTAAAAAAATAATGAGTTTAACCGAGTATTCTAAGCGAATGATTGAGGTTTTAAAAGAAAACAACATTCCTTTTACCATCCATTGGGGAAAAAGTAGTGATTGGAATTTCCCGAATTTAGTAAACCATATGTATGGTAGCGATGCCGTTAAAACCTGGAAACAATATAGAAAGGCTTTACTTTCTGAAGATATGGCCAAATTGTTTTCCAATACATTCTTAGAGAACGTAGATCTAGCACAAGTAGATTTAGAACCTAACCTAAACCCAATTGCGGACGACGATTTGATAGCTTCACTATAAAAACAAGACACCATGCCTAACGAAACAACATCCCATTTCCCATATAAAACGTTAATATGGGCACTATTTGCCGCACTAGCGCTTTTTATTTTTAAACCTCAAATAGAAATGCTACTTACAGATGCCGAACATATTATTGTTTTTGGTATAGAAATAAAAACAAACAAGGAACAGGCCAATAAATTAACCGACAGTATTCAGCAATTCGAAATTCAAATTAACAGCTTATCGACACAAATTACAACTCAGCAAAATCAAATAAAAACATTAGATAGGTTAAGAGCTAAACTCGAAAACGATCTCAAAAAATGCCCAGATGTACAAGAGAATGTAAAACAATATAGCCTTCAATTAAACCAAATATTTAAAGCTAACACGGAATTAAAAACAAAATCGGATGTATTAAAAGACGTTAAAATTTTACAAAGAAGTAACCTCCTTAAACAACCATAAAAACCAATTTACAAACTACAATATTCCTATTTGTTTATTCATTTCATTAAAGAAATAAAACTGATTTTTATACCAATATGTATTTTCAAAAAGAGCTATACCAGACGTAGAGTTTCCATTTCTTTGTAAAATATCTTTGGCTTTATGATAATTAATTTTGGTATTGGGTAAATCTTTCAATTTATAATATGCCATAGAAAGTCCGAGCATAGCATCAAAGTCTAGGGCATCAAATTTTAAAGCTGTTTCAAAATCCGAAATAGCATTTTTATATTTGCCTAAAAGTAAATTAGCCGTTCCTCTATAGAAATAAGCAAATCCGTTATTTTCATTTAATCTAATAGCCGTAGAAAAATCGTTTCTTGCTTTTTTATAATAATTAATCCCCATTAAAGACACACCTCGATTATAGTAAGTATCTGCAGATGGATCCATAAGTACAGCCATAGTGTAATTTTTTAAAGCTTGTTTATAATCTTTTAAATTATCAAAAACTAAACCTCTTAGTGTATAAGCCTTTATGTAATACGGCTCTTTTACAAGTAACTCATTAAGAACTTCAATTGTTCCAGAGTAATCGTTTAAATCATAATTAGCACAGCCCAAACTGTAAATAGCATCCAAAAAATTAGGGTCTATTTTAACAGCATCTTTATAATCTTGTCTTGCACCTTCAAAATCCTCTAAACTATATCTGGCGTTCCCTCGATTAAAATAACTATCGGCATCAGGTTCTGTCAGTATTATTTTAGAGTAATCTATTATAGCTCCAGAGTAATCTCCCAAGTCATTTTTTGCAATAGCACGATAAAAATAAGCATCTAACTTATCAGATTCTAAATTGATAACCTGAGTTAAAAGCTCTATTCTTTCGTTTAAATCTTCCGTTTTTAAAGCTTGTCGAAATAATTTATTTGCCTGACCAAACATCAGTATAGGCAAAGCAACTAAAATTAAAGTAAAGAGTTTTTTCATATTATATTAATTGAACAATTAATATGCCATTTTAAATGACTTTAGCAATTTTTGATTAAAGATAATTATTTTTTATATAATTAGATACATTTTCTATTCGGCAAACGCATTCATTTCTTATGGGCGTTTCCCTTCGGGTCAGGCTTTCACTACTCGCTCCCTCCTTTGGTCGGGGAGCTTAAACATACCGTTCAATCCTTAACGCGGGCTTTTTGTTGATTTATTTATCAATTTCAAACAAAGTATATATCGATAATAAAAATTTCATATAACAAAAAAGACCATCTAAAATTTTAGATGGTCTTTAAAAAAATATGCTCTTAATATCTATTCTCCTAAAAATGGGTAACGGTAATCTTTAGGTGTTACAAACGTTTCTTTTATCATTCTTGGTGACACCCAACGTAATAAATTTTGTGCACTACCGGCCTTATCATTAGTTCCAGATGCTCTTGCACCTCCAAATGGTTGTTGCCCTACAACGGCACCAGTTGGTTTATCATTAATATAGAAGTTTCCAGCTGCATTTTGTAAAGCTTCAGTTGCCTGATTTACAGCATATCTATCAGTTGATAATATCGCTCCAGTTAATGCATAATCACTAGTTTCATCAACTAACTTTAATGTTTCCGCGTAAGCGTCATCCTCATACACATAAATAGTAATTACAGGGCCAAATAACTCTGTACTCATAGTTGTATATTTCGGATTTGTAGTAAGTATTACAGTTGGCTCGATAAAGTAACCTTTACTTTTATCATAACCTCCACCAACAATAATTTCAGCATCCGCATCTGCTTTAGCTTGATCAATATATTTGGCTAATTTATCAAAAGAACCTTCGTGAATAACGGCTGTAATAAAATTACTCATGTCTTCTGGAGACCCCATTTTAAACGAGTTTACATCTTCTATCACAAAATTCTTTACATCGCTCCATAAACTCTTTGGAATGTAAGCACGAGATGCCGCACTACATTTTTGACCTTGAAACTCAAATGCGCCACGAACAATAGCTGTTGCAACTTGCTTAGCATTCGCCGATTTGTGAGCTACAATAAAATCTTTCCCTCCTGTTTCTCCAACAATTTTTGGGTACGTTTTATAAGTATGGATATTGTTTCCAATTTGTTTCCAAAGTTCTTTAAATATATAAGTAGAACCTGTAAAGTGTAATCCAGAAAAATCTGAACTCGCTAATACGGTATCCGTAATCATTACCGGATCTCCAAAAACAACGTTAATAACGCCAGCAGGAACACCTGCTTCTTTAAACACATCCATAATAACTTTTGCAGAATATACTTGGCTATCACTAGGTTTCCAAACTACAACGTTCCCCATTAACGCCATACAAGCTGGTAAATTTCCAGCAATTGCAGTAAAGTTAAATGGTGTTACAGCATAAGTAAAACCTTCTAACGGGCGATACTCAACACGGTTCCAGGCATCACTTGTGCTTTCTGGTTGCTCCATGTAAATATCCGACATAAACTGTACGTTAAAACGCAAAAAGTCGATAAGCTCACAAGCTGCATCAATTTCTGCTTGGTATATATTTTTAGACTGCGCAATCATGGTTGCAGCATTAATTTTAGCTCGGTATGGGCCTGCTATTAATTCGGCAGCTTTTAAAAATATTCCTGCACGCTGCTCCCATGGCATTAAACTCCATGTTTTTCTAGCCTCTAAAGCTGTAGTAATAGCATCATCAATATGTTTTTGTTCTGCTACGTGATAAGTTCCAACCACATGTTTGTGATCGTGCGGAGGAGACATTGTTCTGGTGTTACCCGTTTCAACATCCTCACCGTTTATGTACAAAGGAACGTCCACTTTACTATTAAACATTGTTTTATAAGCCTCTAATACTTCCGCTCTCTCAGGGCTTCCTGGTGCGTAAGATTTTACAGGTTCGTTAACAGCAATTGGTACGTTAAAAAAGCCTTTTCCCATGATTTTCTATTTTTCGTTATTGAATATTCAGTAAATACATTACAAATCTAAGAATTTTAAAATGATATACCTGAAAGAAATACTCTTAAAAGGGCGTTAATTTTTTGAGCCAAACCACTAAAACCTAACTAATTTTCATTTTTTCAAAATAAATGCTAACACATTTTTAAAAGCTACTCTTTTAAGTCGTTTGCTCCCCATGCATCAAGACTTCTCAAAATACCTTCTAGTGATGCACCACGCTTACTTAATTTGTACTCTACCTTAGGCGGTACAACGGGATACACTTTTCTAAGCACTAAACCATCTTTTTCTAATTCACGAACAGTTTGTGTAAACATCTTATTAGAAATACCTATAATATGCTTCTGTAAAATACCAGAGCGTAAAGGTCCTTCCAAAAGATGAAATAACACCAAAGGTTTCCACTTGGTTCCTATCAGCGTCATGGTATAATTAAGTGGACAGTAATTTTCTTTATTCATTTTAAAAATATATACTATTATAAATCAATAATTTACTCGTTTAGGTAACTATACTACTTTTTAGTAAGTTATTGCCCAATAAGCAAATATAATTTAATTTTGCATTATAAAATTTGAAAATATGACTAAAAATAATAATTACCCAAAATCTTTTTCACATATTGGAATTACAGTTCCAAATATTGAAAAAGCTGTAAAATTCTATACTGAAGTTATGGGATGGTACACCATAATGGAACCTTCTGAAATAAAAAAAGAAAGCGATACAGCCATCGGGCAAATGTGTATTGATGTTTTTGGTGAAGACTGGGAAACCTTTGAGATTGCTCATTTATCAACCTCTGATGGTATTGGAGTAGAGTTATTCTGTTTTCCGCATGGTGTAAAAGAAGCTCCTGAGTTTAACCCATTTAACACAGGCCTTTTTCATTTTTGTATTTAGGACCCAGATATCGAAGGTTTAGTTGAAAAAATTGTAGCGAACGGAGGAAAACAAAGAATGCCAATTAGAGAATATTATCCAAAAGATAAACCCTACAGAATGTGCTACGTAGAAGATCCATTCGGAATTGTTTTTGAGGTTTATACACATAGCTACGAGTTAACATATTCGTCTGGTGCATACACAAAATAAAGCCTTTTAGTGCGCTTAAATAGTCTGAAAATTTGATATTTGACTTTCGAAATTAAAATTTGGAAACAATTTTTCGTAAGTTGCCAATCTGTTTTCAGACTATTATTTTTATGTGTACAGTAACTCTTTTTCGAACAAGTGATAACGATTTTGTTTTAACCTCTAACCGAGATGAAGCTCCAAACCGTATTTCTCTTGAACCCGATTTTTACAATATTGAAAACACAACGCTTCTTTTTCCTAAAGATAAAGTAGCTGGTGGCACATGGATTGGTGTTAGTGAAAAAAACCGGGTTATTTGTTTACTCAACGGTGGTTTTAAAATTCATAAACGTCAACCTAAATACAGAGTTAGTCGTGGTGTTGTAACTAAAGACTTATTAATTACAGACAATATAGAGCGTTGTATTGAAAACTACAATTTTGATGATATTGAACCTTTTACTGTTGTAGTTGCCGACTGGAATTCTAAATTAAAATTCTACGAATTAGTTTGGGATGGTAGCAACAAACATTTTACGCAACTACCTCTAGAACCAAAAGTTTGGTCTTCGTCCACTTTATACAATCCGTCCATGAAAGCAGAACGTCTACAATGGTTCGATAATTATAAAAATGAAAACAAATTAACATCAAGTTCAATTTTAAATTTCCATAAAACGGCAGGACAAAATAATAACGAATACGGGGTTATCATGAATCGCGACACTGTAAAAACAACAAGTATTACTCAGGTTATAAAGGCAAATAGTAACATTAATATGCGTTACGAAAGTTTACATAACCAAAGTGTTTCTACTAAAACATTACAAACACCTCAAATTGTTAATGGATAATACCGGAATTATTTTAACACTCGCCTACCCTGATACCATTGTTATGGTCTCTGAAGAATGGTTTTCTCCATTTTTAAGATTTGTAGGGGTAGGAAAAAAGAATTATTTGCGTGCTGGTCATGCTGCTTTAGTTTTAATTGAAAAAGAAACAGGTGTTTTAGAATATCACGATTTTGGACGCTACATAACCCCAGAACCAAACGGACGTGTTCGTGGCAGACATACCGACAACGAACTACATTTCCCTATAAAAGCAGAAATTAAAAATGATGAGATCACGAATTTAAACGCAATTTTAAAGTTTTTAGCCACTAAACCTAAACTTACCCATGGCGATGGTAAATTAGTAGCCTCTGTTTGTAATACTATTGATTATAAAAAAGCTAGAAGCTTTATAACCATGATGCAAAACGAACATTTTATACGTTATGCTGCCTTTATTAAAAACGCTAGTAATTGTGCCCGTTTTGTTTGTGATGCCTTAATCGCTTCTGTTACAAAGCCAGATATGAGAAAAAGTATTGAAAGCTCTAAATGGTTTACACCAAGTACCGTTGGTAATGTGCTACTTGCTAATACAGAACCACATGCTTTTGAAGTATCTCAAAATGGAGAAATCTCAGAATTTAAAGGTTCTCAAAGAAGTGAAAACATACGCTGTTTTTTAGATAAATTAAAAGATCACGAAGTTAACTTAATAGGGACTTTAAAAGCAAAACCTGTTAGCGAAACCCATCAAAATGCACAATGGTTACCCGGTATTGCCGCTGGAGCATGGTTTGAATTGCATCAAACAGAAAATACATTAAATTATAGGTTTAGGCGTATTTCCCCTTACGGAAATATAGATGTAGATACCTTTTTTAAAATTGAAAATGAAGGTTTTGAATTTAATGATACTTTTGAATTTATTCCTTATTCTAATTGTAAATTCTTTCATATAAAACAAAATGAAACTATTTACAGATTTAATAGAATAGAACAGTAAGTAAATATAAATCTAGAGCTTTAACACAGCTTCTTTGTGCTCTTGGAACACCTTAATTTTTGGCAATTCAATTATTGCCAAATCAATATACTTTAAAGCTTTTTCTTTATTTTTTTGATGCGTTTCAATTTGAGCCAAACGATAATATGCCCAAGCTTTCGGAACACCATCTTTAGCCGAGTATTGTTCTAAATATCGGTTTAAACAAGCTTCACCTTTTGCAAGCTCTACATTGTATTCTGCCGCAACTTTTCCTATTTGGTAATGCAATGCATTACGTTTGTGCTGTGCTTCTGCGTGTTCAATATTCTTTATAGCATCTTGTGGTCTTTTTTCATTTTCGTAAAACGCTGTTAATTTGTTATAACAGTTTAAAGATCCACCTTCGGCTATAGCCATTTTATAAAACTTTTCGGCTAGTTTAGGCTCGTCGTCATATTCATAAACATACCCTTTCGCCAAATAACCATCGACTTTAGAAAGTGCTTCCAACTCTTCGGCATATTGTAACGATTTACTTCGGCTTCCACCTAAAACTCCTGGTAGCTGCATATACAGTTCTACCAAAGCCCAACGCGTATCAATGTGAGCTACATCCAATTCTGCAGCCTTTAAAAATGCATTTTTTATATCACCTATTAACCCTAATGCGGTAAACTTACTTACCGATAATGCTTTCATCCCCAAAGCACCTCCATATTTGTAATGGTAATTAGCTGTATTAGGTTTACTATCAACAAGTTTTTTATAAATATCTATAGCATCATCCCATTCTTTTTGATGTCCATAAACATCTCCTAATAATTCAATCGCTTGCAAATCGTTAGGCGTATTTTCTAGATATTGAACAAGTAAAGGCTCTGCTTTTTGATATTCCTTTATTTTAATAAGTTCCTCAAAATCATGTATAGACATTTGAGAAAAAGCCATGATAGGTAATAGCATAAAAATTAAAAACTTATTCATAAACATTAGTTAGAAAATGCAAAGTTAAACTTTCTGCTTTACTGCAAAAATGGTTAACTTCACTCAATAAACGAAACCGTTCACGCATTGGTGTATTTTGGAACGTCTTTTGTTTATATTTTAGATACAAATTTAATGCCATGAAAAACAAGATATCTATTTTAGTGCTTATATTATTTTCACATTTTTCTTCTGCTCAAAACCATAATTACGACAAATTATGGCAAGATGTTGCCAAGTTTGAAGTTGAAGGTTTACCTAAATCGGCTTTAAAAGTGGTTGAAAACATCGAAAAACTAGCAAAAACCGATAAAAACCAAGCTCAAACCATAAAAACTATGCTTTTTAAAAGCAAGTTCGCTATGCTGTTAGAAGAAGACGCTCAACTAGATATTATTAACAATTTTAAGTCGAAAATTTCAGAAAGTGAATTTCCTACTAAAAACATTTTAGAAAATATTTTAGCCAATCTTTACTGGCAATATTTTAAACAAAATCGATGGAAATTTTATAACCGTACAAAAACAAGTGAAAAAGTTGATACCACAGACTTTAGAACTTGGGACTTACAAACGCTATTTGACGAAACACATCTGCATTTTCAAAATTCCTTGGCAAACGGCTTAATGCTGCAACAAGAGCGTTTGGAAGACTACAACGCCTTATTAACGGAGCAGACAAATTCTAAAATTTACAGACCAACACTTTTCGATTTACTATACCATAATGCGCTAAACTTTTATAAAACCACAGAAACAAACATTGTAAAACCTGCTTATAAATTTGAAATAGACCGTGAAGCTTTTTTAAGCGATGCCAAAACGTTTTCAGAATTACAGATTAACTCAAAAGATTCTACTTCGCTCCAATTACACGCTTTAAAAATTTATAAAGATCTTATTCAATTTCATTTAAAAAGCAAATCGCCTTTAGCCTTAACTGATATAAATATTGAACGTTTAAATTTTGTAAAGCAGCACGCCACTTTCGATAACAGCGAAGCCTTATTATTAAACACTTTTCAAACGGAACAAAAACATTTAAATACACATGAAGCTTCTGCTTTGTATGATTTTGAAATTGCTCAACTCTACTACCAACAAAGTAATACCTATCATCCAAAAACAAGCGATACATATAGATGGAAAGCTAAAGAAGCTTTAGACATCTGCGATGCTGTTATCGCTAAATTTCCAAAAAGTAATGGGGCAGAAAAGTGTGAAGTTTTAAAAGCCATAATTAACCGCACTCAAATTGAAATTACAAGTGAAGCGTTTTTACCGGTTCAGCAAAGCGGACGCATTTTCGTTCAATACAAAAACTTAAACCACCTTCAATTTAACGCCTATAAAGTAACCGAAAAACAGTTTGAAAAATTTATAACCCTTTATAATAGTGATGATCAATGGGATTTTATTAAGCCATTGAAATCTAATAAAACATGGAAAAACACATTAAAAAATGAAAACGATTATCAAAGCCACAGCACCGAACTTTTAATTCCAAAACTAGATAATGGACGTTACATTATTGTAGCATCTACGGCCAACAACAGTAAAGAGAATTTTGCCATCACCAACGTACAAATCACCAATATAGCACTAGTAGAAACTGAAACGCCAGACGCTAAGATTTTTCAGTTTATTAACAGGAATAATGGTGCTCCAATTGCAAATGCTCAAGTTGAATTTAAATATAACGTAAACTATACAAACACTTCGAAAACAAAACAATTCGCCACTAATGATTTAGGTGAATTTAAAGTTAAAAAAGAAAGGACAAATTGGTACCGTAATATTAGAACTACAGTTAAAACCGAAAATGAAAAAGCTTATTTTGGTGAATATTACATAAACCGTAGTTACCACATTGATAAAGATCGTGTATCTAATAAATCTTTCTTATTTACAGATAGAAGTATTTATCGTCCAGGGCAAACCGTATTTTTTAAAGCCATTGCCATGCAAACAGAAAGCAGAACATCTAAGGTTTTAGAAAATGAAAATGTAGCAGTCTCCCTATACAATACAAACCATGAAAAGCTTAAAACATTAGAGTTAACAACTAACGAGTTTGGTTCTGTTGCTGGCGAATTTATTTTACCAAGCACAGGCTTAAATGGCTCATATTTTATTCAGTTTAATACCGTTTCTAAAAACATTAACACCAGTAGTTCTAGTTATTTTTCTGTGGAAGAATATAAACGGCCAAAATTTGAAACTAAATTTAATCCGGTTTCCGAAACTTATAAAGTTAACGATTTAATTAAGGCAAAAGGAAATGCGTTAGCCTATGCAGGCAGTACAATTTCCGATGCAAAAGTTGTTTATCGCGTACAGCGCATAGTACAGTACCCGAGTTGGTATTATTGGTATCGTCCATATTTTAATAGTGAACCGCAAGAGATAACACATGGAGAAACCACAACCAATGATAAAGGTGAATTTGAAATTACATTTAAAGCCCAACCCGATAAAAGCATTGACAAAGCCAGTTTACCTATTTTTAAATATGAAATTACAGCAGATGTAACCGATTTAAATGGTGAAACAAGAAGTGCTAAAACCATTGTAAATGTTGGTTACCATGCTTTAACGGCATCACTAAATATTGAACCTGTTTTAGATAAAACAAAGAAGAATTATGAGATAAATATTGATACAAGAAACCTCAATGACGAATTTATCGAAGCTAACGGAACTGTAAAAATCTATAAATTAAATGCTCCTAATTCTGTTTTACGCTCTCGTCCATGGGAAGCTCCCGATTATAAAAGTATGACACGGGAAGCTTTTAAAAACTATTTTCCACATGAAGCTTATCAAGATGAAGATAATGCAAGAAACTGGACTAAAGGAGATGTCGTGTTTCAAGAAAAATTTAACACCAAAGATTCAAAAACGCTTCCTTTAGGAAATATAAAAAAGTGGAAATCTGGTCAATATTTAATCGTTTTAGAGAGTAAAGATAAGTTCGGGCAACTCGTTAAAGATGAAGCTAAAACTACTTTGTTTAGTGAAACAGATAAAACTTTAGCTGATAATCAGCTATTCTCAATTACGAGTAATAAGAATCAGTACAATATTGGAGATCAAGTTGAAATAACTTTGGCTTCAGCAGCCGAAAATATTAACGTAACAGTTTCTGTAGAAAAAGATGGAAAGATTATTAGAACTGACATTATTCAGCTCAACAAAAATAAGAAAAAGATTTCTATCCCCGTAACATCAGACGATTTAGGAGGCTTTTCTGTAAATTATAGTTTCGCGGCTTTTAATAGCTATCAATCAGGTTCTATGCAAATATCCATTCCATACCCAAAAACCGATTTAGAGATTGAAACCTTAACCTTTAGAGATAAATTGCAACCAGGAACTGACGAGAGTTGGCAATTTAAAATTAAAGGTCCAAATGGAGAAAGGGTAACTGCAGAAATTTTAGCAAGCATGTACGATGCGTCTTTAGACCAATTTAAACCTCATGCTTGGAGTTTTAATCCGATTTACAATCCTTCATATTACTCAAAAAATTATACTCGTGCTCAGGCCAGTTTTGGCACAAAAGACTTTAGAGTCTATAACGATCATATTAACGAAAGATACCCTCAACAATATTATGACCAATGGGATTGGTATGGGTTTGACTTTAATAATAATCGTTGGGTTTATACGAGATACCTAAACCGATTAAAAATACAGTTAGAAAGTAAAAACAAAGGTAAGTATGACAGTACTATAAAAAATGGTACAATTACAGGCGTAATATACGATTCTTCAGGAATTCCTTTACCTGGAGTTAATGTTATTAATAAAGGAACTTCTAATACAGCAATAACAGATTTCGACGGTGTCTTCACCATAAAAGCTAAGGAAAAGGACACAATAGAAATGAGTTATATAGGTTATTTAAACAATGAAATAAAGATTAATAAAGACAATAGTTACGAAATCTATATGATTGAAGATAGTGCTAATCTAAATGAAGTTGTCACCATAGGGTATGCAACTCAAAAGAAAAGGGCGTTAACTGGAGCTGTTGCGAAAATGGAAGGTTTAGCCATAGTTGAAGATGGTGCAGAAGTTGGAGAAACAGTTATTTCGGAATTTAACACTGAAGAGGACTCCACACCTGAGAGTCCTTTTAAGACAAAGTTTAAAGATAAAATTATTAGAGGATATAACGACTATGATTCTCTCGAGTACCCTTTATTTGTAATAGATGGAATAGAACAAAAAGGACTTTATAATTTAGACGATTTAAATATAAGGTCTATTGAAATTATAAAAGGAGCGGAAGCAATATCTATATACGGAAATAAGGCTTCAGGAGGAGCAATAGTTATAAAGACTAGTAGTAACTCGAAGGATTTAAACGTAATTAAAATCCGTAAAAACCTGCAGGAAACAGCCTTTTTCTTTCCACAGTTAAAAACAGACCAAAAAGGGAATATCAGTTTTAATTTTACCACTCCCGAAGCTTTAACTCAATGGAAACTGCAACTTTTAGCGCACACCAAAACCTTACAAAGCAGCACTAGAACATTAACAACAGTTACCCAAAAGGAGCTAATGGTTTCGCCAAATGCACCACGCTTTTTACGCCAAGGCGATGTTATTTCTATCAGCACTAAAATTTCAAACCTTACAGACCAAGTACTTTCTGGTCAGGCCAAGTTAATTTTAACCGATGCCTTAACCGGAAAAGAAATTAATACTGTATTAGGTATTACGGAAGCTAATAAAACCTTTAATGTAAATGCTGCTGGTAATACACAAGTATCTTGGAAACTAAACGTTCCAGACAACATACAAGCTGTGCAATACAAAATTGTTGCAAAAGCTGGTGATTATAGCGATGGTGAGCAAAATGCTCTACCTGTTTTAAGCAACCGCATGTTAGTAACCGAAACTTTACCAATGTGGGTACGAAGCAATGAAACCAAAACATTTGTTTTAGATAAGCTTAAAAACAATAACTCTTCAACTTTAAAAAACCATAAACTTACTTTAGAAGTAACTTCTAATCCTGCTTGGTATGCCGTTCAGGCCTTGCCATACCTTATGGAATATCCGTACGAGTGTAACGAACAAACTTTTAGTCGGTATTATGCCAATGCCCTGGCGAGCCATATTGCAAACTCGAACCCAAGAATTCATGAGGTTTTTAACCAATGGAAAAATAGCGATGCGTTGCTTTCTAACTTAGAAAAAAATGAAGATTTAAAATCTATTTTAATTCAAGAAACACCTTGGCTACGTGATGCACAAAGCGAAACGGAGCAAAAAAAACGTATTGCTTTATTATTCGATTTAAACAAAATGAATAATGAATTACAATCTGCAGTTAACAAACTAGATGCTAACCAAATGCAGAATGGTGCTTGGTCTTGGTTTAAAGGCGGTCGCGGAAACCGATATATTACACAACATATTATTACAGGTTTTGGTCATTTAAAACAGCTTTCTGTTACAGATGCTAATGAAAAAACTTCTGAAATGATTTTTAAAGCCATTCAATATTTAGATAATGAGTTTCTTCAAGAATATAAAGACATCAGAAAACATGATAAAAACATGGATTTAGATTTAGACCATTTAAGCTATACACAACTGCATTATTTATATATGCGAAGCTTCTACCCTAACATTAAAAAATCTAAAGAAGTTGAAAATGTTATTAATTATTACCAAACACAAATTGAGAAATATTGGTTAAGTCGTTCACTTTATGCAAAAGGCCTAATGGCCTTAATTTCACATAGAAATAATGCACCTGTTATGGCTACCAAAATTTTAAAATCGTTGAAAGAAACAAGCATTACTTCGGAAGAATTAGGGATGTACTGGAAAGCTAATACCAACTCTTGGTTCTGGTATCAAGCACCAATTGAAACTCAAGCGTTATTAATTGAAGCCTTTTCGGAAATAGAAAATGACACAGAAACTATTGATCATTTAAAAATATGGTTACTTAAAAACAAGCAAACCAACCGCTGGAAAACTACAAAATCTACAACCGATGCCGTGTATGCCTTACTACTACAAGGTAGCGATTGGTTAAGTGTAACCGATGCTGTTGACATTGTTTTAGGCGGACAAAAGATTGAACCATCAAAACTTGAAGATGTAAAAGTTGAAGCCGGAACAGGTTACTATAAAACATCCTGGAATACTACTGAAATTAAACCAGAAATGGGAGACGTTAGTATTTCTAAGAAAGGAGTAGGTATCGCTTGGGGTAGCTTGTATTGGCAATATTTTGAAGATTTAGATAAAATAACTTCTGCTGAAACACCTTTACAATTGAAAAAGAAATTATTCTTAAAAACAAATACGGACACCGGTGAAAAAATAACAGAAATAACAGATAAAACCGCTTTAAATGTTGGCGATTTAGTACGTGTGCGTATAGAACTAAAAAGCGACAGAGCCATGGAATTTATACACATGAAGGATATGCGAGCAGCTGGTTTTGAACCTGTGAATGTAATATCCACTTATAAATGGCAAGATGGCTTAGGTTATTATGAAAGCACTAAAGATGCAAGCACAAACTTCTTTTTTGATTATTTACCAAAAGGCGTTTATGTTTTTGAATACGATTTACGGGTAAACAACTCCGGAAATATGAGCAACGGTATCACCACTATACAAAGCATGTATGCTCCAGAATTTAGTAGCCATAGCGAAGGTGTTCGTGTTTTAGTTGACTAGAATAATACATTAAAAAAACTCCCTTTCAGTTTAAAACTTGAAAGGGAGTTTGTATTATAAAACCATTTATATTAAATCCTAATTAAAACTCCAGTTTTTATAACTGCTAGAAGCTTCTAATTTATTCTCTAAATCATCTTCTAACTCTGGAAAAAAATCAATTCCGGTGAGCTTCTCAACTTCATCTACAGAAACTACAAACTTATATAGAGGCTTGTTAGATTCTACACTTGGCATTAAAAAAGCTATCATTTTAGTTTTACCCGAATTATTATCAATTAAAACTTTATAAAACTGATTTGGCACAGCAACATCTTCGTTTCCAATAGTTTTCATACTTCCTTTTAGAACACCTCCTGTTACAACAAAAACACCATTATATTTACTAGCCCAATAACGCACTTTTTGTTCGAGCGTATTCCAAATACCAGCGTTAAAATCATGCTTTTGCGGACTAATATTACTTGTTAAAAACGTCTCATCAAATGCTTCTTTACTATAACCTCTATCTCCCGCAGGACATAAATGCCCACGGTCGTAACCTGAGTTTTTATAATTACGCCAATGTGCAGCACCCGTTTTTACAGCATTATCAATTTCAAAATAAGGTCTCTTAAAATCATTTTTTGATAAATGAGATTTTTTTAACTCATAAGCAACCCATTCAGCTTGCTCATAAGGTTCACTATACGAAAGCGAATACCCATCATGATGAACAATTTGTCCCGTTGTACTGGTTGGCAAAAAGTACTCGTTTGTATCAGACTTAGATTGTCTCCCTTCGGTTACGACTTCGCTTTTTTCTTCTTCGCTTAAAAAATGCTCATAACCATAAACAATTAAAAGAACAACAATCGCAATAGCCGATAATAACTTTCTTTTCGTCATTATTCTAAAATAAATTCTAAAGGTTCTCCTATTTTAAAATTAGGTGCATTAATATCTAACAAAGCAGAAATTGTTGGGGCAATGTCCGTAATTTCTGTTCTCCTAACTGTTTTGCCGTGTTTTATACCTTTTCCGAAAAATAAAAGAGGCACATGAGTATCATAATTTAAACCACTACCATGCGTAGAACCTGTTTTTCCATAAGAAATATATGCAGGATCTTGAATAACTAAAACATCACCAGAGCGTTTTTGGTTATAACCATTTTGAAGTAATTTCTCAATTCCCACTGTAAATGCTGCTTTCCCCATTGTTGTAGCCGTGTAAGCTTTGTAAACGTTGGTGTAATTAATTATTTCGTTAACTATAGCGTCCTGAACATCTTCTAATTCTAAGTTAAGAGTTTTAAGTTTTTCTCTATTTAAAAATATTTGATTATTACTTATGTTTTCAATTAAATCATCGGCGCTAAAGGTTGCTTTCATAAAGGCTTCTAACTTAGTTCTCATAGCTTTATTATTCAAATATCCCGCCGGAATTTTTTTCGATCTCATATAAGCGGGTACATTGATTGCTCCGTGATCTGCAGTTAAAAATACGGTGTAATTTCCTTTTCCAACTTCAGCATCTAAGCCTTTAAAAAAACGCTCTAAATCCTGATCTAAACGTAAATATGTATCTTCAATTTCTTTAGAGTTTACTCCAAAGTTATGACCAACATAATCAGTACTCGAAAAACTAACTGTTAAAACATCGGTAAACTCATCTTTACCTAAATCTTCACCAACCAATGCTGCTAAAGCAAAATCGGCAACTAAACTGTTACCATAAGCCGTTGCTTTTAAAATATCAAAACCTCCATTTTTACTTTTCAATGCGTCTAAATCGTAAGGAAATGTAGCTGTCGCTTGCCCTTTAAAACCACCTTCGTAATCATTTAAATCATCCCCACTTTCTAAATACGTTTCAATATTATATAACGTATTCCAAGGTTTAAGATATGATTTTGCAATACCCGATTTATTAAATTTACTTACCCATTTAGGTAATTCATCCATATAAAAAGAACTCGAAATAAAGTTTCCTTCATTTTTTCCTTGAAACCAATATGCTGCATTTGCAGTGTGCCCTGCAGGTAAAATAGCACCACGGTCTTTTACTGAAATCCCTATAGTTTTACCGCGCATTTGTGTAAACAGTCTATTCTCATCGGCAAAAGTTGTTGTTTTCATGCGTTGTGTAGACATTTTACCTGCATCCGTTTTAGTTCCAATTGAAGAAACCGAATCATCTTGTGCGCAATACACCATGGTCTTTAATTCTTTATCATACCAATTATTAGCTATAATACCATGGTATTTAGGAGTTGTGCCTGTGTATATCGAGGCATGTCCTGGCCCCGTGTAAGTTGGAATATAATTGAAGTGATTGTTTTTACAGTTAAAACCTTCATTCATCATGCGCTTAAAACCGCCTTCTCCATATCGGTTTGCAAATCTTGTTAAATAGTCGTAGCGCATTTGATCTACAACAATACCAACTACTAATTTCGGATTGGTGTCATCAGATTTATTTTGTGCTTTAGAAGATAAACTAAACACAAAAACGACAACTAAAAAGAAAATATTTTTATTCATTATAATAAGTTTAAGTGTCAAAAATACATATTTTAAAAACATGATAATTTAAAATAATCGTTAAATCCGAGTAACTTTTTTTACTTTAGCAGTTCAAATTTATATATGACGTACCTACATAATATAGGAGCTTATTTTTTAATGATTGTTGAAATGTTTCGCAAGCCAACTAAATGGAGTGTTATGAAACAATTAATATTAAAAGATATAGACGATTTAATTATTGGATCTCTAGGCATTGTTGCCTTTATTGCCTTTTTTGTGGGTGGTGTAGTTACCATACAAACCGCATTAAACATAGACAATCCGTTAATTCCAAAATATTTGGTTGGTTTTGCCACCAGACAATCTATTATATTGGAATTCGCACCCACTTTTATTTCTATTGTAATGGCTGGTAAAGTAGGCTCATTCGTTACATCGAGTATTGGTACTATGCGCGTAACTGAGCAAATTGATGCTCTAGAAGTTATGGGAATAAACTCACTAAACTATTTAGTTTTCCCCAAATTTATCGCGTTAATGTTGTATCCTTTTGTAATTTCTATCGCGATGTTTTTAGGTATTCTAGGCGGTATGGCTGCTTGTGTTTACGGTGGTTTTAGCTCATTAGAAGATTATATTGTTGGTATACAAATGGATTTTATCCCGTTTCATATTACTTACGCATTTATAAAAACTTTTGCTTTTGCTTTCATACTAGCTACAATTCCATCTTTTCATGGGTATTTTATGAAAGGTGGTGCATTAGAGGTTGGTAAAGCCAGTACAACTGCTTTTGTATGGACTAGTGTTGTTATTATTCTTTTAAATTATTTACTAACCCAAATGTTGTTAAGCGCATGATTGAAGTTAAAGATTTACAGAAATCGTTTGGAGAAGCTCATATTTTAAAAGGAATTACAACCACTTTTGAAAAAGGAAAAACAAACTTAATTATCGGGCAAAGTGGTTCTGGTAAAACCGTTTTTCTTAAATGCTTATTGGGTTTGTTTGATTATGAAGAAGGTAGTATAGCTTACGATGGCCAGATATTTTCTAAACTTACAGAAGATGAGAAACGAAACATGCGTGCAAAAATAGGCATGGTTTTTCAAGGAAGTGCCTTATTTGATTCTATGACTATTGCTGAGAATGTTATGTTCCCACTGCAAATGTTTACAAAACAAAGTAAAAGCGAAATGCAAGATCGTGTGGACTTCGTTTTAAATAGAGTAAATCTACCAGATGCTCATAACAAAATGCCAAGTCAAGCTTCAGGAGGTATGCAAAAACGTGTTGCTATTGCTCGTGCTATTGTAAACAAACCTAAATATTTGTTTTGTGATGAACCAAACTCGGGTTTAGACCCAAAAACGGCTATTGTAATTGATAATTTGATTAAAGAAATTACAGAAGAATATCAAATTACCACGGTAATTAATTCTCACGATATGAATTCTGTTATGGAAATTGGTGAAAAAATTGTGTTCTTAAAAGATGGATTAAAAGCATGGGAAGGCTCTAAAGAAACCATTTTTAGAACAGATAACGAAGTAGTTACCGATTTTGTATACTCATCCAACTTGTTCAAAAAAGTACGTAAAATGTACTTGGAAGAAAATAGCTAAACCCAGTAACTCTCGTCTCTATTTTATTATATCATTATTAATTTCTTTTAATGATAACGCGCTTGGCTTTAAGCTCTTCTTTTAACCAATCGGTAAGTTGTTTTTCTTTTATAACCACCAAACTATCATTTAAAGACTCGCTCCAAGTTACGGTGGCAACCTGCAATGTATCTGTGTTAATAAAATCTTTAGATTCTAATGTTTTAGCATAACTAAAATACGTTAAATCGTTAAATCTAACTTTGGCATCACGGGATAAGTTGGTAAAAGAGATTACATTACTACCTCCATTTACAAGAAGAAGCTCTTCTCTTAAAACTTCAATTTCATTTCTTAAGCCAGAAATAATATGATCCTTTTCATCTAAATCTCTAATAGCTCTATCATAAGCATCAGAAATTTTATCGAAACTTCTATTTTTATTACCGAAAATCTCTAATTTAAAATCACTGATTTTATCGTATCCTTTAATTTCATTTAATAAATCGGACTCTGTAGCTTCAGAAATTTCACCATTAAAATATAGTGTTATTTTTTTCTCAGTTGTATTTAAAGTTCCGTTTTGAAACCAAAGTTCTTGATTTAGTTTAATTTCCTTTGCGATAAAATTGTTATAGTCATTCTCGAAACCACTACTTTTTAAAACTCTTAAGAAAGTAATTGTTGGATAAATCATAACAACCACCGCAACCAACCCTGCAAAACGCGCTGTGCGCCTTCTTTTAGCAGAATTAGCATATTTAAGCATTGGAAACCTTAAAAGTTTAAGAACAATAAATGTTGCTAACGCAATAAAAATGGTATTAATGGTAAACAAATTCATGGCTCCTAAAAAGTAGGTCCAATTACCATGTGCTAAACCATAACCAGCTGTGCATAATGGAGGCATTAAAGCTGTAGCAATAGCCACACCAAAAATAACCGACGCAATAGTACCTCGCTTAGTACGTGCAATTATTAATGCTAAACCACCAAAAAAGGCAATAAGAACATCACGAATATCAGGCTTTACACGCCCTAGTAATTCTGAGGTTTCTTGGTTTCCTAAAGGAAAAAATTTAAAGAATAAAAAAGCCGTTAATAAACTTAATACAAGCATGGTTGCTAAGTTTATTAACGATTTTCTAAGAGTATCAATATCGTTTATAGCGATAGACATGCCAATACCTAAAATAGGTCCCATAAGTGGAGAAATTAACATGGCACCAATAACAACAGCTGTTGAATCAGCATTAAGTCCAATGGAAGCGACAAAAATAGAACAAATTAAAATCCATGCCGTTGCACCTTTAAAAGGAATATCGGCTTTTATAGCCTCAATAGTTGCATCGCGATCTGTATCGTCTCGAAAGTCTAATAATTCTTTAAAAAACACCGTAATGCTTTTAAACAATCCTTCTGCATCTTTTTTTACAGCCTTTTTAGATTCCTCTACATTTTGATTTTTCTTTGCCTGAATCTCTTCATCAGAAAAATTGAATTTATTTTCTTCCATTGTATATTAATTAGCAAAACCGCTTAAATTTTAGTTGGCATACTTATCGTTAAGCCTTTTTAAAACAAGTTTTATATCTTGTTCTTTACTTTTAGGATAAATAAGCAAAGCTTCATCATTATCAACAATGATATAATCGTTTAACCCATCGATAATAACTTGTTTACCGGGTTTTGTTCTTATCATATTACCTTCAGAGTATTCTACCAAATGTTTAGCATTTAAAATAGCATTATTATTGGTATCTTTATCAAGTTTATCATATAAACTTCCCCAAGTTCCTAAATCGTTCCAATCGAATTCTGCCCCAATAACAAAAACATTTTTAGATTTCTCCATTATGGCATAATCTACAGATATGTTCTCTGCTTTAGAATAATTTTCTTTAATAAAATCATCTTCGTGCTCAGTGTTGTATACCGAAATTCCTGACTCAAATAATTGATATAATTCAGGTTGATTATTTTTAAAAGCATCTACAACACTTTTTGCGCTCCACATAAATATACCTGCATTCCACAGAAAATTCCCTTGACTTATAAAGGCTTTAGCCGTTTCGTAATCTGGTTTTTCTCTAAATTGGTTAACTGGTTTTATTACATCTTTAGATTCCTTATCGAATTCAATATAACCAAAACCTGTATTTGGGAATGTTGGTTGAATTCCTAATGTCATCAAAGCATCATTTTCTGAGCAATAATTAAAGGCTTCCTCTACATTTTTTGAAAAAGTTTGTTCATCTTCAATCCAGTGGTCACTTGGTGCTACAATCATTAGTGCATCGGGATTTTCTTTCTGTATCTTTAAAGACGCATACAAAATACAAGGTGCTGTATTTCGCATTGCTGGCTCTAAAACTACTTGTTTTTGTGTTACCTCTGGAAGCTGCTCTAAAACCAAATCGTTATAACGCTCGTTGGTAAGTATGTATATGTTTTCCTTTGGAATTAATCTTGATAAACGCTGAAATGTTTTTTGAATAAGCGTATCGCCCGTTCCTAGCATGTCGTGAAATTGTTTTGGAAAATCACTTGTACTTACTGGCCAAAATCTTGATCCTACTCCTCCTGCCATTAATATGGCATAATAATTATTCTTCATTGCTTACTTTGTTTTAACTAGAATAGTATTAAAAATTCTAGCTTATTATTATTTTATTTCTATTTTATAAAAACTAAATAAGTTTAACCTCCGCATTTGGGTTAAACAAATATAACCTTCCTGTTTTAATTTCCACGCACTCAAATCGTTTTACCCTTTTTTTTACCATTTTAAAAACTCGTCCATTATATAATTCAAATATTTGTCCCCTAGGTATTTCAAAAACATAAGTTTTGTCATTTGGTTCGTCAAATTGTTTTAAAGCTAATGATAATGCCGTATCTGTATCGCTCGAAGCCTTTGGATTTTTAAAATGTTTGGCCAAAAGAGGCAACAAGCTATCAGGAAATACATCCGGATTTAAAAATGGTAACATTAAATTTTTAAACGTATATTTCCATTCTTTGCCATGAGGCTTTATAAATTTTCCGTAATTTACATATGCTTCAAAATGAGCTATTTCATGAATAAGGGTAATTAAAAACCGATATTCATTTAGATTAGAATTTATGGTAATTTGGTGTTTACCATGCGGTAATTGTCGATAATCACCGTGGCGTGTTTTACGCTCGTTTTTTATTTTTACCACCAAATTATCATGCTCTAAAAGTTTTAAAACTTGATCTTTAGCATGGTGTGGAATATAACTTATTAGTAGGTTTTGCATTACGACAAAAATAATAATTGTTAAAACAATGCACTTATATTTTAAAAGAAAAAAAATAAAACTTAACAATTCAGTGTTATTACAACCAAAAAATCTTATTATGTTTAGCTAACATTTCCTAAGTATTAAGTCTATCTTAATTTTACTAAAACCCATGTAATAACTCGTCAATAATAAATAACTTTTATTTTTTTAAATTATTTATGTCGCAAATAAATCAGGCAAAAAAAACAAGAACAGTTAAAAAACTATATTTATTTTAACAAATATCAATAAACCGTAAGTTTTATTTACTTAAATTCACAAAACACTAAATATTTTTTAACAAATACCTATATTTGAGCATAACACTTGGAGCTTATGAAAGACAAAAACCTATTCTCGAACTATGAGAAACTTGCTAGTACTTGGGATGAAATGTATAACGACAATGCAGAATTTAGATCGCAATATGATGGTTTTATAAAATATTTAGAAAACACATCGCCCGAAAAACTTTCTAAAAAAGAAGATCTTGCAAAACAGTTATTTATGAGTCAAGGTGTTACGTTTACGGTTTATAATGATAATGAAGGAATAGAAAAAATATTTCCCTTCGATATAGTCCCAAGAGTTATCACCGCCAATGAGTGGGAAAAAATAGAAGCTGGAATTAAGCAGCGTCTAAAAGCTTTAAACTTGTTTATTAAAGACATTTATAATGACCAGTTTATTATTAAAGACGGCATTATTCCTGGCGAATTAATTTATTCTTGCCCTAACTTTTTACGAGAAATGAAAGGTGTTAAGGTACCGCATGATGTATATGTACATATATCTGGAGTAGATTTAATAAGAAACAACGACGGCGAATTTTATGTTCTTGAAGATAATTTAAGAACACCTTCTGGCGTAAGTTATATGCTAGAAAACAGAGAAATTTCTAAACGTTTGTTTCCTGGTATTTTACCAAAAAACAATGTTCGCTCTGTTTCAGACTATCCAAATTTATTATACAAAAAGCTTAAAGAGCTTTCCAATCTTTCCAAACCTAACATTGTGTTGCTCACACCGGGAATTTACAACTCGGCCTATTATGAGCATACCACACTAGCCAGATTAATGGGGATTGAGTTGGTAGAAGGTAGCGACTTGGTTGTAAAAAACCATTTTGTTTACATGAAAACAACCAACGGATTAAAGCAAGTTGATATTATATACAGACGTGTGGACGACGATTATTTAGATCCATTAGAATTTAATGAAAAAAGCGTTTTAGGTGTTGCCGGAATTATGGCTGCCTACCGAAAAGGAAACGTAAATATTGTTAATGCACCTGGAACCGGAATTGCCGATGACAAAGCCATTTATATTTATGTTCCAGACATGATAAAATATTATTTGGATGAAGAACCTATTCTTAAAAATATTGAAACCTACCAATTAGGACGACCAGATGAATTGGAATATGTTACCAAAAACATCAAAGAAATGGTTATTAAAAAAACCGATGGTAGTGGTGGTTACGGTATGCTTATGGGACATGAAGCGACAGACGAAGAAATTAAAGATTACTTAAATACTGTTAGTAAAAAACCCGAAAATTTTATTGCCCAGCCTATCTTAAGGCTATCAACCGCGCCCTGTTACATCGATGGCAAATTATCCCCAAGATGTATTGATTTAAGACCATTCGCCCTTTCTGGAAGGGATGGGATTGATATCTGCCCAGGAGGATTAACGCGTGTTGCACTAAAAAAAGGATCTCTAGTAGTTAATAGTTCGCAAGGAGGCGGCAGTAAAGACACTTGGATTTTAGAATAATTTCACAAAAATAAATATGTATGTTAAGTAGAGTAGCAAATAATCTTATTTGGTTAGATCGATATATGGAACGTGGTAGTGGTATTCTTAGTTTACTAAAAGTAAATTATTATGCCAATCAAGATTCGCCAGAACTTTTTTCCTGGACCCCCGTAATGAAAAATTTCACAGCATTCGACAACGAGTATTATACTGAAGATGCTTTGGAATGTATCGATTTTATGGTTTTCAATACAGACAACTCTAATTCAATCCTAAACATTGTTACAAAAGCCAGAGAAAATGCCCGTAGCGTACAAGAACATATATCGCGAGAACTTTGGTTATGTATCAATAATTATTATTTGTATATAACAGATAAAAGCTTAAGAAAAAGATTAAAAGAAGAAGATCCTGTTCAGTTTTTGGAAGATCTACGTAAGCATCATTTAATTTATAACGGCACCAGCGATATTACCCAAGAACGTGGTACATCATATTATTTTATGAATGTTGGAAAATTTTTGGAACGTGTTAATCTTATTGCCGATTTTACTTCGCTTAAACTTCAGGAAATAGGAAGTACATCGGATAGTTTAGAAAAAAGTTTCTATTGGAAAAATTTACTTCTATCCATTGGTGGTTATCAATTATATCTTAAAACTCACAAATCCACTTTTAATCAAGATCACGTAATTACCATGGTTTTTCAGGATAAATTATTTCCAAGATCAGTATATTATTGTGTTAATAAACTAAGTAGGCATATTGCGCGTTTAATTGAAACCAACGAACTTGAAAAAAAGAATTTAGAATTTTTAATTGGTAAACTAGAAAGTTCTATAAAATATACAACCATTGAAAACATTAACGATCAAGGCTTAAATAACTTTATACATAGTATTAAGGAAGATATCAGTAATATTTCAACGAATATCAATGCAGTTTACAACTCTAATAATTGATTTATAATTATCATGGCTACATTTTTCATTAAACATACAACAAAATATAACTACAATGCCCCAGTAATCGATGGGGCTACATTAACAAGGCTACACCCTATTAATGATAATAATCAAAAAGTAATTTCACATTTAATATCGATAACAAACAATCCGTTTATAGAAACCTTTATAGATTTTTATAACAATAGAGTTGGTACATTCATGGTGATTGAGCCTCATGAAGAGCTAAATATCATATCTGAAATAGAAGTAGTTACTTCTCCAAAATTAATTCCGGATGATAGTATTGAGAAAGCTGCACAATGGGAAGAACTTAAACGCATAAAGAATACCACCGACTTTATAGATTTTACGGCGCACAAACCTTTTAAGGGTAGTCAAGAAGTATCAGACGTTATTCTGGACCTTATGTTAAAAACCAAAACACCATTCAAGGCCGTTCTTGCCATATGCGAATATGTTTATAACAACTTTGAATATAAAACTGGTGTTACTAACGTAAAAACCGCTTTAGATGAGGCTTGGGAATTAAAAGCAGGTGTTTGCCAAGATTTTACAAACGTTATGCTACGTATGGTTAAAATGCTAGGTATACCAGCTAGATATGTAAGCGGCTATATTTGCCCTAACGATGAAATAACTCGTGGCGAGGGGGCTACACATGCCTGGATAGAGGCTTATATCCCATTTTATGGTTGGCTAGGATTCGACCCAACAAACCATGCCATAGCAAATGAAAACCATGTGAGATTAGCAATTGGAAGAGATTATAGCGACTGCGCACCTGTTAAAGGAGTGTTTAAAGGTAGTGTTGAAGCAGAAATGCAAGTAACCGTATCTGTTAAAAATGATAAAAACGAAAGTGGAAAACAGATAAATCCAGAAATTTCTACCGTATATCCATCGAACAGCTACAAGCGTAGTTTAGAAGAAAAAGAAAACGGTGGCGGACAACAGCAGCAACAGCAGCAACAATAAAATTTTATTTTACTTTTTTCTATCGATAACATAATTAACCATAAGCTCTAAGGATTGCTTATATTCAGAATCTGGATATTTTTCAAGTAATTCTAAAGCTTCGGTTTGAAATTGTGTCATTTTAGAAATAGCATAATCTAAACCACCATTATTTTTCACAAAGGCAATAACTTCCTTAACGCGTTTGGCATCCTTATTATGATTTTTAATGGAATTAATAAGCCATTTTTTATCCTTTTTAGATGCGCCATTTAGCACATGAATTAAAGGCAATGTCATTTTTTGTTCCTTAATATCAATACCCGTTGGTTTTCCGATTTGCGTATCACCATAATCGAACAAATCATCCTTAATCTGAAAAGCCATACCAATGAGTTCTCCAAATTTACGCATGGTTTCCACATGTTCTGATTCTGGCTTTACAGATGCAGCACCTAAACTGCAACAAGCAGCTATTAAGGTTGCTGTTTTCTGACGAATAATCTCGTAATAAATGGTTTCTGTAATATCTAATTTTCGGGCTTTTTCTATTTGAAGCAATTCTCCTTCACTCATTTCCCGAACCGCAATCGAAATAATTTTAAGCAAATCGAAATCATTATTATCAATCGACAATAACAAACCTTTTGAAAGTAAAAAATCGCCAATTAAAACGGCAATTTTATTTTTCCAAAGTGCATTCACAGAAAAGAAACCACGGCGCCTATTACTATCATCTACTACATCGTCATGTACCAAAGTGGCTGTATGGATAAGTTCTATAACAGATGCTCCACGGTATGTTCTTTCGCAAACTTCGCCATTAGAGACCATTTTAGAGACCAAAAACACAAACATAGGTCGCATTTGCTTCCCTTTTCGGTTAACAATATAATGTGTAATTCGGTTTAGCAAAGCCACTTTACTCGACATAGAAAGCAGGAACTTTTGTTCAAAAAGATCCATTTCGTAAGCTATGGGTTGCTTTATTTGTTCTACTATTTTCAAGATGAAATATTAAAAGAAATTAAATATATGATTTATAAATTTATGTGCTAAACGGTTTATGATTTTATGCGAAATACGAAATACTTAACTTTTGTTCGCTAACTGCCCACAAGCGGCATCAATATCCTTACCGCGGCTACGACGCACATTAACAACAATTCTATTTTTTTCCAATGTACTTATGTAGTTTTCTAAGGCTTCGTTAGAGGCTTGTTGAAATTCGCCATCATCAATAGGGTTATATTCAATAATATTAACCTTGCAAGGTACATATTTACAAAATTTAACAAAGGCATCAATATCTTTTTGGCTATCGTTTATGTCTTTCCAAACCACGTACTCATAACTAAGTTTACGACCTGTTTTTAGATACCAATACTCCAAAGATTCTCTTAAATCTTTTAAAGGAAAAGTTTCATTGAATGGCATTATTCGTGTTCTAACCTCATCTATTGCAGAGTGCAAAGATACTGCTAAGTTAAATTTAACTTCATCATCTGCCATTTTTCGAATAATTTTAGGCACTCCTGATGTTGAAACCGTAATTCGTTTTGGTGACATACCTAAACCATCGGTAGATGTTATTTTATCGATAGCCTTAATCACGTTATTATAATTCATTAGCGGCTCGCCCATACCCATAAACACAATGTTGCTTAAGGGACGATCGTGATATAAGCGGCTTTCGTTATCGATAGCAACAACTTGATCGTAAATTTCGTCTGGATTTAAGTTTCGCATACGTTTTAAACGCGAAGTTGCACAAAACTTACAGTCTAAGCTACAACCTACCTGACTAGAAACACATGCTGTGGTTCTAGTTTTTGTTGGTATTAAAACCGACTCTACAATTAAACCATCGTGCAAACGTACCGCATTTTTAACTGTACCATCACTACTACGTTGCATGGTATCTACTTTAATGTGATTGATTACAAAATTGTCTTCCAGCATTTGGCGTGTTTCTTTAGATACGTTTGTCATATCTTCAAAGGTGTAAGCCGATTTTTGCCAAAGCCACTCGTAAACTTGATTGCCTCGAAAAGCTTTATCGCCATTTTTTACAAAGAATTCCCTAAGTTGTTCTTTGGTTAAGGCGCGTATGTCTTTTTTATTATCTTTCATTTGGTTGCAAAAATAGTGAAAGCTTTTTCTTTTATAGCACTTGTTTTTATAAAGTCGTCCTAAATTTAGTATAGACCTTAAATTTAGCACATGGCTGCATTAGGGATTGCAGCGGCATCCTTTTTGTAGAGTTTATAAATTAGTTTTTTGTAGGCGTGATACTTTATAAAAAACCTAATTACAAATAAACATAGACTGTTTTACAAAAAGATATAGCGAAAAGCCCGACCTGAAAGGGAATGCCCAAATTTTAAAACTTACTATTATTATTAAATATAGAACAAAAAAAAGCCTCATCGTTTTTAATAGATGAGGCTTAAATTTTATTTTGAATGGATTAGATGATTAACATCGCATCACCATAACTGTAGAATTTATATTTTTCTTTTACAGCTTCTTCGTATGCTTTTTTAGCAAAATCGTGACCTGCAAATGCCGAAATCATCATTAATAATGTAGATTTTGGTGTATGGAAGTTAGTAATCATGCAGTTTGCGATACTGAATTCGTATGGAGGAAAAATAAATTTGTTTGTCCATCCTTCTACTTCATTAAGCTGTCCGCTTGTAGAAACGGCACTTTCTATGGCACGCATAGCTGTTGTTCCAACGGCGCAAATACGACGCTTTTCTTTAAGCGCTGTGTTTACAATTTCTACTGCTTTACCTTCAATTTTAAGCTCTTCGCTATCCATTTTGTGCTTAGACAAATCTTCTACTTCTACAGGATTAAAAGTACCTAAACCTACGTGTAACGTAACCTCAGCAAATTTAACGCCTTTAATTTCTAAGCGTTTTAATAAGTGTCTAGAAAAGTGAAGTCCAGCAGTTGGTGCCGCTACAGCGCCTTCTGTTTTTGCGTATATAGTTTGGTAACGATCTTGATCTTCTGGTTCTACATCACGTTTGATGTATTTTGGAAGAGGTGTTTCACCAAGTTCGTTTAATTTTTTGCGAAATTCAGTGTAAGAACCATCATATAAAAAACGTAAAGTACGCCCTCTAGAGGTTGTGTTATCTATAACTTCGGCTACTAACGTTTCGTCGTCACCAAAATATAATTTATTTCCAATTCTTATTTTACGCGCAGGATCTACTAAAACATCCCAAAGGCGTTGCTCTTCGTTTAATTCTCTTAATAAAAAAACTTCGATTCTCGCACCTGTTTTTTCTTTGTTTCCGTATAAACGGGCAGGAAAAACTTTAGTATCATTTAAAATTAAAACATCGTCTTCCTGAAAATAATCAATAATGTCTTTAAACATTTTGTGCTCAATGGTTTGCTCTTTTCTATTAAGCACCATTAAACGTGATTCATCTCTGTTTTCAGCTGGATATTCCGCTAATAATTCATCTGGTAAATTGAAACCAAAATGTGATAATTTCATTCAAAAAGGTTTTAAGTTAATGTGTTTTGATTTATTTTGAGCCTCCCCAAAAAAAATCTAACAGCTGCAAATATACAATTTGCGCATAGGGGTTGTCAAGTAAATGCGTGATTATTATTCGGTTATTTTAAAACCGATAGCTTTTAAGTCGTCCCAAAAGGTTGGGTATGATTTAGATACCACGGCAGCATGTTCTATAATTAATGATGTTTTTAGGGCTAAAGGCGCGAATGCCATAGCCATACGGTGATCGTTATAGGTTGCAATTGGCACTAATTCCTTTATTTTAGTTGATGGCGCCAAGTGTAAAGACTTATCTGTGATTTTTACTTCGCCACCTAATTTTTCAATTTCGGTTTTTAAAGCAACTAATCTATCTGTTTCTTTAATTTTTAGAGTGTGCAAACCTATTAAATCGCAAGGCATACCTAATGCAAAGCATGTTACTGCAATGGTTTGAGCAATATCTGGTGCGTTCTTTAAATCTAAACTTAATGTTGATTCACTAGCTTTTTCTTTTTTTAATGTAATAGAATTACCATTGAATGTACTAGTTACTCCGAAGCGCTTGTAAATCTCAACTAACACAGAATCGCCTTGTAAAGAATTCTCTTTATATGATGATAAAGTAATTTCCGTACCGATATCACTAATGGCTGCAATACTGAAATAGTACGATGCCGAAGACCAATCGGACTCAACAACTAATGTTTTTGGTGTTAATGCTTTTGTGTTTGGTTTTACGGTAATCACGTTATTTACAAACGACGACTCTACACCTATTTCGTCGAGTAAGCTTAACGTCATGTTTATATACGGTACCGATGTAATTTCGCCTTCTAAAGTTAATTCTAAACCATTTTCCAATTTAGAAGCAACTAATAATAAAGCCGAAATGTACTGGCTACTTACATTTGCTTTTAATGAAACCTTATGATTTGTTAATTTTTTTCCTGTAATTTTTATTGGAGGAAAACCATCGTTATCGATATAACTTATTTTAGCGCCAAGGTCTTGAAGAGCTTCCACTAATATTTTAATTGGACGCTCCGTCATTCGTTTAGAACCCGTAAGTGTTACTTCTCTTCCTTCTTGAATTGAAAAATACGCTGTTAAAAATCGCATGGCGGTTCCAGCATGGTGAATATCTACCAAGTTGGATTGCGAGCTTAAGGCATTTGTCATTAAATTACTATCATCGGAATTGGATACGTTTTCGAGTTTAAATTCCGGATAAAGAGCTTGCAATAATAACAAACGGTTAGACTCACTTTTTGAACCTGTAATTGTAACTGCCGATTTTTGGTTTTCGAGTTTCGATTTATGAAGGGTAATATTCATTGTAAAATTCTATACGTTTTAAAGCCTGCTAATTTACTTTAATTTTTCGTTATTATGGTGTCTATCGTGGTCGCGTTTTCCTTTCTTATACATTCTTTCATCAAAAGCTTTTTGTAAATCGACTCCGGTTTGATTAGCTAAGCATAATACAACGAATAAAACATCGGCTAATTCTTCGCCTAAATCTTTGTTTTTATCACTTTCTTTTTCGCTTTGCTCTCCGTATCTACGTGCAATTATTCTAGCGACCTCTCCTACTTCTTCAGTAAGTTGAGCCATGTTGGTAAGCTCGTTAAAATAACGAACGCCATGTTCTTTTATCCAATTATCTACTTCTTGTTGTGCGTTTTCTATATTCATTATATTCTACTTAAAACTATTTGTTCGTTTTCTTTTTCTATCATCTGTGCAAAATAAGCTTTTAAAGTTCCGTAATATGCTGGATTAATAATAGCCGAATTTATATCATGTGAAACAGATAATTGTATTTTATTACCTGCACCACTAATATGATAAACAAATTTCCCCAAATTATCTGGTAATTCTATGGCACTAGATTCTGGTAGACTTTCTATTTTATATCCTTCGGGAATATTAACCACCAATTTACTATTGGTTTGAGAAGGGTAACCAAAATCTACTGGAAATTCTCGCTCACTTAGTTTAAAAGGGTTATTTATTGTTCTTAGAAAAAATAATGGCGAAAAATACATTTTATCACCAATAATATCAGCCTGACTTTCTTTTACAAATTTATAAGATTCTACTACAGGCTTACCTAAATCTAATTCATTTTTAACATCGTAATCTGAAATTTCAAGTCCGTCATACTTGTTTTCTAATCGCTCAATAAAATCATCTCGATCTACATCAACAAAACGTTCCCTAAACGATAAAGCTTTATGGCTCTTTTTTATACTTCGATATCCACCTGATAAATCTCCATTATCGGCTAAACTTCCCATTAAAAATATGGTGTTTTCAGAAATTTGTTTAGGGTATAAATCCATTAAAGTAGAACCACCGGCCTCCGCAATAACTCGCCCTTTCCAATTTAAGGTTCTAAAAGGTAAAACATTAGGTGTACTAAACCTACTTGTTGCATCTAAAAGTATATCACCATCGGTTAGCTTTACATAACTTACCACATAATTATAACCTTCTAAAGTTGGAAATAATGGAACACCGTGTTGCCTAGTACTTACTAAAACGGGGTATGCGGTAAGCCCTGCATGTTTTAGCATCGCGGTAAGCATTAAATTAATTTCGGCCGCATTACCTACTTGTTCTTTATAGGCTTTTCTAACACCATCATCGGTACCATAGCCATAATAACCGTTCCATTTCACTCTGTTCTTTACATAATTAAAGATTAATGCCGTGCGTTCCTGTGGATTGGAAACTGTTGATATAAGCGCATCAATATCATCTTCAAAATAACCTTTTTTATTTAGTTCTGCGCCAAAGTTAGAGTTATCATAAATAGTTTTTACTACATCCGTCCATGTTGTACTGTATGATTTTAATGGAGAATCTGGATACTTAGTATAAGACAACTCGAATTTTACAGATGATTTATAATTATTAATATTATTGACATAAGGTTCATCTTTTAATGCTGGAACATCTTTCAAATCAAACTCTATAATATTCTTTTTGAAAGCTAAATCCTCAGAATAAGACCTTCCTATGCTCGTTCTACTTGTGAGTTTTATTTTATCTGTTTGACTACTCCTCTTTGGTGTAATCATTAAATAGCCTCTCGTACTTTCTTTGAAGTTAAAATATTCGGGAGCCTCAAATCGCGCTTCTATTTTTTTTACTGGAATACTATGCTGAAAAACAAACTCATCTACATTGTATATAAATGGTGAATTAATTCTATACTTATACTCTACAATAGAACCTGCTTTTATATTTGGCATAGTAAATTTATACTCATTGGTATATTTAGATAATTCTGTTTTAAAAATCCCATCTTTTGAAAGTTTGGTTTCTTCAATTTTACCATCAATCAAATTATATGTATACGCTTTTAAATTTCTAAGTTCCTCATCGGAACCTCCACTTGTACTCAATCGATTAGACTTTGTTGCATAATCAAACCCTTCTTGATTGTAAATCTTAATGCGCTCATGGATTTCTGTTATTAAACGAAAGCCACTTGGCTCAACATATTCATAATAAGATTTTCGATGTTTGTATAAATACGTTGCACTTGCTGAAGAATCTAAAGGATTAAACTTTTCTTGCAATTCTTCTTTAGATACTTTCCCAAAATGGTAATCTTGGGCAAATACGGTTAATGAAAAACAAAGGGTTACTAATAATGAGGTTAGTTTCATAATAAAATTTACTTTTTAATTAATGCGACTTTAGCGTTATCAAGTTTCGATACTTCTTTATAAAAGGTTCTAAACGCAGCATAATCTTCTTTAGGAAATTTGCCATCTTTTATAATAAATGTTCGCTTATATTTTATTTTAGAATTATCAATAGCTGAAATCTCTGTGATATAGCTACCAAAATTAGTTTCTAACGACTGCCCTTTTGGTAACGACTCTATATTATAATCTGATGGTAAATTAATTTCTACCTCATCAACATCTTTAAACCCTCTATTTATTTTTAACGGAAGTTTCCTGTTTCTATATCTATCTGGAATATGTGTATTTCTATTTAAAACATTTAAATTAACGAGCATATGTTCACCTACTTTTTTGGTGTAATTAATAGCTTGAAAATTGATATTTTCAATTAATTCTATAATATTTTTATCATTTTCAATACTCATGCTATTTATAGACATGTTGTTTATGTACTTCCAACGCTTTTTGTAATACACATCTAAATCACGTTCTGTCTCCGTTTCTAACCAATATTTATTATCATATTGAATGCCTTTGGAATTTACACCTACCACGGCCTTAATCGAACCATCGTTTGAAATATCACAAACTCCCTTTATGGTTTGCAAACTTTCTTCTGGAATATATTTTTTGGTATGTTGTATTTTTCCGCCTTCTGGATTAATCACCAAAACATCTCTATCGTCTGTAAAATCACCAATAAAACCGAAAGGCAATTTCTGACTTGTACATTCTAACCAAATATTCTCATCATTATTCGGGATATTCAAAATAACATGATTGCCTTGCATAGCTGCAAAATCTTTCTCTAAACTGCGCTGGGAATCTCCTGCAAAAACAACAGAATAATTAGAGTCTATATCAACTGCATTAAGCAAAGCCATGGTATAATTAGTAAGCGCTTTACAATCGCCATACCCTAACCTATCAACTTCCGAAGCATTAAAAGGTTTCCAACCACCAATACCTACTTGCACACTTATGTAGCGAACTTTATCCTGAACGTATTGATATATTTTTTTTGCTTTAGCTATATTATCAGGTTCATTTTTTACCAATTCCTGAATTTTAGTTATAGTCCCTTCCGATAAATCATGAGTACTTTTTATTAAATCATGATACATCCAAGTTCCAAACTCACTCCAATTTTCTACTTCAGAATTAACACCTTCTAATGAAAACTGCTTTGATGCAAACATTACTTTTGGAACAATATCAGAAAAATTAGGACTGTAGTCTTCTGGTTTAATTCCTGAAACATTTTTTATACTGTAATGTATTTTAGTTGAAGTAACGTCTTTACTAATTTTATAACCTTCAATATTCTTTTCTTTTTTTCTAATAACAAGTTCTCCGGGAAAACTTAAAGTATAGCTGCTATTTTCTACACTTAAAAAATACTCGGTTACCGGAAAAAAAGAATTAATAAAAGCCGTATTATTCGTTTCATATCCCGAATTAAACTCGATGGTATATGGATATTTTATGGGTGTATATTCTAGATATTTAACTCGAGAATCGGAGTATAAAGTACCGCCATCTACAGCACTTACATCTCTAAAATCTTTCTCTTTAATCTTCTTAATAACCTTACCAAAATTATCGTAAATAAGAACTTCTAATATTTTAATATTTACATTATCATCATAATGCATATAGGCATTAACAGCTTCGTTTCCTTCTTTATTTAGTACAGTTACAATTCTTTTTTCGGTAACCAGCATACTTTGTGAAGACTCCAAAACAATAGTGGTAACATCATCTCTAACAACAGCATTAGCATTTTGCTTTAAACTATCGGGAATACTAAAACTAGTGTATAAATTTTGTTGAGAAAAACTAAAAAGTGTTACGAATAAAAACAGTGTATTGAGAATACGCTTTATAATCATGAAAAAGGGGTTATGTTTATTTTACAGCGCCTAGTTATTTCAACTATAGTAAAACGAACTAATTTGTTCCCTTTTTAAATTTTACAACTAAAAACCTGACAGCTAATATAATAAAACACGGTAAAAATATGTATTTAAATTCGCTTAAAATCACCTGAATTCCACGTTGGGAAATAAAATTTCCAATACCAATAGGTGAAACACGTATATCTTGAAAAGAAAAGAAAAATCGATCGTTATTGAAAGGAATAAAAAAGCCCACACCTTTTCCTCCGGAAGTCATAGCATCTAAAATACCATGAGACATTGTTGAAATAAAAATGACTAAAAACCAAATCAATTTATTATTTCGACCTAAAGTAAACGTTAAAATCAGTGCCCAAATTAAAGCAAATACTATAGAATGTGAAAAGCCTCTATGCCCTAACGGATCACCATAAGCAATACCTAAATTAAAACCAATAACATCAAAATCGGGTAAAATTGTAGAAAACACCGCAGCCCATAGCAACCACTTTAAATTTTGTTTATTGGTTACTTTCACCAAAGTATATCCAACTATGCCATGTCCAAAAATGGATGCCATTACTCTTTATTTTTTGTATCTATAATTATTGTAACTGGGCCATCGTTTAGCAACTCTACCTTCATGTCGGCTCCAAATTGTCCGGTTTGCACTGTTTTCCCTAAATCTTGTTCAATTTGTTTTACAAACGCTTCATACAATGGTATAGCAACATCAGGCCTCGCTGCTTTTATATAGCTCGGGCGATTGCCTTTTTTAGTAGAAGCTTGAAGTGTAAATTGACTTACCACAATAATATCGCCATGGGTATCTTTTAAAGAATAATTCATAACATCATTTTCATCTGAAAAAATTCGAAGATTAACAATTTTGTTAGACAGCCAAACAATATCATCCTGCTCATCATCATTTACAATTCCTAAAAGAATTAAAAGTCCGTTTTCTATATTGGCTACTTTTTCACCTTCAATAGTTACGCTTGCTTTTGTAACACGCTGTATAACTGCTTTCATCTAATTAATTGCATTTTTAAAAAACCTAACAAATGTATTTTTTAAGGTTTAAGTAAATTACCCTTACGGGGAAATGTCTCTCGGATGGCCAATTGGGTTAGTCCCAAATATCGGTTCTGTAATGCTCATCTTCACCCTCTACAAGTTGAATGTAACTTCGGTAACGAGAATACTCAATATCACCTTCATCTAAAGCATCTTTAACAGCACACTTTGGTTCTTTAATATGTAAACAATTATTGAATTTACAATCTTGCTTTAAAGCGAAAAACTCAGGAAAATAATCACCAATTTCTTCCTTTTCCATATCCACAACACCAAAACCTTTAATCCCTGGTGTGTCTATAATTTGAGCTCCAAAACTTAAATCGAACATCTCAGCAAAAGTTGTAGTATGTTGTCCTTGCATATGTTGCGTAGAAATTGCCTTGGTTTTTATATTTAAATCTGGTTCAATAGCATTTACAAGTGTAGATTTCCCAACACCAGAGTGCCCAGAAAACAAACTTACTTTACCATGCATTAAAGCCTTCACTTTGTCTACATTTTTGCCAGTAACAGCAGATACACCAAGACACTCGTAACCTATTTTTCTATAAATATGCGCCAAGTATTTTACTTCATCTAGGGTTTCTTGATCGTAGGTATCAATTTTATTAAACAACAAAATCGTTTTAATTGAATAGGCATTTGCCGTTACCAAAAACCTATCTATAAAACTGGTTAGTGTTGGCGGATTATTAATGGTAATCATTAAAAAAACCTGATCTATATTGGCCGAAATGATGTGTGTTTGCTTAGATAGGTTTACAGATTTACGTACAATGTAATTAAACCTATCGTGTATATTATGTATAATTCCCGATTCTTGATTATTATCGGTTTCTATTTCAAAATCTACTATATCGCCAACAGCAATTGGGTTGGTGCTTTTAATACCTTTAATTCTAAACTTCCCCTTTATTCGGCACTCGTAAGTTTCACCCAAATCGGTTTTCACGGTGTACCAGCTTCCTGTAGATTTATAAACGCGTCCTGTCATATTCTCCAAAAATAATCTAAAAAAATTATTTATTGATTAAGACTAAACATATATTAGTAACATAATTTAAAACAACCCAAAAAACATGAAAAAACTATTATTTTCAATTTTATTTTTAACCATTACTGTTGGTGCAAACGCTCAAACAAACCTTTATGAAAACCCTGATTTTGATGAAATTGCCAAATCTCATAAAAAAATTGCTGTTGTACCTTTTAAAACACAAGTAAAACTAAGGCCTAAACAAATGAAAGACATGAGCAACGAGCAGTTGCATAAACTTGAAAAAGCCGAAGGCGAAGGCATACAAACAGCTATGTATTCTTGGTTTTTAAAAAGAAAGAAAAGAGGTAAATTACTTTCTTTGGAAGTTCAAGATCCTAAAGTAACGACCGCTTTATTAAAAAGAAAAGAAATAGATTACGATAATATTACAGATTACACTCCTAAAGAATTAGCAGATTTATTGGAAGTCGATGCAGTAATATCTGGAGATTTTGAAACCAATAAACCAATGTCCGAAGGCGCAAGTGTAGCTTTAGGAGTGCTTTTTGGTGCTTGGGGAAGTACAAATAATGCGGTAATAAACATGACTGTGCATAACGCACTAGATGGTGTTTTACTATGGAATTACAACAAAAAAGTAAGAGGAAGCATAGGTAGCTCTCCAGAAGATTTAATTAACATTTTAATGAGAAAAGCGTCTAGACGTTTAGCTTATACTAAAAACGATTAATCTTTTTATAGTCCTACTATATATTAGATATTTGAATCCATAAAAAAAGCCTCGCTGTGCGAGGCTTTTTTATATATCTAAAATTGACAGTTATTATCCGTTAATCACTTTTTCTTGATGATTAATAGATTCTTGGTGTACTGCTTTAAACATTTTTAAGATAAATTCCTCACTTAAACCATGTTGCTCTCCCTCTAAAACCATTTTACCTAAAATTTCGTTCCAACGTTTAGATTGTAAAACTGCAACGTTTTTTTGTTTTTTAAGCGCTCCAATACTATCAGAAGTTTTCATTCTTTTTCCTAATAAATCAAGAATTTGATTGTCAACAACATCAATTTGTGCTCTTAAATTATCTAAAGAACTATTGTATTCTGCTTCAGCATTAGATTCTTTTCTAATTTTTAAGTCTCTCATGATCTGTACTAAAGTAGATGGTGTTACCTGCTGTGCAGCATCACTCCATGCATTTTCAGGATCGTAATGAGTTTCAATCATTAACCCATCAAAGTTTAAATCTAAAGCGGTTTGAGATACGTCAAAAATCATATCTCTTTTTCCTGTAATATGCGATGGATCGTTAATTAATGGAATATCTGGATATTTATTTTGAAATTCAATAGCTAATTGCCATTCTGGAGTATTTCTATATTTTGTTTTTTCGTAAGTAGAAAAACCTCTATGGATTGCTCCAATATTTTTAACACCCGCTTTGTAAATTCTTTCAATTCCACCTAACCATAAGGCTAAATCTGGATTTACTGGATTTTTAATTAATACAGGCTTATCTGTACCTTGTAAAGCATCTGCAATTTCTTGCATGATAAAAGGACTTACTGTAGAACGTGCACCAATCCATAATAAATCGATATCATGCTCTAAAGCTAATTTTACGTGAGCAGCATTTGCTACTTCTGTACAAACTTTCATACCTGTTTCAGCCTTTACTTTTTGTAACCATTTTAAACCTAAAGCTCCAACACCTTCAAACATTCCTGGGCGTGTTCTTGGTTTCCAAATACCAGCTCTAAAATAGCTTACATCGGTATCTTTTAGCTCATGAGCTATTTTTAATACTTGTTCTTCTGTTTCAGCACTGCAAGGTCCAGCAATTACTAATGGATGATCTAATTTTAAATCATCTAACCAGGTTCTCATTTCTTTTGTGTTTTCCATAATCTTAATCAAATTTCAAAATGAAATTCCAATTTCCACGCTTTAAATTAATGTTTTGTATTGTGCTGAAATTGGAGGTTCAATTCTTTTTTTTTAGTTTAATGTATTCCGTTTAAAATATCTTTTATATGATTTGTGCTTTCCATTTCCTTATAAATAGCTTCGAAATCGTCTTGTTTCATTAGCTCTTTAAAGTGAGATAGATTACTAATATATTCTTCTAATGTTTCAATTACGTTGGTTTTATTCTGTTTAAAAATAGGTGTCCACATGGCTGGCGAACTTTTTGCTAAACGCACCGTTGACGCAAACCCACTGCCCGCCATATCAAAAATATCACGTTCATTTCTTTCTTTATCAATAACTGTTTTTCCCAGCATAAAAGAACTAATATGCGATAAGTGCGACACGTAAGCAATATGTTTATCGTGAGCTTCAGGATTCATATACCGAATTCTCATACCAATATCACTAAACAATTTTAAAGCCTTTTCTTGTAGCTTAAAAGTTGTTTTTTCTACCTCACAAACAATATTTGTTTTTCCTTGAAACAAACCACTAATAGCTGCTGCTGGTCCAGAATGCTCTGTTCCTGCAATAGGGTGCATCGCTAAGAAGTTTCTGCGTTTTGGATGGCTTTCTACCGCCTTACATATATCGACTTTTGTTGAACCTGCATCGACCACCAAACCTGTTTCCGGAATAAGATCTAAAATAGTTGGCAACAATTTTACGGTTGCATCTACTGGTATAGAAATAATAACTAAATCGGCATTTTTCAAATCGTCTAGCGTTGCTTTCTTATCAATTAAATTTAAAGACAAAGCTTCTTCAAGCGTACTGTCTTTACGGCTGATACCGTGGATAATTACATCTGGTCTAAGCGCTTTAATATCCTTAGCCAAACTACCACCTATTAACCCTATACCTATTGAATATATATTTTTCATTTTTGTCCCTAACCTCCTCCTTTTGGAGAACGAGATGTTACGGGTTTTACTTTATTACTATTTACGTTTTTATAACGTCTAACATTCTATTTGACAACAAAACTATTAACTTACTCTAGCTATGGCTTCTTGTAAATCTTCGGTTTGTGCACATAAGGAAAACCTAATATAACCTTCGCCTTGCGAACCAAAAATTGTTCCTGGCGTTAAAAATATACTGTTCTCCTTCAATATTAAATCTATATACTCCTCTGCTTTTACATGTGCAGGCAATTTAGCCCAAACAAAAAGTCCTGTTGCATTTTCATCATAAGTACAATTTAGTGCTTTGGCTAATTTCCAAACTAAATCGCGACGCTCTTTATAAACACTATTTAAGGTTGAAAACCACATGCTAGAACACTGTAATGCTTCAATAGCCCCTTTCTGAATGCCATAAAACATACCCGAGTCCATATTGCTTTTCACTTTTAAAATATCGTTAATGTACTTATGATCTCCAACAACCATCCCTACTCGCCATCCAGCCATATTGAACGTTTTACTTAGTGAGTTAAGCTCTAAACAAACATCTTTAGCTCCTTCTACATTTAAAATACTCGTAGGGTTATCATTTAAAACAAAACTATACGGATTATCATTAACTATTAAAATATCATGCTTTTTAGCGAAAGCTACTAAGTTTTCAAACAGCGTTTCAGAAGGTTGAGTTCCTGTTGGCATATGTGGATAATTTACCCACATTAATTTTACTTTACTTAAATCTTGTTGCTCCAAAGCTTTTAAATCTGGTTGCCAATTATTAGCAGCATCTAACTCATAAAAAATAGGTTCTGCCTCTAATAATTTGGTTACCGATTGATAGGTTGGATAACCTGGATTTGGTATTAAAACAGCATCTCCTTTATTTAAATATGCCATTGAAATATGCATAATACCTTCTTTACTACCCATTAACGGAAGCACTTCGGTATTTGCACTTAAGTTAACGTCGTAATGCGTTTTATAAAACCCTGAAATAGCTTGACGCAACTCTGGTAACCCTTGATAACTTTGATATTTATGTGCATTAGGACTTAATAAACCTTCCGTTAAAGCTTCTACTACTTTTTGCGGTGGTTGCAAATCTGGACTACCAATACCTAAATTTATTACCGGCTTCCCACTTGCTATTAACAAGTTTACTTCTTTTAATTTTCTTGAGAAGTAGTACTCTTCAACACTATGCAATCTATCGGCTACTCCAATCATAATTTCGCATTTTTATATTCACCTAAAACTTTAAAAGCTTCACCCATAATTTCTATAAGTGATTTCGCTTTTTTAAAATCTGAATAATCATCAAACGTTACATCTACAAAAAAGGCATATTTCCATGGTGTTTCTACAATTGGTAAACTTTGAATTTTTGTTAAATTCAGTTTACAATCGCTCATTACATTTAAAATGGTCGCTAAACTACCACGCTTATGGTTTGCTTCAAATTTTATAGATGCTTTATTTATTTTTGTTTCGGTAAAATCCGAATTCGTTCTTTTTACAATAGCAAAACGTGTTTCGTTATGCTTAATGGTTTGAATGCTTTTAGCCAAGATATCAAGCTGAAAAATCTCAGCTGCCAATGTACTTGCAATAGCTCCAACACCTTTTAATTGCTTATTTTGAATACGCTCGGCAACTTCTGCGGTATCCTTATCTTCTATTAATTTAATATGCGGATAATTTCTAAAAAACGCTTTACACTGCAACAGCGCCATGGGATGAGAATAAACCTCTTCTATATCGGCAATACTTTGATTTGGCAACGCCATTAAATTATGCTGAATATCTAAATAATGCTCCCCAACAACATGAAGGTTATATTTATCTATTAACGCATAGTTTGGAATAATAGAACCCGCAATAGAATTTTCGAGAGCCATAATACCAGCATCGCATTCCTCTGTAATTAAAGAATCTACTACTCTATCGAATGTTAAACAATCGATAGTATCTACAGGAGTTTCAAAAAATTGCTGCGACACAATATGATGATATGATCCTTTTATACCTTGTATAGCAACCGTTTTTATCAATTTTTATTATTTTTTATTAATGTTCAATAAATTGTTAAACAAAAAAAGTCTCGATTTTCATCGAGACTCATATTAAATTTATAGTTTTAAATTATACATACAACGCCTCGGTCTTTTCGCTAAAAAAGAAATAAAACCAGTTGTTAAAATATGTAAAATATACTGTCATAGTGATAATTGAGTGGCTAAAGTAATTATTTATTTAAGAAATCAAAATACAATAAAAGTTTTTTTTACATTTTATTGAAAAAAATAAAGATTCCACACAAAACCCTCCATTATTATGCACTATTTTAAATTATATATTCAATACACTAAAACATCTTAAAAAAGGCATTCGTTCATATTTTTAAATTCATATTCATTATTTTTGAAAAAACAATTAAAATATGTCGATAGAAGTTACAGGAATATCAAAACTTTACGGAAATCAAAAGGCTTTAAACAATATTTCTTTTACCGTAAAAAAACCTGAAATTGTTGGATTCCTTGGTCCTAATGGTGCAGGAAAATCGACCATGATGAAAATTTTAACTACATTTATTACGCCCTCTCAAGGCGAAGCAAAAGTAAACGGCCACGATATAAATGAAGCCAAACAGCATGTGCAAAAAAGCGTAGGCTATTTACCAGAGCACAACCCACTATATCTAGACATGTTTGTGAAAGAATATTTAAAATTTAATGCAGACATCTATAAGGTAGACAAAAATCGTATTAACGATGTTATAGAACTCACGGGCCTAACTCCCGAAATGCATAAAAAAATAGGGCAACTCTCTAAAGGTTATCGCCAACGCATTGGCTTGGCTAATGCCCTACTCCACGACCCGGAGGTTTTAATTTTAGACGAACCTACTACCGGATTAGACCCCAACCAGTTGGTAGAAATTCGAAACTTAATTAAAGACATAGGTAAAACAAAAACGGTTTTTCTTTCTACTCATATTATGCAAGAGGTTGAAGCCATGTGCGACCGCGTTATTATTATTAACAAAGGTGAAATTGTTGCCGATAAAAAACTTCATGAATTAAGGAACGAAAAAGAGCAAACCGTAATTGTAGAATTTGATTTTAGGGTTGAAGATGCCTTTTTATTAAGATTGCCAAAAGTGGAACATGTAAAAAACACGTATGGTTTTGTTTACGAAGTTACATTTAAAACTTCCGAAGATATGCGCTCACATGTTTTTGATTTTGCTCATGATAATGAATTGAAAATTCTTCAATTAAATCAAAAAAACGCTAGCCTAGAATCACTTTTTAGAGATTTAACATCATAAGCCAGCGTATCTAAATTACAAAGTATGATATAAATCATCTTTAACAATACAGAAACCTGATAAATTTGCAGCATCACCTATTATAAACATAGATTACTCTAAATTTAAAAGGGTAATACTTATATTTATAACATACAAATATATTACGATGAGTAAAGGAATCTACGTTGCAACTATTGAGCCTAATAGCGGAAAATCTGTTGTTGTTCTTGGTTTAATGCGCATGCTTTTGGGTAAAACAGCAAAGGTTGGCTATTTTAGACCAATTATTGAAGACACAAAAGTTGGCGAAACAGATAATCACATAAATACAGTGATATCTTATTTTGAAATTGATATAAACTACAAAAAAACTTTTGCTTTTACTAGAAGTCAAGTCTTAGATCTTTATAACCAAGGTAAATCTGGAGACGTGATAGACGAGGTTATTAAAAAATACAAATACCTTGAAGATCATTTTGATTTTATTTTAGTTGAAGGCACCGATTTTTCTCATGAAAATTCGAGTTTAGAGTTAGATATTAATCTTTTAATTGCTAAAAACTTAGGATTACCAGCTATTATTGTTTCTCAAGGCGATGGTAAAACTTTAACTGAGGTTGTAGATAATGTACAATTAGCGCACGACACTTTTAAAGAAGAAGTAGATGTTCTATCTATAATGACCAATAAAATTGCCCCTAACGATGTTACATCCCTAAAATCTCTTTTAAAAGCGAGAATAAACAGTGGTACGGATATCACTGTAATTCCTAAAATTAAAAGTTTAGCGAGCCCAACCATAAAAGAAATTACTAAAAAGCTGGATGGTATCATTCTATTTGGCGAAGACATGCTTAATAACCAATCGGATAATTTTAGTGTAGGCGCCATGCAATTACGCAATTATTTAACACACCTAAAAGAAAACGCTGTAGTTATAACTCCTGGTGATAGAGCCGATATTATTCTTGGTGCTTTACAAGCGCACATTTCAAAAAACTACCCTAAAATATCGGGTATTATTTTAACCGGAGGTATAATTCCCGAAGAGCCTATTTTAAAACTTATTGAAGGCCTTTCTAGTGTTGTACCCATTATTAGTGTTAAAAGAGGAACGTTTAGCACTACCAATATTATAGGTAAAATAAAATCTCGAATTTATGCCGAAAATATTGAAAAAATTGAAACCTCAATTGCTACTTTTGAACAACATGTAGCTACCGAAAAACTATCAGAAGATCTTATTACTTTTAAATCTGAAATTTTTACCCCTCGCATGTTTCAATACAATTTATTGCAACGCGCCTTAAAAGACAAAAAACACATTGTACTCCCTGAAGGTTACGACGAACGTATATTACGCGCTGCAGCACGATTAATCGATGCTAACGTAGTGGACTTAACTTTAATTGGAGAAAAAGATAAAATTCAAGAACGCTTAATAAGGTATGATATTCCTTTAAACATCAACGATATAAATATTGTTTTCCCGCAACAATCGCCACATTTCAAAGATTATGTAAATACATTTTATGAGCTTAGAAAACATAAAAACGTAAATCTAGATATGGCAAGGGATGCCATGTCCGACGTGTCTTATTTTGCTACCATGATGATTTACAAAGGGCATGCAGACGGTATGGTTTCTGGAGCAATACACACCACTGCACACACCTTACGCCCTGCACTTCAGTTTATAAAAACTAAACCAGGAGTAAATATTGTTTCTTCTGTTTTCTTTATGTGCTTAGAAGATCGTGTTTCTATATTTGGTGATTGTGCCATAAACCCAAACCCGAACGCAGAACAACTTGCAGAAATTGCGATTTCATCTGCAAAAACAGCTCAAGAATTTGGGGTAGAACCTAAAGTTGCCATGTTATCTTATTCCTCTGGAGCTTCTGGAAAGGGTGAAGATGTAGAACGCGTTAGAAAAGCCACAGAAATTGCTAAAGAAAAAGCACCTAATTTAAAAATTGAAGGTCCTATTCAGTATGATGCTGCTGTAGATATGCGCATTGGTAAAAGTAAATTACCAGACTCTGAAGTTGCAGGACAAGCTAGTGTTTTAATCTTTCCGGACTTAAACACAGGAAACAACACTTACAAAGCTGTACAAAGAGAAACTGGCGCTTTAGCTATAGGCCCAATGTTACAAGGTTTAAACAAACCTGTAAACGATTTAAGTAGAGGCTGTACTGCCGACGATATTTATAGCACAGTAATTATTACAGCAATTCAAGCACAAGATTTATAAAATATGCAAGTACTCGTTTTAAACTCAGGAAGTTCATCTCTCAAATTTCAATTATTTTCAATGCCAGCAGAAACTATTTTGTGTTCGGGTTTAATTGAGCGTATTGGCATGGAAGATGCTAAATTTATATACAAAACAGAAAAAGACACCATAGAGCACATCACTGCTATTTACAATCATAAACAAGGGTTAGAACTACTATCTCATCAACTTTTAGATAGTGAAACTGGTATCATTAAATCGGCTTCAGATATTGATATTGTTGGGCACCGTGTAGTACAGGGTGGTGCTCGATTTAAAGAAACAACCGAAATTACGCAATGGGCAAAAGATAATATAAAAGATCTTTTTAGCTTGGCACCTTTACACAATCCTGCAAATTTTGAAGGTATTGAAGTAGCCGAAGCTATTTTTCCTTCAGCTAAGCAAGTCGCGGTTTTCGATACGGCATTCCACCAATCTATTCCCGAGCATGCTTATAGATATGCTATACCGAATAATCTTTTAACCGAGCATAAAATTAGAATGTATGGTTTTCATGGCACCAGCCATAAATACGTATCAGAACAAGCTATTCATTATTTAGGTCAAAAAGAATCTAAAATAATTTCAATTCACTTAGGCAATGGTTGCAGCATAACAGCCATTAAAAACGGAAAGGCCGTGGATCACTCTATGGGCTTAACACCTTTAGACGGCTTAATTATGGGTACGCGAAGTGGAGATATTGATCCTTCTGTAATCTTTCATTTAGCGAGTAAATTAAATTATTCCATAGATGAAATTAACACCCTTTTACAAAAGAAAAGCGGTATGCTGGGCTTAACAGGTTTTAGCGACTTAAGAGAAATAGAAACGGAAGCCGCCAAAGGCAATAGAGATTGCTTACTCGCTCTACAAATGAACACTTACCGCATTAAAAAATACATTGGTAGTTATGCCGCAGTTTTAAACGGATTGGACGCCATTGTTTTTACCGCAGGCATAGGAGAAAATTCAGAATTAATGCGAAAAATGGTTTGTGAAGATTTAGATTTTCTAGGTATTATTTTAGATACAGAAAAAAACAAAGAAAGATCTAAACTATTAAGAGCCGTAAATACTATTGAATCTAAGGTGAAAATATTAGTTATTCCAACCAATGAAGAGTTAGAAATAGCGAAACAATCGGTTCAATTATTCGAAAATTAATCGACCTGTATAAAGTTCTTCCACAGTAATAATATCCGGAGTATTAAGCGAAATAACATCTCCGGGTCCAGAAATTTTCCCCGTAAGGGATTGCTGTGGATTTACAACCATATCGTTAGAACTTCTATTTGATACACTAACAAATTGCGCTATTAAATCTCGACCTTCAAAACGAGACGTTCCTGCAGCGAAAGTAATGCGTAAATTTTCAGTTTTACCAGAGACAAAGCAATTGGAGAGGTTATTAAAAACAAGAGAAAAACTGGTGTTATCAATTTCTAAATCAAAGTTACCACTAGTAAACGAATCTTCTGCTCCAAAATCCTCTGATAAAATTGATAAACTTGGATAGCTTAAAACACCATTAGAACTAACGGTGTATTGCGTAGAACTTCTAATTTCGGTAATATTAGGTGCTGTTATATAGACTTTAGTAATACCATAATTACGCACATAATTGCAAGTATTATTATCGGTTAATGTCAATGTACCATCGACTACAATAGCTTCAACATCATTCATTAAATTCTCACCAGTTTCAACAGTCACCTTCTGAGTTTCACCATCGGTAATTATTAATTCAATATCCCGATTTACTAATATTTTAGTAAAAACATCAACACTAAATTCTTGCTGTATTACAGCTCCCGTTGTCTGAAAACAATCGCCTGTATTTTCACTATCACAAGCAAAAAGTAGGCTAAAAACGAATATATATATTAACTTTTTCATAATCGAACACCAATTCCAAATTCAACAGCTTCTGCTTTAGCCCCGTGAGACTTCAAGGTCATGGTACCAAACCATTTTCCTTTTTTTCCAACATAGCGCTTTAAACCAATTCTTAAATATGTTTGTCCTTCAAAATCGTATGGATAATACACATAATATCCAAACTGGGTAAGCAATGAGGTTCTATTAATAAACAACTCATGCCCTACAAAAAGACCAACACGCTTATAGTCTTCGTCACCAGATACATCTAACTCTGGAAAAGCAACACTTCGGTAATAAATAAGTTCTTTTAAGAAGTTAGAAAAGAAAACATCGGCACCAAACTGCAAAGCACTTTTACGGTTAATACGTTTATCCGCATAGGCAGAAAGCACATAAAATGCGTACTGACCACTATCTACAATATCACTTTCGTTTACACCCGATCTAAAAACAAAATTATATTTTACTGGTTGTGTAAACTGCCTGTCATTGCCAGCTAAAGTATGTTGATACTCTAGCTCTTTTTTATCTAAACTATAAGTTAACCCAACATTAAGCGCTAAAGTATTTGTACTCGCATTAGGCGCCTTAACATTGGCATTGGAATAATGTATTAAAGAAAAACCTGCCGTTAAACCAAAACGATCGAAAATACGTTCTTTTTTATAATTAAGCATCACCATAGTGCTACTCATTAACTTAGAACCGTAGGCAATATTTCTATAGTTATCAACCTTATCATAAGGCGTTTCGGTATAGCCCATACCTTGCCCAATTCTAAACTGTAAATTTCTATTAAAAAAATAGAAATTAAAATGAGCATAAAGAGATGTAACACTACCCAAAACATCATTTTTCATGTTTTGATAAGCGTAAGTTACACCATAATCAGGATAATTAAAACGCTGTTCCCAATCGTTGAAACCATATGTTTTTTTATTCCAACTTAAAAGATATCCTTCCGGATGTCCTTTAGTTAAATGAAGTATATCGTTATTATGAAGCGCTATATTACCTTTAAAATAACTAAAATCGAGGTAAGATGTATGTGTTTTATCTTGTGAAGAGGCACTAAAAAAAAAGACACAAAATATGCAGGTATAAAGTAATTTCATGATTGGGTTTCTGTGCGGCAAATGTACTTAAATTTCAACGTAAACCTTAAAACTTAAGTACAAACCACACTATTTACTAAAACAATGCTTCGGCAATAGCCTTAACATTATCACTTTTCCCCATAGAGTAATAATGCAGTACAGGCACACCCGCTGCTTTTAATTCTTTAGATTGCTGAATAGCAAATTCAATACCTACTTGCCTAACAGCCTTGTTATCTTTACACCCCTCAACGGCTTCAATTAAATTTTGAGGTAAATCAATTTTAAAAACCTGAGGTAAAATTTGTAAATGTCTTTTAACAGCAATAGGCTTAATTCCCGGAATAATAGGCACATTAATTCCAGCTGCTCTTGCCTTATCTACAAACTCGAAATACTTATTATTATCAAAAAACATTTGGGTAACTACATAATCGGCACCTGCATCTACCTTCTCTTTTAAACGGCGCAAATCATTAACCAGTGATGGTGCTTCCATGTGTTTCTCCGGATAACCAGCCACACCTATACAAAAGTCAGAATTATGTTCAACCTTAAAATCATCGTGCAAATACTGCCCTTTATTAAGGTTTGCAATTTGTTGCACCAAGTCGCTCGCAAATGCATTCCCTCCTGCTACAGGTTTAAAATATGGCTCATCTTTCATCGAATCACCACGCAAAGCCATTACATTATCCAGACCTAAATAGTGGCAATCTACCAAAACATATTCTGTTTCTTCTTTTGTAAAACCACCACACAATAAATGTGGAATAGCATCTACCTGATACTTGTGCATAATAGATGCACAAATACCCACTGTACCAGGGCGCATACGCGTAATACGCTTATCCAACAAACCATTGCCTTTATCAATATATACATACTCCTCACGAGATGTGGTAACATCAATAAATGGTGGATTAAACTCCATTAAAGGATCTATATTATTATATAAATCCTGAATATTTGTACCTTTCTTTGGCGGAATTACCTCAAAAGAAAACAACGTTTTACCGTTGGCTTTTTTAATATGGTCTGTTACTTTCATTACTTATTTTTTGTCATCCTCATAAAACGAGAATCTTATCAATATTTTAGTTTAATTTTTGGGCGTTACCACAAGGGTCGCGCTTTACACTATATCTTTTTTTGCCTTTGGCAGAAACAAAAAAAGGATGCCGTTGCAATCGCTAACGCGGGTTTACCAACTTACTTTTAACCTCATCAAAAGTTTCTGCGTACTCCCAATAAATCCATCTTCCATCCAAATAATCCGTAAGGATATATTCTTCACTTAACGATTTTATTCGAGATACGGCAACTACTTTCTTTGAAAAACCATCTACCGCAACATGTTCCAAAACCTCTTTGTTATCTGCATCATAACCATGAGAAATCATGTGGCTTCCTAACGTCACCTCTATAAATGCCATACTATTCTTCTGCTAAATTAGGATGCAACCATTTTCTAGCTGTTTTCTTATCAATACCTTTACGTTCAGAATAATCAGTTAACTGATCGTCAGTTATTTTACCTAAACCAAAATACTTCGCTTCTGGATTAGCAAAATAATACCCCGAAACAGCAGCAGCAGGCCACATGGCTAAACTTTCCGTTAAGGTTACACCAATTAGTTTTTCAACCTCTAGCAATTCCCAAATTGTTTCCTTTTCTAAATGATCAGGACATGCTGGATAACCAGGTGCCGGACGGATACCTTTATAACTTTCCTTAATTAAATCGGTATTACTCAAATCCTCATCAGCAGCATAACCCCAATGCGTTAATCTTATTTTCTTGTGTAAATATTCAGCGAAAGCTTCAGCAAATCTATCAGCAATAGCCTGTGCCATAATACCATTATAATCGTCATCCTTAGCTCTATAACTATCGGCTAATTCTTGAGCGCCAAAAATAGCAACACAGAATGCGCCCATATAATCCGTTCTACCAGATTCTTTAGGAGCTATAAAATCAGACAATGCATGATTTGGAATCCCTTCACGTTTTTTTAATTGTTGACGCAAGGTTCTAAAAATCGCGATTTCCTTTCCGTTTTTCTGAACCGAAATATCATCATCGTTAATAGTATTAGCTTCAAACAAACCAAAAACAGCTTTTGGCTTTAAAAGTTGCTTGGCAATAATTTCTTTAATCATCTCCTGAGCTTCAGCATACATAATAGTAGCCTGCTCGCCCACTACCTCATCGGTTAAAATATCAGGGAATTTCCCATGTAAATCCCAACTTCTAAAAAACGGACTCCAATCTATAAACGGTTCTAGTTCTTTTAAACTTAACTGTTTTAAAATTTGAACACCTAATTCTCTTGGTTTAGAAATATTAGACGTTTCCCAGTCTATTTTATATTTTCTCTTCCGTGCTTCTTCAATAGAAATATAAGATTTCTCTTTACCACGCTTTAAAAACTTGTTTCTAAAATCATCATAATCCGCTTTTAACTTCGCCACATAAGCGTTGCTAGTTTTCTTATTTAATAAATCTCCAACCACGGTAACAGCACGAGATGCATCATTAACATGTACCACCGCATTTTTATACTGCGTATCAATTTTTACAGCCGTATGCGCTTTAGATGTTGTTGCTCCACCAATAAGTAAAGGCACTTCAAAATTTTGAAGTTGCATTTCCTTGGCTAAATACACCATTTCGTCTAATGATGGTGTAATTAACCCTGATAAACCAATGGCGTCAACACGTTCGCTGATGGCCATTTCTATAATTTTTTCTGGCGGCACCATAACACCTAAATCTACAATTTCGTAGTTATTACAAGCTAAAACAACGCTCACAATATTTTTACCAATATCGTGCACATCGCCTTTCACGGTAGCCATTAATATTTTACCAACAGGCTCTTGCTTATCCCCTTTTTCAGCTTCAATAAACGGGTTTAAATAACCAACGGCTTTTTTCATTACACGCGCAGATTTTACCACCTGAGGTAAAAACATTTTCCCTGCTCCGAATAAATCCCCAACCACATTCATCCCAATCATTAAATGACCTTCGATAACTTCAATAGGCTTAGCTGCTTCTTGTCTTGCTATTTCAACATCCTCAATAATAAAGGCATCAATACCTTTTACTAAAGCATGTGTAATACGCTCTTGCACTGGATTTTCTCGCCAAGATAAATCCACACCTTTTTCAACTTTAGAACCTTTTACTGTTTCTGCAAAGTCTAGTAAACGTTCGGTAGCATCATCTCTTCTATCTAAAATTACATCTTCAACGTGCTCTAATAAATCCTTTGGAATATCATCATAAATCTCTAAAAGCGCAGGATTTACAATCCCCATATTCATACCGGCCTGAATGGCATAATATAAAAACACCGAGTGCATAGCTTCGCGAACACCGTTGTTTCCTCTAAAGGAAAAAGATACATTACTAACACCTCCACTCACACTTACATTTTCTAAATTCTCACGAACCCAACGCGTTGCTTCGATAAAATCGATAGCATTTCTGCGATGTTCGTCCATTCCAGTTGCTACCGGAAAAATATTTAAATCGAAAATAATATCTTCTGAAGGAAACCCCACTTTATCAACTAAAACGCGATACGAGCGTTCGGCGATTTCAATTCTTCGTTGGTAGTTATCTGCCTGTCCAACTTCATCGAAAGCCATAACAATAACTGCAGCACCGTAGCGTTTAATTTGCTTGGCCTGCCAAATAAAATTTTCTTCACCCTCCTTTAAGGAAATAGAGTTCACAACGCATTTTCCTTGCACTACTTGCAAACCAGCGTTTATAATTTCCCACTTAGAGCTATCGATCATGATAGGCACACGGCAAATATCTGGTTCTGCAGCAATAAGGTTTAGAAAACGCACCATCGATGCTTTACCATCAATAAGACCGTCGTCCATATTGATGTCGATAATTTGCGCTCCACCATCTACTTGGTGACGTGCAATATCCAAAGCTTCATCAAACTTCTCTTCATTAATTAATCGTAAAAACTTACGAGATCCCGCTACATTAGTACGCTCTCCTACATTTATAAAATTGGTATTTTCGCTTAAAACCAAAGGTTCTAAACCAGACAATTTCATGTATTTTGTTTGCTTTATCTTCATTATCTATAATGTTCTACTATTGGAAAAGGTTCGTAAAATGAATGTAACAACGTTTTCCATTGTTGATACTCTTGTGATTTACGGAAGCCAACTTCATGGTCTTCAATCGTTTCCCAATGCACTAATAATATGTATTTATCATCTTGTTCAACACTCTTTTTTAAATCGTGTGAAATATAGCCTTTCATTGAAGAAATAATTTTCTGAGCGATTTGAAATGCATTTTCAAAATCACTTGATAATCCTTTTTTTATATTCAATATGGCTACTTCAAGAATCATAATTTCTAATTTAAAAATTAAACTAATTCACCATGAGTTCTAGGTTTATACTTGGCAGCAAGATTTGCTATAACACGAATATGCTCCGGACTAGTACCACAACAGCCGCCTATAATATTTATTAAATTACGTTTTAAATATTCTTCTATTTGCTCTCCCATTTCTTCAGGACTTTCGTCGTACTCACCAAAAGCATTTGGTAATCCGGCATTAGGATGCGCTGATATAGCAAAATCTGTTTTAGAAGCAATAGCTTCTAAGTGAGGTTGCAATAAATTAGCACCTAAAGCACAGTTAAACCCTACTGAAAGTAATGGAATATGAGATACTGATATTAAGAAAGCTTCAGCTGTTTGTCCTGATAAAGTTCGTCCTGAAGCATCGGTGATAGTACCACTTAACATAATTGGCATATCGATACCACGTTCGTCTTTTACTTCTTCTATAGCAAATAATGCAGCTTTGGCATTTAAGGTATCAAACACGGTTTCAACTAAAAGCAAATCTACTCCTCCATCGATAAGCGCTTCTACTTGTTGTTTGTATGCAATACGTAACTCATCGAAAGTAACAGCTCTGTATCCTGGGTCGTTAACATCGGGAGACATACTTGCGGTACGGTTTGTTGGCCCTATTGAACCTGCTACAAAACGAGGTTTGTGTGGTTCTTTTGCTGTAAACTCATCGGCAACTTCTTTGGCTATTTTTGCAGACTCGTAGTTTAGTTCGTAAACTAAATCTTCCATTTGGTAATCTGCCATAGCAATTGTAGTTCCCGAAAAGGTATTGGTTTCTACAATATCGGCACCTACGGCAAAGTACTTACCATGTATAGTTTTTATAGCTTCGGGTTGGGTAAGCGATAGTAAATCGTTATTGCCCTGTAAAGGTGTTGGATAATCTTTAAAGCGTTCGCCTCTAAAATCTTCTTCTTGAAATTTGTAAGCTTGTAGCATCGTACCCATGGCACCATCTAAAACCAAAATTCGCTCTTTTAATGCTTCTCTGATATTCGACATGTTTTCTTTTCTTTTTACGCTTTAGGTTATTTCCGTTAACAGCAATTAAAAATACTGATGAACGAAACACTTAACAAAAACGCTGTATTCTATTATAAGTTTTATCAAGAAAAGTTAAAGAAATACTTTTCGTTATCTGTCTAATAATTATAAAAATTACTAAGTAGAATGTAGCACCTTCTTTATTTCCTTGATAGTTATCTCGGTTCTTAAAGGGTTGCCAAGGTTTCAACGGGTCTATTCCCTCTGCCTTTCTTGATAACACAATTACATTAATGAACTGTTACCACCATTGTGGATTTGCTTTTGCAAAAATAACAACTATATTATTGTTAACCTTGTGATATTTATAAAATTATTAGACTATTCAAATAGGCTAGACGACAAATAACGATCGCCACGATCGCAAATAATAGCAACTACAACACCACTTTCTAAAGACTCCGCAATTTGCAAAGCACAGTAAACAGAACCGCCACTACTCATACCCGCAAAAACGCCTTCTTCTTTGGCTAGGCGTTGCGTTATATTTTTAGCATCTTCCTCGGTTACATCTATAACAACATCTACTTTGGAACGATCAAAAAACTTGGGTACATACTCTGGCGACCATTTTCTAATACCAGGTATTTTGGCACCATCAGCAGGTTGCGCTCCTACTATTACAATCTCCGGTTTTTTTTCTTTAAGAAATGTTGAAGTACCCATAACGGTTCCCGTAGTTCCCATAGTGGCAACAAAATGAGTTATTTCGCCTTCGGTATCTCTCCAAATTTCTGGACCTGTTGTTTTATAATGCGCTTTCCAGTTATCATCATTTTCAAACTGATTTAAAACGGTATACCCTTTTTCATCACGTAATTTAAAAGCAACATCTCTAGAACCTTCAATACCAATATCCGCTGGTGTTAAAATTACCTCAGCACCATAAGCACGCATGGTTTTAACACGTTCTACTGTAGAGTTTTCAGGCATAATTAATACCATCTTCAATCCTAATAATTGTGCTATAAAAGCTAAAGCAATTCCTGTGTTTCCACTAGTAGCTTCAACTAAAGTGCCTCCTTTTTTAATATCGCCACGTTTTAAAGCTTCAGAAATCATATTGAAAGCAGCGCGATCTTTTACGCTTCCTCCGGGATTATTTCCTTCTAACTTTAAAAATAAACGTACGCCTTCTTTATTAATTAAATGCGTTGCTTCAACTAAAGGTGTATTCCCTATTTCGTCTAATATTGTTTTACCGTATGCCATTTTTCTTCGGTCTAATTTTAATTTCTGTTTGATAAGTCACTAATGAACCTTCGGGTACCGATTGGGTAATCCAAACATTAGCTCCAATAATACTGTTTTTACCAATTACAATATCACCTCCTAAAATAGTAGCGTTAGCGTAAATGGTAACATTGTCGTCTATGGTTGGGTGTCTTTTAGTAGAAGCCAAATCTTTTGAAACTTGAATACCACCTAAAGTAACCCCTTGATATATTTTTACTTGCTCTCCAATTATAGAGGTTTCGCCAATTACAATTCCTGTACCGTGATCGATATAAAACGATTCGCCAATAGTAGCTCCCGGATGAATATCAATACCTGTAATACCGTGAATATATTCACTCATCATTCTAGGTAAAATGTAAACACCTAGTTTATAAAGTGCATGACTTAATCTGTAAATTGAAATAGCATGAAAACCAGGATAAGCCATATAAATTTCGGCTAAACAATGCGATGCAGGATCGTTATTTTCGAAAGCAATGGCATCTAAATCTAGTTTTCTTCTAATTTCTGGAAGTTCCGCTTTAAAGGTTTTCCATATTTTTTCGCCATTCTCAATTTCTAATTTGTCTAGAATTTGCAAGAATGTTTTCTCTAAATATTCGGCGTGTTCTGCTTCGTGATCACAATCGAACAAAGAATAAAACACTTTTTTGGTAAAGGCTTTAACTGTGTCTTTTAAACAAACATTATAACTTTTCATTTGCTGCTATATGTGTAAAACCATTGTATTTAATGGTGTATTTAATCAGTTCATAAAAATAAAACTAATCCTTTTAAAAAGCTTCTTTTTTTAAACATTAAATCCTGCAAGGTTTTGGAAACCTTGCAGGATAGTCATGCCTTGTGTTTAGTTTAGACCTTTTTAGTAAACACTAAAAAGGTTTATTGTTACTAGGTAATAGCTTGAACTACGGCCTTAGGAGCTTCTTTACGAGTACCATCAAAACCATCTACACCGGAAACTGTAGTGTATTTTAAAACATTTTTCTTTCCTGGATGTATAATTTTATACGCCGCTTGACACATTATAGTCGCTTCATGGAAACCACAAAGTATTAATTTTAATTTCCCTGGATAAAAATTACCATCACCAATAGCAAATATACCCGGTATGTTAGTTTGATAATCTAATGCATTGTTAACTTTTACTGCATTTTTTTCAATCTCTAATCCCCAATTTGCAATAGGTCCTAGTTTAGGTGAAAGCCCAAATAAAGGAATAAAGTGATCGGTTTCTAAAGTAAAAGGTTCTTCATCCTTTTTAGTTATTTCTATCGCTTCAACTTTACCGTCTCCTAAGATATCGGTAACTTCTGCAGGTGTAATTAGATTTATTTTTCCAGCATCTTTTAGTTCCTGAACTTTTTCAACTGAATCTAAATGTCCTCTAAACTCATTACGTCTATGAATAAGTGTAACGCTTTTTGCTACATCGGCCAAAAAGATAGACCAATCTAAAGCAGAATCACCACCCCCAGCAATAATCACGTTTTTATCGCGATACACTTCTGGTTCTTTAATCATATACTCAACACCTTTGTCTTCGTATTTAGAAAGATTTTCAAGTTGCGGTTTTCTAGGCTCAAAACTACCTAAACCACTAGCAATAGCAACAACTGGCGCTTGGTGTTTTGTTCCTTTATTTGTAGTTACTATAAACGTACCGTCTTCCTGTTTTTCAACAGTATCTGCACGTTCACCTAAAGTAAAACCAGGCTCAAATTGTTTTGCTTGCTCTAATAAGTTTTTTGTTAAATCTCCAGCTAAAATCTCAGGAAACCCTGGAATATCATAAATTGGTTTTTTAGGATACAACTCTGAACATTGTCCACCAGGCTGTGGTAATGCATCAATTAAATGACATTTAAGTTTTAATAATCCAGCTTCGAATACTGTAAATAACCCTGTTGGCCCCGCGCCAATTATTAGTATATCTGTTTTAATCATTTTTACTATGCTTTATATATAATTACTCTTTTTTTTCTATTAATCCTTTTGTGAACTCGTTTAACGTTTCCACTTTTTGTTCAAAATCACCTTTTATAGTTTTTCTAAACTCGCTTAAATTTTTCACTAAATCGTCTACATTTTCAGGAATAACATCCTCAAAAAATTGACGTAAACGTTTAGCTGTAGTTGGTGATTTTCCGTTCGTAGAAATCGCCACTTTTACATTACCTTTAGTTACAATACCACCCATATAAAAATCACAATATGGTGGATTATCGGCTACGTTAACTAGTTTAGCTTCTGCTCTACAATCTTTCCAAACTTGCACATTTACTTCAGGTATATCTGTCGTAGCAACAACCATATGCTTGCCAATAAGGTACTTTTTTTTGTAAACATCTTCAACTAATGTTACACAACCTGTTTTTGCAAGTGTTTTTGTTCCTTCTCGAAACATTGGAGATACCATGGTTACATGTGCATCTGGACTTGATTTTAATAAGAACGTTAATTTTTCTTCAGCTACGTTTCCTCCGCCAACAATAAGCACATTTAAGCTTTTTGTTTTTAAAAAAATAGGATATAAATTATTCCTCTCTTTCTCAGCTAAACTCGACGTTTTTATTTTATCTGCTTCGTCTAGCATATTATTTATTTTTATTAACCGATTCTACAACAGACGATAGAATAGCCCGTTCTTTCACCACATCACCAATAACAATAATAGCAGGGTTTGCTATTTGTTTTTCTGCCACAATACTTTCAATAGAACTTATTGTGCCAATGCCAACATTTTCATTATCTCTTGTACCGTTTTGAATAATAGCAACTGCAACATCTTGCTTATTTTCTTCTGAAAAAATCTTTACAATTTCGCTAAGTTTTCCCATGCCCATTAAAATAACAACTGTTGCCGATGATTTTGCTGCTAAAGCTACATCACCAGATAATTGATGTTTTTTAGTGGTTCCGGTAATAACCCAAAAACTCTCTGAAGACCCTCGTTTTGTTAACGGAATACCCTGATAAGCAGGCACTGCCATTGATGAAGAAATACCAGGAACAACATAAGTTTCTACCCCAAATTGTCTCACATAATCAATCTCTTCTGCCCCTCGACCAAAAATAAAAGGATCGCCGCCTTTTAAGCGTACCACATGCCCCTTCTCTTTAGCTTTAGATACAATAAGATCGTTTATTTGATCTTGTTGAAAAGCATAACACCCTCTACGTTTACCTACAAAAATAAGTTCGGCATCTGCCGCAGCATATTTTAGTAAGGCTTCATTAATAAGCGCATCATAAAGAATAACATCTGCAGATTCAATGGCCTTAATTGCTTTAAGGGTAATTAAATCTATATCTCCAGGACCAGCACCTACTATGGTTAATATTGGGGTTTGTATACTCATTTTTGCTTTTTAGTATCCTTATGCCTTAGCTTGTTCTGCCTCTCTATAAGCTCTTACTGCTGCCAAAAATTTATCGGCATTAGCAATATAACTCAAGGCAAAATCTTTAGTTGGTGCATTTTTATTGATTTCGTAAATTAATTCTGAAAACGACGTTCCTAAATCAATTTTTCCTCCTTCAATAAAAAATTCATCAAACTGAGATACAATTCCAGCGTGTGTATTTGTCTTTTTATTTTCAGCTAATAATAACGCTTTCGCGGAATTAACTAGTGATTGATAAGCATAATATATAGCACTAGAATACACCTCATCTTCAAAAGAAGCTTTAGCATTATCAATTTTTTCTTCACTTTCAAAGAACAATGTAGCAATTAAATCAATAACAACACCTGCACACTCACCAATTCCTATTTCTTTTACGTATTTCTCATTTTCTCCCCAATCGATAAAATCTTCTTGAGTTAAATTAGTTACATCTTGCAAATCGTTTAATAAATCATAAAAATAACGCTCTCCTGTTACTTTATAATAATCTACAAAAGATTTTCCGTTAGCATTCGCTTCAAAATCGTTTAAAATTCTTCGTAAAGCTTCTGGCCCTCTTTTACTTGGTACTTTTACTACTTTATCTGCAAATAATGCATTTCCATTACCTAGGTTACCTCCTCCTAATAAAACTTGTAACGCAGGCGCCACTAATTTTTCAGGTGTTCTAACCGTCATTCCTTGAAAACCAATGTTTGCCATATTGTGTTGACCACAAGCATTCATACATCCACTAATTTTAATTACAAGATCTTCATTTTGTAAATATTGTGGGTATTCTTCCGTAATCATGCGTTCTAATTCTACAGAGATACCTGTACTACTCGCTATACCTAAGTTACAAGTATCTGTACCTGGACAAGCTGTAATATCTACGGCTTTATTATATCCCGCTTCTACAAAACCCAATTTTTCAAGTTCTTTATAGAAAAACGGTACTAAATCTTCCTTTACAAAAGGAATAACTATGTTTTGACGTAATGTTAAACGCACTTCGCCAGCAGCATATTTATCAATTAAATTAGCTAGTAAACGTGCTTTATCGGTATAAAAATCACCTAATAAAACTTTAACACCAATTGCAACGTATCCCTCCTGTTTTTGAGGAATAAGGTTTGTAGATTTCCATAAATCGAAGGCTGCTTGATCTTTTATTTCAACTTGTGGTGCTTCTACTGAAACTGGTGTTGATGCCACATAAGCATCAGCATCAATAGTTACGGTTTTAAATTCAATTGCTTTTTGTTCTTCAGCAATTAAAGCTTTAAAAGCCTCTAATCCAATATCCTTTAAAAGGAATTTCATACGTGCTTTAGCTCTACTTTTACGTTCACCATAACGATCGAAAACGCGTAAAACACCTTCCATTACTGGAATAATTTTATCTGTAGGTAAAAAGCTGTAAAGCTCTTCAGCATGACGTGGTTGAGAACCTAATCCACCAGCAACCATTACTTTAAAACCACGAACACCATTTTCTACTTTGGCAATAAAACCAATATCATGTAAATACGATAATCCTGTATCTTCGTCTGTATTAGAAAAAGACACTTTAAATTTACGTCCCATTTCTTGACAAATTGGGTTACGTAAAAAGAATTTAAAAATCGCATCCGCATAAGGTGATACATCAAAAAGTTCGTTAGCATCTATCCCTGCTGTTTCCGAAGCCGTTACGTTTCTAACCACGTTTCCACAAGCTTCACGAACTGTAACTTCATCTTTTTCAAGTTCTGCCCAAAGTTCTGGAGTTCTTTGCAAATCTACATAGTGAATTTGGATGTCTTGACGGGTTGTAATGTGTAAACGACCACGAGAATATTCATCTGAAACATCAGCAATTCTGCGTAATTGGTTACTTTTCATTTTTCCATAAGGGATCTTGATACGAATCATTTGAACACCTTCTTGACGTTGGCCATAAACGCCACGCGCCAAACGAAGACTTCTAAATTTTTCTTCATCAATTTTACCATTGTTAAATAGCTCAATTTTATTAGCTAATTCAATGATATCCTTTTGTACTATTGGATTTTCTATTTCTGTTTCAAAACTTTGCATGATATACCTGACCTTTTTCTTATTAGAAAAATATTTTTTATTATTTTTTACTGGATAAAACCAGCCCCAACTGTGTTGTTAGATTGTGGATCTATTAAAATAAACGAACCGTTTGTTCTATGGTTTTTGAATTGATCAAAAAAGATAGGCTTGTTTAATTTAAATGAAACCGACGCAATATCATTAACACCTAAAGATGTTGCTTCTTTATCTATTCCTGAATAATCAGGATTAATTTTGTGGTTAATTCTATCAACCTTAGCTAATACTTTATTAACACCATGTTGTACAATATATTTACCTCCAACAGTTAAGTTTTCAGAATCCATCCAACATACATTAGCTGTAAATTGCTTATCAATTTTTGGTAAATCGTTTTCTTTTACAATCATATCTCCACGAGATACATTAATATCGTTTTCTAAAGTAATGGTTACCGAAGAACGTCTAGAAGCCGTTTGATACTTTTCATCATAAAAATAAATCTCTTTTATTTTAGATCTTGTTTTAGATGGTAAAACAATAATATCATCACCAACGCTTAATTCACCACCGTAAACTTTTCCGGCATAACCTCTAAAATCATGAAAATCTTCAGTTTTAGGACGAATTACATACTGCACAGGGAAACGTGGCGTACCAACGTTATAGATATCGTTTTTATCCAAATCTTCTAAATGCTGCAATAACGCATCACCAGTGTACCAAGGCATTTTATCAGATTTATTTACAACATTATCACCTTTTAATGCACTAACAGGAATAAATGTTATTTTTTGATCTTGATAATCTCTTTTGTTCATTAATTCTGTAAAATCGGCTTTAATTTTATTGTAAACCTCTTCAGAATAATCAACTAAATCCATTTTATTAATAGCGACTACAACATCTTTAATTCTCAATAAGTTATTGATAAAAAAGTGACGATTGGTTTGCTCAATAACACCTTTTCTAGCATCTATTAAAACGATAGAAGCTTGAGATGTTGAAGCTCCTGTAACCATGTTACGCGTATATTCTACGTGACCAGGAGTATCTGCGATAATGTAACTTTTCTTTTTAGTTGAAAAGTAAATATGTGCCACATCAATAGTAATACCTTGTTCTCTTTCAGCCATTAAACCATCTGTCGCTAAAGAAAAATCTAGGTAATCATATCCTAATTGTTCACTTTTATCTTCAATCGCTTTTAACTTATCTGAGGTTAATGATTTTGTATCGTAAAGAATACGTCCAATTAACGTACTTTTTCCATCATCTACACTTCCTGCTGTTGCTATTTTTAATACTTCCATTTTTTTATTGGCTGTTGGCTTTAAAGCCTAATTTGTATTCATTTTAAAAGATTTCCGCCTTCGCGGAAATAACAAAATTGGTATTCTAGAAATACCCTTGTTGTTTACGTTTTTCCATGGCGCCTTCAGAACGCTTATCATCGATTCTAGCTCCACGTTCCGAAATAGAAGAGTCTCTAATTTCTTCTACTACTTTCGAAATAGATACTGCATCTGAATATACAGCTGCAGTACAGCTCATATCTCCTACCGTTCTAAAACGCACCATTTTTTCAATAACTTCTTCGCTCTCATCTCTGTAAACCACATCGTCTTCAGCAGACCAAATCATGCCATCTCTTAAGAATACTTTACGTTTGTGAGCAAAATATATTGAAGGAATCTCAATATTTTCTTTTTCTATATAAGACCAAACATCTAATTCTGTCCAGTTAGAAATTGGAAATACACGTACGTTTTGTCCGTGCTCTATATCTCCATTCAACATATCAAATAACTCCGGACGTTGGTTTTTTTCATCCCATTGACCAAAATCGTCACGAACAGAAAAAATACGTTCTTTAGCTCTTGCTTTTTCTTCATCACGACGCGCACCACCAATACAAGCATCAAACTTAAATTCTTCTATAGCATCAAGAAGCGTAGTAGTTTGCAACATATTTCTACTTGCATAACGACCAGATTCTTCTTTCACTTTTCCTTCATCAATAGAATCTTGAACGTTACGTACAATTAGCTCTAAGCCTAATTCTTTACATAAACGATCTCTAAATTCAATAGTTTCAGGGAAATTGTGCCCCGTGTCTATATGCATTAAAGGGAAAGGGATTTTTGCTGGGTAAAAAGCTTTAACAGCCAATCTAACCAAAGTAATAGAATCTTTTCCTCCAGAAAATAACAACACAGGTTTTTCAAATTGTGCTGCCACTTCTCTCATAATGTATATAGCCTCGTTTTCTAACGAATTTATATTTGATGTGTCTTTATTCATAATCTTGTTTGTTATTTCGCTTTCGCGGAATATATTCTTTATTTCTTATTTACTATCTGTAATATTCAACCTTCTATCCGTGTAAACCACATTCTCTATTGGATAACGCCTTTGTTGGATCGAAATATTTAAACTCGTTTGGCAGGTTATTCTCTTCCAAATAGGTGTCTAATTTTTCATCGCTCCAAAAATAAAACGGACTTACTTTTAAAACTCCAGTTTTACTTACACTAAAAATACCAATGCTATCTCTAAATGCTGTTTGGCCTTGGCGTAAATTTGTAAACCATACTTTTGGTTTATGCTCTGCCATAGCTCTTGCAAAAGGCTCTAACTTTACTTGTTCTGTAAACAAAGCATGCTCTGGAGCATCTACACTAGGAATTCCTAAAACAACATCTCTATGTGACGATGTTTGCTTTGGCACATATAAAAACACATTTAAATCCAAGTCTTTTATTACTTGCTCGGCATGCTTATATGTTTGTGGTGTATTGTAACCTGTATCGCACCAAACTACAGCCGTTTTCGCTTTTACTGTATTTACAGCATGCAAAATAGCTGCCTCGTAAGGTCTAAAATTTGTAGTAACTACAGCCTCGTTACTTAACTCAAAGGCTTTAGCAATTATTTCTGATGGTGAAGCATTTTTAAAAGCTTCATTTAATGTATCTAATTCTGACTGACTTATCATTATTTCCCCCATTTAACTGAATTCCAAATACGCTCGTGAAAAAAGTATAATACCATTTTTGTTATAAAATCGACAGAAGCAATAGATGCTGCTACCGATAGTTCACCTGTTAAAAAATAAGAAACTATTAAAGTATCTAACGTTCCAATAAGTCTCCAGCTCAAAGCTTTTGCCACACTTCTAATTGGTTTTTCACCAACAGCATCTTCTTGGTAAGTGGACTTTTCTTTATTTTTTAATAACATTTGCGCTATCATTTTCTTAATCTTATATTAATCCTACCGTTTTAGTAGGAGTTACAAATGTAATACATTTTTGTACATTACAAATAGCTTTTAAGAATTTTTTAGGATAATGGAATATTTTCGGGTTAAACTGAAGAAAATTTATAGAAAACCAAAAATTCCTCGTAATTTTATCAGGATTTGATATTTGCTAAATCTGCTAAAGTATTATCTCGAAGCACTTTTAACGTGTTATCACGTATCATAATCATAAGTTTATGCACGCTACATTGATGTTCGTCGGGACAATCGTCACATTTTTCATAGAAGTTAAGACTTACGCAGGGCACCATAGCAATTGGACCTTCAAGAACCCGCATTACTTCTGTCATTTTAATTTCCGTAGCCGGCTGCCTTAAATAATAGCCACCATGTTTCCCTTTTTTAGACCCTAAAACGCCAGCCTTCCTTAAAGTTAATAAAATACCTTCTAAAAATTTCTGAGGTATGTTTTCTCCTTTAGCAATTTCACCTACAGGAACTGGTAATTCGCTTTCATGTCTTGCAATAAAAGTGAGAGCTTTTAATCCGTATTTAGTTTTTTTAGATAGCATGTGGTAAATATAGTTATTTAAAACACTTTGCTAATATAATTATTTTGAAGAAATTTTATAATTAGTGACCTCTGGTTTTTATAAAGTGCTAAAATAAAATGCTTCAATTTATATATGAAAAACTACTACTCTAATTATTTACCGTCTTAAAGCCTCTTTAAACTGATAGAAAAAACGCTCAATTAAGCGTAAATCTTCGGTGATAATTTCAGCAGAACCGCGCATTTCTTGTTTAAAATCTATTGTTTTACCGTAAGACGTAACTAGTACTTTGGGTAACTCTACATCTATAATATATAAACCGTTTACATCTGGTACTATTGAAACATTTTTAACAATTCCGTTAAGCACACCAAACTCTGTATCAGGATAGTTTTCTATTTTCAAATTCACTTTTTGACCAATTTTAATTTTTCCAGAATTTTGACCAGGTGCTTTTAACTTAGCTATAAACGAAGAGTTTTCACTAGGAATTATTGTAAAAACCAAATCGCCCTGATTAACGGTTTGATTAGAATTCCAAAAATTTAGAAACGAAACCTTACCTTCAATATTAGATTGTAAAACGTACTGATACTCCCAATCTCTAACTGCTTTTTTTAATTGATTAAAAGATTGAATAACATTTTTAAGTAATACCATTTCTTCTTTCACCCTATTAATTTCAGTGCCTTTAGAAGTTTGGTTTGCGTTACTTATCCCTTCTCTAATTTGAGATATTGAAGATTCAAAATTCTTATAATTACGTTCTGCCTGAGCTGCTTCCAGTTGTTTATTTTCGAAGTCTTGAGCCGAAATAATACCTTTATCAAACAATGATACAAACCGCTGTAAATCCTTCTTTTTAAAGTCTAATTCCGTTTTATTAATTTCTTTTTGAGACTGAAGACTCCGTAATCTTCTATTTAATTCTGAAATAGAATATCTATTTGCTATGGCCTCATTAGAATAAGGTTTTAATTCTTTATTTAATTGATACTGTATATAGCTATTTTCAAATAAAGCATATTGAGATTCAATATTCCCTAAAAACAAAAGAGGTAAACTATCTATAGGAAACTTAAAATATTGTCTATTTAAAGTTATAGTATCTATAATCGATTTGAGCTTAAATACATCTTTATAATTAGCCGTATTTTCTAGTATAGCCAAACGCTGCCCACTACTCACCTCTTGATTGTCTTTTATTAAAAGAGCTTCTAACTTCCCAGTAATTTTAGCATATTCTTTTTGCGGTGGTGTTTTAGTTGTAATTAAAGCTTCTGATGCAATGATATCTGGGTATTTTACAAACCAAGATAATAACAACACTAATATTATTAATATGAGGAACAATACATTGCCCCAACGTATCATCCAATGTGGTACTTTGCTAAGTATTTCTTGTACCTCTTCGCTCCTTAAATCTATGTCTTCTAGTTTGTCTGACATGCTATTTCCCTAATTCTAATTGGTTTTTAACCAAATTATAATAATTTCCTTTTTGCTTCACTAAGGTTTCGTGATTACCAACTTCCACTATTTTGCCTTGATCTAAAACAACAATTTGGTCTGCATTTTTTACAGTACTCAATCTGTGCGCAATAACAACTACTGTTTTATTTTCAAAAAAAGTATTCAGCTTTTCCATAATCACTTTTTCATTGTTTGCATCTAAAGCCGAGGTTGCTTCATCAAAAAATAAGAAATCAGGGTTTTTATAAACCGCTCTTGCAATAAGTAAACGTTGTTTTTGTCCTGTACTTAGCCCCACACCTTCCATGCCTATTTTAGTATTGTACGATAATGGTAAGATTTCTATAAACTCTTTAATATTGGCAACATCTACTGCATGTGCCAACTTATTTTTATTTATATAATCTTCGCCAACTGCAATATTATTAGCAATAGTATCGCTAAAAATATAGCCTTCTTGCATCACTACACCAGATTGCCTTCTCCATGCTTTTTGAGATACATGCTGTAAATTGTAATTACCAAGTTTTATATTTCCAGCATTAGGTTCGTAAAATTTTAAGAGCAATTTCATTAAGGTGGTTTTACCACTACCACTAGTGCCGACAATAGCTGTAATTTTATTAGAAGGAATAGTTAAATCGAGATTTTTTAAAACCATTTGATCTGACCCTGTATAACTAAAGTAAACCTTTTCGAGGCTTAAATCTGCATCTTGAGAAAGGTCTGTTATTTTATTAGCACCTTGCTGCTCTTCATCTTCTTTATTATGAATTTCTGCCAAGCGCTCTAACGATATTTTAGCATCTTGCACTTCTCTAATAAAACCTATAAGTTGCGCTATTGGCGAGTTTAACTGCCCTACTATATATGTAATAGCCAACATCATCCCTAAGGTAATATCACCATCGATTACTAATTTAGCAGAGAGTACGGTAATTAAAATATTTTTTACTTCATTTATAAAACCAGAACCCACCGTTTGGTATTGCTCGAGTGCTAACCCCTCTATGGAAACTTTAAATAGTTTAGCTTGTAAAAACTCCCAACCCCATCGTTTTTGTTTTTCAGCATTATGCAGTTTTATTTCCTGCATCCCATTTATAAGCTCAATAACTTTACTTTGTTCTTGACTTACTTGAGAAAAACGCTTGTAATCTAAATCTCTACGCTTTTTTAAGAAAATAATAATCCATACGAAATAAAAAAAACTTCCTAATAAAAACACACCAAAAACCTGTAAACTATAGTATGCCAAAACAATACTAAAAATAACAAGATTCACCATAGAAAAGAGCACGTTTAACGACGATGTTGTTAAAATACTTTCTATACGCTTATGGTCGTTTATACGTTGTAAAATATCGCCCGTCATTCTCGTATCGAAAAAGGCTATTGGCAAATTCATCAGTTTTACAAAAAAATCTGAAACCAGCGATATATTTATTCTTGCACTTAAGTGTAATAGAATCCAGCTTCTAACAACCTCAATAGCTGTGCGCCCAATAAACAAAGCTAATTGGGCAAATAAAATAAGATATATAAAGTGTACATCTTGATTTTTTATACCAACATCGACAACACTTTGCGTTAAAAACGGAAAAACAAGCTGAAGTAAACTCGCCGCAATTAACCCTATAACTAATTGCCATAAAAACTGTTTATATTTTAATACATATTTTGATATAAACGAAAAACTAAAATCCTTATCCGCCTCTTTAGTTGTTGTAGTATACTCTTTTAAATTAGGTGTTGTTTCTAATAATAAAACAATACCTTCTTCGGTTTCTGAGCTCGCGTTATTACCAATCCAATGCTCTAAAAGGTCGGGTAGGTTATATTTAAGCAATCCATGAGCCGGATCTGATATGTGATATATGCCATTTTTTATTTCATATAAAACAACATAATGGTTTTTATTCCAATGCAAAATACAAGGTAGCGGTGCTTCTTCTAATTGCTTCGAAGTAATTTTTACACCAAGTGTTCTAAACCCTATACTTTCTGCCGCATCACTTAATCCTGACAAACTACTTCCTGACCTAGTAGTTTCACTTAAGGTACGTAACTCTTGTATCGGTATTATTTTATTATAATGCTTTGCTATTATTTTTAAACAAGTGGCACCACAATCTTTAAAATCGAGCTGTTTATAAAAAGGAAACTTTTTAATCATTTGTATTGATTAGATGAGACATGCCATAACTTTTTATAGCTTCTACTTTTAATGGGGTTTTGCTATAACTCTCGCATTTCTGGTATTGTATGAAATTCTCTATTTTTTAATAAAACAACCCAATTCTAGAAAGAATTGGGTTATTTTATCACTTTAATTTAAAGTTATTGAAATTAATAACCATAAATAGTTTTCTCGTAGATGGCCATAGCGGATATTATCTATTCTTAACTATTACCAGCTACTGACATCCACATGTTTCTATTGAACTTAGACTTGGATAATCATAACGGCCATATTCTACCCAATTACCTGGAGTACTTGCTCCTCCTGGAGCATGCCATACTAGATAATATGATGAAGGCGAAACTTTCCCTCCTTGGATTTGTTCTAAATCTATCTTACTATTTTTAAAATTCGATAGTTTTTTCATAATCTAAAATTTTATAAAATACCTACTCTATTATAAATAAGCTTTTCGGTTTACGCTTTTACTTGTTATTAGTTTAACTTGTTTATATATTCTACGAATTAGTTATAACATTATCTTCAATACTCCCTTTAACTATATTTTTCACTTTGATTAAAAATTAGTGTAATCGCTAATTTCAAAATATTAAACTTATTAAAACATTAATGTCTGCTTATATGAACCTTGCGGTTACTTCTGCTTTTAAAAGCTAATGTCAAAACAAAATTAACTTTACAACATAGCCTTCTATATACTTAGATACCTTTAAAAAAAATAATAACACATTTTCTTTAAAATTTTAGTAATTATAAAAAATTCGCACTTCAAATCGTAGCATCCTTTTCTCCTCTTCCAATAAGAAATAAATTACAACTATTTAATAGCAAGAAAAGTTGTTCTTTATTTATTATTAAGATAAGGCATAGCATAATGCTCTATTGCTTCTACTTTTAATGGGTTTGTACTCCAATCTTCCCACTCGTTTGTATAAGGACTATATCCGCATTTTAAAGGCTTAGAGAAATCGTTATTTGGGTCTTCTGTATAAGCTCTACAATCTGTACAGATATATCTGAATTCGCAGTCTTTACAAACCTCGATTTCGTCTTTAGAAACATTCCAATATTTTTTAAAATCTTTAATCTTTAAAGCATTTAAAAAAGATGTGTTTTCAATATTTCCAAAACTTTTAGACATACTTGGGCAGTTTTTAATGTTCCCGTTAACATCAATCGAAATTTTCTTATTTAGACAAGTATTATGATTTTGAGCTTCTGTAAAAACAGCTATTGTAGACACAAAATAGCCTTGATTAACAACACCACAACAGGTATTATTTAGAATTACAGCTTTAGTTTGTTTTATAAAATCGTCTTCATAATCACTTGGAGCGCTATGCAATAGAACGCGACCTATTAAAGGAGAATTTAATACTAAAGTTTTAACCTGCTCTACATAATTTTCTTCATTAGAAAACTGAGCTATGAAATCAACATTTTTAAAGTAGCCTTTAAAACAATACTCTATAATGTCCTCCATTTGCCCTAAGCTTAAAGTAGTGTAAGCTCTAACTTCTAAATATTTACATTGAACATCTGTAAGATTATTAATTACTTTTTTAATATCATAATCCGATTTTTCATCTAAATCAATTATCGCATTATTAATAACTTCTGATGTATCATATTCTAAAGGAAAATCTGGAAAACTATCAGGAGAACTTGTATAAAAACCTATACCCTCGTCAATAAAATAGTTTATGTATTCCATAAGCGTTTCTTGGGTCTCTAGATCTAATTTATTTTTAACCTGAATTAGAGGTGTTTTTTTTAGCTCAATTAGAATATCATATAATTCATTGGGTATAAAAAAAAGTTTATTTTCTTGTAAATCACTTATCACGGTTCTAGTTGCACCTATAGTTAGCGTGCAGTTCGAAAAAATTAAAAAATATTTCATTAAAAAAAATTAAAGCTTTTACTTATTGGTTTTGGAGCACTGCCTGTAAGTGTTTTAACAGACTCATAAACCTCCATTTTTATAACTCGATTTGGTCGCCTTGGAATAATTGGTTGAATAGGTGTACCACCTCCAATTTCTTTAGCTTCAGAAAGCTGATATAATAAAGGCAAATTTTCTACCCCTTGTTTAATGTTTTTTTTCATGTAATGTTTTTAAGTGTAATGCTACTTTTTTTTCTAAAAAGTAATTACAAGGTTCTGATACCATAGAAAATTGACCTACAGGATTAACCTCTAGAAAATAGATAAGATTATCTTGCCCTAACATAAAATCTAGAGAGCCCGTTTCTAAATTTAAGGTTTCCATTAAAAGGTGAATTTTATCTTCAACTTCCCTTGTAAGTTGATATGGTACCTTCCGTAAATCTTTACTATACTTTCTATGATCCACCTCTGAATTAGGCGTCATTATAGCCATCGAGAAAATTTCCTTATTGAAATAAAAAGTTCTAATTTCGAGTATTTTGGGAATAAATTTTTGAATAAATGAACTTGGAAATGTAGAAGGAATAGCCTCTATATTAGTAACTTCTTTTGTATAAAACATAGTAAAGCAGGCTCTACTCGATAAAGGAAATGTATTCCCCAAGCTTTTTGTTATTACTCTACCGTGTTTTTCTTTGAAATTTATAAGTTGCTTTTTACTAGTTATAATTTGATATTCAGGAATATTAAACCCCACAGCTTTTGCTTCATCTAAAACAATTAATTTATTAACATCAATAGAACTGGGTTGAGATAGCCAATTTTTAGATTTAAGCAAATACATAAAATATTGAGATAACATTTTATTTTCATCTGTAATATTATGATTTAAAGTAATCATATTTTTTTCATTATCAACAACAGTTGTTGGAGGAAGGCCTTTAACCAAACTCCAGCGCCATGACCAAACTGTACTTACTTTTTTTATATTTTTAAAATCCCAATTAGAATAGTTTTCAGCATGAAGCCTTTTAAAGTCTTGTTTATAATATGATAACCAATCCATTACTTTTTCTGGTGTGGTATCATGTTCACTATTTGTTAGTAGTAAAATCATATGTAGAAATATGCTCAACCTTATTAAGGGTTGAGCATTTTTAATATTAAAAATTGTTAACTTAAAATAAATTTATTGAATCAATAATCGAATCTTAACACAATAATTAGCAGTAAGAAACGGTACTGATTATAGTATTAAATATTACTCTATTCATATAAGCTTTTCGGCTACCGCTTAAACAATTATACTGGCGACATATACGCATCGCAATTAAGAACACAACTTTCTGGACCAATACCTTCTGGATGACCTGGTGGACGTAATGGAACAAATGTTCCAGAGAGCACCAAAATAGGAGTGCCTCCAATTCCTCCCTGAATTTCTTTTAAATCTACTTTTTTGTCTTTAAAATTTGATAATTTTTTCATAAAAAAATTTAATTATATACCTACTCTATTTTTTATAAGCTTTTCGGCTACCGCTTTTAATTATTATAAACCAAGTTTATCCTTAATGTGCTGCCCAAAAGGATCTAACGTACAATTTCCGTTAGTAATTCCATTATCTCCATTGCCTCCTAAAACGGTTCTTGTTACTTTAGCTTGTAATTGAAAGTCACTGAAATCATTTAAATTTTTCATCTTATTTTTTATATATTATTATTTAATGAGCATTTATAAAACACAAAAACATGATCATAAAAGAACTCAAATTTTTAATTCAAAATACTTTTAATAAACAAATTGCAAGTTTTTATCTAGGTGCTGCTGCAAATTGCCCTGGCTCATAATCAGTCCAAACATAACTTCCATTTATATCTGTACCAATAGTAGATATGTAGTTTCCAGGAGTAGAAGTACCACCAGGGTATGCGTTTATAGCAGAAAAAGACATAGTAGGCCAATGTTTACCTCCATCAATATTTTTTAACTCTACTTTGTTTTCTTTAAAATCTGATAATTTTTTCATTTTAAAATTTATTTAGATGCCTACTCTATTCATATAAGCTTTTCGGCTACCGCTTTTTTTGAGAAACCATTTTTATAGCACATGATTTTATTAAAAAGAAGAAAAGGCTGTTAGCATGGCTTCCCACGTATATGATGTAGATTAAAAAAATAATAACAAGTTTTTTTTATTTCCCCTCAGAACTGAAAGAAATTCAGAAAGGCAGATATCTTTATTTTTAGTATCATTGTGGTTCCCTATGACAGAAATTAATATCAAAAAAATAATTGATAGCGCCGTTAATGGACATGAATTTCCTTTTAATAGATTTTTTGAAGATACTTTCAAAAAACTATTACCCAAACTAACCGCTCTCACTAACTCAAGAGACGATGCGCAAGACGTTTTTATAACATCTATGCATAAATTTTGGGAACGCTTTGTTATTAAACAAGAAGAACTACCTCTTAATAGTATAGCCTATATTTATATGATGTGTCGAAACGCATGGCTACATAAAAAAAGACAGCCATGGAACTCTGTTATTTTAGTAGATAATAATGCACACAACCTCAATAAATCTAAGAATGATATTTTGGTAACAGAGCAGGAAAAAATAGATTTAGAAAACGATATTTCACTAAAGCACAAGGCCTTATCTATTGCCATTAATGAGTTATGTGATAAATGCAAAAAACTTATTGAGGCAGAGCTTGATAACAATATAAAATTAAAAGATTTACAGCAAGAAATGGGGTATAATAATTACCAAGCTTTAGTACAAGCAAAATATAATTGTAAAAAAAGACTAGTTAAAAAAGTTACTGAAGCTTTAATTAACTTGAAAAAAAATAATTCTTAATAATGATTCCAGAAAAAGATTTAGACTTAATTACACGTTTTTTCGACTTAGACCTATCTCACGAAGAGTTAAAGGAATTTGAAAAAAGAATATTGCTCGATATAAAATTTCGCGAAAGATGTGAAGCTTTTAAGGCAGCCAACGATATAGTAAACACGACTTATCCAGATAAAGATAAACAGACAAGAACAGAAAAATGGAAGCCCCTATTAAACGATAAGGAAACAACAATAGCGACAAAAAAAACACCATGGAAATGGATTGCTGCTATTGCGGCAGGTTTTGTTATAACATTTTTTATTTGGCAACTTAATTCTACATTTCAAGAACCCAACTTAAATAAACTAATTGCTAGTTCTTGGAGTAAAAAAATTGGTTTAGATTTTAATACCATCCGTAGTACTAAAAAAGATTCTTTAAAAAGCCTCGTTAGTATTGCTTACAATACTTATAGTGACATGAATTACCAATCTACCATTAACTTACTTAGTGATTATAAAGCGGACACTATTTATTATGAAGATGTTTTACTGCTTAGAGCCTTATCTTTTTATAAAAAAGAAGAATCTGATATTGCTCTAAAAACATTAGACACACTTTCTAAATACCATACAGGAAAAAAATCTAAAGTAGCAAATTGGTATAAGGGCCTTATTTACCTTGAACAAGGCGATATAGAAACTGCCAAAAAATTTGTAGAATTACCTAAAAACAAAACTGAAGAATTGAAACTAAGAGAGTGAAAAGTAAAAATATCTAGTAACAAATATTTTTAACGTTTTCAATACTTATCATGATGAATAAGCATCTATTTTTCTTTTGGATCTTAGTTAGTTTTCTTTTTACACCTAATTTTTATGCTCAAAAAAAAGCTGATACCTTAGCTGCTTCTATAAATTACAAAACAGCGGATTCACTTTTAAAGAAAAGAGATTTTAATAAATCTGTTCTCTTATTTAATGAAGCCCTTACTGTATATAAAAAAACAGGTACTTTCAAAAAAATAGCAGATTGTTATTATAAATTAGGCTATTGCTACGAGGAATCTTTAGATTATAATAACGCTCAAAAATTTTACGAGAAAAGTTTAAAGCTTAAAAAAGAAAAGCTATCAACAAACCATGAGAGTATTTCGATATCGCTTTCGGGTTTAGGACGATTAAATTTTATTCAATCTAACTACAAAACGGCTTTAAGTTTTTTTGAAGAAGCATTAACGGTTTCATTGAAGGCACATAAAGAGACCGATGAAGTTATAGGAAATAAATACAATAATATAGGCCTCTGTTATTATAATCTAGGAGACTTACACACCTCACTAAAATACCTAGAAAAAAGCTTAAATATTGATATAAAATCATTAGAAGAAGACCATATTAATATTGGCTTTAGTTACATTAATATCGGGCTTATTTATTTTGATCTTATGCAAGATGATAAGGCTATGATGTATTACCAAAAATCTTTACCCTATTTTGTTAAAAATGATTATTATAAAGGGATTTTAGGTGTTTACAACAATACCGGAAACATACTAAAATCTCAGGGAGAATTAAATAAGGCTTTAAATTACTACCAAAAAAGTTTAGCAATAACCCTGGAGCACTTTAAAGAAGATGTTTCTTTACTCTCTTTAATTTACATGAATATTGGCAACACATATAGAATGCTAGGCGCCTATGATGATGCTTTAATATATTTAAACAAATCTTTAGAGTATTACAAAGCTACTTTAGATAAAAACCAAGATAAAATAGCAAAACTGTATGACAATATTGGCTCGCTATATGCTTCTAAAGGAGAATACCTTACAGCTCTAAAGTATTCTAAAAAAGGAATAAACATTCATGAAAAATTAGGTAATCATCTTGAAACAGCATATTCCCTAAAACTGTTAGGAGAGCTTAAGTATAAATATGAATTTTATAATGAAGCTTTAAATTATAATCAAAAAGGACTAAAATTAACTCAAGAAATATATGGAGCCACACATTTACTAACTTCAAATTTTCACTACAATATAGGCATTACACATTATAAAAAAGAAAACTACAAAATTGCTTTAAAACATTTAGATAGCGCTCTTATTTCGAACTCTAAAAAGGTAAATGATAAAGAGCTCTTTAATCTTAACAATTATTTTGATCACCAATTATTATTAAAAACGATATATAAAAAAGCACAAACATTACAGCTAAAATCTATTCAAACTAAAGATAACGAGCTGCTAGAACGAAGTGCAACACTATACTATCAAGCAGATCATGTTATAGACTATATCCGCGAATCTATAAATAACCACCAAGATAAATTAGTTTTAGCAGAACAAGCAAAAGCAATTTATGCCGATGCTATTGCTACACATGTATTACAATATAAAAACACAGCAGAAAGCAAACATTTAATAAACGCATGGCACTTTACTGAAAAAAGCAGATCTAATACTTTAAAAGATTTACTTAATGATACTAATGCTAAAAACTTCTCAAACCTACCAAGTGAACTCATAGATTTTGAAAAAAGCATCAAATCAGATATAGCATATTATCAATCACAAATTGTCGCAGAACAATCTGAAAACATTTTAGATACAGATAAAATTAAGAACTTTGAAAACGAATTATTTACTATTAATCAAAAAAAGGATTCTTTAATAAAACGACTTAAAAAGGACTATCCAAAATATTATCAATTAAAGCATAAAACAGAGTCCTTTTCCGTTAATGATATTCAAGATAAAATAAATAATAGAACAACGGTATTAGAGTTTTTCTCTACTGAAAGTAAAATCTATGCCTTTACAATTTCAAAAAATGATATTTCAATAAAAGAATTAACAATTTCTGAATTAGATAAAAAAATTGAACACTTTAATTCATCAATTACTTCCGAAAATTTAAATGCTTATAAAGAAATAGCATCAATTTTATATCAAGAACTTATTAAACCCCTAGATGAAAAACTGATAGGTGATGAATTAATAATTATCCCAGATGATATATTATGGTATTTAAATTTTGATTTATTACTCACAAATAACAACAATCAAAACAGTAGAGAACTCCCCTATTTATTAAAAAAGTATGCCATTTCTTATTCCAATTCGGCAGATTTATTATTCAATCCTATAATAAAAAACGCTTCAGAATCTAAAACCTTAAAAGAGTGTCTCGCCTTTTCATATTCAAACGCTCCTAACTCTAAAAAATCTAGTAAAAAGAACACCTCTCTTACTAGCGATATTAAAGAAGATTTACCTGGTGCGAGAAAAGAAATTGACATGATATCTAAAATTATAGATGGTCACTATTATTATGGAGCTAATGCCGTAGAATCTACCTTTAAACAAAATGTAAAAAATTACAGTATTTTACATTTAGCCCTACATGGTGACGTTGATAATAAAAAACCCGAAAACTCTAAATTATTCTTCACAAAAAGTAACGACACCATAGAAGACGATATTTTATATAATCACGAACTTTTTGCTTTGGATATTCCTGCAGATCTTGTTGTACTAAGTGCTTGTAATACTGGTATAGGCGAAATTGCTAACGGAGAAGGCATAATGAGTTTAGGAAATGCTTTTCAATATGCAGGAGCCAAAAGTTTACTATTAAGCAAATGGGAAGTACATGATAAAAGCACGCCTGAATTAATGAAATGCTTTTATTCAAACCTAAAAAAAGGCATGAATAAGCCCAAAGCACTCCAACAAGCTAAATTAAAATACCTGGCTAATACAGAAGCCTTTTACACCAACCCATTTTATTGGGGAAGTTTTTATATAATCGGTAACACAGATGCAGTAGACTTTAAAAATAATTCGGACAATACATATTATTACATTCTCGCATTTATAATATGCTTGTCTCTAATATACTTAGTTTATAAAAAAAAAACGAAAGTAAAAAATCAATCGAAAAAAACTTAAATCCTTTGTACCCTAGCGATATTAATTACTGGTATGGCTTTTTTCAAGTGAATAAAAAGTAGCCTGTACATAATCATCTGCATCTCCAGTATTATTTTGATTATAAACACCTGCCTTAAAATACATATACTGTCCACCAACATCATAACCACTATTAGCCATATCAATAGTCTTTACAATATCTTCCTTTCCTTCTCTAGAAATAGTAACCGTTAAAGCATTACTTACTACTTTTATATTATAAGAGAATTTTTCATCTAATGCAATACCATCACTTGGGTTAGAAGCACTACTGCTTCTAGAGCCAATTAAATCATACCATTGTTCACTACCATATCCATCCCTAGGTTCGTGAGCAAAATATATAGATCCCAAAGCATTATCTTTTAATTTTCTATAATAAAGACGAATAGGCTCATCATCATTGGCATGAATTTGTCCCACAATAACACGGCCAACTTGGCTATCACTTCCCGTTGTTGTTACATGGTTTACAGAAGCTGTAGCACTCATCTCTCCATCAAAACTTGCAGCATTCGTTTTATCTGCTGTTGGAGCAGATCCAAAAACCCAATTATTCTTATTTACACCTTGCGTACTAATACTTGTATTAATACCTCGTAGCATTTCACGTAATTCAACACGCGTATAACTTGTATTTACAGACGTTTTAAAACCAGCTATAGGGCATTTAAAAACCATACCACCATCTGTAGCAGTATAAAAATAGGTGCCATTTTCGTAATCTGCATTTATTTCAGCAACAGTTATAGTCAAAGCGGTACCATTTCCTTTATTTTCCGGGATACTTAAGTTCCATGTAGATAAATCAAAATTTTCAGATGGTGCTGCGCTCGCATCTAGAATCCCAGTACTTGCAGCCTTGGCCGCCTGAGTAATTGTTATATTTCTTGAAATATCACCTCCAATAACGCTTACAATACCTGTACGAGAAGTGTTGTTAGGGTTTGCCGTTACAGAGACATTGATAGAACCATTATTAGTCCCACTTGTAGGAGACAAAGTTATCCAATCATTATTATTAGCTGTGTACCAATACAAATTAGCCGTTACTGCTATTGAGTTCGTTTCTCCACTTGCTGAAAACTCAGAAACTGCAGATACATCTAAGAGATCAACCTGCTCTTCTCCTCCAGATTCGCTTGAACTGCAATTAAAGGCAACAGTTAATACTAAAAACGCACAAACAATATTTAATAATTTCATGATCTAAATAATTTTTATAAAAATACCACCTTAAATTATGAGAAACTAAAAAACAATGGCTATTCAGTAAACTATATGTAAAATTTAATCAAGAGCCTGCTCTATATCGGCAATAATATCATCAATATGTTCTAAACCTAAAGAACAACGCACCATACCATCAGTAATACCTGCAGCTGCTTTTACAGACGCTTCAACTTTAGCATGCGTTGTACTTGCTGGGTGTGTTACAATAGTTCTAGTATCTCCTAAATTAGCAGATAACGAACACATTTTTATACTATCAAAAAACGACTTTCCACCTTCTATACCACCTTCAACTTCAAAAGCCACAATACTTCCTCCCATTTTCATTTGCTTTTTAGCAATGTCATATTTAGGATGCGACTTTAAAAACGGATATTTCACCCATTTTACTTTAGGGTGTGCTTCTAAGAATGTAGCCAATTTTAATGCATTTTCACAATGTCTTTCAACTCTAATCGCTAAAGTTTCTAAAGATTTAGATAATACCCAAGCATTAAACGGACTCATAGACGGTCCTGTTAATCTAGAAAATAAATAAATTTCTCGAATCAATTCTTTTTTACCAACCGTTACGCCACCTAACACACGCCCTTGTCCATCCATTAGTTTAGTAGCAGAATGAATAACCAAATCTGCACCAAATTTTATAGGTTGCTGTAAATACGGCGTCGCAAAGCAGTTATCTATAACAAGCAGTAAATTATGCTTTTTACAAATAGCACTTAAAAGCTCTAAATCCAACACATCAACACCCGGGTTTGTAGGTGTTTCAGCATAAATAAACTTCGTATTTGGCTGTATTAAACTTTCTATGGTTTCAACTTCATTGATATTGAAATATGAACATTCAATATTCCATTTCGGAAAATACTTAGTAAACAAACCATGCGTAGCACCAAAAACAGAACTGCAAGACACCACATGGTCTCCAGCATCCAACAACGTTGCAAATGTAGAAAACACAGCAGCCATACCACTTGCAAAAGCAAAACCAGCCTCTGCACCTTCCATTTTACAAACCTTATCTACAAATTCGTTTACATTAGGATTGCTATATCTACTATATAAATCGCGTTGTTTCTCTTCCGCAAAAGACGCGCGCATCTCCTCAGAATCTTCAAACACAAATCCGGACGTTAAGTACAAAGGTACCGAATGCTCCGAAAATTGTGTATTTTCACTCTGTGTGCGTATCGCTTCTGTTTCAAAATGTTTTTTCTTCTCGCTCATTGTATTTTCACTATTCAATAAAGGTAAAAAACCCTCAAAGATTTATTTTTAATATTTTTATTTGGGCATTCCCCTATCGGGTCGGGCTTTCCGCTATATCTTTTTTGAGAAAAACAAAAAAGGATGCCGCATCAATCCCTAATGCACTTACCTGCTATGGTTTGTTTTAAAACCGACAGGGTTTTGGTTTTCTTCCAAAGACCTATTAGATTTTAAAAACCTAACAAATCTGAAATTTCCGCCTTCGCAGAAATGAAAAAACAAACCTAATTAATATGCTTAGATAATCGTAAAATATCACCAAATACACCACGTGCTGTAACCTCAGCTCCAGCACCTGCTCCTTGAATCACGATAGGCTGTTCCCCGTAACTCTCAGTAAATATTTCAAAAATAGCATCCGAACCTTTTATTTGCCCTAAAGTACTATCATTTGGTATAGATACGAGCTTCACTTCCAAAACGCCTTTATCTTGAGATAAATCTCCCGATAAATCACCAATATAACGCAATACATGCCCTGGCTCTTGTTTATCCTTTATAGCTTGATATTGTTCATTTAAAACATCTAATTGTCCTAAAAACGATTCCACAGATATATTTTGATACGCTTCTGGAATTAAATTCTGTACCGAAACATCTTCAAATTCATTATGCAAATCTAACTCTCTCGCTAGAATTAATAACTTTCTAGCCACATCATTTCCTGAAAAATCTTCTCTAGGATCAGGTTCTGTAAAGCCTTTGTCGATAGTTTCCTGAATAATTTCACTAAACGGTTTATTTTCAACAGAAAAATTATTGAATAAATAACTCAACGTTCCCGAGAACACCCCACGAATTCTAGTAATATTCTCACCAGACTCGTGCAATAACTTAATAGTATCAATTAACGGTAAACCTGCGCCAACCGTAGTTTCATATAAATATTGTTTCTTATTTTCTTTTAACTGAACACGTAAATCTTTATAAAATTTATGAGAAATGGTGTTTGCAATTTTATTAGAAGATACCAAATCGAAACCAGCCTCTATTAAAGGGATGTAGTTTTCATAAAAACTTGGACTCGCCGTATTATCCACTGCAATTAAATTTTCTAAATGATTTGTTTTTGCAAAAGCAATAATATCCTCAATAGAACTTTCTGTTTCTACCGTTTTAATAGCATCCTCCCAATTAGCATCAACACCATTTTTACTTAAAAGTTGTTTTTTAGAATTCGCAATAGCAAACACATTTAAGTTAATCGCTTTACGTTTTTCAATATCGCTTCTGGATTTTAAAATCTGATTAATCAAAGCGCCTCCAACACCTCCGTGTCCAAAAATGGCAATGTTTATCTTTTTAGAAATTCCGAAAATCTCACCATGAATCACGTTCATAGCTTTATGTAATTGCGATTTTTTAAGCACTAAACTTATATTTCTTCCGGTAACCGTATTGTTAAATAACAACGGCGTAATCTGGTTTTTGATTAGCGCATTAAATGGTTTGTGGAACGAACTCAATTCGATACCAATAATTGAGATTACAGACACATCGTCCACAACATCAATTTTATTTACATCCTGAGAATAGAAATCGTTTTCAAACTCACGCTCTAAAGCAATTACCGCTTGCGTAGCTTGGTTTGCATTAATTATCAACCCTATACCACGCTCTGACGATCCTTGAGAAATGATGCTAACACTAATATCATGGATACTTAGCGCTCTAAAAATTCGAGCATCTACACCACTTTTACCCAATAATCCACGCCCCTCAAGGTTTAAAAGTGCTACGTTATCTAGAACAGAAAGCGATGTCACTTCTTTAGCACTTGGTTTTGCGGTAATTAAGGTGCCTTCATCTTCTGGATTAAAGGTATTTAAAATACGTAAGTTAATATTTTTTTCAACTAAAGGAATGATGGTTTTGGCATGCAAAATAGTGGTTCCAAAGTTAGCTAACTCATTCGCTTCACTAAACGATAATTCTCTAATTTTTTGAGCATCGGCAACCAAATCTGGGTTTGCTGTGTAAATACCGTTTACGTGTGTATAATTTTGTAACTCTTCAGCATCTAAATAATTTGCAATTAACGCTGCTGTGTAATTACTTCCATTTCTACCTAAAGTCGTTGTTTCTTCTTTTAAGTTTGAAGCAATAAAACCTGTAATTACATTTACAGCATCTTTATGTGCTTTGAAAAAAGCAGTGACGTTATCTTTAGATAATTTAGCAATAGGAATTGCATTTCCGAAGTTCTCATCCGTTTTTATTAGTGTTCTAGAATCTACCGCATTAGACTTTATACCTTTTTCATTCAATAAAGCTGCAACCATTTTAATAGATAATAATTCGCCTTGTGCTAAAATAGTATCCTTAATCTTTCCGCTGTAATCTCCAAGTAAACTAACACCTTCAAATAATTTATCAAGAAGAGTAAACTCTTCAGTAAAATCAATAGTTTTTAAAGGCTCTTTTTGATAGGTTTTAAACGTTTCAAGTTGTGCTTTATAATCTATGCCCTTTGCAGCAAGATTTAAAATAGCTTCCAACTCATCGGTAGCATTACCACGCGCTGAAACGACAACCGAAATTTTATCGCCATTATTAACTTTATTTTCAATAATGGTAATTACATTACTCAATCCTTCGCCATTGCCTAAAGATTTGCCTCCAAACTTTAATACTTTCATTCTTTTCTTTTTTGAATCTGGCACAAAAATGCCTTCTATAATTTTTTCTAATTGCTCGTATTCCATTAAAAACGCATCGTGACCGTGTACCGAATGAATTTCGTTGTACGTAACATTCGGGTTGGTTAATGCTAACTGTTTGTGTGTTTCTCTATTTTCTTCAGCTGTGAAAAACAAATCGGAATCGACACCTACAATATGGATATTCGCTTTAATATTTTCTAAAACATTAAAGTCTTCTGGTCTGTTTTTGGTAACATCAATTGTTCTAAGCAACTGATTCATTAATTTATAAGCTGAAAGCTGAAAACGTTCTTGCAACTTTTTACCGTGATGTAACAACCAACTTTCTACATTAAAAATCTCTAAATCTACATTTTTAGAACGATGAAAACGTTCTTTAAAAGATTCTGGAGTGCGGTAACACAACATGGCGTGCATTCGCGCATCGTGCACCGGATTTTTTGAATTTATTAAAAACTGTTCTTGAATCTGGCAGTTTGCTATAAGCCAATCGGTAGATTTCCAATCGGTTGCAATAACCACCAAATTTTCGGTGAAATCAGGTTGTAATGCCGCCATTTCCCAAGCAATTCCACCTCCTAAAGAACCTCCAACAGCAGCAAAAAGCTTTCCTATTTTTAATTCCTTTAAACCTAGCAAAAATATTTTTGCGACATCGCGTGCTATAAAATCCTTGTAATTTTCAACAACAAAGCCGTCGTAACTATTTCCAGGAATATTGAATGCTAAAACGCTGTATAGTTTTGTGTCGATTACTTTATCATCGCCAACTAAATCTAACCACCAGCCATCTTCGCCAGCAACATCACTGTTTCCGGTTAAGGCATGATTTATTAACACAATAGGTGCGCTACCCAGTGGTTTTCCAAACACTTGATAACTTAAATTAAGTTCAGCATTAAGCACATCGCTTTCAGTGCGATAATTTTTAATAGTAATATGTTGCAATGGGTGCTTCAATTCTTTATGTTTTTAAAAACGACTAAGTTTTTATTTAACCGACACCATTTTTAAAATCGTGTAGGTTTATTTTATTTCCTGCAAGATCGCAAAACCTTGCAGGATGATGTATTATTTTACTAATTATATCGTTGCAAAAGCAGCTTTTAAATCTGCTTTTAAATCTTCGATATCTTCAAGACCAATAGATAGACGCACTAAATCGCTAGACACTCCAGCAGATTCTTGTGCTGTTTCATCTAATTGTTGATGCGTTGTACTTGCTGGGTGAATAATTAAAGACTTTGTATCTCCAATATTAGCAAGTAAAGAAAATAACTTGGTGTTATCAGCAATTTTCTTAGCAGCTTCAAAACCACCTTTATGCCCAAAAGTGACTAAACCACTTTGTCCTTTTGGAAGATATTTATCTGCTAAAGTTTTGTATTTACTGCTTTCTAAACCAGGATAGTTTACCCAAGCAATCTCCTCTTGAGCCTCTAACCATTTAGCAATCTCTAATGCATTTGCACTGTGTTGCTTAATTCTTACTGGTAAAGTCTCTAAACCTTGAATAATTTGGAAGGCGTTAAACGGACTTAAAGCACCACCAAAATCACGTAAACCTTCTAATATTAATTTAAAAACATAAGAAGCCGCACCTAAAGTTTCGTAGTATTTTAATCCGTGGTAACCTGCAGAAGGCTCCGTAAATTCAGGGAATTTTCCGTTAGCCCAATTAAAAGTTCCACCGTCAACAATAGCACCACCTAAAGACGTTCCTTGCCCTCCAATATATTTAGTTAAAGAATGAATAACAATATCTGCTCCGTGCTTTAAAGGATTTAATAATACTGGCGTAGCCACTGTATTATCTACAATAAAAGGAACTCCTGCCGCTTTAGACTGTACTGCAATAGCTTCTAAATCTAAAACATCTAATTTTGGGTTTCCTAAAGACTCCACAAAAAATGCTCTTGTATTATCTTGCACTGCTGCTTTAAAATTCTCTGGGTTAGAAGCATCTACAAACGTAGTTGTGATACCAAAACGAGGTAAAGTTACACTCAACAAGTTGTAAGTACCACCATATAAACTACTAGACGCTACAATATGGTCTCCAGATTTTAAAAGTGTTAATAACCCCGTTGAAATTGCTGCTGTTCCTGAAGCAAAAACAACGGCTCCAACACCACCTTCTACAGCCGCTAAACGATCTTGTAAAATTTGGTTAGTTGGGTTGTTTAAACGTGTATAAATAAAACCTAGTTCTTTTAATGAAAACAGGTTTGCTGCATGATCTGAGTCGTTAAAAACATATGATGATGTTTGGTAAATTGGCACTGCTTGTGTTCCTCCGTTTGCTTTAACGTCGTGGCCTGCGTGTAATGCGTTTGTTGATAATTTGTGATCACTCATTTTTCTTATTTTTTTAGTTAATTGATTGCCGCTTTGTGCGATTAAGTAAAAAGTCAAATTCACTTTAAAAAAGTGTACTTAATAGAAAAATGTTATAAGAAGTTTTAAAATTGCAGAAAGCAATTCTTGTTAGTTATCTATCCAAACACCAATAAATGAATTGGTAATTTAAGTAGAATTTAGCACCTTCATTACTAAGTGTAAAGGGTTGCTAAGGCTTCAGCGGGTCTATCCCTCCACCTTTCTTGATAACATTTCAGTAAGTTTTTGAACTTTGTGAATGCAAATATTCAATTAATTAAGGTTAATATCCAAATTTTTAGCAGAAAATTTTAAAGTTTTATGATTATCATAACGTTTTGCTGTTTTAAAGGTTATGCCTCACAATATATCGACTTTCTATATTATTATTATTTCCTAACTAAACATCTCTTAGTATCTTGAAAATAAATAACTTCGCCTTACGATTCGAAACAAAAATCTAGCTAAAATTTTAACTCCTTTCGCGATGTCGAAATAGCAAAAAATACTGCCATAACCTCATTAACCAAAAGATAAAATGAAAAACACCTTAATTATATTTTCACTTATAATCCCACGATTATTGTGTGCTGATGCATGGGATAATTTAACCTTACAACAAGCAGAACAAGTCTGTAAATTTTTAAATACCGATCCCTATATTTTGGATTATTGCGATTGCTGTAACTATGAAGGTGAATACGCTACAAAAATCTATTTGATGAAGGTGAAATCAACCCAAATTATAACGTGTGAATGGAACTCGGAATACTATAGCGTAAGAGCCGATGTTGATATTTTGGCAGAAATTCCATATACAAAAGAAGGACCAGACATTAATTATGCTCACCGATACAAATCGAAAGAAGAGCTAGTAATAACCATGAATTATACATGGGCATATAACGAACAAAAGAAAAAGGCTGCGCCTATATACACAATTATTCCCTACGATATCTACGGAGAAACAAATCCTAACTCGGGTTATTGCAAAGCGTTTACAAATTTCCCAAGTCCGAAATACATAAAGAATAGAAAGTATAAAAAATGGTATAATAAAATATTTTAAATGTAATATAATCCAATAGCTTACCTCTGCAAGTATAAAACATGAAGTTAAAGACTTAACCAAACATCTACAAAAAATGCGTTAGGGATTGAACGGCATGTTTGAAATCCTGTTTGTTTTTCCTAAAAAAAACAAACAGATTGAGTAGTGAAAGCCCGACCCTTTTCGGGTAACGCCCAAATTTTAGTTAGCTACTTCGCTAATAAATTTTATACGGTATAATCTAAGTTCTTCATCGTCGTAATCGCCATCAAATTCTTCAATAGCATCAGATATACTATCGGTACTAGACTCCATAAAATACTCGTGAATTTCCTCTTGCTGATCTTCATCGAGAATATCGTCTACCCAATAGGTAATATTTAATTTAGTTCCAGAGTATACAATGGCTTCCATTTCTTTAATGAAATCTCCCATAGACATCCCTTTTGATGATGCAATATCGTCTAGCGGTAATTTACGGTCTACATTTTGAATAATATATAGCTTGTTTGCAGAGTTGCTTCCGGTAGATTTCACGACCAAATCATCGGGACGCGTAATATCGTTATCTTCGACATATTGCGCTATGAGCGCCACAAAATCTTTTCCGTATTTTTTAGCTTTTCCGTCGCCTACACCATGTACATTACCAAGCTCGGCAATGGTTACTGGGTATTTAAGCGCCATATCTTCCAATGATGGGTCTTGAAAAACAACAAATGGAGGTACGCCTAGCTTTTTGGCATTCTTTTTCCGTAAATCTTTAAGCATACGCATTAAAGTGGCATCGGCAACGGCATTTGCGCCTTTTGCTGCTGTAACCACTGAGCCATCTTCTTGAGCGCCATCAAAAATGTGATCTTCCGTCATCATAAAAGATTCTGGATTTGCTATAAAATCGCGACCAGCATCTTTTAATTTTATAACACCATAGGTTTCAATATCTTTTTTAAGAAATCCGGATACTAATACTTGACGTAAAAGTGCCATCCAGTATTTATTATCGCGTGCTTTCCCTTTTCCAAAAAAGTCTTGGTCGTTTGTTTTATGCGAATTTATAAGTGCATTTTCTTTACCGATAATAACGTTTACCAAATCTTTAGATTTGTATTTCTCGTTTGTTTTAGAAATAGTTTCTAATAGAATTTTAACTTCGTCTTTGGCTTCCACTTTCTTTTTAGGATGCCTAACGTTGTCGTCCATATCACCACCTTCTCCGGTTTCAGTGTCGAACTCTTCCCCAAAATAATGCAGAATAAATTTACGTCGAGAAATTGAAGTTTCTGCGAAAGCAACAACTTCTTGCAGTAAAGCATGCCCAATTTCTTGCTCGGCCACAGGTTTCCCTGACATGAATTTTTCAAGCTTTTCAATATCTTTATAAGCATAATAAGCTAAGCAATGCCCTTCACCACCATCGCGACCTGCACGACCGGTTTCTTGGTAGTAACTTTCTATACTTTTTGGAATATCGTGATGGATTACAAAACGCACATCGGGTTTATCTATTCCCATACCAAAGGCTATGGTTGCTACAATAACATCACAATCTTCCATTAAGAATTTATCTTGATGGCTGGATCGTGTTTTGGCATCTAAACCTGCATGATAAGGCAGAGCGTCTATACCGTTTACTTGTAAAACTTGCGCCAACTCTTCTACCCGCTTGCGACTCAAGCAATATATAATTCCCGATTTACCATCGTTTTGCTTTACAAAACGAATAATATCGGCATCTACATTTTTAGTTTTTGAGCGTACCTCATAAAATAAATTTGGCCTATTAAAAGAAGCCTTAAAGGTTGTTGCGCCAGAAATACCCAAGTTTTTAATAATATCTTCTTGTACCTTAGGAGTTGCGGTTGCGGTTAAGCCAATAATGGGAATATTATCACCTATACGCCCGATAATATGCCTTAAATTTCTATATTCTGGTCTAAAATCGTGTCCCCATTCACTTATACAATGCGCCTCATCGACCGCCATAAATGATATTTTTACAGTACGTAAAAACTCAACATTTTCCTCTTTTGTTAACGACTCTGGAGCGACATATAGTAATTTGGTTACCCCATTTACAATATCTTCCTTTACGCGTTTAACTTCGGTTTTATTTAGAGATGAATTTAATACATGTGCAACGCCTTCTTCATTCGAAATCCCTCGAATAGCGTCTACTTGATTTTTCATTAAAGCAATTAATGGTGATACCACAATTGCTGTACCTTCTTGCATTAACGCAGGCAGTTGGTAACATAGCGATTTACCGCCACCTGTTGGCATAATCACGAATGTGTGATTGCCCGAAATAATACTTGTTACTACATCTTCTTGTAGTCCTTTGAATTGATTAAATCCAAAATATTTTTTTAAGGCACTGTGTATTTCTTTTTTAACTGTCAACATGAATTGTATAAATTATTTTTCACCTGTAAATTGTAAACACACAAAGCCTATTAATTGCTATCAATTTCATCGTGTATTTAGAGAGTCTCAATCTTTTTTTCGTTAGTTTTGCAACGAAAAAAACAAGTTAAAATAAAATTAATTTTGGTTATTAAGTTTAAAGATAATAAAATCTTTAATGCTTCAACTATAAAAAATAATAAATTTTGAGTACAGAAAATTCTATTATTGAAACTGCTAAGCAAACAATTGAAATGGAAAGTAAAGCCATTTTAAACTTATCGAGCTTGGTTACAGAAGATTTTGCAGCTGCTGTAAATCTAATATATAATTCCAAAGGTCGTGTTATTATTACTGGTATTGGCAAAAGTGCCATTATTGGTAATAAAATAGTAGCCACTTTAAACTCTACTGGAACGCCCGCTATTTTTATGCATGCGGCCGATGCCATACATGGCGATTTGGGTTTAATTTTAAATGATGATGTAGTAATCTGTTTATCGAAAAGTGGTAATACTCCAGAAATAAAAGTTATTATTCCGCTAATAAAGCGTGCTAATAATACAATGATTGCTATTACCGGAAACACAAACTCTTTTTTAGCACAACATGCTGATTATATTTTAAATGCATACGTAGAAAAAGAAGCTTGCCCAAATAATTTAGCACCAACAACAAGCACAACAGCACAATTAGTAATTGGTGATGCGCTTGCAGTTTGCTTATTAAATTTACGCGGATTTTCTAGCTCAGATTTTGCAAAATATCATCCTGGTGGAGCCTTAGGTAAAAAACTGTATTTAAGAGTAGAAGATATTTCTTCTACCAACGAAAAACCAGCCGTTAATGGCGATGCGAGTATTAAAGAGGTTATAGTAGAAATTACAGCAAAAATGCTAGGGGTTACTGCTGTGGTAGAAAATAACGAAATTACAGGTATAATTACCGATGGTGATTTACGTAGAATGCTTACCAAAGTAGACGATTTCTCTAAACTTAAAGCTAAAGATATTATGGGGGCCAACCCTAAACGTATTCAGGCAAACGCCATGGCTATCGAGGCTTTAGAGATTATGGAAGCCAACGATATTTCGCAACTTTTAGTTGAAAACGAGGGCAAATATGCAGGTGTGGTTCACTTACACGATTTAATAAAAGAAGGTATTATATAATGGCAAAAAAGGATATTAATGAGATGTCTTTTTTAGACCATCTTGAAGATTTACGCTGGCACTTAATTAGAATTTGCTCGGCTGTAATGATTGTGGCCACGTTGGCATATATTTTTAGTCGTTTTATTTTCGACGAAATTATTTTTGCGCCACTGCACATGGATTTCCCCACTTACGACTTTCTATGTAAAGCGGCTCAATTTCTTGATGTTACTACAACATTTTGCGCAGATAAAATTCCTTTAATACTTCAAAACCGTACCATGGCAGGGCAATTTTCTGCCGATATTTGGACGGCTATTTTGGGTGGTTTCATAATTTCATTTCCTTATGTAATTTACCAATTATGGAGTTTTATTAGTCCTGGTTTACATAAAGAAGAACGGAAGCATTCACGTGGTTTTATCATTATTTGCTCACTCCTATTCTTTATCGGTGTACTTTTTGGTTATTACATTATCACGCCGTTATCGATTAATTTCTTGGCAAACTACAGCATATCATCGATGGTAGATAACCAAATAGATATTAGCTCTTATATTGCCTTAGTTCGTGCTTCGGCATTAGCTTCAGGATTAATTTTCGAGTTACCAATCATTATTTATTTTCTAACAAAAATAGGTTTGGTTACTCCAGAATTCTTAAAAACTTATCGAAAGTATGCCATGGTAATTGTATTAATTTTATCTGCAATTATTACGCCTCCAGATATTGCCAGTCAAGTTATTGTGGCTATTCCAATAATAATTTTGTACCAAGTAAGTATCACTATTTCTAAAATAGTGATTAGAAATCAAAAACGAAAAGAGAAAAAAAATGTCAGAGTCAGTTAAAGAATTCAACGATTACCGTTCTAAAATGAACGATAAAATTTTAGGTGATAACAATAAAATTATAAAGCGTATTTTTAATTTAGATACTAACGCTTTCGCGGAAGGAGCTCTAGATGTAAAAACAAAAGAGTTACTTGGTTTAGTAGCTTCTACTGTTTTACGCTGCGACGATTGTGTAAAATATCACTTAGAAACCAGTTATAAAATTGGACTAAAAAAAGAAGAAGTCGTAGAAGCATTAGGTATTGCAACCTTAGTAGGCGGAACTATAGTAATACCGCATTTAAGACGTGCTTATGAGTTTTGGGATGCTTTGGAAGAAGATAGCAAAACCCAATAAAAACATAAAAAACCAACAACTGTTAAAAAAGTGTATATGATTTCACTATTTTTAACGTTCATTATAAAGATATGATTCTAAAAGCCGAAAATTTAATGAAGTCCTATAGCGGACGAAAAGTTGTAAAAGATATTTCTCTTGAAGTTAACCAAGGTGAAATTGTTGGACTTCTTGGTCCAAATGGAGCTGGAAAAACGACATCTTTTTACATGATTGTTGGTTTAGTAAAACCTAACGGTGGTCATATCTTTCTTGATAATAAAGAGATTACCAACTACCCAATGTACAAGCGTGCACAAAATGGTATTGGTTACTTGGCTCAAGAAGCTTCGGTTTTTAGAAAACTATCTATTGAAGATAATATTTTAAGTGTATTACAACTTACCAAATTAAGTAAAAAAGAGCAAGTTCATAAAATGGAATCGCTTATTGATGAGTTTGGTTTGGGGCATATTAGAAAATCTCGTGGCGATTTATTGTCTGGTGGTGAACGCCGTAGAACAGAGATTGCTCGTGCTTTAGCAACCGACCCTAGTTTTATTCTACTCGATGAACCTTTTGCCGGTGTAGATCCTGTGGCTGTAGAAGATATTCAGCGTATTGTAGCACAACTTACTAAAAAGAATATTGGTATTTTAATTACCGACCACAACGTGCAAGAAACACTAGCCATTACCGATAGAACATACTTAATGTTTGAAGGTAGCATCCTTAAAGCTGGTGAACCAGAAGAATTAGCTAGTGATGAAATGGTGCGTAAGGTTTATCTTGGTCAAAACTTTGAGTTGCGAAGAAAAAAGATTCGCGAGTAAGTAAAACATATTGTTTTTTCATTTATTGAATATTATTGCTTTTTAATAGAACACAGTTGTAATATGATGACGCTTTCTGAAGTTTATTTCTTCATCTTAATTATATTCATTCAGCTATTCTCTGTTTTTATAATATCTACTACCGAAGATTTAAAGCAAACAAGATACTACACAAATTATTTAAAACTAACTTCTGCACTTCTTTTAATTGGTGTTTTAATGGAGGTATTGGATTGGAATCACTTATGCCGTTTTCAATGTATCTTACTTACATCTTCGCCATTCATCACTTTAAATCTAGCAAAGGGCACAGCATACTTTTTTCAAAAAGTATTTAGAAAAACACCATTTCAGACATTTCGACATCAATTAAGTGATGGTTTTTGGGTCGAAAACAAAGGAGATATAGAACAAATTAACTATTATAATTTTTACTCAATTGTCTTATCAGCATTACCTCCAATTATAATTTTCGGTTTGTTTTTAACTCTAGAAATTATAATATGCTGATTTAATCTCTTTTTCTGTGAAAAATTGACTTTCATAATTTTGAAAACAAAATCAGTTTAAAAAATCAATATACCACAAACCGTTATCGACCTAATAGAAATACAGAACCGCGATTATCCTTTTCTTCTTTCTAATAATACCATCATCATTAAACCTAAAAGAATACGGTATTCATCGTCTTTATCAATTTCTTGTAATTTAGACACACTAAATTTTCTACCAAAAAAAGAACCTTCTTTTTTAAGCTTAACTATAGGTTTACCATTCAAATCTGAAACACTATAACTTGGGTTAAAAAAATAACCCGTAAACATCCCTAGAATAGGAATTTCACCAAACATAGAATCAAATACTTTTACCCACGCATTATCTTCACGAATATGGTATTGCATTTTTTGATTTTGATCAATAAGCTCATATTTCGCTTTCCAAATCGATCGCCAACCTTTTCTTGCTATTTTGCCAAGCTCATTACCAGATGCATCCTTAAAACTATAAGCAGCAGAAAAATCGATCCATCTATCGGCTTGTATTCTATAATTGACTTGCGTTTTATTCTCGTCGCTGTAAATAAGAATGTCTTCTTTAAGCTTAAACATTTTTTGCCTAACATATGCAACGGTAGCTCCAGAAGCATCGGTTGCAACAAAATCGTTAGCAAAAGTTGAAATGTTAAACTTAAAATTTAATGGAAATGAAATATTTTGCATATTGGTAAATTATTTATTTTTAGCTGCTTGTTCTTTTATTAATTTCTTTTGGTAACGCCCTTGTACTACATCTACAATAACCAAAACAGCTAATACAAAATAGAACGTTGTTTTGCTCATTGGCTCAATATTTTCACCGAATATATTAATGTGAGCTAAGTGACCACCTTCGGTAACGAGCATGATACCAACTATAAAAAGTATAAACAAACCTAACACTTCGTACATACGATTCTTGGCCAAGAATGAGGAAATTTTATCGGCAAGAACAAGCATAAGTAATCCACTTGCTACAATGGCGATGGCCATAATAATGAATGCTGTAGTACTATTTTCTAAATGACTTGTAAGTCCAATAGCGGCTAAAATTGAATCGAAAGAAAAAACTAAATTCATAATTACAATACTAGTAATAACGGCATTAGCAGATTTTAAACGCTTACCGTCACCACCTTCCACATCATGCTCTAAATCATGATTAGAAATCATATGCCAGATTTCCTTAATAGCCGTGTAAATTATAAATCCGCCACCAGCTAAAACAATAATACTGTGTCCATTAAATGCAAAATGAAGAATATCTTCGATCCCACCTGTTAAAAAAGAAAAAGGCTCTTTAAAAAACCCAATAATAGAAACTAAAACAAACAGAAGCACAATTCTCAAGACTATAGCGATTAAAATACCAACTTTACGTACTCGTTTTTGGTCGCTTTCTGGAGCTTTTTTACTTTCTAAAGAAATGTATAATAAATTATCAAATCCTAAAACGGCTTGTAATAGAACTAGCATTAACAGAGTAAAAATGTTTTCTAACATTGGTAAATTATTTGGAGTTTAAATTATCTATAACAGATAAAAGTATATAAAGAATTATTATTAAAGGTATAGCAGCAAATTGTAAAACAATTAAAAGTACCACGCACAAAATTAGAAAAATATAGCGCGTAATATTGTCCTTAAAACCATAATTTTTGAATTTTAAGGCAAATAATTTTATATCGGCATTTAATATATAGCAACTTAACAAAGTAAGCCCTATTAAAAACCATTGATTTAGAATAATAGTATTTATAAGGTCGTTATTTTGAAACTCCATGATAAGAGGTAGCGATAATATTAAAAGGGCATTTGCAGGTGTTGGTAAGCCTTTAAAATAGGTTTGCTGATCTTCATCTATATTAAATTTTGCTAATCTATATGCCGAGCCTAAAGTAATTAAAAGCCCCAATAATGGTAAAATCTGTAATTTTGTACTTATCCAACCTGAATGTTCTTGCCAATGCGAAGCTTCCGCGTAATCAACAAAATCACCTGTAGATAACATCAATAGTTTGTACATAATAATTCCAGGGACTAAACCACTTGTTACCATATCGGCCAAAGAATCTAACTGTAAACCCAAAGGGCTAGATACATTTAGTTTTCTTGCGGCAAAACCATCAAAGAAATCGAAAAATATACCTAAAAACACAAATAATGCAGCCGCAACAAAATCATCATTTACAGCCAAAATAACAGCTATACAACCACTCAGTAAATTCAAAAGTGTAATAGCATTAGGTATGTGTCTCTTCATATTTAGTCTTTTAATTTTGTAAAAATAGCAAACAAATTTCGTCTAAAACAATATCTATAGCAAATTCAAGTTTATACTCTTAAATATAATACACTTAGATGTTAAATAAGTTGAAGTTTCAATTTGAATTTTTATGATTAAAACGGTATTATGTGCATCTTTGTAAAAAAAAATTCTATTGAAACTTAACCTGAGCACTTTATTTTTTATAATTTCTATTTCGGTATTTAGCCAAACGGCTAGAAAATACTCGAACGAATTTATGAATATTGGTGTAGATGCCGCAGCATTAGGGATGAGTAACGCCGTTACTTCGCATTCTAACGATGTTAATTCTGGGTATTGGAATCCGGCAGGACTTTTAAAATTAGAAGACAATCAGCTTTCATTAATGCACTCAAGCTACTTTGCGAATATTGCAAATTACGATTATGCGGCCTATGCCATGCCCTTAGATGATAGAAGCGCTATTGGAATCTCATTAATACGTTTTGCTGTTGATGACATTTTGAATACAACACAACTTATTGACGATCAAGGAAATATTAACTACGACAGAATTAGCTTATTCTCCACAGCAGATTATGGATTAACCTTTTCTTATGCTAGAGCATTGCCTGTACAAGGCTTAAATTATGGTATAAATGCTAAAGTAATCCGTCGTGTTATTGGCGATTTTGCATCTTCATGGGGTTTTGGATTCGATTTAGGTGTTCAGTTTGAAACCGAAAACGATTGGAAATTTGGTGTTATGGCTCGCGATATTACCACAACGTTTAATGCTTGGGCCATTGATGAAGAAGAATTTGCAACCGTGCAAAATGCTGTTGAAGGACAAAACCAAGAATTACCTGAAACTACCGAAATTACTATTCCTAAATTACAAATTGGAGTTTCTAAACTTGTCGATTTTAATTACGACTACACGCTATTAACTGCTGTTAATCTAAACGTTAGATTTGAGGAAAATAATGATATTATTTCAACATCTGTCGCTAGTATCAATCCTGCCTTAGGATTTGAATTTGGCTATATTGATATGGTTTACTTACGCGCCGGAATGGGAAATTTTCAAAATGAATTACAGCTTGATAATACCGAGCAATTAAGCTTTCAACCTAGTTTTGGTGTAGGTTTTAAATACAACGGCATTCAGGTAGATTATGCTTTTACTGATATTGGCGACCAAAGTGTAGCCCTTTATTCTAATGTGTTTTCTTTAAAAATTGATTTAAGCATTTTTAGATAATTTCACTATTTATGAAAAACATATATTTTCTATTTATACTTTTATTATCGTTTGAAACCATACAAGCGCAAGAGCATCTATTGTCTGAAAATGCAGAAATAAGTGTACTTACCGTTGGTCCTGGAACCGAATTAAATGATGCCTTTGGCCATAGTGCCTTTAGAATAAAAGATGTTTCTCGCGGATTAGATGTGGTTTATGGTTATGGTCAATATGATTTTGACTCACCTAACTTTTATTTAAAATTTGCACAAGGAAAATTGGATTACCTGATAAGCAAATCGGAATTCAATAAATTTTATCAAAACTATATTTATTTTAACAGAAGTATAAAGGCTCAAGTTTTAAATTTATCTCAAGTTGAAAAACAAAAGCTTTACGACTTTCTAATTAATAACTACAAACCAGAAAACCGAGGCTATCTTTACGAGTTCTTTTTTGACAATTGCGCTACTAAAATAAAAGAAGTTGCAAATACTTCGGTAAATAATAGCATAACTTTTAATAAGCCAAAAGATTTTGAAGATGCTACTTTTAGAGCATTAATTTACCAAAATGTAGATAAAAACACATGGGGTAGTTTTGGTATCGATTTGGCCTTAGGCTCTGTAATTGATAGACAAGCCACTCCTGAAGAACACATGTTTTTACCAGAAAACATCTATCGCTTTTTTGAGGTTGCAACTATTGGAACTGATAATAGACCTCTAGTATCCCAAAACCATATTTTATTTAATAAGAAAGAAAAATATGTGTCGACTTCGTTTTTAACGAGTCCGATATTTATAATTAGCCTTATTGCGTGTTTTATTATTTTTATAACCTATAAAGATTATAAAAACGATAAACGAAGTAACTGGTTAGATATAAGTTTATTTGTCCTTACAGGCTTTATTGGTATCGTTATTTTACTCCTTTGGTTTGCTACAGACCATACGGGAACACACCAAAACTACAATCTACTTTGGGCTTTTGTTTTAAACATTTTTGTTATTGGCCAATTTTTTAAAAACGCACCAAGCGCTTGGTTTGGTAAATATTTAAAACTATTAGTAATTATGCTATGCTTACTTACTTTGCATTGGCTTATTGGTGTTCAAGTTTTTGCTATTGGAATTATCCCGCTTTTAATAGCGCTATTTATTCGATATATATATTTGGTGAAACAATTTAACTAAAGGGATAAAACCATTCTTTTAAGGGTTTGTATAGACTACTGACCTCTAAAAAATATCATGGTGCTTATTGTTTTTACTAAAATGTTAATATCTAAGAAAAAACTACGATGTTTGATATAATATAAATCGTATTGAAGTTTTAATAAACTATCATCTACAGAACTTCCATATCTCGTTTTCACTTGTGCCCAGCCGGTAAGTCCTGGTTTTACAATATGTCGTGTTTCATAAAACGGTAACACTTCAGACAGTTCTGAAACAAAACGTGGGCGTTCTGGTCTTGGCCCAATTAAACTCATTTCTCCTTTTAAAATATTGATAAACTGAGGAATTTCATCTAATCTGGAATGTCTTAAAAACTTCCCAAACGGCGTAATTCTAGAGTCATTTTTTTGAGCCCAAACTGCTCCATTTTTTTCAGCATCTTCAACCATGCTTCTGTATTTTATAATCTGAAAAGTTCTACCATTTTTTCCTATTCGCTTTTGAGTATAGAAAAGAGCGCCTTTGTTTCCTATTAAATTTCCAATAAAAATTAAAGGAAGAAAAACCAAACTAACAGTTAAACCTATAATTGAAATTGAAATGTCAAAAATTCTTCTAAAAAACAAATACAACTTATTATGATTGCTACGGCTAAATGGAAAGTATTTATAAAAATCTTTACCAACAAACTGCACAGGCACGCGCTGTGTCATTTCTTCATAAGCTTGCGTATATTCTTTTATTGGAAAACCACTTTCTAGTAATGTAATTAAATCACGATAGATTTCAGGTGTTATGGACTCAGAGTTGTAGCTTGCAATCACAATCTCTGATATATTTTCATCCTTAATAACCTTATGGATTTCATTTGGTCTAAACTCTTTTGCTCCCGTATATTTAATACCTTCCGTTTTCTTTATTTCACAGTTAATGAAACCAATAATTTTATAATTAGGATCGGAATTTTTAAAAGCTTCTACTATAGATTGAATACTGGAAATCTCACCAACAATTAAGGCTTTTTTATGAAATCGTGGCGACGTAATGAAAGTTACGTAAATCCAACGCCATAAGAGTAAAGCAAAAATTATAGAGCAATAAAAATATAAAATCTGTAGCCTATTATCTGGTAAAACGGGTGTTAAGCGCGGTGTTAAAAAATAAAACAGCACTGTGATAGATGATGCAAAAACAATATTTGCAAAGGTTTTATCTAGCTTACTAGACTTTTGTAAATCGTAAAGTTCAAAAATAGTTCCGAATATAGACATGTAAAGAATAAGGACTAGTACCCACTTCCAATTTTCTTTATTAATAATAAAATAATTAAAATCGAAAAAATTGCTAACTGCATAAAGAGTTACAAGTACCGAAAGCACATCCACAATCCGTAAAAGGACTTTTCGTTCTGAAATATCAAAATGGATGCTACTTTTAAACATATTTTGCACTAGTTAGAGAGCGGTAAAGATATAAAAGTTAAATAGACTGCCCTTATTTAACTTAAGAGATTATACCATTGGTGCTTAATTTTTTCCCAAGCATAATTTTCAACTTTTTCCCTTGCTTTGTCTGCAATACATTGAGTTCTATTAGTATTTGAAGCTAATTGTTTTATACTCAACACAAAAGCTTCAATATTATTAGATTCCACAAGGATACCGTCTTTATTATTTTCAATTAAAAAAGGCATGCCTCCAACATGGGTAGATACTACAGGTAAACCTAAGGCCATAGCTTCTATAACGCTTACAGGTGTATTATCAATAGTAGTTGTGTTTATAAATATATTGAAATCTTCGGCTTTTACATGCCATTCTTTTTTAGACAGTAAGCCGGTAAACTCAACATCTAAATTTAATGATTGAGCAAGCTGCTTAGCACTTGCCAAACTACCATCTTTTTCTGGACCTACCATGCACAGCTCCACATCAATGTTTTCATTTTTTAAAGCTTTAAAAATATGAATCGCTAACGACGGATTGTAAATTTCGGAAAATGAACGCACCCACAATAATTTAATTGATTCATAGCGTTTATTTTGAAATTTATAATCTTCAATTTTAATAGAGTTGGGTATATAAACTAAATTAAGGTAACCACTAGCTTCAAAATGTGATTTTAAATACAAAGAAGGTGCTACGTTTTTAAACGCAGGCTTAAATATGGCTTGAGATAATTTAGGAGATTTAATCAAGCGTTTGGGTAGCTCGCCTCCGTGAAGTATGGGAATATACCTTAATTTAAAAAATCTACATAATTGACTAACAGCATAGGCATAATAAAAATTTAATGTACTGTAAGTATCTATTAATACATAATCGACTGTTTTTCTGTATCTAACTACAGCCCAAAGCATATCTATAAAACGAAGTGTAATCGATTTGTAACTTGAAACTGAAACAACATGAAATCCCAAACTTTTCAGTCCAGTTTCTAAAGTATCGATTGTAGATTCTGTTTTACCTTTTTTCGATAATTTGTTTCCTATGTAGAGGATGTTTTTCATCAACAATATGTAATAAACTTAAAGCATAAATAAATGCAGGCGCCGCAATACGCATAGCTGAATGATTTATAGTAAGTAGCCAAAATAGATAAAAAGAATAAAACAACACATTACTTCGGTCACCTATTCTAAAAAATAATGGAACCAATAGCAATACTAAAAATGCAAAAACCCCAAACAAACCGTGTTCTGCAACAATACGACTTACTTCATTATGAGAGGCCGCATGAATGCCGGTTTTTTGAAATCTAATTTCTTTGGCTCTACCAACCCCAATACCCAAAAACGGATTATCTATAAACTCTTCAAATTCTAATAAAAATAAACTCCCCCTGCCTGTTGTTATATCACTTTTTTCTTGTCCTGAAGCATTTTCATTGGCATAACGTTTTTCAATCATTCCATTTGTTTGCACTGCAGAAATACCCCATGTAACAATGCCTATTATTAAGAACATCATTATAGATATACGCATTTTACGTTTATGTTTTTTATCCATCACTTTGTATAGAATGAATATAAACGCAACAATCATAAGAATAGCAGTAAACACACCTCCCCGACTAAAAGTAACAATAGCTCTAAAAGCAAATAACAATACAAATATCAAATCTAAATATCGAAAAATTTTACTTTTGCTAAAATAAAAAAAACGAACCGTCATTAAAAAAAAACCTAAACCTAAAACAGTTGCCATTTGATTAGGTCCAAATCCTCCAGAAGCCGCAAAGTTTGACCCCGTACCCGTTGATACTGCAGATACATCTGGATTATACATAAAAACATAAACAAGTGTACTTACTAAAGGAAATAAGATAAAATTAACTATCCCCTCTAGTTGTTTTCTTGTAACTTTTAATCCAAAACAAAACAAAGCTGAAACACCTAAAGTAACTGGCCCACTTAAGTTAAAAGCAATTGCCTTTCTAATGTTCTGATCAACTTCCAAGAGATACAAAGAGACATAAATACTCGGAATCATAAGACATATATACAATAAATAAGGTGTAGCTTTTTTATTAAACCCATTATAGAACAAACCAAAAACAGAAAAAACTATAACCATATATTTGCTAGCCTCGTAAAAAGGTCCACTATTAGTCATTCGTAAAATAACCTCAGCCCCTATAAAATAAGCACTAGCTCTTATAATCTCAAATGTTTTTAATTGCTTTTTGGCACTAATAATTCTAATTAAAAAATAAATAAAAATTCCGTAAAAATACAGGTTACCTAAAGGTCTTGACAGGTATATTAAAGCCCCTAACAAAACATGTATTACTAATAGTTTTAAATATTTTTTTTGCATTTATATTATAATCGAGAATATGTATTTACAATTGCCTGTAGTGTTGTTGTCTCAGAAAAATCAGTTTTAATTAATTGTGTTAACTCTATAGCATACGAGTTTCTTAAATCAAGGTCCTCTATAATATTTATAATAGCATCACTCAAAGCTTTACTGTCTTCAGCATTAACTAATAGACCCGTATTTTCATTTTTAATAATTTGATTACACTCGCCTACATGAGTGGCTACAACTGCTAATTTAGCCAAACCATATTCTAATAAAGCCAAAGGTAAGCCTTCTGACTGAGACGATAAAACACCAATATTGCAAGCTAATAGTATTGCAGAAACATCTGCACAACGCCCATAAAAAAAAACATTCCCCTCTAATTCCTCGCTTTTAATATATTCAAACACTTGCTTAGAATAATCATCCTCAAAATCCTTACCAATCAAATGCAGTGTCCAATCTGGATTGTTTTTAGCTACTAATTTAAATGCTTCAAGTAAATTTAAATGATCCTTTTGTGGTCTTAAATTTGCCAAACAAACAATGCGCTTACCATCTGTGCCTTTTAATCGTGTAGACAATACTGTATCTCCAACCACAGCATAATTAGGCAAATAACTAACTGTTTTTGCTTTTAATTGTGATGAAGCCCAATCTTTTAATTTGGAATTAACACTAAATATGTGATCAAAATATTTAGAGCAGTATTGCAGAATACGTTTGGGACGTTGCTCTAAAAACTCACTTTTACCATAGTGATCATGCCACACTAATTTCAATTTAGGATTTAAAATAGTAATCAGCGTAGACAAAAAATAAGACGAAGAATGTGCATGTATTACTGTTATGCCTTCTTTTTTTATAAAACGATGTAACCTCCAAATCGCCGTAACATCTATAATCGCTTTTTTATTTAAAAACAAATAACCAACCGCATTGTTTACACTAGATTTTAAAAGACCTTCTGCTCTAGTCGCACACAAATAACTACCGTCTACATAATCAAACAAACCATTAGCGTAGTTGACAGCAACACGTTCTGCTCCTCCTGCTTCTAAACTATCTATAAGTTGCAATACTTTCATTCTAAACCTTTAATAGTTTTTTAATTTCACTTTCAAATACATTTAAAGTATACCGTTGTGACCAGCCCGACGCTAATTTAGACATTGTTACTAACGCTTGATTAGCTCCTAAAGCTAAGACTATTTTAGAAACTGCGTCCTCCACATTAGGAGCTATAAGCATACCACGGTTACCATAGTCTAACATATTTGGCACACATGATATGGACGTTGCGATTGGTATAACTCCAAAAAACATAGCTTCAGCCAAGGCTTTAGGCCAACCTTCGGACTTAGAAGCTAATATTATAAAATGAGCAGACTGTAAAGCTGTCTTTACGGTTTCACTAGTTTTATTACCATGCAAAACAATATGCTTCCTTAGTTGTTTATCATCTATGTAATGTTGCAATTTCGGTTTTAAAACACCATCTCCAAACACTTGTAAGTTACATTTAAAACCTAAGCTTAATAATTGCGCTACAATTTGAATAGCTAACAAAGGACGTTTACCAGTTACTAAACTTCCAACAAACACAAATTCTAATGCTTTTGTATAGTCTCGAATAACAGGTACTAAACGATCTTGATCATTGTACGTTGCTGTAAAAAATGATTTAATATTTTTAGTTTGATTGGGCCAATCTCCATAAACTAAAACAGTCATCTTTTTTGTCCATTTTGTACTACTCAAAATCGTTTTTTGAAGACGATAACTTAAAGGTTGTTTTGCATTTGGAGCCCAGTTACCTGCATATTTTGCTGTCTTTAGTTTCTTTGGGAAAAACAGTTGCACAAAACAACCGATTAAACCAATGTTCCCAGGACATCTTAAATGGATATGATCTGCCCACAACATGGCTTTAAACAAACGAAACACAATTATCGGCAAATAAAACACACTTAGTAAGGCTGATAAAACATTCGAAAAATTTAAACTCGGTATTGAAGTTACCGTGGGTTGCTTTTTAAATGAGGACTTTAATAATTTTTGATTGTATTGTGTGGGCGAAATTATTCTAAACTCTGAGACATTAGCACTCCAAATATCCATTTCTCTGACATACGGCGTATATGCTTGATAACTATGATCTTCTTTTAAGGTTGGTGCATTTGTAACGACTAAAAACTTCATTATATATAATCTTTAGAGCCCTTATGATTAATGATAACGCCTGGAACACCAACCGCAATAGCATTAGCGTCCATAGATTTTGTGACTAACGTATTAGCTGCAATAACGCAATTATCCCCAATTATTATTGGTCCAACAATAACTGCATTGGCACCAATATATACATTATTTCCAAGCGTTGGAACCCCACGAGTATCACCTCGTCCACTAACCCCAATAGTCACGCCTTGCGAGATATTACAATTATCTCCAATAACAACGTTGGCGTTTATAATAATACCACCAAAATGCCCAATGTAAAACTGCTTCCCAACAGTTACGGTATACGGAATACTAATACCAGTTACTATTTCTATCCATTTTTGATGTATTACTGCAAAACCTAGCAATAGTTTTTTTAGTGGTCCAAAAATAGAACTTCGATATATTGTATTTGATAGCCTATACACTGCTAAAGCCCACAAGCCTTGTTGTGTTAATAACAGTAAAAATACCGATTTATTCCCGCTATACTTTTTATATTTTATAAAATCTGACTTTAAACTCAAAACAATTATTGGTGTTTAGGCTTGTTAAATATAAGGGAAATCCATCCTACTTGACGTCCTAAAGTTTCAGTTAGTGCTTTGACTCGATCTTTAGAAGTTATAATATTAGTAGCTCTAATAGATAAGAGTAGTAAAACGGTAGCGTGGAATTTAAAACGTGCTTTTAAACTAGGGTTAGGATACTTAACACGCCAAACATACCACCCATTTCTAACCACCATTTTACCGTAATTATATTGATTTGGCCGACCAGAAGCGTCATGGTAATGTGATAATTTCGCTTTTGTCGAAATTACATTTTTACCATATTGCAAAGCTCTAAGACTAAAATCTGCATCTTCATATAAACCATAACCTTCAAAATAAGTGGAAAATTTAATCTTATCAAAGAGTGCTCTTTTGAAGCTAAACGACATCCCTACTAACAAATCAACTTCATAAATTTGGCCCGTTAAAGGGTAATTGTAAGTTCTTCCATGTGAAAAATAAGGCATTACACCGGGTTTTTCATGAGATTGTAATCCTAAATAATTACGAGCCACATTTCTTATACTTTCTTTAATTACATAACTTCCTAAAGTATAAAATCGCTTCTTAGAATAGTTGAATCCTGCTGCTTTTGGCAACCATCGATATTCATTGATAGCAATACCACCTACGCCTACAATATTTGAATCTGATTTAAAAGCAGCAATTACCATTTCAAAATAATCTGGTTCTAAAACCACATCGTCATCTAAAAAACAAACAATTTCAGACGCCTTATTAACTTTACTAATCCCAATATTACGCTGTTTAGTCAAGCCTCTATCTTCTGCCTCAACTTTATAATAACCCAAATTTTTAAACGCCTTATTTTTTAAAACAATTTCGGTATCCTTGTTTGTAGAACCATCAATAATTAATATCTCATCAGGATATAAGGTCTGTATTGCAACGGACTTCAACAACTTGACAATCACTTTGGATCGCATGTATGTACAAATTATTAATGAAAACGACTGACTCATTATTGTCTTTTTGTTTTAAATTGTCTCCCTATTTTTATAAAATAAACATCACGTCTTAACGTGTTTAACCATAACTCACGATTTGAGTGTTGTATGTTTTCAAACTCAGCATCTGTTAAATTATTATGAAATGCTAAAATTTGATCCGCTACAGTATCCTTATTATTATGGTCAATAATAACACAATGTTTAGTCCAATCTATTTCCGTACTTAACGGTAATCGGCAATCTGTATTTAACAAAATAGGAATACGACCAACTGCTAAGGTTTCATAAAATCGAACAGAGAAATTACCTACGCCTCTAATACAAAACGTATAAGCTGTATTAAAAATGGTATCGAAAAACTGCTGCGAGCTTTCTTGTTGTGTTAATTTAGAATGAGAGCCTGCACGGTATTTCTGCCTCAAAATAAATGTCGCGTCTAAGTCGTCATGTAATGTTAAACGCTGTAAATAATTGGCCCGTTTAACACTGGAAGGATAAAACAGCTGGCGATCCGCGAGCAACAGATTAGTTTTCCGTTTAACCAGATATTTTAAATGATTACTATATTCTTTTAAATACTTTATAACCCCAGATTGTGCATGTCCTACAAATCCAATACTTGGTTTTCTTTCTTTTTCTAAAACTGAAAACCCTTGTGGTAAAAATGAAGAATAGGGATCATTAATAAAAGAAGGTAAAATAAACGTATTCCTGTTCAATTTACTATTAAAACCACCTAATCTAAAGGTATAACTATTGTTTATATAATTAGTAAACCCATAGTCTCCTGCGGTATAAATCCATATTGCTTTTTGATGTTGTTTTGCTGCTTTTAATAAACTTAGAAATACGGTGTTTTGTTTTAAAAACACGGCATAATCAACAGGAAATACAACAATATCTGCATCGGCAACAGTATTCACTATTGTATAATGCTCTAAAAGAGTTTTGTTCTTTAAAAACACCAAATCAAACAACAACGGAAAGACTTGACGTCGATACGTTTCTGTTAAAAACTCTTTATTTGTGTATAGTTTAAGCATTAGATTTACCGAATAAACAAGGTATTAAACTTATCTCTATTATAACTTTTAATAGTTCTTATTTCTTTTGAAATTGGATTATATCTTATAGGCTTAAATCCGTTTTGAGTAATTAACTCAAAAACATCTTCATCTTTCAAATTAAATTTAGCTCCAGAATTATTAAATTCTACTAACAAAAATTTTAACTGAGGTTGTTGTAAAACATGAGTGGCCCCTTTAAGCACTTTATACTCATAACCTTCCACGTCAATTTTTATAAAAGAAGGGTGTTGGCTTTCCAAAATAAAATCTAAAGTATCAACTTCAATCTTAACTGTATTACTGTTTTCTGTCAAAGAAACGGTATTCATCACAGTATTATTGGTGGTAAAATTAAGAGTTTCCTTTGCATCCCCTACTCCCATAGCCAATACAGATACCTTTTCCTCTAAATTATTAAGTACTATATTGTTTTTTAATTTTATTAATGTGGATACTATAGGTTCAATAGCGACTGTTTTGGATTGACAAACCCCACTGGCTAGTAAAGTATAATGCCCCAAATTAGCACCAATATCAACAAATAAGTCCTCTTTTTTTAAATGATCCAATAAAAACATCGAATCTTCATAATCCATTAACTTATAATAAATATTACCAACAATACCTGCATCTCCTTTTTCAGCATAAAATTGTAATCCATTTATCCAATCATAAACTTGTGGCCTTTTTTTTATGGCTTGAGATAAATTAAAAATAAGATAACGATATAATCCCTTTAAAGAAGCGTCTTTTGTTAAAGGGTGTGCTTTAATGGTATTATACCTTAATACGATACGGCTAAAAGATTTTCTTATATTCATCTCCCTTTTAATTTAATTGATGACTCCAAAATTGACTACGCTGCCATTGTTTATTAAAATGTTTAATATAAGTCATCGGATTTTTAATAGCACTATGTTTATAACTGCGTAAACCTAACAATAATTTATAACCTAATAATTGATGGTCTGTAAAATAGGTTTGATATAACAATTGTATGGTTGGTGATGGTTTAGGCTGAATAGCATCGTCAGCCCAGCGTTGTTTAATTATAGTACGATAACCACCAATTGGTGCTTTTAAATGCGTAATTTTTATATGCGGTACAAAAATAACGTCATATCCTTTATTTCTTAATTGCATTCCAAAATCACTATCCTCTCCAAAACCAAACTCAAATGCACTATTAAACACTGTAGCTTTTAAAGCTTCTCTTTTTACAAGACTACAACCCGAGCCAAAAATACTGGTTTGTTGCAATCTAAAAAAAACTTGCTTTTGATTAGGCAACAAGCATAAATAATTTAAAATAGAAATCCCAAATTGATTAATAGTTTTAAAAGAGTGTTCTAATAAATATTTATCAAATCTAATATCATCATCTGCAAAAAACACCCATTCACTTTGCACTTCAGACAACGCAATATTACGGGCATTAACGACACCAGGTTGATGTGTAAAGGTATGTTTTATAGTAAATGGCCAATCTTCAGTCTTTAAATAAAATAATTCAGATACGGATCCTGACAAAGTGTTTTGTTCAACTATAATAACATTTTTAGGCAACAGCGTTTGTGAGGCTAAATCTTTTAAAACATCATATAAATATTCTTTTCTCCCTATCGTTGGGATAATCACATCTATCGCTTTCTTTTCAAGAATTAATTTAGTAGATTCTACGACTACTCCTTCTAAATTTAAATCTTGTGACAACCGTTTAAAAAATAAACTTTTTAGCAAAGGAAATAGCACTATTTTCTTTTCATACACAAAATAACACATTGATAAAAAAAACACCCAAACCCATTTATAATGTTGTTTCACAAATAGAAACAAATCGGATGTTGAAGCCTTTGGCGTTTCAATCAACACCGAAGTATTTGTTTTTAACAATTTAGGTTCTGAGTAACAGAACAAACCATTGACCATAGCTCGCTTGGCTAAGGAAATTAAAAAATAATCGAAGCTTACTTTAGGATTCAACTGATTTACTAAAGAATTAATAACACTAGAATTTACACCTCCAATATTACTACTTGTTACCCAAGTAGGATAACTTACTGTTTTATTTATTTTTAAGTAAAATTCTCGATCGACATATCCTATTTGATTTGGTAAGTAATTTAACTCGGATGGATTATAACTAGCCAATATCCGTTTATGATGAAAAATGTAATGTAAAAGATCAGTATTAAGACTATTTACAAAAGCTTTGTGGCACCAAATAATTAGGGTCTCTGGAAATTGTTTTGCCACAGCGATCAAAGCAGTGGCAATATGTTTATCAAGAGACACATCCATTGGCTCTAAACCAGCATTTAAAAGTGCTACGACTTTGTTGTTCTCATGGACTAAAATTATCATTCAATAACTGTTTTATAGTATGCTATATTAGTTTCCGCAATAGTATTAATATCAAAAGTAGTTTCTACTTTTTCTCTTGCTGCGCTTCCTATTTTCAAACAGAAGTCTTGGTCATTAAAAAGGTGTAATATGCGTTGACTAAACAGTTCAATATTTGAAGGATGTACTAAATATCCATTAACACCATCATCAATTAACTCTTTGGCCCAACCAATACTAGTATTAACGACTGGTTTTTGCAAGGCCATGCTCTCTATAGTCACCATACCTAAGGTTTCTGCAAAACTTGGAAAGGTACACACATGCGCTTTTTTCATATGACCTTGCACCTCAGCATAAGGTATTTTACCCAGATAACTAACATTAGCTCTGGCCTGATCTGAAAATATGACCTGCATTAAGGCATAGGTCGAAGCACTTCCTGTTTGTATATCTCCAGAGTCTCCACCGATCAATTTAAGCTGAATCTGTGGTCTTTTTTCTACAATTTTATTAAAAATTTCTGCTAATTCTAAAACTCCCTTTTTTCGTATAATCGTCCCTATATATAATAGTGTTTGCGGCTCATAATTCTCTGGAGTCTCATTATTAAATTGATTTAATTGCAAACCATAATGAATAGTTTTTATTTTCTTTCGGTTTAAACCAAAAATCTTAGCAGTCTCTTCCCCTGCAAATGTTGTTGGTGCAATATAAGCGGAAGCAGACTTCAAAGCTTTTTTTTCAAAAATAAAATTTTTAAATTTTTGTCGCCTTTTATCCAATTTACAAAAATAAGCATCACTACCATGAAAGCGTATTACTAATGGTACTTTTAATCGCATAAAAGCTGTGATACCAGTCCAATCTGGAGCTTCTACAAGGGTAATGTTTTCTTTTACAGTTATAGCATTAACATAATTTTGAAGTTGTTTTCTGTAAAAATACCACGACAATAATCTATACTTTTTTTTAGCTATTAAATGAATCGTTACACCTTCATCATTAATAACAGCATCCTCTTTTTGATGATAGACAAAAACCGTAACACTAATTCCTTTTTGCACTAAAGTTTCTGCAAGATTTTTAATACTTGTAGCTATACCTGCAGCATGCGTAACCTTTGGGTGAGGATATTCGGAAGTAATATAAGCTATGTGCATTATGAAATTTGTTTGAGTACTTTCCAAATATTTTCAGAAGCTTTTGTAGGCCTTTCACCAACAATAACCTCATACCATTTTTTCCCTTCTTCAACATTAGATAATTGTCCATCTAAAATTTGTTTGACTAGGGCTTCTAAGTCGTTCTTATCGGTACAAAATACAGCTGCTTCAGGACTTGGCATACTCCTAAAGTGTACGTACTTGTAATTTTGCCCTATATCTCTAATACCCTTTTTAAGTTGTGGTTGCTCATAATTATAATAAATACATGGTTTATCGTGAGCTACAAAATCAAAAACAGTTGAAGAACAGACGTTAGTGACAAACTCCGAATGCTCGCAAACATTATACAACATTTTAAAATCTTCTTTTGCAGGTAACACCTGATTCCACTGACTCCCTACTTGTTTCCATATAGGGTTTAAAACTTCAATAATATCTTTATTATCTTCAATTACTGCATTGTATCTATCTGTAAAATCTACAGGACACTTTCTGTAAATAATGCCAAGATTTTCACCTTTTGCATTTAGACGTCTAACAGCATTTGCTAAATCTTCTAAATAATATTGATCTAAAGGCGACGTGGTTTCGTCATCTCCAGAATAACAAATATATTTTTTATTAACGTCTAAATTATAGTGTTTAAAAAAGTCTGCTCGACTTTGTTTTAAGCTAGTATCATAATGTGGTTCAAATTGTGGCGTCCCTGTGACAAATACTTGAGACTCTTTTACAAAAGGATAATATTGTAACACTTCGCGCTTCATGTGGTCGCTCCAAACACAATAATAATCTGTATTAACGACCTGCATTGCCTTGGGAACATTATCCCAAGAATACACAAAAGCAACTGTAGGAATCCCTAAATCTTTAGCGGCTAATAAGGCACTAATAGATTGTGTGGCACGCTGCGTAGTACAGAAAATTAAATCTGGATTATGTAATTCTAATTGTGCTTTACAATAGGCATATTTAGGATTTTTACGCTCTAAATCATCTATTTTATGTCGTAGTTTTTCAATGCCTTTTTCTGAAGAGTATAAGCCTATCAATAGTTTAGTATACACACTTTTAAATGTGTTTTTAACCCCTTTATAGCTAAACGGAAACTTATACGTTGGATAGACGTCATCATTAAACTTGTCTCTAGACACATTTAATTCGGCTCGCTTTCTAGCACGAGAATATATAGGTGTTAATGGGTGTATCTGATGGTTATCTATTTTAACCTCCTTAAAGCCTAAATTGTCTTTTAAAGAAAAAACAGTATTGTTCCAATAGGTAATATCAAACCCCATCTGTTCTCCAACCGCTTTAAAATCAGTAAAAGCGAAGTTTCGTACACCAACACCATCGGGAAAAAACACAAACACCTTCTTTTTCATTCTTTAATACACTAATCTAATTATAGCTAATTTCTTTTGACTTCTAATTTATCTAAAGTCTTATTTTTTTTCAGCTTTTCCCTTTTCTCCTTTGCATTATACCCAAAACAAACTACACGCTACCCCTTTTGATTCTTCAACTTATCACGTTGCACCTGCTCGATTGGTAAAATATCTTGAGACTTAAACGTTAGTGCCTTATGCACTGCCTTTAAATCTCTAGACAGCTTACGTAATCCCATAGGCTCTAAAGACGCCGCATGATCGGTCCCTTTCCAAGTTCTGTCTAAGGTATAATGACGCTCAATAATAGGAACTCCTAAAGTATAAGCAGCAACATCGACTGCAATACCTAAATGGTGACCAGAAAACCCAATATGCTTTACCTCTCCACTATAGCGTTCCAATAATAAATTAATATCTAATAAGCAGACATCTTCAAAAGGCACAGGATATCCAGAAGTACAATTATACAAGACTAAATCTTTATTTCTCTTGTGTGTTTTAAATAGCTGTACTAAATCTTCAATCTCATCTTTAGTAGTCATTCCAGTTGAGATATGAATGTCTCCTTGATAATGTTGACACAACCACTCTAACATTTTTACATTGTTATTACAAGCTGATGGTATTTTTATAAATTTTGGATGTAACGAAGCTATTTCTTTAGCAGAAGTGACATCCCAAACAGAGGTTGAATAATCAATACCTATAGATTCACAAAAACCTTTTAACTCTTGGTGTTGGTTAACATCAAACTCTAAATACTCACGATGTGCGCCATAGGTATTTCCATAAGAGTTCGTAGGATTTGGATGCGGACTATTATATTGTGCTTCTGTTAATAATTCTTTATTGTGACGCTTTTGAAACTTCACAGCATCCACGTTACAAAAGATTTTAGCCATTTGAATTAACTCTTTAGCGATTTGCATATCACCTTTATGGTTACAACCAATTTCGGCTATGATGTAGGGTTTACTGTATGTATTCATTATGTATCCTTAATATCTTTTGTTATAATTTTTAATAAAATAGCAAGCTTCTCTGATAGCACCTGCTCCTGATGGTTTTGACAATACAACATCAGCGTTGGTTTTAATTTCTGTCATCGCATTTTGAGGAGCAAAAGACCAGCCTACGCTGCAAATATTGGCCATATCATTAACATCGTCTCCAACATAAGCAACATTATTTAAAGAAAAATTTTGCTGTATAGATAGGGTTTTAAGTAACGTATATTTGTCTTTAACACCTAAAAACACTTGTTTAATTTGAAGTTTTTCCATCCGTTTAGCAACCAATTCGGACTGTTCACTTGTCATGATCATGACTTCTATCCCAAACTGTCTTAAAATCTCTAATCCCATACCATCTCGCATATCAAAGCTTTTAGTATGTTCTCCATCTTTAGTGTAAGTTATCGTTCCATCTGTAAAGACACCATCAACATCAAGTACTAAATGCGTGATCTTCTCAGCTTTTTTTAATTGCTTTTGACGTTCGATCAATAAGTTTTCTACAACAATCCAATCGGACTCGCTATCAATTTCTTGCAAACTATCTTCAGACATTTTTACAATGCCTATATTTTGTCCTAATCGGTTTTTATTATTTTGCAATACTTGTTTAGTACACGTGTAAACGGCTCCGTTTTCTATTAATAACCCTTCAAAATCTTGACGTCTTGGGCGATTATTGTAATCATAATTAATGGGAGTTCCGTTTGCATTCCATAAAAAACGATGCGTATTAACAACGGTTAATGCAGAATCTTTACCATCTGCAACAGTATCTAAACAATTATTTATATCCAATGCTGTAGTAAATGGCGACGTTGCTTGTAATAGGCAAAACACATCAAAATCGTAATCTATTTGTGTTGCAAATTCTAACATGGCACTTTCTGTAGAGGCTGTATCTGTTGCACTTGCATCACTACGTAAAACCGCTTTTACTTTGTTTGTATAATGGTATTCCTTAGCGATAAAATCAATAATAGATTGATCGTCTGTATAGATATACACTAGGTCTAAATCTGAGTGTAACGCTTCTCCTAAAACCCATGTATACAATGGTCTTCCAACCATTTTTCGTTTATTTTTACCGACAATACCTTTAGAGCCTTTTCGCAAGGGAATGAAGCCTATTTTTTTCATATATTGAAACTCGTTTTTCATATAATTAATCGCTAAAATACAGTTTTTAAGGATGAAAGTATATAAATTAAAGATAAAATGAAATTTGACATATTTGTATTATACAGGACAAACTTCAATTAGCCCTTTCTTAATTTGATCTACAATAACCTTGCTTGGTAAAGTTTCTACTTCTTCAAAAAGTGTTATTAGAGTATTTAAATCAAATCCTTTGTTGAAAATAGGCAATTGGTAAGCATTAATTTTTACAGATTCAAAATAATCCTGAAATTTTATATCATCGCCATAAAGATTATTAGAAAATTTTTGCCAGACTGCCGGTATACCATAAGCATGCGCTAAGATCACACCATGCAATGATGACGAAATTATTTTTTTACAACTTAAGATTTCATCTGTAGTATGCTCTATTGACAACGTCATTAAATCAATTATTTTTACTCCTGAAATATCATTAAATTGATCCTTTATAAGTTTAAAATCTGTGTAATGTGGTATAATACCATAATCAAATTTTTTCTCAATAACAGGAGAATAATAATCAGGTAATAGTAATGCAGGATCACCATAAATCTCAGGGACACTATAGCCTTTTTCAATCAAAAATTGTCTTGTTTGAGGACCTCGTACCGCCAAAAAAGTAGCATTTTCTACAGTATCCTTTTTTGATATTATTCCACTCCCCCAAACGACACAGCGCTTATTAACATTTGATAAGATACTACCTATAGTTACCAATACTTTTTTTGAATCAAAAAAATGCGTTTTTTTTGTGTGTTTAAATACGACTACTCGATTCGATATTTTTTCTATTAAATACTTACCTAATAGATCTCCATAATTCTCTTTTTTCTTGTGCATTAAATACACCTCACTCCACCAAAATAATGGTATTTTTTTATTCGTAAACATTTATAAGTCTTTTAATTTTGTTGGCTTTTTAATAACAAATTTTAATGCAAGCATAAATTTAATAAAGATGTAATAAGTATCTAAAAACAAGTTTTTAAACAACCTAACAAAAGAAATAACTAGAAATCCACAAGCATTTTTAAAACTGGGCCCCTCTTGCCACAGTTGATAATTACCAATCAAATCATTTTTATACCTAAATAATTCTTGTTTTTTAGTACGTTTTATTTCATAACTAAAAATCGCTGGAACAAATTCAATCCTATAGCCATTTTTGATGACACGCTTAGACCATTCTTTATCTTCAAAAGTAGCTACATCATTGTTAAAAGGATGAAACTTCCAAATCTCTTTATTGAAAGCAGAACCTGAAAATATTAATCCAGACTTATTTGGATCTTCTTTTGATGAAACATTATTAATATAATTTCTGTAATCATTAGGACTATGCAAGCAGCGTAGACCAGCTAAATCATTTCTATTATCAAATTTAGATTTAATTAATTTAAAAAAATCATGACTTACTGGATAAGAATGTGCACTAAAAAAAACTACAATATTAAAATTAGCACACTTGGCACCTAAGTTAGCACTACTACCATAGCTAAACTTTTCTATTGTGATAAAACGTGCGTCATATTTTTTTGCGACTTGTTCACTATCATCCGATGAAAGATTATCAATGACTATTATTTCGCCAATATCATTAATATAACGCTCAGTTAAATTTTTTAGTAAAAACGTAAGTGCTTTATCTTGATTTTTATTTCTTATAACTACTGATATCATTAGTTTAATTTACTTTGATTGATAAATTAATAGATTTTAAGTTGTCTTCAATTTGGTACGTATAACTGTAATAATGATAAAAGTTAACAATATGTAATAACACAAGATCATTTATTTCTTTTAAACTATAAATTTTTTGAGACTGCTGTTTAAATTTTAATACTTGTTTTAATTGTTTTTTTAATTGAGCGGTATTTTTATTTTTTTTAAACTGAAAATGATGAACACCTGATTTTAAATTTGCTAATTGCTGAAAAACAAAATAATTGACCTCGGTAGACAAATTATTAATAACTTGAATTTGCGATTTACTTTGTAATTCTTTAAAATCTATTTCACTTATTACCTCTCCCCAATTACTATTATTTACTTTAGTTACCTTATTATCTACAGCTTGCTTTAAATGTAATTGATTGAATTGCACTATACCTTTTACCTGTAATGATAATGTTAAATGATTGACTTCTTTATTACGATAAGTTTTATGCCATTTGTGCAACATTACTAAACCTTTATCATAATAGTTAAGCTTATATCCTGCGTTAACTAATCGCACATGAAAGTCTGTATCTTCACTTCCCCAAAAGTGATATATTTCATCAAATCCGTTTATTGTTTGTGCTTGCTTTGTTGGGCATAACGTTAAGCCTGTTGCCTCTTTATTACTTTCAAATTTAACTTTATACTCACTAAACTCTTTCTCTTTTATAGATTCTGTTTCACTTAAAAAACCAACTTTAAAATACCATACTTCCCGTGTTTCAGATAGTTTTTTTGTAATTTTTATAAAACATGGATGAAAAATCATATCAATATCCGCTACAAAAAAGTAATCAGTGTCCAGTAATTTAACAACACTATTTAATGCTTTAGACTTGTTCCAAGGTTGATATTCTGTAAAACAGTAAAAATACTTTACAAAAGTATAATCTTCTAGAAGATCTTTAACTTGACGGGCATGATCTATAGGAGAACCATAATCAACAAAATAGACAAGAAAATCTTTATTAGTTTGTTTAAATAATGAATTAAGACTAAAACGTATACGTTCTAAATCTCGTTCACGATATGGATATATTATGGATAGCATTAATTATTTTTATTTTTTAAAAACATAAATATTTTGTTTGCGTCAAGCTTTTTTTCTATTAATTCAAAAGTTTTTTTTTGAAAATATTAATAATTTCTAAATTGGTATACTCATTGACCCAACCATTAATTTTTATAACATCTGACTATTTCAATTGTGCGTTTCGATTGGTTATAAAACGACGTCGCTTTCATTTGATATGATTCTCTATAACTTTTATAATACTCACTATTTATAAAATTAAAAACTTAGTTTAAATAAAATTTTTTATTTGTGCTTTCGAAAGTCCTTTTCTTAAATAAAAAAACATTCTTAATTTTTTTAAAGATATTACTTTTTTAAAAAGTATATTTTTAATATAATTTTTAAAAAGCTGCTTCTTTATTGGCTTTAAATAAACAAGCCCCTCTTGTTTTTCTTGATCTTTTAGATTATCAAACACTCTATACATCCATTGTTCTGTGGTATTACCCATATGAAAGGCATAATTATCCTCTGTTGCCAATCGGTAACCATCAAAAAATAATGGAGGTTGATCTAAATATACGCCTTCGCTGCTACCTCCTAATTTGTAATTAGTATTTTGTTTAGGTATGACACCAAACACTTCTCTTCTATAAGTTACTGCACAATGATTGCAGCCTACTACCGCTTTACTATTATTTTTAGCCGAAATTGTCAAGATAACATCTTTCCATTTTTCATCCAGTCTCGACCAACCTATACTTTTTGCGAAAAGCGTTAAGGCTTCAGGATTTGCTACTTTAGTAAATTGAAGTTTTTTTGAAAAAAAATAATCAAATAAAATATTTGAAGTGTAATGGTTTTGGGTTCTAAAAACGGGGATTGGACTAACAGCTGCTGCTTTAGGAAAATTATGAAAAACAGTCATAACTTTTTCTTCCCAATTGTTATCAAATAAAATATCTGCATCACTAATAGTTATAATTTTTTCTTCACAGGTTCTTAAAACTTTTAATATACTATTAAGCTTACCTATTGCATCACGTTCTATAACTAATTCATTAATAATTTCTTGTTGGTACAAATCCATTAATTTTTCATTAATTTGATTGCTAGAACCATTGCTTATTACTGAAATTTTAAGTTTTGAATGTGATGTTTTTTGTAAAGATTTGATGCACAAATTAAAAATAGTAAAGGCCTCTTTATAATAATCCTTTTCATGAGGAATATATAATGGTATAATGACCCTATGCTGACTAGAATTAATATTTATTAATTGTTCTTTTGAAGTGTTTTCTCCTTTCCTCATTTTAATTTGAAATTAAAAATAGATTACCAAGATTTTGGTTAATTATTGATTTACCTAATAACCTATAATCTTTAGCTTCTAAATATTTTACAATTTCAGAATCTATATCCTCTTTAATCGGTAAATCTGTCTCTATTACTATTACTTTGGGGCGATACAAATTCCAATCATTAGTTTTTAAAACTTCTAAATCTAAACCCTCTACATCAATATCAAAAAAATCTAAGCGATCTGTACTACTTATGTGTTTGCCCAAAATCTCTTTTAAAGAATACACTGGTACTTCTATTTTTTTTACAATTTTAGACGTAAGATTATTCCTTTCGATAAAATCACTACTAAAAGTATTAATTGAGCTTTCTGAAAACATATAATACTCCATGCTTGAGTCTGATTTTCCAACACCTGCATTAACGAAGATATCTTTGGGCCTCATCTTACTATATAACTCTTTTAATTCTGGGTTTGGATCTATACAAATACCTTTCCATTTTCTTAAGTAAAAAAAGTATGTGTTTGAAGCTTTTTTAGGATGCCAAGACCCTACATCCACATAAACACCTGGAGTGCTATTATTTATAAGTTTCATAAGCTGCAAATCGTCTCCAGCTCTTGCAAAACTGATATTTAATTTAGCTCCTAAAAAATCAATAAGTTTTGTTTTAATTTTCTTTTTCATTGCATGACTTTAATTCTGGCTTTTAAAAAGAGTCCTTAGCTTGTGATATGTTTTAAAGATAAAATTATTTTTTGCTTTTTTATTGAATTCTTCAAGCAATAGATAATCATTATACAATAGAATGAAATTAGGATAATACTTATCGTACAAATCTATATGTTTTTTATAAACATAATCATATAACGATTCATAAAAGTCTTTATCCTTATAAAACCTATTAGATAATGAATGATCTTCATGCTTTCTATAATAATACAAAACCTTATCAATTTGGTAATGTTCTCCTCCATTTTTTAATGCTGAAATCCAAAAGTCCCAATCTTCAAATGATTTTAAATTTTCATCATAACCTCCAACACGATCAAATGTTTCTTTTTTATATATAGAACAAGCTATAAAACAATTTCTAGTTAATAGTCTTTTAAACGAGTATTCTGGTAGTTCTAGAATATTGTTTTTAGTTCCAAATAACTGGACTTTTACTGTTAAAACTTCTATTTTTTTATTGTCAGATAAAATACTAACTGCTTTTTTTAGATAATCTTCATGCAATTTATCGTCTGCATCAAAAGGAAAAACATATTCTGTTTTACATAATTTAATTCCTGCATTTCTTGCACTAGATAAGCCTCCATTTTCTTTTTCAAGATACTTAAAACGATCATCCTTTTCTAACCAAATCTGCGCTATAGCTTTTGTGTTATCTGTACTACCATCATTAACTATTATACATTCCCAATTAGTATAAGTTTGATTTTGCACCGTTAGTAATGCTTCGTCTAAAAAATTAGCTTGATTATAACACGGTACTACAAAAGTTATAAATGCTTTATCTGTCATAGTTAAGTCCATTTTTTAATGCTTTAGATAATTTATGTACACCTAACCCCGTTTTTGTCTGTAAATTATACTTGATAATTAGTTTATATATTTTCAGCAGTAATAATTCTTTAATCGTAAACAATTTAGAATTTTTAATTAAAACCTCAATCTGTTGTACTTCTACTTTTAATTCCTGTTGAGAAGGATAAATATGCTTGAATAAAAATAACATTATAAAACGTCTAAATTGTTTTTTCTGAATACTATTTAAAAATGGTTTTGTCAAGTATTTTTCAAAAAATAAATTTGAAGCATTGATTACTATTTGATTGTGTTCAATAGTAGTTTTACCGTTTGTATTAGATCTATAATAAGTATCAATTGCACTTAATCTAATACACTTTAAATTATTTTGTAATAAGATTTGGATATGAAAATCTACATCTTGCAACCTTGGTAATGATTCATCAAATGAAACATTTACTATTGTTTCTCTTTTCCACAACACACTCATTATAGTCCAAGGTAATTCGTATCTTAAAAATAGATTTAAATATTGTTCTGCTGTATAATTTTCCGGATATCTGCATATTGCCTTATCTAAAAACACGCCATCACTATAAAAAGAAGTGTTTGCAATTACGAAGTCTAAATCATGATTTTTATCAAATTCCTTAACTCTATTTTCTAGGCAGTATTTATTTAATATATCATCAGCGTCAAGAAATATAACATATATACCTTGACTATTTTCAATTCCAACATTTCTGCAAGCATTTGCTCCTTTTTCTCTAAAACCTGGCCTTTTTAAATAACTAAACTTAGGATTAATTGAACACCATTTTTCTATGATTTTTACAGTATTATCTGTACTATCATCATCGATAATAAAGCATTCCCAATCTGTATAAGTTTGATTTAAAACAGAAGTTAATGTTTCAATTATATGATTTGCATTATTATAACATGGTATAATTATAGATACTAAACTATTTTTATAAATGTTAGTCATTTAAAAGGGAATTATAAAGTTGATTATGCTTGCCTGCTACCATATATGGAGTACATATTGTGTTTGCATATTCAAAATTTTGTTTTTCAGTAGCTGTACCCACAAGAAAATTTGCTTCTAGCATGGATTTAGCAATAGACTGAATATTATTTGGTTCAAAAACAGGATTATTAAGATCCCTTAAAATCTGACCAATATTTCCAATATTTGGACCAATAACGACTTTAGAAAATGAAAAACCCATATATATAACACCTGAATTTAATGTATTTATCCTTGGTGAAATAATAATATCTGCAGCATTAAAATAATATTTTAAATCACTATTTAAAACACGCTTTCTCCTGAATAGTATATGTTGTTGTTTATATATGTATTTTTCGACATTATATTGTATTCTAGCTAGTGGCTTTTTTCTAAACGATGGTTTTTTATTGAAACGTAACGAATTACAAATTAGTAGATAATCCTTTTTTGGTTTTATCTTTTTAAAAGCTTTTATTATTTGCTCTTCTTCATTTACATCCCTTATAACCCCAAAACTTAATAATAAATTCCCTTCTAATGGAACATTTAGGTACTGCTTTGCTTCTTTTTTATTGACTACTTCAACAAGGTTTGAATAATTAACATGAGGTATGATTACATTATTTCTATTATCGAATTCTTTTAAACTATACGCTCCCAAATGTATAACTGCATCTACATTTTTATAAGCAATAGAATACAGTACTTCACCTAAAGGTTGTATACGATGTGGCAACTTATTATGCTTTGTTATAACAATTTTAGCTCCTTTTGTTTTCCAATACGAAAACTGCTTTTTTAGATCTGATAAATTATTTTCTGTTATTTCAGACCAGTTAAATAATTCTTCTAACCATTGAATATGAATAATATCAAAAGTGTCACTAGACTTCCAAAACCCATCAACATCACATAAAACCTCGTGTGTTTTATTTAATTCATCAACTATACTTTTCACATAAGTATTCGGAGAATTATAATCAGATGTCATAAGTATTTTACACATTTTTATACTTCATTTTAAACTGATCAACAGCTTCTTTCATTTTTTTGTCTATTGTTTTTACAACCTTGTCTGATGACAATATAAACCTATTATTTTTAAACTTCAACCGCATCATTACTAGTGCAAACCATTGTTTTGGTTTTGATAATTCTTGATTAAAATTAAAATCAAAACTATGTATTGATGGGTCTTTAATTTCAACACTCCCTAACCAATCATTCCATTTTAATTCTGAAGTTAAAGCAGATTCATGACCATGTTTAGAAAATTTTACACGCATCCAAGGTACACGATAAATATCTGCCAAAATTGCACCATGCATTGCTGCCGCTAAGATATTTTCAGATTGATTAATTTCTTCGATTACTTTTTCAACAGGTTGTGTTGGCATAATAACATGAATACCGGTAAACTTCTCAAATAACTTCCAATTAAATTGATACGCATGTCTAAAATATGGAATAATGGAAGTCTTATATTTTTTAGTATAACTTTTTTCTGGTAACAGCCTTAACGCATAAGCTGCATCTGTGATATAATTAGAATTATTAGTAAGCCTACTAGAAATTGGTCCTCTAACAAAACTAATCTCTAAATTTGATATTTCATTAATATCAAAATCAAAATCTCTAACGCCACTACCAAAAACTAGTTTAGCATTATCGCTATTTATTCTAGTATCCAGTATAGAGCCAATCCCAATAAAATCAAGATCTTTTTTGTAAGAAGAAAAATCTCCAAACAACTGTTCCCATAGCCAAGGATTTAAATCATCCCCAAAATTCCCAATATCTGACTTAAAATAAATAATATTCATGTCTAAAATTTAAAAAATGGTTTGTCTTATTTTTAGTTCTTCTAAACTAGGAAAATAAAAATCACTTCGCGTGATCTCTTTTTTCAAAAAAGTTTTAACGTCTTTTTCAAAATCAGCTTTGTAAATAGACTCAATTGGTATTGGTAAATCGATACCTATTGACAAAAAATAATCTTTATATTTAAATAGTGGCTCATTAGATTGAGGCGCTACAAATACGCATGGTTTATTTAAAGCATGACTAAAGATTATACCGTGAAGTGACGAGGTATAAACCACTTTTGACCTCATAATCTCCTTAGCCACTGTTTTGGGGTTATTATCAATACTTACTTTTTTAAATGCTTTAGGATAATAACTATAAACAGACTCGTCATTATAATGCGGTATAAAGATGATTTGTTTATTAATATTGTTTTCAACCTTTAGATTATAAACTTCCTTTACTAATAAACCAGGATCTAACATAAATTTAAGCTCTGATAAATCGGCATCATACTTTTCAAAAAGTTGTCTAGTTAATGGACCTCTAACACCATAAACTTTAACTTTAGAAATGTTATCTTTAATAGACTCTAGATCATTACCCTTCCATCCAATACCATTAATTATGTCAGTATCTTTTATAACAGAAGCGATAGAACCAACCATTAAAAGTCTATTCCCTTCCTCTCTGTTGTTATAAACCTTTTCATTGTAAAGATATTTTATTAAATCTATAGTAAAAATATCTCCCGCATTACCGTGTTTAAATCCAGTTATTGTCCGACCCAATAATTTAGCTTTGTAATACTCTAGTTTTGAAATGACTCTAGAATGCCAGAAATAAGTTCTTAACGCCATATTTTAGATATATTAAGTTTTACAATTTTCCAAGACACATCATTTACACCATAACTTACAATTACTTTGTTTTTTGAAATATTAATCCCAGAAAAATAAGTGCATGAAATTAAAAACCTGTTAAACTTGTGTTTTGCACCAAACAATGATTTTAATGAATGTATTATATATTTTTTAGAACTAGTTAATTCAGGATTATTAGAGGGTTTAAATAAAAAAGGCTTACCCAAATACAATCGTTTTCCTTTTCTAGTAATTTTTCTATGTCCTATAAAAAGATAATTACCGTTGTATAAAGCCAAAGGTGTGCCTATAGTGTAAGCTCCAAAATTTATTTTAGTATTATTAAAATGGTTTTCAAAAACCATTTTATGTTTATCAATACTTGTCGCTTTTAATATAACTAAACCATTTAAGCTGTATAGCGCAAAAATTTGATTTTCGTAAAAATAAAAAGCCCAATTTTTTTCAACTTGGTTTCTATCTTTATAATTACAGGAATAGTATTCTTTTACATTACTTCCTTCTATTTTAAATAAAACTAATTGGTTATCTTCTTTATTTGTATGTCCAGAATTAAATGTGCACCATACCGCATTATTCATTATAAACAACTTAGGATCTGCAACTTTATCCAGTGCTAATTTTTCTTTAAAAAATTGTGATAAATCAACTTCGGTTAAGTTAACATCACTATTCCAAACAACCAATTTTGCTAAAATAGATTTAGTAGTATCGTCATAAACCCTAACCGCTAGGTAGCTTAAGTCATTGTAGAAAATGTAGCTTGGATTAAAAACATACTTGTACCCTTTTAAAATTCCTTTAATATTTGAAGGTATAAGATCGACAGCATACCTTTTTAAACTTAAGACCATTTTAAAACTTGTTTTATATATTGTTTTAAACGTCTCTTATAACTTATCCTTTGTTTTTGTTGCCAAATCGGTAATCCAAATTTTGCTAAGATTGTGCTTTCAACTAAAGACGGCATGAGCTTGTATTCTATTTGTAATCTAAGATAATTTTCTTGCTTAATATTGGGTTTTCCTGTAAAATGTAAGACCAAAGGTTTATGTATATCTTCTAAAAAAACATTCTCAAAACGACTGTTAAATTTTTTATAATCAAACAATTGACATTTACCTATATAATCATTATTTACTAACAACAGATACACCATAATGTCTTGGTCTCCATTAGAAAAATAACCTAAATCGTCAGTCCACCAAGTTTTTATTTTGGTTAAATCTTGTTTTAATATGTCTTGAAAAAATTGTTTTGAAAGTGCATTAGATTTAACTATAAATTGTCCAGAACTTAAATACGTTTTTAAAGATTTGTAACTGGGGCTTTTACAAAACGAAATGAATTTTTGGTCCTGTGGTGCATATTGCATTATATCGGTATCAAAATCGAAAAAGAAAGCATCATCGTCTATCCAAATAACATAATCAAACAGTTCTAAATAAGCTAAAACATAGTATATTTTATTTAAATATGGGTTTTTAGCTTGTGTAGGCCAATTACAGTTTATGTAAGTATATCCATAGGTGTCTGCATACAGTTTATGATTTATTGAAGAATCAAATTCTGTAATTGGATAACGTCCTGAAATAACACCTACATTCATATTTTTACATTTAGCCTGATATTATTCTAGTATATCTGTTCTTTTTTAATATTGATATAATCATATTAGACATTACAAGAACAAGTATAGTTATTAATGGAATCCCAATTATTGGATGAATATAACTCTAATCCAAAATAATTGAACATATAAATAAAACATGCGAAAAATAAATTCTAAAACTATTATTATAAACTATACTAATCATTATTTTATATCATGAAATACAGAATCAAAATGAGTTGAAGGATATCTATCAAAAAATATTGAGGCTTTCATTTTGTTAATTTATTAAATCAAAAACACTCTCAATTGTAGTTAGATCTGTTGTGAAAAAGGTTTCATTTCTTGCTATTTTAGTATCAGACCAATCCCACCAATTTATTTCTAATAATTGTTCCCTTATATTTTCAGAATATCTATAACTAACATGTTTAGCAGGCATACCTGCAACAATCTCGTAATCATCTACATCTTTTGTTACTATAGCACCTGCACCAATGCAAGCACCATTACCTATTACGACGCCAGACATTATCTTAGCACCTTCGTAAATAATAACATCATTTTTAATAGTAATTGGTCCTTTACTTCTACTTTTTGATAAATTCACATCCATTTCTGCTGGATGCGGCTTTAAAAAATATTTCCTGTAAAGGTAACCTTGTGTTGTAGGAAACCGTGTATCATGATTTACAGTATATATACTTACATTTTTTCCTATAGAACAAAATGAACCAATGTTTACAAATACATTTCCATTAATTTCATATCCATTATGAAAAGAATGCCTCCCTACTTTTAAAAATCTATTAGAAAAAATGGGATTTATTTTTCTTGTAGTATCTGTTTGAAATAAATTAAAAGCTTTTCTAAGTTGTTCCGAAAAATACTTAATATCCCATAAAGGCGAAATCAAAAATTCTGAGTTATAATCATTAGAATTTATTTCTTTTAAACCTGCATATCTTTTTTTAAGTATACCAGATGCATCAATATTTTTCTCTTCAATATTTGTATCCGACATAATATAATCAATTCCAAAAGCGTGTATAGTATTATAATGTTTTTTTAACGCATCCACTTGATAAAAGCTTTTACACAAAACAAGATCTAGTTTGTATCCTTTTTTTATTATCGCAGCATCCTCATGAAGTAATAAAGCAATTATAGGATTATTATTCATTTTTTCAGACTGGTTAAATTTTTTTATATCTGTAAAAATAATTAAATCTTCATCTTCAAATACATAGGATAAAGCTTGATTATAAAATTTAAAACTATAATCTTCTGATAAGAGCCTAATTGCCTTTAAAAGACCAGCAATATTATCATTATCCTCATCAATTATGATAGCAATTTTTTTTATAACACGCTTCCTCAATTGAATACTTTTCGTTTTAATTAAACTCTTATAAGTTTTCTTAAAATATCTGAATACTCTTTTATTTAACAATCCATTTTGCTTCATGATATATCATACTATTAGAACTTTTTTCCTTAGTAATTGAGTTGTGTTTTTGATCAAACTTATTAGGAAACACCTCAAATTCAATGAAATTCTGTTTAACATCTATAGGTTCTTTACCATCCCCATAACCTATTGACAGACTATAAAACCCATTTAATAAAAACAATTTATTACATTCAATTCTTATATTCGTACTTCCAGAAAAAGGTTTAATAGGAGAATCAATATAATCATTACTTCTCCAAGTCAGTAAGTTTTTATTATTAAAATCACTTATTCTCAAACTCATTATTGGGTTAATAAGTCTATCATTCGCATTTAAATCAATTTCAAAAATCATACTATCTCCTGAATAGAATGAGTTTACTATTTTATTATCACTGTTCTTAATTTTAAAACTTTTAATATATCCTTTAAAATTGTTTTTATTACTTTCAAAAGTAATTACTCCATCTTTAATAAGATTTGAAGTTAGATAATGATTGACCCCTTTTTCCACAGATCCCTCAAAAACCTGCATGCCATTCTCTAAAATAATTACTTTAGTACATAAATCCTGTATTGCCGCCATATTATGACTAACAAAAAGCACCGTACGTCCTTCCCCTTTAGAAATATTTTGCATTTTACCGATGGCTTTTTTCTGAAACTCTGCATCACCTACAGCTAAGACTTCATCCACAACTAAAATTTCAGGCTCTAAAAATGCTGCAACCGCAAAAGCCAAGCGCACAGTCATACCAGAACTGTATCGTTTGACTGGTGTATCGATGTAACGTTCGCAGCCAGAAAACTCAATAATCTCATCTATTTTAGCATTTATTTCTTTTTTAGTCATACCTAGGATTGCGCCATTTAGGTACACATTTTCTCGCCCAGTCATCTCCCCATGAAATCCTGTACCTACTTCTAACAAAGATGCTATTCGTCCTCTAGTTTTAATCTCACCGGTAGTTGGGCCAGTCACCTTAGAGAGTATTTTTAAAAGCGTTGATTTACCTGCTCCGTTTTTACCAATAATACCTAGTACCTCTCCGCGTTTAACTTCAAAATTAATATCTTGTAACGCCCAAACATAATCAGAAAGTCCTTTTGTACTTCGATCATTACTTTCTCCTATTTTCAAAAATGGATCTTCCTTACCTCGCACTCTATACCACCATCGTTTTAAATCGTCTGCAATAGTACCGGTACCAACTACACCTAAACGGTATTGTTTTGAGATATTATTAGCTTTAAGAATAATGTCTTTATCTGTCATATTAAACCGTATCAATAAAAGTTTTTTCAGTGCGATTAAAAACTATAAGTCCTAATAAAAAGAAAACAATACTAATAACTCCTGCATATAAAAAAGAAGACAAAAAAAACTCCTCTGTTCCCAATGTCATATGTCTAAATAACTCTATAAACGTCGTCATTGGATTATACTCTACTAGCCACGAATATTCTGGTAATTTTTCTTTAAAGTAAGATAATGGATACATCACTGCAGAGCCGTACATTAATAATTGTACTCCAAAACCAACTAAATGCGTTAAATCTCTATATTTTGTAGTTAATGAGGATATTATCATACCAAATCCTAACCCAAAAATGGCCATAAATAGTATCAAAATTGGTAATAAAAATAACGCAAGATTAGGTGAGGCTAGATTGGCTACTTCTGTAAAAAACTTAAAATAAATATAAAAGCCGATAAATAAAAACATCCTAATACCAAAGTTAATTAGGTTGGTAATAACGGTAGACAAAGGCATTATTACTCTTGGAAAATAAACCTTAGCAAAAAGACTTTGATTAGCTTTAAAGGTATTACTAGTACCAGTTAAGCAGCTGCTAAAATAATTCCAACAACTTAGGCCTGCTAAATTAAATAAAAATGCAGGTATCCCATTACCCGTCGGAATATTAGCTAAGTTATTAAAAATTAAGGTAAAAGTAAGCGTTGTAAATAAGGGTTGAATAAAATACCAAAGCGGCCCTAATATAGTTTGTTTGTATAATGTAATTACATTACGCTTCACAAATAAAAATAATAAATCACGATAGTTCCAAATTTCTTTAAAATTCAGGTCTATTAATTTCTTTTTAGGGGATATAGTATATAGCCAATCTTTCTCTTTCAGGGTTGAATTCAAATCAATATATTAAAATTTATAAATGCGTACTATTATTAATAACAGTGTTAATATCAGCCTATTTCTTAAAAACAGAAAACAGCTTCTTAAAAAAAGATTTTTCTTTAGCTACATCATGATATCCATTAGCATAATCTCCATAACCATAGCCGTAACCATAGCCGTATTTCCCTTTTAAATTATAGAAATTATATATAAAACTAATATTTTTAACTACACCGTTTTTGTGTTTTTCATTTATTAAAGTAAGCATCTCTTTTTGAGTATAATCTTGACGCACAACATAAAGTGACGCATCTGCATATTCTAAAAGCTCCAAAGCATCTGCAACCAAACCAACAGGAGGTGTATCCAAAATTATATAATCATATTTTGCTTTTAACTCGACTATGAGCTTGTCCATTATTTCACTAATCAACAACTCCGAAGGGTTTGGTGGTATTGGACCAGAAGTAATAATATCCAAGTTTTCTACTTTTGTCTGCTGAACAATATCCTCTAGTGAATTCTGTCCTATCAAATAATTTACAACACCAATTTCATTCTTCAATTCAAAATCACCAAAAATTCTAGGCTTTCTTAAATCTAACCCTACCAATACCGTTTTCTTTCCACTTAAAGCAAAAACAGAAGCAATATTTATGGCCGTAAAAGTCTTTCCTTCTCCACTAATAGAAGATGTAATCAAAACCGTTTTACTACCTTCTAAATCATGCTTTTTATACATAAACTGTAAACTCGACCGTATAGCCCTAAAGGCTTCTGCCATAGCAGACTGAGACTTATTAAAAACAGCCAAATTATTAGATGTATCATTTTGACCAATAACACCTAACAACGGTATACTGCTTAAATCTTCCAAATCTGCAGGAGCGTGAAGTTTATTATCAAAAAACGTTACGATAAAAGCAACTAAGAACAGAGGAATAAGCACAGCGAAAAAAGCAAAAACATATCTTATGTTAAGATTAACAGCGTTCCTTCCTTGCCCAGTATCTTTTGCTGGTTCTATTAAAACAATATCAGAAACATTAGAAGCTTTGATTAAGTCGGCTTCCCCTCGCTTTGCTAAATACAAATCGTATGTACTCTGACTTAACAAATATTCCCGTTCTATAGCTCTTAGTCTTTGTTGACTTTCTGGAATGGTAGAAAATTCATTCTCTGAATTATAAATCTTAGAATTGACAGACTTTAATTGAGATTGAATATTAAATTTTTCTGAAGCAATATTCTCAAGAACAACTAATTTTAAGGCACTTATTTGCCTATTTAAATCATCAAAAACTGATACATTATCTCTTACGGAATAAGCAAGTTTAGATTTTTCAGCAGATAACAAAATAATTTTAGAAACATTTGTTCCTATATTAGTTTCTGAAATACCTGTGGTTGACGGAACCTGTAAAGCACTATAATCGTTGTTCGTTATTAAATAATTTTTTAATAAATCTAAAGCTAACAGCTGCTCCGTCAAAACATCCTTCTGGTTTTTATATTCTTCAATTTTAGATGTAAGTAAAGCACTTTCACTTTCTATATCAAATATTTTATTAACCCTCATAAAATCATTAAGTGAATCGGCTTTTTTTGTCAGCTCCCCTTTCACTCTAGATAATTGCTTATCAATAAATTCAATGGTATTTATCGCATACTGATTTTTACGTTGCAATTGATCACGATCTAAAATAAAAACAGATGTATTAATGTAATCAACTATTTTAGATTTATTCTTATTAGTTAACCTTACAGTCAAAAGAGGTGAGTTCATCTCATTTCTAACAGCATAAGATTGCATAAAACTAGAAACCGTATTATCAAAATTACTAAAATGAATAAAATATTCCGATTGAGGCACTAACGCTATTTCATTCCTTTTTAATAAGCGACCTTTCAAAAAAGGTAAATCTATATAATCTCCAAAATTATATTCTTCGGAAAAGACACTCTCCTTTAAGTTTATATATTGAATTTTTTTATTTCGATAATTTTGAGCTGCCACAACATTCAATTCACCAAAATCATATGAAACTTGAAATCTATTTTCTGAGAGTAGCGTAATTTTTAAGGGGTGACCAATAACCTGATAACTATCAGCTTTACCTTCAAACATAAAAGGCGTTTCTTTATAAATATCCGTTTTATAAAAACGTCCTTGTTGTAAATATGTTAGATAAAGCTTGAGACTATCTACAACTTTCTCATGGTGTTTTCTAGATGTTAAGTTTAATAACACCTCTTGCACCTTCCCAGATATACCTCCGTAGTTAAATACTAAACTTGTGTTGGCAGTAAATAAAGGGTTTTTATCGTCTTGGACAGTTACAGAAGCACCGAGAGTATAAGGAAACTCACGTCTAATATTTTGATGGTAAACGACATAAAAAGCAATACAAAGACCAAGTAGCAACCATTTCCAATAGCTTATAGCCCTAAAAACAAACTCTTTAAAATTGAAGTTCTGTCCGTTTTGAAAATCAAATCCATCATCCATAGCTTACAAATTCTTTACTAAAAAATAAGTACTAATAACAACTGAAAACAAACTAGCAATTGTAGTAAGTGTTTGCGTAGCTGTTTCACCAGCCCCTAAAGATTTACGTTTTAATGGTTTTACCATAATAATATCATTAGGTTGTATATAATAAAACTCAGATTTCATTGCTGCTATATCTGTCAAATCTATATGATGTATTTTTTGACCATCAGGATATTGCCTCACAATTAAAATATCTGTTCTATCTCCTGTTTGTTGAATGTCTCCAGCATTTGCAATAGCTTCAATAATATTAACACGATCTTGGTAAATTACTTGCACACCTTTACTAGCAACCTCTCCAACCGTTGTGTATTTCAAACCAGCAAGTTTCACAGTAACAAATATTTGAGCCGTTTCTTTAAAATACTGCTGTAATAACTCATGTTTCACCTTATCTTCAATTTCCTCTACTGTAAAACCGAGCACATTTATTTCTCCTAAAATAGGGAATTCTATATTTCCATGTAAATCTACCGTAAATCCAGTAAAATAAAGTGCTTGTTGCGTATTACCAACGTCATTAGTTGTGGGATTAAAAATCTCAACCAATTCCTTATCTAAAGCCTTTACATCGATACTCAAAACATCATTAATCTGCACCCTATAAGGCTTAGCCAAGGCCTGGATTTGCAAAGAATCGTTAGTTACGCTTCCTTTTTCTTGCAAATACACTACATCTTTATTTGTAATACATGAAGTGCAAACAACCGTAATTGCAACAAGGATTAAAATGGCAAATTGTTTTAACATATAGGTTAATAGATTAACCACAAATATAACTTTTCACCGTGAAGAATAAAACTTATACCCTTTTTTTTGGTTTTTTAGACGTTCTTTGCAAAAAAACAAATAGCCTTGAATTATTTAACAGTAGAAAATATATCGAAATCTTACGGAGAACTAACCCTTTTCGAAGATGTTTCATTCAGTGTTCATAAAGACCAAAAAATAGCTTTTGTGGCTAAAAATGGTACAGGAAAAACCTCTATTCTTAATATCCTTTCGGGAGACGACGAGGCTGGTTCTGGTAGCGTCACTTTCCGAAAAGGTATTGCCGTTTCATTTCTATCTCAAGACCCTAAGTTTGATAAAAACTTAACGATAGAAGAAACAATTCTCGCTAGTGAAAACCCTATTTTAAAAGTCATTTCAAATTATGAAAAAGCCCTGTTAAACCCTGATGACACCGATGCTTACCAAGCCGCTTTTGACGCCATGGAACGCCATGAGGCATGGGATTTTGAAACGCTTTACAAACAAATACTTTTTAAACTTAAATTAGAAGATTTATCTCAGAAAGTAAGTGTACTTTCTGGAGGACAAATAAAACGTTTAGCCCTAGCAAACGCACTTATAAATAAACCGGATTTACTAATTCTAGATGAGCCAACTAACCATTTAGATTTAGAAATGATTGAGTGGCTCGAATCCTTTTTTGCTAAAGAAAACATTACACTTTTTATGGTTACTCACGACCGTTATTTTTTAGAACGCGTTTGTAATGAAATTATAGAGCTCGACGAAGGGCAAATCTACAACTACAAAGGAAATTACTCCTATTACCTAGAAAAAAGAGAAGCTCGAATAGAAAATGACGCCATAGAAACCAATAAGGCTAAGCAACTTTTTAAAAAAGAGCTTACCTGGATGCGCCGTCAACCAAAAGCAAGAACCACTAAATCTAAATCTAGAATTAACGATTTTGCCGATATAAAACATCGCGCACACCAACGCCGTAATGATCATGAAGTTCAATTAGAACTGAACATGGAACGTTTGGGTAGTAAAATTTTAGAATTTCATAAAGTATCGAAAAGCTTTAAAGACAAAACTATACTAGATGGCTTTAGCTACATGTTTCAAAAAGGTGAACGTGTTGGTATTATTGGCAAAAACGGAACAGGAAAAACTACATTTTTAAATATTTTAACGCAAATAGCACAACCCGATTCAGGAAAAGTAACTAAGGGTGAAACAGTGAAATTTGGCTATTATACTCAAAATGGGATTAAAATTAAACCAGAACAAAAGGTTATCGATGTCATTCGTGAATTTGGAGACTATATTCCTTTAAAAAAAGGAAAACAAATTTCTGCGCAACAACTGTTAGAACGCTTTTTATTCAGCAGAAAAAAGCAATACGATTTTGTTGAAAAACTTAGTGGTGGCGAACGTAAGCGTTTGTATTTATGTACTGTTTTAATACAAAACCCAAACTTTTTAATTCTAGATGAACCTACTAACGATTTAGACATTGTAACCTTAAACGTACTTGAAAGTTTTTTGTTAGATTTCCCAGGTTGTGTAATAGTAGTTACACACGATAGATACTTTATGGACAAAGTAATCGATCACTTATTTGTTTTTAAAGGAGATGGTGAGATTGAAGATTTCCCCGGAAATTATACAGATTACCGTATTTATGAAGACAGCCAAGATGTAATTGCAGCAACTGAAATTGAGGATAAAAAGGACAAGAATGCTTGGAAAAAAACTGATGATAAAAAACTATCTTACAATGAAGAAAAAGAGTTAAATAACATTGAAAGCAAGATAAAGTCTTTAAATTTTGATAAAAAGGAATTAGAATCGAAATTTAATAATCCAGATTTAACACCAGAAGAAATAAATACACTATCCGAAAAACTTCAAGTCATTTTAGATACTATAGAAGAAAAAGAAGAGCGCTGGTTAGAGCTTTCAGCAAAACTAGAAGATTAAAAAACATTGTATTCCCCATAAGCTATATAGGCTTATGGGTATAAATATTTTAATGGTTTTTAAAAACTTTTACACCAGCCTCTATACGTGTTTTTAAATAATTTACACGAGGTACAATTGGACAAGAAAACTCATCATTATAAGCGCAATACGGGTTGTAAGCTTTATTAAAATCTATAATAACCTCATTAGAATCCGGAATTTTCATATCGAGATAACGACCACCTCCATAACTTTCATTACCATTTGTTTGATCTAGAAAAGGTAAAAACAAGTAATCTTCAAAACCTTCTTTACCCATCAGTTCTTGGCCCTGATAAACATTTAAATTAAACGTTTCTCCATTTAATTCAAAACTTAAAACACCAAAAACACGCTCTTTAGAAACTCGGTCTGTTGTGGTTTTCATATTAAACCAATCGGCATTTTCAACACGCTTAAATTGTGCTGTCACGACATAAGTAGAATCAAATTTAAAAAAATCCAATCCTCTAAAGCTTTTTCTATCTTTATCTTTTAATGGTGATGTTGTTGCATCTTTATACTCTGCATTTATAGTTTTTTGAAACTCCGTTTCTCCAAGAATTGGGCGTTTATTTTGTCCGCAACTAAAAACAGAAACTAAAACTATAGCTATTAACACTAATTTCTTCATTATTTTCCTGAATTAAAAGATGGATTTATATTGGTTTTATAAGATTGCATTAAACTATTAGAAAACTCATTAAAAGCGTCTTCATCTGCAAACGATTTAATTTTTTCCGGATCAAAACTTCCTTGTAAATAATAAGCTGTTGTTTCATTTTCAGTACTATTAAAAATTATAGCATCGGTTACTACAACCCCCAACTCCTTAACAGAAATAATACGTGTATTACCAATATCATTCTTTCTAAAGACATCAGTATACCCACTATTGGTAACAGCATTCATTTCGGCTATTAAACTTTCGCGCTTAAACTTATTAAGCGCATCAAACTTTATAAATTTTAAGTCTGAAACATTACCTATAGCTTGGTTTACTTCGGGTGAAATTTGACTTAAAAGCGCTTTCATAAAATTAGGAACCTGAAAAGATGTGGCCCCTACATCAGTTTTATGATTATTGTAAAATCCTTGAAAGCTACTTCCGCAAGATAGTAGTAAAAAGCACAAACCTAAACTTATATATATGTTCTTCATTCTTAAATTATTTCATTTCAAAAATACAACTTAAGAAAATTTTAAATACATTTGACAAAATTATTTATTAATAATGCAAAGTAACATCACTATTTATAGAAAGTTATGGACCTCTCGTTGTAAGCGAACAGGTTGGACTTGCTCTATATTGTGATGATATAAATATATATTATTTTCAGTATTTAAAAAGTCCGACTACGAAGTCGGACTTTTTTATTTTCCAAAATTTAAAATTCTATCAAAAATATATTTTCCAAAAGTTGCTCTAACTAAGCAATTAAAATCAATAAAAATGAAAACGCTATTTAACAACTACATCAACACATTTAAAGGTTTATCGCACGAAGTATGGTGGCTTGCTCTAATTACGCTAATAAATAGAGCTGGCACCATGGTTATACCGTTTTTATCGCTTTATCTTACCGAAAATCTAGATTTCACATTAAAAGATGTTGGATGGATTATGAGCGCCTTTGGTCTTGGATCTGTTGTTGGTTCTTGGCTTGGTGGTCGATTAACCGATAAAATTGGCTACTACAAAGTTATGGTTAGAAGTTTAATTTCAACCGGGGTTTTATTTATTGCACTTCAATTCCTAAACACTTTCGTTGACTTTTGTATTGGAATATTTTTGGTTATGTTAGTTGCAGATATGTTTCGTCCAGCCATGTTTGTTGCACTTAGCGCATACAGTAAACCGGAGAACAAAACACGATCTGTAACCTTAATTAGACTTGCTATTAACCTTGGTTTTTCGGTTGGGCCAGCCGTTGGCGGTATAATTATTACCACACTAAGCTATCGTGGTTTATTTTGGGTAGATGGTATCACCTGTATTTTGGCAACTGGCTTACTTATTAAAGTATTACACCCTAAAAAAGCTAAAGTTTTAGATACAGTAAAAAACGATACCCCAAGCTCAGCCTATTACGATAAAGCATTTTTAATATTCTTAGTTGCCATGGTATTATTTGGTATCGTATTTTTACAATATTTTTCTACCATGCCTTTGTATTACAAAGATATCCACCGCTTAACAGAATTTGATATTGGAATTCTTTTAGGTTTGAATGGATTTGTTATTTTTTTACTAGAAATGCCTTTAATAAAATGGTTAGAGAACACTAATTTCACAAAGTCTGGTCTCATGGTTTTTGGTACAATAATGCTTGGCTTTAGTATTTTAGTTTTAAACCTTACATCATGGATTGGCATACTAATCATTGGTATGTTATTTATGAGTTTAGGAGAAATGATTACGTTTCCTTTTTCAAACGCCTTTGCACTAGATCGCGCTAAAAAAGGGAACCAAGGAGAATATATGGCCTTGTATTCCATAGCCTTTTCTATTGCTCATATCTTTGCTCACAACGCTGGTATGCATATGGTAGATGGTTTGGGTTTCGATAATACTTGGTACATTTTTACAATGCTAGCAGGCTTTTGTGTACTTTTATTATTCATTTTAAGTCAATATTTAAATACACAGAAAAAGAAAAGAGTGCTATGAATTTAAACCAAATAACCATACCCTCTATTAATGTTGAAAAAGCCGTAGAATTTTACACTATTTTGGGATTGAAGCTAATTGTAGATTCAATCCCAAGATATGTTCGTTTTGAATGCCCAGATGGCGATGCTACATTCTCAATACATCATGTAGAAGAATTACCCAAAGGATATGGTATAAACATTTATTTTGAAGACGAACATCTAGATAAATGGGTAGGGAAACTTCAGGAAAAAGGAATTATTTTTTCAGAATTACCAAATGATAAACCATGGCTGTGGCGCGAAGCACATTTGAAAGACCCTGACGGCAATAATATTATTTTATTCTATGCAGGAGAAAATAGAAAAAATCCGGCTTGGCGCATAAATTAAACGGGCTTAATTTCTTTTTGCTTAATAACCCGTGATAAAACAATTTGCGTTTTAGATTCACCATAACTTATTAACTGATCTATGAAGGTCTCTAAATGCTTATTGTTTTTTAAAACAACCTCCATAACAATATTTTCATCACCAGTAATACGGTAACAATTTATAACCTCGTCGTAAGTTTTAACCTTATCTAAAAACGGTTTTAATTTCCCCATAAAAGCGCGAAGTGTAATAATGGCTTTAAACTGATATCCCATTTCAAAAGGAGAAACTATAGCTTTATAATCCTCAATAATACCAAGATCTTCCATTTTTTTAATACGCTCCGAAACTGCTGGTGAAGTTATACCAACTTGTCTGCCAATTTCAGCGTTAGACATGCGCGCATTTTGCTGTAAACACTTTAATATCTTTACATTAAGTACATCTAACTTCATTTGAAAGAATTTTAACTATAATAAATTAATATTTAAAGCAAATATACCTTTTTACTTTAAAATCTAAAGATAAAAATGATTTCTTGTTGGTAAATTTGATAAAATTGCTAGAGAGAATAAAAAATGAAATCTAATACCCCATCAAATCTATCGGAATTACCGGTTTATAAGAAAGCCATAGAGATTTTGTCCTTGTCTCAAAGTATTTCTATGTACTTAAATGATGATTTATCGAGTTTAAAAGCTGATGGCTCAGAGGATGAAAACATATATTTTTCTGGAGATATTATTCAGCAATCTGTATCACTAGTTCCAGAAATTGTAAATGCAGAATTAGAACGCTATTCTGAAAGAAAGTATAAGCATATTGCATCTTTAAGACGATTAACGAATATGCTTTACACAAACTCATATCGCTTAGAAAAATCGAACAGTAATGGGAAAGACTTTTTACCCATTCTACGAAGCGAATTAAGAAAATTCAAGAAACTTCAACGCAGTTGGTTACTTACTTTGTAATTATTTGCTTTTTATATTTTTAGTTCACAAAGACATCATTATATTTACGCCCGATTTAAAACCTCAAATGCGCACGTGGCGGAATTGGTAGACGCGCTGGCTTGAGGGGCCAGTATCCGTTTTAGGATGTGGAAGTTCGAATCTTCTCGTGCGCACTTTATTATTACTACCTAAATACTTAACTCACTACATGAGTTGGTTTTCCTTCTAAAAAAGCTTCAATATTATCTGCCGTTGTTTGCATTAATCGTGCCCTAGCCTCTTTTGATGCCCAAGCAATATGTGGCGTAATAATACAATTTTTAGCATTTAACAAAGGGTTATCTGCTTTTATAGGCTCACTAGAAACAACATCTACAGCCGCTCCAGCTAGTTCATTGTTGTTAAGAGCATTTTTTAAATCTTCTTCTACAATTAAACCACCTCGAGAGGTATTTATCAAGAACGCACTATCTTTCATTTTAGAAATAGAATCCGAATTTATTAATCCTTCTGTGCTTTCGGTTAGCGGGCAATGTAAACTCACAAAGTCCGATTGTTTAAGCAACTCATCTAATTCAACATATTTTAAAGTTTCCGATTCCAATCGTAAATCCTGACTTCGATTATAAGCCAAAATATTTAATCCAAAAGCTTGCGCCATTTTTGCTGTAGCCTGCCCTATTCTTCCAAAACCTATTATACCTAAGGTTTTACCTGACAGTTCTATAAGTGGTGAATTCCAAAAACAAAAATCTTTAGACTTCGTCCAATCGCCGTTTTTAACGGCTTTATTATGATCGCCAACATGATGGCACAATTCTAAAATAAGCGCCATAGTAAACTGCCCTACAGCCTGTGTACCATAAACCGGAACATTAGACACTACAACACCTAAATCTTTAGCAGCCGCAATATCAATAACATTGTATCCTGTAGCCAAAACACCAATATATTTAAGCTTTGGCGCTTTCTCTAAAACCGCTTTTGGCAAAGGTGTTTTATTAGTAAGAACTATTTCTGCCTCTCCTATATATTTAATAATAGTGTCATGATCGAAAGCTGTTCTATCATGCACTTCTAAATCGCCAAAGGCTTCAACTGCTTTCCAACTTAAATCTCCTGGGTTTAATGTGTAACCGTCTAGAACCACTATTTTCATATCTTTTTGCTCTTAATTCCTTTCAAAAATCATTCTACTATAAAACTATAAGAAAATTATAATAACAGCAACTATTTCAAAATATATCACAAAAAAAAAGAGTAACGCCTAGACGTTACTCTTTTAAATATAAAATGTAGTAAAAGCTTAAGCCAATACTTCTTGAACTTTATCTGCAGCTTCTTGAAATTCTGTAGCACTCATTACTGCTAAACCAGAATTATCAATTAATTCTTTTGCAATATCAGCATTGGTACCTTGTAAACGTACAATAATTGGTACGTTAATAGTTCCCATGTTTTTATAAGCATCAATAACACCTTGAGCAACACGATCACAACGAACAATACCTCCAAAGATGTTAATTAAAATAGCTTTTACAGCCGGATCTTTTAATATAATTTTAAATGCAGCTTCAACACGTGCAGCATCTGCAGTACCACCAACATCTAAAAAGTTAGCTGGCTCACCACCTGCTTGCTTAATTAAATCCATAGTTGCCATTGCTAAACCAGCACCGTTTACCATACAACCAACGTTTCCGTCTAAGTCTACATAGTTAAGGCCTAGTTCTCCAGCTTCTACTTCAATAGCGCTTTCTTCACGTACATCACGTAAATCAACATAGTTTTTATGTCTGTAAAGTGCATTATCATCAATAGTTACTTTGGCATCTACTGCCATTATTAAATTATCACTTGTTTTTAAAACAGGATTAATTTCAAATAGAGAAGAATCAGATTTTACATAAGCAGTGTAAAGATTCGTAACAAATTTAGTCATTTCTTTAAACGCTAAACCAGATAACCCTAAGTTAAATGCTACGCGTCTTGCCTGAAATGGTAATAAACCTGTATTTGGGTCTATTTCTTCAGTAAAAATTAAATGTGGCGTTTCTTCTGCAACAGTTTCAATATCCATTCCACCTTCCGTAGAATACATAATCATGTTACGACCTGTACCTCTATTTAATAAAACAGATACATAAAATTCGCTAGTTTCAGTTTCACCTGGATAGTAAACATCTTCAGCAACTAAAACCTGGTGTACTCTTTTACCAGCAGCAGACGTTTGAGGTGTTACTAAGTCCATCCCAATAATTTGTCCTGCAATTTCTTCAACTTCTTTAAGGTTTTTGGCTAATTTTACTCCGCCACCTTTTCCACGACCACCTGCATGAACTTGTGCTTTAATCACGTGCCAGCTTGTTCCCGTTTCCGAAGTTAATTGTTTTGCGGCAGCAACTGCCTCCTGTGCATTTTGAGCAACCATACCACGTTGGATACGTACACCAAAACTGCTTAATATTTCTTTACCTTGATATTCGTGTAAATTCATAATCTGCTTGATAATTTTAAGTGCAACAAATGTAAATAATCGTTGGTAATTACACTAATTATTTTATGCGGAAATTATCATTTATCTATTTTTCAGTGTTAATTATTTAACAAAATGTTTAATTTGTATAATTTTTACTTTATTTATTTTTTATTGAAGCAAAAAAAATATCTTTGACAAAAATTATAAAAACCATGCAAGAGAGTCAATTGCTTAAAATTGCCAACGAATTTGGCAGCCCTGTATATGTTTATGATGGTCATAAAATTGAGAACCAGTATAAACGCTTAACTAGTGCTTTTAAAAATGTAAAAAAGTTAAAACTTAATTATGCGGTAAAAGCATTATCAAACATTTCTGTTTTAAAGCTTTTACATAGTTTAGGCTCTGGTATTGATACCGTTTCCATACAAGAGGTGCAATTAGGTTTGGCTGCTGGTTTTAAGCCTGAGCAAATTATTTTTACACCAAACGGAGTTTCTTTAAATGAAATTGAAGAAGCTGCTACATTAGGGGTTAAGATAAACATTGACAACCTTTCTATTTTAGAGCAGTTTGGTGCAAAACACCCAAACACACCGGTTTGTATTAGAATAAACCCGCATGTTATGGCTGGTGGAAATGCAAATATTTCTGTTGGACATATTGATTCTAAATTCGGAATATCAATTCACCAAATACCTCATATTTTACGTATTGTTGAAAATACCAAAATGAATATCAACGGTATCCATATGCACACCGGAAGTGATATTTTGGATATTGAAGTATTCCTTTATGCAAGTGAAATTTTGTTTGAAACTGCAAAACAATTTGATAATTTAGAATTTATCGATTTTGGTTCTGGCTTTAAAGTGCCATACAAACCAGGAGATATTGAAACTAATATTGAAGAATTAGGCAAAAAACTTTCAAAAAGGTTCAACGATTTCTGTAAAGATTACGGTAAAGAATTAACATTAGCTTTTGAGCCAGGTAAATTTTTGGTAAGCGAATCTGGTTACTTTTTAGCGCAAGTAAATGCAGTAAAACAAACCACATCAACTGTATTTGCACAGGTAGATTCTGGATTCAATCATTTAATTCGTCCAATGTTTTACGGATCGCATCATGAAATTAGTAACATTTCTAACTTAAAAGGTCGTGAGCGTTTCTACACCGTAGTAGGTTACATTTGTGAAACCGATACTTTTGGAAATAACAGAAGAATAAACGAAATAAACGAAGGTGATATTTTAGCCTTTAAAAATGCCGGTGCATATTGCTTCTCTATGGCGAGCAATTATAACTCACGTTTGCGCCCTGCGGAAGTTTTATGGTATAATGAAAAAGCACATTTAATTAGAAAAAGAGAAACTTTTGATGATATTTTACACAACCAAATAGCTGTCGATTTTTCTGAACAAAAAGAAACTGTAGCTACGAAGTAAGTTACTTTTTATAAAATTTTAAATCCGTTTTGAGGTAAATTTATCTTAAAACGGATTTTTTTATTCAAAAAAACTATTTTTATCAAGGTTTTCGAGCAAAATCACGCTATTTTTGGAGACAACAAATATTTTTTAATGGATTTTACAAACCCTTTAGTATATGGAGTTCCTTGTTTTTTAGGACTCATATTATTAGAACTCTCATACAGTAAGCATCGTAAAGAAGAACGAAGTCAAAAATTATACAACTGGAAAGATTTAGCGGCCAGCCTTACTATGGGTATTGGTTCTGCGGTATTAGCACCACTTACAAAAACCATAGCAGCTATTGTTCTTTTTAACTATGTATACGAAATTTTCAATCCTTTAGTAGATGGCGTACGCACCAATATTATGGGTTACGAATCATTTGGATACGCTTGGTACATCTGGATAATTTGTCAATTGCTAGACGATTTTAGTTATTATTGGTTCCACCGCCAAAACCATAACGTTCGTTTTTTATGGGCGGCTCACATCGTGCACCACTCATCAGATAATTTCAACTTAGGCACGGCTGTAAGAAACGGTTGGTTTACTATTTTATACAAACCATTTTTCTATATGTGGATTGTTGCTATTGGATTTCCACCAGAAATGTTAGTAGTTTGTTTAGGTATTGAAGCCCTTTGGCAGTTTCAGTTACATTCTGTTTATATTCCTAAAATGGGATTTATCGAAAAATTCATGAATACACATACCATGCACCAGGTACATCATGCTCAAAACTTTGAGTACATGGATAAAAACCATGGTGGATTTTTAAATATTTTTGATAAAATATTTGGTACTTGGAAAGAACTAGATGAAAATATAGAAATAAAATATGGTGTTACACATGCTCCCAACTCATATAATCCGTTGGTGATATTAACACACGAATACAAAGATATCTGGAACGACATGAAAAAGTCTAAAAACTGGTATCATAAATTTATGTATGCGTTTGCTGCTCCTGGCTGGAGCCATGATGGAAGTTCGCTTACCATTAAGCAACAAAGAAAACTATTAGAAAAACAAAACCTGAAAATTTAATTTTCAGGTTTTGTTTTTTATATAAGATTTTACTAATCTTACTGCTTTACAAATTTTCGAGAAAACACACCTTTATCTGTAGCAATATTTGCAATGTATAATCCAGATTGCAACTGATCTACAACTAATTTTCTTTGGTTAGTTTTTGAATTTAAAACCTGACGCCCTGAAAGATCTATTATAGAAACAGATTCAATTTCTGCTTGAATTTCTATATTTAACTCATTTTTTACTGGGTTAGGTAAAATAGAAAATTCTACTTGACTTAAAGTTTGATCGTTTAAACCAAGGGTACTAGTTACTAAGCTTTCAGCTGTTTCAAAAGTTTCATTATCAAAGAAATCACTCGAAATATCTATACGAGTTGTTCTAAAAACTAAATCTCCATTATCCTTATAGTAATAATAAGATGTTTGCACTAAATCTGCAACCTGAATCGGGAATGGAAACGGATCAACAATCATATATAAATCTAAATCTTGTACAAGATTCAGTCGAGTAACTCCTCCTGTAAAATTCTCACCTGTTAAACCACTTATATTTACGTTTAATGTTCCTTGAGCATCTACACTTCTACTCATAGTACCGCTAAATGTTCCATTGTTACCGCCAAAAGAAAAACTTCCTGCTATATTGTCTGGATTAGGATTATAGGCATAGGCTAAGGGAAAACTTCCTATTTCTCCTTTATCTGTATAGACAAGATTTACTCCGTTGCTCTCAGCACCAGTAAATGAAATATCTGCACCACTTTTTTCTAAAAAGATTTTACTTACTTGGGTAGTACCAGCATTAGTATTTATAACAGCTGTAGAGCCTGGATAGCTAGCTATTGCCGCATCTGTTGTTGAATATTCATCTGATGTATTTTGATTGTCATAAGTAACATTAAAAGTCCATGTAGCATTTGCCCCTGTTGCACTTTGATCTGTTGGCGCGCTTACAACGGCATACTCAGAACCTGTTGCACTCTCAAAAGTAGGGATAGATGTTTGGGAATACCCCAAACTCGTAACGAGTAATAATAAAAGTAATTTCGATTTCATAATAATAATTTATAGGATTAATTGTCCCACAAACTTACAAAAAACGCTCTCCCCTAAATCGATGAAAAATAGCGTTTCATAGAAATTATAAATTATTATTTTTCTTTTAAAAAAATCTCTTTTATTATCAATTTTAAACTGAATATTTGAATAATTTCACTAAAAACAGTCGATTAATCGCGAACTTTACCACTAAGTAAACCTACTTTCGAATTAAATGGATTGCCCGAAGCCCGGCGAAGTGTTACTAATTGCCCACAATGCCAAATAGCATCGGAAATCGGTCCGTTTATCATATTCCAAAACGGAAGTTGTGTTGTATCAAATTCAGAGAGGTTATCACTTTCTCTTAGAATATCGGAAGCTTTTTTTAAATTAAATAATGTTTCGCTTCTTTGATCTTCGAATGACACCTTTTTCTCAACTGATTTTTTACTTTCTTTTGAAATTGAATTTATAATAAATTGAGACAAACCTAATATATGGTGAATTGTTTCTCCACTAGATCTACCAGAATCACTTGCCTTATACTCCAAATCTACATCGCGTAAACCTTCGCTCGCCCAATAATAGCGAAACCCCAAAGCATCTATCATTCTGGCAGCGACATTTCCTGCTGTATAATTTTGAGTTGGCTCTTCTAGTTCGTAATATGGTAATTCTCTATTTTGTGCCATAGCAACTCCGTTTATTGTTATTAGTAAAACAAGAAGTTTAAATTTCATAGTTTATTTATTGTGTTTAATATCATCGCTTGTATCTAATTCACCATCACTCCCTAAAGATTGTAGTTTAAATTCTGTTCCGTTATTAAGAGGTTTATAATGAAACTTTTGTTTCCACGAATCGAATATTACATTTTGTCTCAACGGATTATTCCTAACAACATCACCAATTTTTTCCGGATATCGACCTATATCTTGTTTTTCTTTTTCTAGTATTTTTGCTAATTCTACTATTTTACTACGTGTAAAATCTTGATTAGAATCTTTAAATAGTAGTACCCCTGAGATTAATAGTATTAAGGAAAAAGGAAAAACGATTAATCCTATTTTTTGAGAAGGATAAAGCATGAACTTTTTAGGAAGTCCATGCTCTTTTTCAAATTTGCGCCTTTTTCTATTTTTAAACCAAAATTTAACATCCTCAAAACAGAGTAATAAGTTGGCTATTAATTCTGCTAAAGATAGACCCATTTATTTTTTAATATTTCCTGAGGTATTTATCGGGTTAATCCCATACTTATCAAATAAGTAAACCAAAGACGTCATTGTTGCCGCTCCTAATTCTAACTCACGTTTATTAATAGCATCGAAAGTATCATTACTTGCATGGTGATGATCGAAATAGCGCTGAGAATCTGGCCTTAATCCTGCCAATACATTGGTTTCTGTTTTTAACGGACCAACATCTGCACCACTACCACCTTTTTCAAAATAATGAATTAAATACGGCTTAAATAATGATTCCCAACTTAAAACTTGGCTAAAACTAGCATCGGAACAATCGAAACTAAAACCTCTAGGTGTAAACCCTCCAGAGTCGCTCTCTAAAGCAAATACATGATTTTCATTTTTTTGTTTAGCAACTTCTGCATATTTTTTTCCGCCACGTAGGCCATTCTCTTCATTCATAAAAAGCACCACTCTTATGCTACGTTTTGGTGTAATTCCAGATTCTTTTAACAATCGTAAAACATCCATAGATTGAACAACTCCTGCCCCATCATCGTGAGATCCATCTCCTAAATCCCATGAATCTAAATGCCCACCAACGACCATATATTCATTTGGAAATTCACTTCCCGTAATTTGCCCAATTACATTATAAGACTGTACGTCTTTTAACTGCTTACAACTTTGTTTAAAATAGAATTTTATATCACTTTTAAGCTGTAACATGGTGCTTAATAAATTAGCATCGTTAGTGCTTATTGCTGCCGATGGAATACGTTGATCTACTGGCAAATCTCCGTAAGTCATGCTACCGGTATGCGGTAAATCGTCTTGACGTAAATTCATAGAACGAACAATTACTGCTATTGCTCCATATTTAGCAGCTTCTACAGCTCCTTTATAGCGCTGGTTTACACAACCTCCATACGCCTCGAAGGTGCTAATTAAATCGGCTTGCATAGGACGATTATAAAACACTATTTTACCTTCAACTTTAGCTTTACCTAAAGCTTCTAATTCTTTAAAATCTTTTACCTCAACAACATTAGCTTTTAAACCAAGTCCTGGCGTTGCTACAGAGCCACCTAGTGCGCAAATATTTACGGTGTTAGTTTTACCGCGCTCGGTTTCTATAAAAGCATACTCTTTTGCTCCACGAACCCAACGTGGCACCATTACGGGTTGCAACCAAACTTTATCTAAACCTAACTTATCGAGCTCTTCTTTGGTGTATGCTACCGCTCTTTCTGCTCCTAATGACCCAGATAAACGACTACCTATTTGATTTGAAAGGTGATTTAACCACTCGTAACTTTGTCCGTTTGTTAAAGATTGTTTGTAAATGGTTTTAAGAACATCTTCGTCGGTTTGGGCAACTAGTGCCATAGAACTTAAAGTTATAGCTATTGCTAAAACTCTTTTTAATTTTATCATTAGTAATATGGATTAGGTATTAAATGGATTCGTTATTTTTTGCTAAAGATAGTATTTCAGTAAAATAGAGCTTGGTTGAAAATTATAACTTTATGTTAATTAACCAGCCTAAATCGCGTTAACGATTGAACGGCCTGTTTAAGCTCCCCGACCAACGGAAGGGAGCGAGTAGTGAAAGCGTGTTAAAACGCCCAAAATCAATTACTCGTTATCGAGCTGTGCTTTATAACTCTCTAAATTCGCTTTAATTTTATCGTTTAATTCGGGTTCTGTAATATCGGTATATTTAATTAGCGTATCGTGTAAAATTTTTGCAACAAGAAGACGCGCTGTCGGTTTATCATCGGCAGGAATAGTATACCATGGTGCATGTGGCTTGGAGGTTCTGTTTATGGCATCTTGATAGCAATCTTGATATTGATCCCAAAGTTTACGTTCTTTTAGGTCGTCTGGTGAGAATTTCCAATTTTTTTCTGGTTTATCCAAACGGCGAAGTAATCGACTTTTTTGCTCTTCTTTAGATAGGTTTAAAAAGAACTTGAATATTATAGTACCATTGTCTGCCAAATGCTTTTCGAAGTTATTTATTTGCTCGAAACGTTTATCCCAAAAGGCTTCATTTACATCGTCTACGCTTTCGATTCCAGGAATATTTTCACCTAAAATATATTCTGGATGTACTCTGGTTACCAATACATTTTCGTAATGTGTGCGATTAAAAACTCCAAATTTACCACGTTGTGGAAGCACTAAATAGTGACGCCATAAATAGTCGTGACCACGCTCCAAATCGGTTGGCACTTTAAAACTATGACATTCTATACCGCGCACGTTAAATTCTTTAAAAACTTCGCGAACTAAACTGTCTTTCCCAGATGTATCTATACCTTGTAAACATACTAAAACGGCGTGTTTATCGTGTGCATACATAATGTTTTGCCACTCACCTAGTTTTTTACGAATACTCTTAAGCTCGCTTTTAGCATCGTCTATTACAAATTTAGTTTCTGAGTTTTTGAGGGTAATTGGAGATTTTACCTTGTATTTATCGATTTTAATATCTTTCATATTATAATGTTGCGGAAATTAATTTCTATAAATATAATAAACAATTTATTAAACGACTTACTAAGCGAATTTAGAAATAGTGTATACCTCGAATTTTAAGGACAAAACCAACAATTATCTGTGTTTTCGACAAACTGCACACTCGACCAAATTGTTTTTAATACATTAGCCCATCCAAATCCCCCTTTAAATACCTACTTATTATGAAAACTCTTTTACTCCTACCTATTTTATTTTTAACATACACCATGCACAGTCAAGGCAATTGCGAAGATGCAAGTGCTTACTTAATAAATTCCTACTCGCATGTTAAAGATGCTTACGACTCTAACAACATTAGCCATTTACAATACTACTCTAACCGCTCGGTAGAATCTATAAAACTATCTAAGCAAAATTTAGCCGATTGTAATTGTGAAAAAGCGCTTGATTTAGCTAACCAGGTTTCAGATTTATTAGTTCAGGTAGAATCTGTAACGACTAATGAAGATGGGCGATTTTATGTAAAACGTGCCAGAGATTTAAGCAAACAGAGCGTTATTGAAATTGATAAATGCGCCTACAACAATGCTAATAATATTGAAGTTGTAGAAACGCCAACCGAAAACAATGCCTTAGCCAATTTGCAAAAAGAACAAGAACAGCTAAAGCAACAACAAGCCGCGTTAAAACTAAAGGAAGCCGAAATTAAGAAGAAGTTAGCAGCGCAAAAAATAGAAGCTTTAAACTTGGAAAAGAAACAGCTTATAAGCGAATATAAACTCGCTATTAGCACAACGGCTAAACTATACAACGACAATTTAAAACTGTGCAGTAGCAACAATACTTTGAAAATAATGGCTAATGCTGATAAAGACTTATCTCAAGACAGTGTAGATGCTATTAATACCTATTATATTTCGAATCTTAAGAAATTAGCTTCAGATTACATGACGCAGTTAGATTTGTGTGTAAACTAAACCTATTTTTCTAACATTAAAAACACAGCGCTTCGAATTGATTTTTGAAGCGTTTTTTTTATAGTCTGATTTAAAATATTTTAGAAAAAAAATCTAGATTTAATCTATTCTACGTAGTTCTAGAATATATTTGCTTTCAGTGTTAAAAAATAATACTATTGTATAAGCGCAAAACATATTAATAAACAAATACCAAAAAACATGTTTATTCAGAAAATTAAATGGTCCGTTTACATCTTGATATTTCTATTTTCCATATCATCATTTTCGCAAGAATTATTGCAAGAGAAATATAATTTCACAAAACAAGATACACTACGCGGAAGTATTACTCCAGAGCGCGCATGGTGGGATTTAACCTATTATCATTTAGATATAAAAGTAGATCCAGAGCATAAGTTTATTTCCGGAAAAAACACGATTCAATACAAAGTACTAAAAGCAGATTCGGTAATGCAAATTGATTTGCAATCGCCTTTAAAAATCACTAAAGTTATTCAAGATCATGTAGAACTTGAAGTTATAAACGATGGAAATGCGCATTTTATAAAACTTAAAGAAAATCAAACTTTAAACACCTTGAAAAGTTTAGATGTATATTATGAAGGTAATCCCAGAGAAGCCGTTAATGCGCCTTGGGATGGTGGAATTTCGTGGAAAAAAGATGATAATGGTAATGATTTTATTGCATCATCTTGCCAAGGTTTGGGAGCTAGCGTTTGGTGGCCATGCAAAGACCATATGTACGACGAGGTAGACAGTATGCTTATTAGTGTAAATGTTCCTAAAGATTTAATAAATGTATCTAACGGAAGGCTCAGACTTGTAGAACGTATTGGAGATACTCAAACTTATAGTTGGTTTGTAAAAAACCCCATTAATAATTATGGAGTAAACATAAACATTGGTGATTATGCTCATTTTTCTGAAGTTTACGATGGTCAAGGTGGAAATTTAGACATGGATTATTATGTTTTAAAATACAACCTACAAAAAGCTAAAGAACAATTTAAAGATGCGCCCAAAATGATGAAAGCCTTTGAGCATTGGTTTGGACAATATCCATTTTATGTTGATGGATATAAACTGGTGGAAGCACCTTATTTAGGTATGGAACACCAAAGCTCGGTAACTTATGGTAACAAATATAAAAACGGCTATTTAGGAAGTGATTTATCTGGAACTGGTTGGGGTTTAAAATTTGATTTTATTATTATTCACGAATCGGGACACGAATGGTTTGCTAACAATATTACGAATAAAGACATTGCAGACATGTGGATTCATGAAAGTTTTACTGCTTATTCCGAAAGCTTATTTTTAGATTATTACTACGGAAAACAAGCTTCCTCAGAATATGTAATTGGTACACGCAGAAGTATTAAAAACGACCGCCCAATTATTGGTAACTACAACGTAAACCACGAGGGCTCTGGAGATATGTACTATAAAGGAGCCAATATGTTGCATACATTACGCCAACTTATTGAAGATGACGAAAAATGGAGACAGATATTGCGAAAAATGAATGTTACTTTCTATCACCAAACCGTAACAACTGAACAAATTGAAGATTATCTATCTAAAGAAGCCGGAATTGATTTAACTGCTTTTTTTGATCAATACTTAAGATCTGTAAAAATCCCTACCTTAGAATATTCCATAGATAAAAAAGTATTAAAATACCAATGGACAAATAATGTTTCAGGTTTTGATATGCCCGTTGAAGTTAAAATAAATGAAGAAATATTATGGTTGGAGCCAACTGATGAGTTGAAAACATTAGAATTTAATTCTAAAATTTCAACCTTTGAAGTCGTTAAAGATTTCTATGTTGAAACATCTAAATTATAATGCTTTTGGAAATTCCTGAACTTTATTTTAAAACAGATATAGAATGGCGTGAATGGTTACATAAAAACCACAAAGATTTTAAAGGTGTCTATTTAATATTTTACAAAATTGAAAACGAAGAAGTTTCCATGCGGTGGGAAGAAGCCGTAAAAGTTGCTATTTGCTACGGCTGGATAGATTCTACAGTAAAAAGTTTGGGAGACGGAAAACGCCGCCAATATTACTCTCCAAGAAACCATAAGAGCGTTTGGAGCGCCTTAAACAAAAAATACATTAAAACCCTTACTCAAGAAGGTTTAATACATCAATCTGGATTAGACATTATAAACATTAGTAAGCAGAACGGTAGCTGGAGCGCACTCGATTCTGTTGAAAAAGGTATTATACCAAAAGCTCTAAAACAGGCTTTTGACGAAAACCTTGAGGCTTTTAAAAACTACCAAAACTTTGCACCTTCATATAAAAAGCATTATTTATTTTGGCTACACAGCGCTAAACGTGAAGCTACAAAACAAAAACGCATAACCGAAATTATTCGATTATGCGCTAATAATATCAAAAGTAGAGATACTTGGTAAATTAAGGATCTCTATTAATAAAATAGATTGGACTCCATGGTGTTTTGACTAATTGAGCTTGTAAATACTTGCAACATGCGCTTTGCAATACCCGTCCATCCAAAATTACGTCTAGCAAAACGAGCACCTTCCACAGATAGCTCATTTCGCATTTTAGGATACAATAAAGGCATAGCCATCATAGCACCAAATTCGGTAGGTCTATGTGGGTCTGCAAATAATGCTTGATTTCCAAAATCAATTAAATCGTATAAACCACCATGCACAGTTACCACACTTGGTGTTCCGCAAGCCATAGCTTCAATAGCCACCATACCAAAAGGCTCATATCGAGAAGGCATCACAAAAATATTGGCTGCTCGATATACATTAGCTAAATCTTCATCAGCAATATAATTTTTCCAAGTTATTTTATCTAAAACGCCTAGTTCCTTGGCTAGCTTTTTTAACCCCGCAACACCTTTATCATCTTGCTCAGATTGGTCGCCACCAATAGCCGCAACTAATCGGGCTTCTGGACAAAGTTCAAAAACAGTGGGGAGCGCTCTAATTAGTAAATCGTAACCTTTATTATGCGCCATTCTACCTAAAGCCAAAATATCGGTAGGTTGTATATCGTATTTGGCTCTAATTTTATCATTCTCTTTGGAAGGCACTGGATAAAAACGATTTTCATCAATACCAGGAGGAATCATGGTACAGTTCTTAGAAAGCACATCGTATTGCTGGGTTAACAAATCCACTTGCGGTAATGTGGTTGCCACAATATGGTTACACATTTGGTAAACAAAATATTCTTTTCTGATACGCTCTTTAAAACGATAAGTTTTTTCCATTTCCTTCTCGTCCATATCGCTTCCCATGCTGTGCTGTTTCCACCAACCTAAAGAATGTGGTGTATGCACGTGAGATATACCTAATTCTTCTGCTATTTTTTGGCCTGCCCAACCGGCATCCCAGTAATGGGAATAAACCACATCATATTTTTTATTCTCTTTCTTTATTGCCGCTAAAGTATTTGTTACAAACGCTTTAAGATGGTCGTGCATATCTTCTTTCCTAATGAATTTTTTACCTCCAAAAGGAATTCGCCAAACACTATAATTTTCGTGAACATTATCATACTCTGGTTGATCTTCGAATTGACGTGTTACCAAATCTACTCGCTTACCTAAACGACTAAAACGTTCGGCAAGTTCTAAAACATAAACTACTTGGCCTCCTGTATCGGGTTTACCAAGTTCAGGATTAGCTCCTACATATCCATGTAAAGAGATCATTAATATTGATTTCATAGTTTTATAGTTTATTAAATTATTTCTTAATTATTTTTAAATCGTGACAAGCTGAAATGTATTGCGCCGCAGACCAAGCCTGATAAGCTTTCCCCATCGCTTTACCTGTTATACCATGTGCCCACTCATTAAACTCCCATTCATCATTTAAACCTTCCTTATTTATTAAAGCGAGTTTATGTAATTCGGAAATAGCCATATCTCTAAAACCAAGCTTTCCAATAAATTTCACCCAAAAACCACCTACAAATGGCCAAATACCTCCGTTGTGATAATGGTTTGGTAAATTCAATAAATTAACGGTGTAATAGGGTTTCCAATCGGGATCTCCTGGTGTTACAACCGGATACACATTAGATACCGGAAAAGGATCGTTAACGCCAACACCTAACATAAATTTAAAGGTTTGATGTGCTTTTTCAGCATCGACTGTACCAAACAAAAAGGCGAGCACGTTTCCGAAAACATCGCAACGCCAACTAAAGTCGAATGGTGTAGTTTGCTGAATTAAATAAGGCGTATCTCCTAGTGTAAACTGGCGCTCTGCGAATGATACCGTTTGAAATAATTTTTGCTGTGTAGATGGCCAGAAATTCTGTAAAATTTCCTTTTTAATCACTTGAGACCATCGTATGTATTCTCCAGCTTCATCATAATCACCGAGCATTTCTAACATTCTGCCATAGCATACATTAGAGCGATACCAAAGAATTTCATCATATAAAATATTGTAACTTCCACCAAATAAATCGGTCCAATCTCCTGCTTCAGGTATTTCTAATAAAGCATCATTATTACTATCATGAGCACCAAGCCAACGCATGGTTTCTTTAATATCACCAATATATTTACGTAAAAACTTAATATCTTTTGTGACGTTTACATATTCGTAAAATGCAATTACAACCCATATTCCGCTATCTATAGAGCAAATACCGCCTACTCCGGAATAATCGGGTTGATTATCTTTTAAACGCACATTAGAAGGGATCTGTCCGTTTCTAGAGCTATTCTCGATTAATGTCACCAAAGTCTGCCGTTGACATTTATGTATGTCTTCATCATCAACCAAAGCCAAAGAGCCAATTACGGTAATAGCTCCATCTCTAGCCCAAACACTGTGGTAGTTTTCATCGGTGCCGTGGGTGATATTATCTTCAATAGAACAAGCCGAAAAACCAAGAGGTGTAATATTCTTCTTTAGAGCTACAACAGCCTTCTCATAACCTTCTAAAATAAGGTCTAATTTTTCCTTATCGTCCTCAGAGGCAATACTATTTAATTCTTGCTGAATAATATAATCTTCTGTGTGGTCTGTATGGCTTTCTACAATCGCCTCTTCTGGTAAAACACCATAATAAACTAAGCCCTCTATCACTCCATCGCCACAATCTTTTTCTGCATGATAAATTTGACGGTATTTAGTGTATTTATAAAGTTCTTCGTGTGCATTAGCTACAACAATCCCCTTAATACCTTCCATATCGAACATAGCGGAATCATTACCACTATCTCCAGCCACTAAGGCATTAGCTGTTTTTAAGTTTAGCTTCTTTAAAAGCCACTGTAAAGCATTCCCCTTGTTTGCCCATTTTGGCAAAATATCTAAAAATTGTTCTTGAGAATACACCACATTAATATCCATATTGGCTTTAACAAAGGTGTTTTCTATTTCTGTAATAACACCATCTGTGGCGTTGTGAAAATAATAACTACGTTTATATGCGTGTTGATATTTACTTGGTTGCTCGTTTATAGGGCCATCAATATTTTGTATAATATCTTCAACTAGCTTTAGATCCCAACCATCATCTAAAACGTCGTTAAACTCTTTTACTACACATTTTTTATTGTAATCATAGATATGAGTACCTACACCAGAAATTATGTAATCTGGCTCGGGCAATATTCCCTTTTCTATTAAATGAATAACATCATCAACTAAACGCCCTGTATTGTATGCTAATAAAACATCTTGCTTTGGCTTGTGCGCTTTCCATACTTTTCGAAAGTTACTTTTATGAGTATTAAAATCTATAAGCGTGTTATCTATATCAAAAGACAATAGATTGATATCATGTTGAATTTCACTACTAGGTTTTTCCATAAAATCTTTAAAATTTATCGATTATTTTCAATTTTCACTCTATTTTGAGTAGAAAATAGAGCTTTTTAGGCGAAAATCCAAAGAAAACGAATTAATACAAAAGTGTTTTCTATATATAGGAAAGAGAAGGTAAATGACTACGAAATCTTAAAAACACTACTGTAAATTTTAAGTATATGATAATTGGAAAACCAAAAAAAGCGATAAGAAAATGATTTTCTTATCGCTTTTTTTATTTAAAAACTTATTAATTTTCTTTTTAAATACCACTTATAAAACTTCCGTAAGGATCTTTAAATTGAGTGCCTTCAGAAAAACGCTGTTTACTTAATAATTTAAACTCTACCAATGCCCAAAGCACAAACTCTTTCATAAAATAAGAGTCTTCTTTCTTTAAATGGGGTTGGTATTCCCCAAGTAAATCATCTAGCGGAGAAATAGCTTCTAGCAAGTTCTTATAATCTTTATTGTTTAAATTATCTAACAACTCAAAACCTTCTTTTTGATTAAAAAACCATGAAACAATATCATCATAAGGACTTTCTTCATCTTGTTTTTGAAGCTTCCCTATTTTCGGGAAAAACTCTTCAAACATGCTTTTTACAGCTTCACCAATTAAACTGTAAGCCACCACAGCAGCTCCTTCTTGCTCTCCTTCATAAACTAATTCGACTTTACCAGTAATAGCCGGAATAATACCAGAAAAATCGCTTAAACGCACCATAGTAGTATCATCACCACAAACTAAAGCACGTCTTTCGGCTGTACTTAATAAGTTCTCGAATGCTGTAATGCTTAACCTTGCACTCACACCACTTTTGGCATCTATATACTCACTATCGCGAGCTTCAAAAACAATTTGTTCCAATAAATCTTTTGCAAAATCGGGCACCTCTACTGTACTCTTTTGACCTTCAACTAAATTAGATTCTTGCTCAGTAATACGCCTAGCCGTTTCTATATCTTCTGGGTAATGTGTTAATATTTGCGACCCAATTCTATCCTTTAAAGGTGTTACAATACTACCTCTGTTAGTATAATCTTCTGGGTTTGCAGTAAATAAAAACTGAATATCTAAAGGTAACCTCAACTTAAAACCTCTAATTTGAATATCACCTTCTTGTAAAATATTAAACAAGGCTACCTGTATTCTCGCTTGCAAATCGGGAAGTTCATTAATTACAAAAATACAACGATTTGCACGAGGTATCATACCATAATGAATTACACGATCATCGGCATAACTTAATTTTAAATTTGCCGCTTTTATTGGATCCACATCTCCTATAATATCAGCAACTGTAACATCTGGTGTTGCTAATTTTTCTGCAAACCTTTCACTTCTATGTAACCAAGAGATGGGTGTATTATCGCCTTGTTCTTTGATTAATTCCACAGCAAATCTTGAGATAGGTTGTAATGGATCGTCATTAATTTCCGAACCTGAAACAAACGGGATATATTCATCTAACAAATTAAGCATTAAACGCGCTAATCGTGTTTTTGCTTGTCCGCGTAATCCTAATAAATTAATATTGTGTCGAGATAAAATAGCACGCTCTAACTCAGGAATCACAGTGTTTTCATAACCATGTACTCCTTCGAAAGTGGTTTCTTTATTTTTTATTTTTAAGATTAAATTATCACGTAATTCATCTTTTATAGATTTGCTTTGGTAGCCCGCTTTTTTAAGTTCGCCTAATGTATTTATATTTTCTATTTTCATATCTTATATTTACAAAAGAGACTATAGAATTGAGAAAAAAGAGCCTACATAGCTGTCAATAATTCTCTATTTTTTACCTCTTTATTCTTTTAACTTTTTTATCCTTTAATACGCTTTTTTCTATTGGTTTCGTAATCTTCAAAAATCATTTCACCTAATCCTTTTAAACCGGTATAAAACGCTTTCCCTTGGTTAGCCTTTGTAAATTCTTGAACAAACTGCATTAAATAGTTATCCTGAGCAATCATAAAGGTTGTGATAGGAATATGCAATCGCCTTGCTTGCTGTGCCATGGCGTAGCATTTATTTACAATATGGGTATCTAAGCCATTACTGTTTTTATAATATTGACCATCGGGTAAACGCAAACAACTTGGCTTCCCGTCGGTAATCATAAAAATTTGTTTATTGGTGTTTCGTTTTCTTCGGAGTAAGTCCATAGCTAACTGCAAACCAGCAACGGTATTTGTGTGATATGGTCCTACTTTTAAATAGGGTAAATCTTTAATTTCTATTTGCCAAGCATCGTTACCAAAAACCAAAATATCGAGTGTGTCTTTTGGGTAACGCGTAGTAATTAATTCGGCTAAAGCCATAGCTACTTTTTTAGCAGGTGTAATTCTATCTTCACCATACAAAATCATACTGTGACTAATATCAATCATGAGCACTGTACTCATTTGGGCCTTATGCATAGTTTCTTCAACAACCAAATCATCTTCCGATAAGGTAAAATTTGAAATACCATGATTTATTTGCGCGTTCCTTAAACTCTCTGTCATCGATACTTTATCTAGAGCATCTCCAAACTGATAGTTTCTAAAATCGCCAGTATGCTCATCACCTATACCCTGACCTTTACTTTTATGGTTACCTTGCCCACTGCGCTTTATATTACCAAAAATTTGATCTAAAGCTTGTTGCCTAATAGCGCGTTCGGTTTTTGCTGTAATAGCCATACCGCCATTACCATCGAGATCTATTTCTTCTTTTATATAACCCTTCTTTTTAAGGTCTTCAATAAAATCGTCTATAGTATATTCTGCAGTTGTTAATGTATATTCCTTATCGAGTTCGCGCAACCAGCTTATAGCTTCGTCGAAATCGCCTGAAGTATGGGTAATTAATTCTTTAAAAATATCGAATAACTTATCGAATGGAGATTGATAAGGTGCTTCGTAAGTTTTAAAAATGAAACCTTTTCTTGATGTATTTTTAGTCATAACACTATAAAAATACTCAATTTTAAATCAAAAAAGTAATATGTGATAATCGGAATTATCTATGGGAAGCATGAATACGGTTATACTACCTTATTCTACGCGTTTTAAGCCTGCCAAATCTTCAATTTTAATGTATTTCCCTTTTGTAGAAATAAGGTTTTCTTTTTTTAGTTGAGAAATAATACGAATAGCAGACTCTGTTGCCGTGCCCACAATATTCGCATAATCTTCACGCGACAACAAAATGCTTAACGTGCCATCGGTGTTTTCGCCAAAACTGCTGTGTAGGTAGATTAAAACATCGGCCAATCTTTTTCTAACCGTTTTTTGCGCCATGTTGACTATAATATCATCAGATTCTCGCAAATCTCTGGCCATAACCTTAAGCACATCAAACGAGAATTTAAGATTGTTTTGGAGATCTGCCATAATTTCATTTCGAGGAATAAAACAAACTTCCATATCGTTTAGTGCTACGGCTTGTAAATTTGAAACCTCCTCTGTTATTAAAGAGCGTTGCCCAAGCAACTGGCCTTTTACAACCATTTTCACTATTTGGTCTTTTCCGTTTTCACTTAGTTTAGATAACTTACAAATACCATCTCTAATACAATATACGCCGTTAATATTTTCTCCTTCTTCGAAAATCACTTCGCCTTTTTTAATTATTCTAGACGTTTTGCATCCCGAAATACGGATTAACTCATCTTTGGTTAAAGACTTCATTGAATTAAACTGCTTTATTATACATTGTTCACACTTCCCCATACCTATTTTAATGTTTTTACTTTGAAAAAATATTGATTGAAAACCCCATTTTAATGTAAAACTAAAAAAGGAACATCGGTATAATAACGCTTTTTAGGCGTTGTAGGGTGAAATAGAATTTTTTGAAAATAATTTAAATTTTTAGCCATCATGGCAATTAAATTAATATGTTTCTTCTCAACAAAATTCTGTACAGCATCTTCTATATGGTTATCTGTTAAAGAGTGAAAGCTATGCTCTTGGTTTGTAAAATAATCGTCTAGAAACTCTTTGTTTTTTTGTTGATCTTCATTTAACGCCGAACTGTTTTTATTGATATGAAGTGCCCTAACTGCTGCTTGGTTCGCCTCAATAATATCAGCCATGGGCTGTAATGTTTCTACATGATAGAAAAATGAAAAATCTGTTGGAAAGGCAATTTCTTTAGGGCTCACGTACTTTGCATTTTCAGGTACAACTAGTGTTGTACATTTTACTTTTGTGATTACATTACCTGTATTACTACCAACGGCTAAGTTATTCAACCCAGACTCGCCGCGTGTGCCCATTACTATAAAATCAATCTTTTTTTCTGTAACCTGTTTTCTAATAGAGTTAACAATATAATTATTATCCATAACCGGATAAAAACGGTGCTTAGAATTTAAATAAGGACTTTTAATAATGCGCTTTATAGTTTGCTGTAATAATTTTTTTGACGGACTTTTCACCACACTAGAAACCATGGTGCCATCTCCCGCAAGCACCTTTTCTTGGAACCTGGAAACCTCTAAATTGTCTACATGTAATATGTAAAAATTACACGACGACTTGCCGAAAAAACGTAAGGCATACTCTATGGCATTCCATGCGTTTTCAGAAAAATCTGTGGGTATTAAAATATTCTTCATGCCTATCTTCTTCTAGAAAACAAAAATAAAGGCAGGATGCTTAATGAAATATGACCAATATCATGAATGTGCCATATTAGGATATTTTAACGTACTTGTTGTAGTTTATCTAAATCTAAAATTTTAATATTTCTACCTTCAATATCAATAATACCGCTATCTTTAAAACTAGACAGTGTTCTAATTAAACTTTCGGTAGCTATCCCCGCAACACTAGCCAAATCGTTTCGCGAAATTCTAATGGTGTCTTGTGGATTTCTATTTAATTTTTCGGCAAACTTTAAAATAGTGTTTGCTGTTCTTTTTTTAACCGAGCTGTATGCCATTTGTAATAGGTGGTCTTTTACGTCGGTAAGGTTTTCTGTGAGTAATTGTATTAATTCTAAAGTAACCTGGTGGTTATTATTTAGTATTTCTTTTAGAGCACTTTTGGCAACACCTATTAAAACGGTTTCTTTTATTGCTGTTGTAGATTCTTGATAGGTTGTGTTTTCAATAAACGATGTATAACCAAACAAATCGTCTTCTTTATAAAGCGCCGTGGTTAAATCTTTTCCTTTTTCATCAAATTTATGAGACTTTACTAACCCTTGAGATATTAAATAAATATAATTGGAGTGCTGGCCTTCTTCATATATAATATCACCTTTAGCATATTTTGTTACCTCACCATTATCATCAAAAAAATTCTTTAAATCATTAAGCGTTCTTATTTCCGATTCATCAGAATCATCTTCTTTCTTATCTTGGTGCAAATCTTTTAAAATAGAAGCTTTGGCCAATCTACTCTCTATGGCACTAATAAGCTCGTCTTCTTCAAAAGGTTTTGTAATATAATCATCGGCACCTAAATCCATACCTCTTCTTACATCTCTACGTTCGGTTTTTGCAGATAAAAATATAAAAGGGATATGCTTAGTGCTTTCGTTTTTAGACAAAGCCTCTAAAACACCATAGCCATCGAGTTCCGGCATCATAATATCACACACTATAATATTTGGCAAATTTTTAATAGCCATTTCCACTCCTAATCTACCATTTGGAGCCGTTATCATATCATAATTAGATAGTTCTAATAATTCTGCTGTATTTTCTCTTAGAACAACATCATCTTCTATCAGTAATACTTTATTCATTTATTCCGCTTTATTTTTTAATACAATTGTAAATATACTCCCTTTATTCTCTTCACTCAAAAAACTTATAGTACCGCCTAAGTTTTCTAAATGACTTTTTACAATATTTAATCCAATACCAGTTCCTTGAACCAATAATACATTCTCTGCTCTAAAATAGCGATTAAATATACTTTTTTGATCTTTAAGAGGAATCCCCATACCGTTGTCTTTTATTTTGAACGTGGTATATGTTTCATCTTGGCTAATGTTAATATCTACAATGGTGTTTTCCGAAGAGTATTTAATAGCATTATTAACTAAGTTAGATAATGCTAGCTCCAAAATTTTCTCATCTTGGTGCATTGAATAATCGTCAATATTCTCTGGGTAATTAATTTTTTGCCCATCTTTTAAAAGCATATTGGCATTATACACCACCTCATTAACAACTTTACTTAATTTAAAAGTTGTTAATTTATAGTTCATTTTACCGGTTTCTAACTTCTCAATAGAAAGAAAATCGTTCAAAATATTATTTAGGTAATGTACCTTATCTGATATTGTTTTTATGTGCTTATCTCTTCGCTCCTGCTGCTCTGTTAACTTATATTTACTTAACAACATAGACGAGGTTAAAATACCACTCAACGGTGTTTTAAACTCATGAGAAACTAACGATAAAAATTTAGTTTTTAATTCGTTAAGCTCTTTTTCTTTTTTAAGGGCGTTACTAATTTTATTTTGAGCATCAATTCGTTTTTTTATTTCCTCATCACGCTCAAGGTTTACGCTTTTTAATTCTTTTACAATATTACTCAAGGCATCAGTACGCTGCTCTACCTTTTTTTCTAACTCCGTATTTAATTCCAATAATTCGAGTTCCTGCTTTTTTCTTATCGAAATATCGATAACTAGAGTCATAACAAAAGTTTCCCCTTCAATTTCTAAAGGATTTAAACCAGCTTCAACAGGAAATATGGTGCCATCTTTGCGTGATCCGTATAAATCTCTACCACGTCCCATTTTACGACTTTCCTTATTCTTCATAAACCCTTCAAAATGGGCGCCATGGTTCGCATGATATGTTTTCGGAATTAAAATACTAAGATCACTATTTAGAAGTTCTTTTTTAGTGTATCCAAACATATTCTCGGAAGACTTGTTTGAACCCACAATTTTTTGATTTTTATCTACAACTATAACACCTTCTGAAACAGCCTCAAAAAGCACATTAAAAACCCGTCCATTATTTTGAAACATTACTTAAATTGATTTTGAAACTTTACATGAAACACGAAAACAGAAAAAACAATAAAGACGGAATTAAGCTAATTATCTTAATTTCATGCTATCACAATTTCCTTGTGGTAAAATTTTGTACTTTGTAAAAATAGCAAAAACATGATTAATATCATATTTAAAATACGGTTGATTTCTGAATTTTGCAACAGGTATAAATGAGCAAATTGAAATGAGTAAAACCCCATGTTTTCACTGTGGTTTAGACGCGTCTGCGGCTAATATCATATTTGATGATAAATCGTTTTGTTGTAACGGTTGTAAAACCGTGTACGAGATTTTCTCTACTAACGACTTAACGTGTTACTACGATTTACAAGCATCTGCTGGAGCAAAACCAAGCGATATTGAAGGCAAATACAACTTTTTAGATAATGCTAAAATTGTTGAAAGCATACTCGATTTTAACGATGAAAAAACACAAATCGCAACCTTATACATACCACATATACACTGTAGTTCTTGTATATGGATTCTAGAAAACCTAAACAAATTAAATCCATCCATAAGCTCATCTGTTGTAAACTTCGGAAAGAAAACAGTAAGAGTGACCTATAATTGTGAAGTAATTTCTATAAAACAATTGGTTAATCTTTTAAGTAGTATTGGCTACGAACCTTTTATTAGTTTAGATGATTATAGTGTTGGAAAAAGAAACGTAAACCGATCGCTTATTTACAAGTTAGGTATTGCCGGTTTTGCCTTCGGAAACGTAATGTTTTTATCTTTTCCGGAGTATTTTCAGGTTACAGGTTTTTGGATAGAACAATATGCTCCTGTTTTTAGATGGCTTATGTTTTTCTTTTCACTTCCTGTTGTTTTTTATTCGGCGCAAGACTATTTAATATCGGCATATAAAGGCCTACGTTCTAAAATTTTAAATATTGATGTACCCATATCTTTAGGTGTTATTGTTTTATTTGTTAGAAGTACAGCCGAAATAGTTTTAAATATAGGCACAGGTTTTTTCGACAGTTTAACCGGATTAATATTCTTTCTATTACTCGGAAAGTTTTTTCAACAAAAAACATATAATTTTCTTTCTTTTGAGCGCGATTACAAATCGTATTTCCCTATCGGAATTACAAAACTACACACTAACGGCACAGAAGAATCTGTACAGGTTTACGATATTGAAAAAGGCGATAGATTATTAATAAGGAACGAAGAGTTAATTCCTGTAGATTGTATTTTAATTAACGGAAAAGCAAGAATAGATTATAGCTTTGTAACAGGTGAAGCAGAAGCGGTTTCTAAACAATCGGGCGATAAACTTTTTGCTGGAGGAAAACAACTAAATGGTAGTATTGAGGTTGATGTATTAAAAACCGTAGAGCAAAGTTATTTAACGCAACTATGGAGTAACGATGTATTTAATAAAAATAAAGAAGATAGCTTTACAACACTTACAAATGCCATAAGTAAAAAGTTTACCATAGCCGTTTTAAGTATCGCCGTTTTGGCCACAACATATTGGCTAGTTGTAGATCCATCAAAAGCATTAAATGTTTTTACGGCTGTATTAATTATTGCTTGCCCTTGTGCTATTGCATTAGCAGCTCCTTTCACATTTGGGAATTTACTTCGCATTTTTGGGAAACTAAAATTTTACGCCAAAAATGCTTCAGTAATAGAGCAGCTAGCAGCTATTAACACCATAATTTTCGACAAAACAGGAACCATTACCGCAAATAAAGAAACCGCTATTAAATACGAAGGCTCGCAGCTTTCAACCGATGAAGAATCTTTATTAAAAAGCACTTTAAGAAACTCTAACCACCCATTAAGTAGATCACTTTACGATATTTTAAACAAACATGATATCGTTACCTTAGATAACTACGCAGAGTACATTGGTAAAGGTATGGAGGCTAAACATAATAAAAACACTATTAAAATAGGCTCTGCCCCGTTTGTTGGCTATTCAGCAGAAACTGCTACGTTAAACACAGCTGTTTATGTCAGTACAAATAGCCAATATAAGGGTCGATTTACATTTTATAATAAATACAGAAAAGGACTCTCTAAACTGTTTAATAAATTAAAAAAGCATTACGATTTAGTAATTCTTTCCGGAGATAATGCTGGTGAAACAGAAAACTTAACGAAATTACTACCCGCTAAAACAAAATTATTTTTTAATCAGAAACCTGAGGATAAATTAGAATACATTAGGCATCACCAACAATCGGGAGCAAAAGTACTTATGATTGGAGATGGATTGAATGATGCAGGAGCTCTAGCACAAAGTAATGTTGGTATAGCACTTTCAGAAAACGTAAACATTTTTTCTCCCGCATGCGATGCTATTCTCGATGCTTCTAAATTTAATCAATTGCATGATTTTATAAAAGCATCAAAATCGGCTATAAAAATTATAAAATGGAGTTTTCTACTTTCATTTTTTTACAATAGTATAGGGCTTTACTTTGCTGTAACTGGGCAATTAGCACCTGTTATAGCAGCTATATTAATGCCTTTAAGTTCTATTAGCATTGTTGTATTCACCACAATCAGCACCAATATTTTAGGACGAAAACTGAAAAAGTAAATTTTTTTTCATCACAATAAAACAATAATATAAATTGCTTATTTTTAATAAATAAAAATTGGCTCAAAATAAAAAAAACATGACAAATGTCATGTTTTAGAAAATGGTATAAAAGTACTTTTGATCCGTAACTTCAATTAAGGTATGAGTGTTATATATATTTTACTAACTATTAGCATAATTGTTGCTATTGGTTTTTTTGTAGCGTTTATCGTTGCTGTCCGAAGCGGACAATTTGATGATAGCTATACACCCTCGGTTCGTATGCTTTTTGAGGACGAAGTGGTTAAAGAAAAAACTAAAAAAACAATTTTAACTAAAAACGATTAACATTTTAATTTATGGAAATGCAACAGTTTAAGTACGATAATAAGATCGTTACAAAATTCATTTACGCCACCATTGTTTTTGGGGTTGTAGGTATGTCGGTAGGTTTGCTACTTGCTTTTTTGTTTTTATTCCCAAATTTAACCGATGGAATTCCTTGGTTAAGTTTTGGTCGTTTAAGACCACTACACACCAATGCTGTAATTTTTGCCTTTGTTGGTAACGCTATGTTTGCTGGTATTTATTACTCACTACAGCGTTTACTTAAAGCAAGAATGGCGAGCGACTTATTAAGTAACATTAACTTTTGGGGATGGCAACTTATTATAGTTGCAGCAGCTATTACGCTTCCTTTAGGCTATACATCTACTAAAGAGTATGCCGAGTTAGAGTGGCCAATAGATATTGCAATTACCATTGTTTGGGTTGTTTTTGGTATAAACATGATCTGGACCATATTAAAACGTAGACAACGTCATTTATATGTTGCTATTTGGTTTTACTTAGCGACTTTTGTTACGGTTGCGGTTCTTCATATTTTTAACAATTTAGAATTACCAGTTAGTGCTTTTAAAAGTTACTCTGTTTATGCAGGTGTTCAAGATGCCCTTGTACAATGGTGGTACGGTCACAATGCCGTAGCATTCTTTTTAACTACGCCCTACTTAGGACTTATGTATTACTTTGTTCCTAAAGCAGCAAACAGACCTGTATACTCTTATAGATTATCTATTGTACACTTCTGGTCTCTTATATTTATATATATATGGGCAGGACCTCACCATTTATTATATACAGCCTTACCAGAATGGGCGCAAGCTTTAGGTACCACATTCTCAATAATGCTATTAATGCCTTCTTGGGGTGGTATGATCAATGGTTTACTAACACTTCGTGGTGCTTGGGATAAAGTACGTACCGATCCTGTTTTAAAATTCATGGTTGTTGCAATTACCGGTTATGGTATGGCAACGTTTGAAGGCCCTATGCTCTCCCTAAAAAGTGTAAATGCCGTAGCGCATTTTACCGATTGGATTATTGCTCACGTACACGTTGGTGCACTAGCTTGGAATGGTTTCTTAGCCTTTGGTATGATCTATTATTTAGTACCTCGTTTATTCAAAACAAAAATGCACTCTTTAGGCTTAATGAATCTACACTTTTGGATAGGTACATTGGGTATCATTATGTACGCATTACCACTATATGTTGCTGGATTTACACAATATTCTATGTGGCAACAATTCAATCCAGATGGTACCTTAGTATATGGTAACTTCTTGGAAACAGTAACCGAAATTATGCCTATGTACCTTATGCGTGCTATTGGTGGTACACTGTACATTACTGGTATGTTCATCTTGGTTTATAATGTAATCATGACTGTTAGACAAGGTAGCAAAGTTGAAGATGAATCGGCAGAAGCTCCTGCTTTAGAACGTGTATCTAAAAAACGTACTGCAAATGAAGGATGGCACACTTGGTTAGAGCGTAAGCCTATTCAATTAACTATTTTAGCAACTATTGCTATTTTAATTGGTGGTATTGTTCAAATTGTTCCAACCATAATGGTAAAATCTAATATCCCAACTATTTCTAGTGTTAAACCATACACACCTTTAGAATTAGAAGGTAGAGATATTTATATCCGTGAAGGTTGTGTTAGTTGTCATACACAAATGATTCGTCCGTTTAGACACGAGGTTGAACGTTATGGCGAATACTCGAAAGCGGGAGAATTTGTTTACGACCACCCGTTCCTTTGGGGATCCAAACGTACTGGTCCAGATTTACATAGAATTGGAGCTAAGTATTCAGATAACTGGCACTTTAATCACATGTACGATCCGCAAAGTACCTCATCAGGCTCTATAATGCCAAGATACCCTTGGTTAATTACAGGTGAAAGCAGTGAGCTAGACAAATCTTTAACCGAAACAAAAATGGAAGCTATGGTTACCCTTGGCGTACCATATACGGAAGAAGAAATTGTTAACGCACAAGAAAGCATGTTGGCTCAAGGTTCACAAATTGAACAAAATCTATATCAAGACCCAGATTTTGCTAAAACCTATGAAGCGGATAAAAAATATGCCGCTGAAAACGGACAACCTTTTATTGAAATGAAAAACAGAGAAATTGTTGCTCTTATTGCTTATTTACAGCGATTAGGCACCGATATTCATGTTAAACCAGAACAAAAATAATAACCATCAAAACAATATAAAATCATGTTGAAATTTGTAAAATACCACATGGAGAGTATTGACGGTATCGAAATTTATCCGATAATTTCGTTAGTGATATTCTTTACTTTTTTTGTACTCCTTTTTTGGTGGGTTATTACAGCAAAAAAAGACTACTTAAAACAAGTTAGCAACCTGCCTTTAGAAACTCAAAACGAAGATATATTATGAGAAAACTAATTCCATCTTGGATACGAATTCCCGTAGCCTTTTTTATAATTTTCGCAGCAACAGAATACTTTGTAGATTCTGGCGAAAAGCCTGCTTTTATTGAATTTACTGCCGTTCAATTATTTTTAATTTTAGTACTATTAATTTTAATTGCTATTGAAGGTGTTATTGGCGCATTGGAAAATGTTATGCTTCATAAATTAGATGAAGAAGCTAAAGCACGTTTCTTAGCTGAAAAAGAATTTGGCTATAAATTCACTTGGATCAAAGAAACCTACACTAAATTGTTAGGGCAAAAACCAATTGAACAAGAAGGCGAAATAATTCTAGATCATAATTACGATGGTATAAAAGAATTAGATAATAATTTACCACCATGGTGGGTATATGCTTTTTATATATCTATTGTATTCGCTGTTGTTTACATGTTTAGATATCAAGTATTTAATGGAGACAACCAATTCGATGAATTAGAAAACGAATTGGCAGAAGCCAGAATTGCAATTGAAGAGTACAAAAAAACAGCTAAAGATTTAGTAGATATTAATACCGTAACGTTATTAACAGATGCATCAGATCTAAAAGCAGGGCAAACTATTTTTGAAACCAACTGTGTCGCCTGCCATATGGCAGATGGTGGTGGTGGAATAGGCCCGAACTTAACAGATAAATACTGGATTTTAGGTGGTGATATTAAAAACGTGTTTAAAACCATATCTGAAGGTGGACGTTCTGGAAAAGGAATGATTGCTTGGAAAGCACAACTTAAACCTGCGCAAATGGCACAAGTATCTAGTTATGTATTAAGCTTACAAGGTACAACACCAGCAAACCCTAAAGACCCACAAGGTGATATTTGGGAAGCAGAAATTGAAGAAACAGCACAAGCCAATTAACAAGATATACTGAACTCAATAATTTTAGATTAATCGGGGTTTAAAAACCTGATTAATCTAAAAAACAAATAGCCTTAACAGGTTAAATTCAAAAAACAGTGGAAACGCCAGAAAACGAAACATTTAGAGACTCTATTGGTACAGTTACCGAAGATGGTAAACGTGCTTGGGTTTTTCCTAAAAAACCGAGTGGTAAGTTTTACAAATATCGTAAATACGTAAGCTACGCATTACTAGCATTTTTATTACTCGCTCCATTTATTAAAATTAATGGAAACCAGTTTTTAATGTTTAATATTCTTGAGAGGCGATTTAATATTTTTGGATTTCCATTTTGGCCTCAAGATTTTCATCTATTTGTAATATCGATGATTATTGGCGTTGTATTCGTAGCGCTATTTACAGTTGCATTTGGGCGTATTTTCTGCGGATGGATATGTCCGCAAACCATTTTCATGGAAATGGTTTTCAGACGAATTGAGTATTGGATTGAAGGCGATAGAGGTAAACAAATGCGTTTAGCAAAAATGCCCTGGAATGCTGAAAAGATTAGAAAAAAAGTATTAAAAACGGTAATTTTTATTTTAATATCGTTTATTATAGCGAATGTATTTTTAGCATATTTAATTGGTAGCGATACACTAATATCCTACATCACCGACGGCCCTGCAGAACACTTAAACACATTAGTGTCTTTAACTATTTTTACCGCAGTATTCTACTTTGTCTTTGCTTGGTTTAGAGAGCAAGTTTGTATTATAGCATGTCCTTATGGGAGATTGCAAGGCGCGCTTTTAGACACAAAATCTATTGTTGTTGCCTACGACCACAAACGAGGCGAGGCAGAAAATGGCAGAAAAAAATTCAGAAAAAATGAAGATCGTGAAGCTTTAGGCCATGGAGATTGTATTGACTGTATGCAATGCGTAAACGTTTGCCCTACAGGTATTGATATTAGAAACGGTACGCAATTAGAATGTGTAAACTGTACAGCCTGTATTGATGAGTGCGATAATATTATGGAAAGTATTAACCTTCCAAAAGGGTTAATTCGTTATGCTAGTGAGGAGAACATAGAAAAGAAAACACCGTTTAAATTCACAGCTCGAATGAAGGGCTATACGGCTGTTTTAGCTATTTTGATCGGATTACTAACTGGTATGCTTTTTCTAAGAAACGATGTGGAAGCTACTATTTTAAGATTACCTGGCCAACTTTATGAACATAAAGACAACAACATTATTAGTAATGTGTTTACTTATAAATTGGTTAATAAAACATCTAAAGATATTGAAGCAGTTAGCTTTAAATTAATGTCGCACAAAGGTGAATTAAAATTAGTTGCAACCAATGATCACTTTATAGTACCTAGACAAGAAATATCTAAAGGAACTTTATTTGTTGAAATAAACAATGCAGCCTTAAGTGGTGATAGAAATAAAATAAAAATTGGCATTTACTCTGGTGATAAATTAATTGAAACGACTACGGCTAACTTTTTAGGACCACGGAGCTTTAAATAAATTTTCAGTTGAAGTTACTCCTAATTACGCTTCATGAAAAGAACAAAACAGCTTGTTGAAAGTATTTGATCTTGGTAGAAGAAAAGGTTCTGGCGGATGATGCATTAGGGATTGAAGTGAATAGCCCAAAGCCCGACGTAGGAGGTGCGAGGACTTGTAACGAAAAGCCCGACCCGTTAGGGGAATGCCCCTAAAAAAAGAGATTATTAATGATACATTTTTGCTTTCGCGGAAATAAAAAAAAAGTATTGAAATGAAATTTAATTGGGGAACCGGAGTTGTTTTAGCATTTGTGGGTTTTATATCGTTTATAATGTACTTTGTTATTACCATGTTCGTGGACGAACGCTATGAAAGTGAATTGGTAACGGAGGATTATTACGGTGCAGAATTGCAATATCAAAACGATATTAATAAACTTAATAAATCTAACGAATTATCGGCAAACATTAGCTACACACGTACAGATGCTGGCCTAAAAATTGATTTCCCAGAAGGACTTGATTATAAAACTATAACAGGAAAAGTGTTCCTATATAGACCATCTAACAAACAACTTGACTTTGAAACCTCGATTGTTTCACTGTCTAATTCTACTTTGCTCATACCTGACAAACGTTTGGTAGATGGTCGTTGGAACATTAAAATTGACTGGCAATATAAGGGAAATTCTTATTTATTTAAAGAATCTATAAGTTATTAACATGCTTTTCTCTGCATTTATACTCGGCCTATTAGGTAGTTTTCATTGTGTGGGCATGTGTGGCCCGATTGCTTTTATGCTTCCGGTAGATCGAAATAATGCTTTAAAAAAAGTATTACAAATTGGTATTTATCATTTTGGCAGATTGCTGGCCTATAGTATTATTGGTCTTGTTTTCGGGTTAATTGGCAAGAGTTTATACTTATTTGGTTTTCAACAACAACTTTCTATTTTTATAGGTATTTTAATGATTTTAGTGGTTTTAATACCGCAGAAAACATTTAATAAATACAATTTCTCTAAACCTATTTACCGTATTATTTCTAAAGTAAAATCTTCTTTAGGTTCTGCTATGAAGAGAAAAACCTTGGACACCTTTTTAACTATAGGTTTTTTAAACGGTTTTTTACCTTGTGGCCTAGTATACATGGCTGTTTTTGCTGCTATTGCTGGCGGAAACGCCTTAAATGGCAGTTTGTATATGGCCTGTTTTGGCTTAGGCACTATTCCTTTAATGACAACGGCTATTTACTTTTCTCAATTTTTGAAAGGTACGGCTAGACAAAAAATTCAGAAAGCCATTCCGGTGTTTGTAATAATTATTGGAGCTCTTTTTATTATTCGTGGCTTAGGTTTAGGGATTCCTTACCTCTCGCCTGCTCCAGTTTACGATGCTGTTTCGTCTAGTATGGATTGTTCACTTTAGAAAGTCCCCTTATTCTTTTTATTAGGTATTGCTGTAAAATATAATTTCGCCACCCTGAGTTTAACCAGAATGACGAAATTATTCCCCACTACAATAAAAAAACTACTATTAAATCTTTAAAGTTAATACTGGTAAAGGTGAATGGTTAACAACATCTTCTCCTACACTTCCCATAAAAAATCGAGATAAACCTTTTCTGCCGTGGGTTGGCATTACTATTAAATCTACTCCGCTTTTATTAGAAAAATTTACAATACCATCGTCTACCGTATAATCACTTACGTAAACCACATCTTCTAAACGTCTTAAATGCTTATCAGCTTTTGTAAAAAAGTTAACAGCCATTTTTTCTAATTGCGATGTACTATTAAACTTTTCGTTTGGTAAATTAACATGTACCAAATAAATTTTAGATACAATATCCTGAAACATTGCTACGGTATTATGGTATGATTCTATAGATTCTTCAGAGAAATCGCAAGCCAGAGCTATAACGTCAAAATTGATGTCGACTACATTATTTTTTACAACTAAAACAGGAATATCTGAGTTACGAACCACACGCTCTGTGTTAGAGCCTACAAACATTTCTTGCAGTCCACTAGCTCCATGAGAGCCCATAATTATAATATCGGCATTATGTTCTTTAGCAACATCGTTAACCTCGCTAAACACCTTTAAATGCTTAATAATAGGCGTAACATTTACACCTTCTAAATATTTTTTATTTAAGAAATCGTTAAACTTTTGTTCTGCTAATTTCATAAAAAACACAGCTTTCTGTCCTAAAAGTTCATCTGAAACAGAAAGTGCTTCTGTAGACATTTCTAGCATATGCAAAGCAAGCACTTCAGCATCATGTTTTTTTGCTAATTTTGCTGCTGTTTTTAAAGCATATTCTGAATGTTCTGAAAAATCGATGGGTACAATAATCTTTTTCATGTTAATTGGGTTTTAAGTTGATATAAATTCTCAGAGCCATTACAGCTTACTATAATTTAAAATAATTTGTTCTTTTGTTTTTAAACCGTCATTGAAAACAGTTGTGTATCGGGCTGTTTGCGCTGTAATAATAAATCGAAAGCCATACAAATATTCCTTACAAATGGTTGACCTTTAGCAGTAACCGTAATGCTATCTGCTTCAATTTTTAATAAACCATCTTCTTCCATTTCTTTTAGCCTAATTAAAGCATCTGGTAATTCTGGAAAACGAAGTTTATCATTAGTCCAACTCGTTTTGAAACGACACATTAAATTAAGAATATGTTGCCTGATTACCAAATCTTCTTCGTTTAAAATATGTCCGCGATAAACGGGTATAATATTGTCTTCGATTAAATTGTAATAGCTTTCTAAACCTTTTACATTTTGTGCAAAACCATACCAACTATCGCTAATCGACGATACACCTAAACCAATCATGGCTTGCGTTTTTGATGCCGTGTAGCCCATAAAATTACGGTGTAAATCACCATTTTCCATAGACTTAAAAAGGCTATCGGTTTTTAATGCAAAATGATCCATACCAATTTCGTGATACCCTACTTCTGCTAATAACTGCTTACCTAATTCGTATTGTTTACGCTTTAACTCTGGTGTGGGTAAATCGTGATCGTTAAAACCGCGTTGACCATTACCTTTTATCCATGGCACGTGGGCGTAACTATAAAAGGCTAATCTATCTGGTAATAACGCTTTTGTTTTTAATATGGTTGATTTTACGTGTTCTATAGTTTGAAAAGGTAAACCAAAAATAATATCGTGCCCTACAGAGGTGTATCCAACTTCTCTAGCCATATCGGTAGCGCGTTTAACATTCTCGAATGGTTGAATACGATGTATGGCTTTTTGAACCGTTTCATTATAGTCCTGCACACCGTAACTTACGCGTCTAAAACCTACATCAAAAAGTGCTTGTAAATGTTCGCGTGTTGTATTATTTGGGTGACCTTCAAAACTAAACTCATAATTATCGGCTAAAACCGATCTATTTAAAATACCATTGATTAATATTTTTAAATGCTCCGGACTAAAAAAAGTTGGTGTGCCACCGCCTAAATGCAATTCCTTTATTATAGGTTTTTCATCAAACAATTCTAAATACAAATCCCATTCCTTTAAAACCGCATTTATATATGGTGATTCTACATTGTGTTGCTTTGTAATACGCTTATTACAACCGCAAAACGTGCATAAACTTTCACAAAAAGGAAGATGAATATAAAGACTAATTCCTTCCTTAGAGTTGCTTTCTTTAAAAGATTGCATTAACGATTCTTTCCATTTATTTAATGAAAACGTCTCGTTATTCCAGTACGGAACCGTAGGATAACTCGTGTATCGAGGTCCAGAAATATTATACTTATCTATTAATGATTTGTTCATACCTAATAATTATAGTTCAAAATTATAAGAATTCCACTTCTAAAAATATGATATATATCATACCAACTCTTGCATGTCACTTAATAATGACTTAACTTTCGACTAAATAAAAAATGCATAAAAAAATGAAAAAAATAAGTATCCTTTTCTTAGCAATGGCTGTAAGTTTAGCCTCTTGCAAAAATGAAAAAAAAGAAAAAGCAACTGAAACAACAGCAACTGAAACGGCCGTAAAATATGTTGTAAAGCCAGAAGCAACTTCAGTAAAATGGACTGCTTATAAAACTACAGAAAAGAAACCTGTAGGTGGAGAATTTAAAGTATTAAGGTTTGATGAGAAAACTGGAGCAACTCCAGAAGAAGCTTTAAACAACTTAAGTTTTTCTATTCCAGTAAGTAGCCTTTTCACAAATGATGCGACTAACACTCGTGATGCTAAAATAAAAACATCATTTTTTGGTGCTATGCTAGACACAAGTATATTACAAGGTACTATAAAACACGACAACGGGGCTTATACTGCATCGATTGTCATGAATGGTATTACAAGTGAATTACCTTTAGAAGTTAAAATAACCGAAGAGCGCCGTGTGGTAATGACAGGTGTTATGGATTTAAAAGAATGGGACGCTTTAGATGCCTTAGCTTCTCTAAACAAAGTATGTTTCGATTTACATAAAGGCCCAGATGGCGTTAGTAAAACATGGGACGATGTTGCTATTGAAGTTAATACTTTTTTACGCGAAAACTAATACATCAACCTTAACACCACTCAACTTTTAAAACCATATATGGATTTAGATATTCTAGTCGAAAAATTTAAACAGAAAGACGAAAAGGCTTTTGAAAGTTTATACGCCATGTACAGCGAAAGTATGCATGGCGTAATATTCAATATTGTTAGAAACAACGATATTGCCGAAGAAATTATGCAAGATGTTTTTATTAAAGCTTGGCATAAATCGGATACATACTCGAGCAAAAAAGGACGTTTTTTTACATGGATTTTAAACATTGCACGTAATGCAGCAATAGATAAAACACGTTCTAAAAACTTTAAGAACTCAAAACAAAACCTCGACGCCACTTTTTTCGTAGATATACTTGAAACCAGTGATAATCTGGATAATAAAACAGACGCTATAGGTATTGCAGCTTATGTAAATAAGCTTGCAAAAAAATGTATTGAAGTTATAGAACTTCTCTACTTTAAAGGTTATACCCAAACCGAAGCCTCTGAAACTCTTGATATGCCTATTGGCACTATCAAAACAAGAAATAGAAATTGCATAAAAGAGCTGAGAAACATGGTTTTAAATTAAAACCAATGATTTAAAACAACAAAGTATTATTTAAAAAAATGGATATTAACGCATATATAGAATCTGGAATTTTAGAACTTTACGTCGCTGGTTCGCTTTCTGATAAAGAAAATGAAGAGGTCTATGCGCTTATGCAAAAAAATCCTGAAATTTTACAAGAAGTTTTAAATATTGAAGCTGCCGTAATTAAACTTACTGCTGCTACAGCTCCAAAAAACAAAAACTATATATTAACGAGTATCAAAAAAACTTTAGGTTTTAAAGGCAATAGCGATACTCAAGTTATATCTATTACCAAATACAATTGGATTACTTATACCGGTTGGGCTGCATCTATTGTTTTGGCAGCAGGCTTACTATGGACTATTAGCGAAAACAAAACTTTACAAACCGATATAGAAGTCGCGCAAGTAAAAGAAGCTTTATTAGAAACACAAATTGCCGATTCTAAAAACAGTTTAGAAGAAGCACAAACCTTAGTATCTGTTCTTAGAGACGATGCTATTACCAAAATACCTTTAGCGGGTCAAGGTAATTTTGCCACTGCTTATGCTAAAGTATATTGGGATAAAAAAGAACAACGCATATTCTTAGATGCTCAAGGTTTACCAGAACCTCCAAGAGGTAAAGTATACCAAGTTTGGTCTTTAAAACTTAGCCCACTTACACCTACAAGTTTAGGTACTATTGATGATTTTGCTACAGATGCTAACAAAATTTTCGAAATAGCAAATACCAACCAAAGTGAAGCATTTGGTATAACCTTAGAACCTGCTGGCGGAAGTAAAACTCCAACTATGGAATTTCTATACACATTAGGTGTTGCAGCTAGCTAATTCATTTTAAAACGTTTTCAATAGTTTATTTGTATCTTCTATTACCAAGAAAAGGTACAGGGATCCTCTATTTTTTTAATCTAAAACGGCTTGCTATAGTTTTAGTTAAGCCTGTTTATCCTATTAAAATTACACGAACACTTCTAATATTCTCGATAAAAACAATACCCTTAAAAACCTGTTAGCGAAAGCGTGACTCAAACTATGTAGTTTCTATATGCGTTTGCTGTTCTGGCCAATTAATTTATTCTAAAAAAATTTTAGTAATTTATTTTTACGTTCTATTGCTAGGAAAAAGCACAGATCTCCTCCATTATTATAATCTAAAACAGTTTGCTATAGCTATCACTCAACTTATTTAGGCTCTTAAAGTATTAGAACCCGCCAAATATTTTCCATAAAAAAAACACTTGACTATATCTCTACAATCAAGTGCTTTCACCTAAAAACCAACAAAATCAATCACAAAATTCTTGGTTCAATCGTAATATCTTTCAATTTAAAATTTATAACTAACAGACACTTTACCTGAAAACGGTGTTCCTGGTGTGAAGTGAATTTCTTCTACTGCCACTGTTTCATTTTGTAAACGTGACGTTGTAGCAAACTGTGTTTCATTCCATTCCGTATCAAAAAGGTTCTCTATAGCAATACCAAACGTTAATTTATTTATAGTATAATTAACGTTAAAATCACTTACAAAATATCCTTCGGCAACAATGCTATTATCCTCATTTGCAGGTCTATCATCTATATATCTAAAACGTAAACCTCCAGAAAACCCTTTATATTTATTTACCGTAAGTCCTCCAGCCAACGTAAAATCTGGAGCCAATGGTATGTAATCTTCACCAGCAGCTTCTTCGATACTACGTGCTTTAGTTAGTGTAGCATCGGTATCTAAAAACAAGTAATTATTTAATTGATATCTAAGTCCTAAATCTAATCCGTAACGTCTAGTTTCCCCGCTAGGTTCAACAATACCAGCATCACCTACATAAACAAACTCTTGTTCTAAAAATAAATACCACAAAGCTGAATTAACAACCAATTTTGGTGTAGGTTTCCAAATATTACCAAAATCTAAACTATAAGCTTTAGGTAGAACATTTTCGTTTGCATTACTTACAACAACTCGCGTATCATTAGAGTGAAAACCAATACCCGATTTTAGATAAAGTTGTAAATTTTCTTTAGCATCATAAAAGAAATTTAACTTAGGAAGTAAAATCGTTTTATCTTCTGATAACGAGGTGTACTCCGTTTGTAACTTATCGTTATACAAAAATTTAAAATGCTCTAATCTTAAAGCTGGCGCAAAAGTTAATTTACCAAACTCAAACTCTGCATTTACAAAAATATTAGCATTAGTTTGGTTAATATCACCAAGCTTTACTTGCTCTAATGTTGTTGTTCTATTTAAAGTTTTAGACAACTCGGTATCGTTTGCCACATCATTTCTTAAACCTATCCCGGCACTTAACTTTACAGGTGTTGCCCCTAAATACGTATCGTGTATTAATGTACTATTAAGCCCAAATATATCACGATCTTCAACTTGTTTAATTTGATCGCCATTTACAGGATCTTCCAAAAAGAATGTAAAATTAGAGAACAACTCAAAAGCCGAATGCGTATAAAATAAATTCGTTTTTAATCTAGTATTATCATTAATATATTTACTGTATTCCACATTTAAATTGGTACGCTGCGTGTTTCCTCCTTCTGTATCATCTATAGCGCCAAATCTCGAAATATTTCCATTATCAACTTCACGTTGTGGAATTTGTCCAGAAGCATCCCAACGACTCGTAAAATGAGAAACCGTTAAACTCAACTTATTATTTAGCGGCGAAATATGGGTGTATTTACCAAATAAATTAAGACGATTAAAATTTTGCGGAGACTCAAAAGGCCCATCATTCTCTAAATATTCAATAGCCACATAAGCATTTTCATTTTTAGAATCGCCTAATAAATCGAACATACCTAAAGTTCTAAGAGAATTAAATTGCCCTATAGACAAGGATATTTCACTCTCAGCTAAATAATCTTTAGTCGAAAAATCTACATACCCTGCAGTATTAAAATCACCTTTATTGGCATAATAGCTTCCTTTTCCAAAGTCTATTTTATTAACAGTTTCAGCTATTACAAAATGTAAATCGCTATATCCTTGACCGTGCGCATGCGATACCATATTTACCGGCATACCATCTACAGAAATGGCGACATCGGTTCCATGATCGATATCAAAACCTCTTAAAAAAAGCTGCTCGGCCTTTCCGCCACCAGCGTGCTGTCCAATAATTAAACCAGGCACTTTTCTCAAAATTTCTTGAGATGAGTTTACAGGGTCGATACTTAAATCTAATCTAGAAATAGTACTGAGCGCATTTAACTGCTCCGTTAAGTGCATTTCTTTTAACTCAAATATTTTATCTTCTAATTCAATACGTATATCGTTAGTAAGTTCCGTTTCACTTAAAACTATAATTTTAGTTTTGTAACCAAATAGGCCTACTTTTAAAGAATCGCCTATTTTATTATCATCTAAAACAAAAACACCGTTTGTAGATGTATGTGCATGGGTATCATTATTTATGTTATAAATATATGCTGCCTCTAATGGCTGATTATCGTCATTAATAACCACTCCTTTTATGCGCTGCGCAAACCCCGTATTTACAAAAAATAATACTATAACGAGAAGGAAGTATTTTCTATAATTCATAAAAAATATTTTAAATATTACTTATTTCATTAGCCATTAAAGGACCAAGTTCAAAAATACTATTATTCAACTCTTTTTTTAATTCTTGTGCTTTATTTAACTTTCCGTTAACCTTATAAATACGTGCTAAATGGTAGAGTACATCAGGTTCAGAAGTTTTCCCTACAACATAATCTTCCATTATAGATAATGCTTTTTTATCCTCACCTAAGTTAAAATAAGACCAGGCAAGCAAATCGTAAGATTGTGGTGTTGGACGGTTTTGAATCTCGGTCAATGCTATTTCTAAAGCTTTAGTTTTGTTCTTGTTATCTTCAGCAAATAAAAGCGCATTATACTTATTATACATGTCTCCATATTGTGTATTGCTTACCGCTTTTTTGTACAAAGCCAATTGTTGGTTTTTTAGATTAGAATCTTCTAAATACTCAGCAATATCTGCTTGTAATAAATAATAGTCTGGAGATTCATGCGTTTTTATCGCATGATTTAAAATACGAAGCGCTTCTTCAGGATTTTTTTCATGAGAATATACAATCCATGCAATTCCTTTTTTAGAATAAGCATCTTGAGAATCAATTTCTAAAGCCTTTAAATAATGGTTGTAAGAATCATTAATTCTACCTGCATGCCCATAATAATCGGCCAAATTAGTATAAACCCATTTTTTTGTTGATGGTATATTGGCATATTCTGCCTTATCTCTTGCACGCTCCATATATTTTATTGCGCCATCTAAATCACCACGATGATCGGACCATTTTGATAAACGAATTAAATAATCGAAATCCGAAAAATCTTTAAAGGTATCTAAATACATTTTAGCCGTTTCAAAATCACCAATTTCTAAATTAACATCAAACAACATTTTTTGTGTACTCTCTAAATGTTCGCCAATATTTTCTGCTTTTTTAAGCAATTTTAAAGCTTCTTTAAATCTATGCTGTGAAATATAATTTTTAGCTAAAGCACGCAAATACCCAGCATTTGTATAATTAACGGCTTCATTAGCTTTTAATAAACTTTCTTCTGCTTCAATTAAAGATTCTATTTTTCCTGTAACTCCAAATATTTGAGATTGTGATGCTGAAACTTTTGCCAAATAAGGAAATTGGTTGGGTGTTTTTTGTAATTTTTGTTTCCAAAATTTTAAATCTGCTTGAGCCAATTCTAAGTCTTTATTATTACTAATTTCTAAAAAGGCATTATAATCTTTTGGATTTGTTATTTTATTATCTTGATTATCTTGATTATTGCAGCTGGCAAAAAAAGAGGCCAAAACTACAAATAGTAATTGATTGATTATTTTTGTGATTTTCATAATTTTGATTTTTAGGTGTAATTTCTTTAGATAAAAAAAATAAGAGGTTGCTCAAAAGAACAATTAAACAACCTCTAAATTAGCTTCTACCAAGGAGAAGCTAGGTAAGGAAATGAGGGCAAAAAGTCTTTATCATTAGCACTTACATTATCATTAGAAAGTTGTGGGTTTTCAGTAAAATCTTCACCACCAAAAATCAATAATAATTCTACAGTAATAACATCATCAGCTAAAGCACGGCCTGTTAAAACATTAGTTCCATCGTAAAATGTTGTTGTACCGTCTAAAGACACATTTAAAACATCTGTTGCAAGCAAACCAGTAAAGGTTGCTGCATCTAATTGCAATGCGTTTTTATCACCTGCGTTAGCATAAGCAGGACTCAACCCTTCTAAATTAGTTTGAAACATGGATTGAAATGCTGCATTTTGTTCAGAAGGAATGGTTACATTAAAGTCATCTTTACTCGCACTTGATACAAATACTGTATTAACAGCAGGTCTTCCCATTTGATCTTGTTGCATAAAAGTTCCTGAAAAATCAGGTTCCATATCTACTATTGTATTGTTATCATCGTCCGATGAGCAATTAAATGCTAGAAATGATAATGCAAATACGACACTTATTCTTTTTATAGTTTTCATAATTATAATTTTAATAGTTAGTTTTTTATTTCTTTTTAGATTCTACCCAAGTGTTAATAGTTCCCGATCCACCAATCATACTTTTTGGTACTTCTATAACTATAGACATTACGTTACTGCCAGCAAATGTATCGGCTCCTGGATCGTTAAAACTAGTTGCATTACCTGCAATAATCGCAGAGTATTGTGCAAAATCCATAAAAAACGGATCGTCACGTGGTCCTGCAAAAAATGTCATTCCCATAGCATTTGTTTCTGTCATAGCTGCTTCACCATAAGCAGTAATATCTACCCAACCTGTATTTGTTGCTGTAGTTGCAATGGTACTATTAAGTCCTGTTTGCGACGGTGCTACAGGTCCAAAAAAGTACATTTTTCCGTCTCTCGGAATAGCTTGAATTACTAAATCTTCAATATTATCACCATCGGTATCAATATTAACTTCTACTAAAACACTTTCGTCAAATGCAGCATCGGCTGTTGCATCGGGACTAATTAAACCCTGCACATTTGCTACAAACACCAAGTTATTTGTGTTTTCAGCTTGAAATGCATAAAAGTCTGTAATATCACTTGTTCCACCTTTTACTGCAGGAGCATCAATGTGATCTGCTGCAACAATGAAGAAGCTCGCCGCAGCTACTACTCCAATACCTAATACTGTTTTTAAATTTTTCATGATTTTGAAATTTTTGTTAATCTGTTAATTATTGATTTCAGCCATACCTACGAAGAAACAACTAGAGCGGTTTTGTTAAAATTATGTTAAAACAAAAAACCTTCTAATTATTGCAGATAAAATTTATCTTTACTGCATATTAAAATTGATAGTTAAATGAACCCATCGGCTGCAGGTTGGATAAATAAATTGCTCACAGATGTTAGTACAAAAGAGGCGCTATTTAATATAGATACAGAATCTTTTTATGAAGCATTACGCGATTCTGGCTTTATTTACGGAAGTAATTTGCAAGTTGTGGAACAAACTTTCGAGAATAAAGACCTTACGGAAGAAGAGGTATGTAAAACCAATTTATGCCTAGCCTTTTTATACACCCACAAAAAATCTACCTCAAAAGTGGAGTTTGTAGATAGTGTTGTTGGTTTTTACAATACCATTAAAGAATCTAAACATTCGTTTTTTCAAGGGCTATTAGGCGGTAAAACTTCTAATGATCAACTCGAAAAAATAATACATAAACGCGTACAAATAGACGCCAATGTTTTAACAAAAAACTTCAACTACTTTGTTATTAACGCTCTACTTTATATTGATGTTTTGGCTTACCAAGCGTATTTAAAAAACGAAACTATTTCAATTGAATATTTTAAAAATTTAGAAGCGGCCATTACCTCTATCTCTTTAGACGTTTTAAACGCCAAAGCCGTTAAAAACAAATATGATGAAAGTTTAATTAAATTGTTTGAATCGTCTTTACGTTATCAAAATGAAACACTTATAGACTATAATGCAGCTGTGTCTATGGTAAAAACGACTAAGGAGGCTTATTACATTCTAGATATTGCTTGTATGGCATCTTGGAGCGACGCTATTATTGACGATAAAGAATACCAGTTTTTAGTAAAACTCGGGCAAGATTTAAAACTGAACACTAATCGTATTCAACAATCTATACAAAATGTCAATACATTTTACACAGCCAATAAAGGTAATATTGCTCTACTAAGCTCTAAAAACATTGTACACAGTTTTTACGACAACTCAAGCAAGATGGTCTTTAAATTAATTACTAGAAATAGTAAACGTTTATACCAAGAACTCAAGGATAGTAAAGAACTTATGGTATTACTAACACAGTCTACCGTTAGAGATTTGACCAAAGAAGAGCAAAAAAAAGTAACCGATCAATTATTAGATATTTTTAAATCTATTCCAAGTTTAGCGATTTTCTTACTACCAGGTGGAGCCATACTGTTACCTTTGGTTATTAAATTTATCCCCAAATTATTACCCTCTGCCTTCGATGAAAATAGAATAAAGAAATAATAGATTTCACTTACCTTCTTTTAAAGCATATAGACTAAGCATCTCTTTTTATTCGAAATACAAAGTCCATCGCAGAAAAAACATCTCTTCTTTTAGAACTATTTTATTTTTTTTCCGTTAGATTTACGATTACTAACAAATCTAATTATATAAAATTTGAAGACATCATATACAATTGAGGAAATTAACGAGGTATTGAAAGGCGAATTAGTTGGCCAAACTACTCAAAATATTACTGGACCAGAACAATTACAAAACGCAAATAATAACCATATCACTTTCGTGGGAAGTGTAAAATACGTAAAGTTTTGGGCCGACTCAAAAGCATGTGCTGCTATTGTAAATGATAATTTAAAAATTGAACCAGGAGATAATCGCGCTATTATTAAAGTGAAAAATGCCGATTTAGCTATGGCTAAAATATTGGAGCTTTTTAATCAACCAGCACCCGTTTTTGATACAGATATTCATCCAACAGCGGTTATACACGAAACTGCAAAAATTGGTAACGGATGTAAAATTGGCGCTAATTGCTACGTTGGTAAAGATGTAGAATTGGGTAACGAAGTTATACTATACCCTAATGTTTGTGTTTTTGACGAAACCATTATAGGTGATAAAACCATTGTTTGGTCGGGTACCGTAATTCGCGAACGTTGTATTATTGGTAGTAACTGTATTTTCCATACTAATGTAAGTATTGGTGCCGATGGTTTTGGATATAGACCAAGTGACGATGGTAGAGGCTTAGTTAAAATACCACAAATAGGAAATGTAATTATTGGTCATTTTGTTGAAATTGGAGCAAACTCTTGCGTAGATCGCGCTAAATTTAGCTCGACCATTATTGGCGACGGTTGTAAAATTGATAATTTAGTACAGGTGGCTCACAATAGTGTTATGGGACGATCTTGTATTATGGCTGGACATAGTGGTCTTGCAGGTTCTGTTACACTTGGAGATGGTGTTATTATTGGCGGAAGTGCTTCTATTAAAGACCATACCAACATTGATTCGGGAGCAACCGTAGGTGCTGGATCTGGCGTTATGAACGATGTAAAAGCCGGACAAACCGTTTTAGGTTATCCTGCGCAAGATGCTCGTGATATGCTAAAACAATGGGTTGCTATGCGAAGATTAGTTAAGAAATAAAAATTTATTTATACAAAAGGTTCACTTTATTTGAAATTTTTTGAATGGAGTGAACCTTTTTGTTTTGCGAATAATTCGATTCTGAGGTGTTTTTACATCAAAAGATGTAAATTACGGCAATTGTGGGAAGAAAAAATTTAAATAAAAAACAAAAAGCACACCGGCCATAGAGATTATTTACGCGCCTTTACTCTTAAATAAAACGTCCCAACCTCAACAACTAATTTCCATTGACTCAAACAGCATTTCCATTGAAAACATTTGAATTCTAAACATAAAAATTGCAGTTTTACCGTATCTTAATAGAACCTAAAAAAGTATTATGAATCTAGAGTTCTTAAACAAACGTAATTCCAAGATTTTTGAGTTCAGTTTTATTTCAGCCTTTTGGTTGTTATTATTTACGGCACCACTATTCTTTCAGTGGATTAACGTAGATAAAATAAACTGGAACATCATTTTTAATGTCTGGTTCGATTACTTACCGCTACTCATTATATTTTGCATCAACAGAATTATTTTAATTCCTCAGTTTCTATTTAAATCTCGAATTTCCTTATATATAATTTCTGTAACGCTATTAATAGCCCTAACCGTAATTGGTTCCATAACAATACGACAACTGGAAAACCCGCAACAAGCACCACCATTACACGGGCAAAATTTACTGCAACTGCCTGACTCTAATAAAGAATTTAAAGAGAGAAAAACAGGAAACTACGAAGCACCAATGTCTTCAACTCCACCTTATATAAACCTTATATTATTATCCATTTTATTGGTTGGTTTTGATACCGGAATGAATCTTTCTGTAAAATGGGCACAGGGACTGCAGCAAAAAGCAGAGATCGAAAAAGAAAATATTAAAAACGAATTAGCTTTTTTACGCAATCAAATTAGTCCACATTTTTTAATGAATACGCTTAATAATATTCATTCCCTGGTTGATTTCGATACAAAAGAAGCCAAAAGTTCTATTGCTAAACTTTCGGTGTTAATGCGCCATCTGTTATACGAATCGGACGCAACACCAACCACTTTAACAAAAGAAATAAATTTCATTAATAGCTATATTGAACTCATGAAACTGCGGTTTAGTGAAGAAATCGATATACAATTCAACTTACCAGAACAACTACCCGATATCACTATTCCTTCATTTCTTTTCACAAATATTCTCGAAAATGCTTTTAAATACGGCATAAGCTATGATGAAAAATCATTCGTTCATATTAATTTATATATTCATAAAAACGAGCTTGAATTTAATATATCCAACAGTTTACATAAAAAGAAAAAAATTACAGAACAATCTGGGATAGGTATAGAAAACACTGAAAAGCGACTTAAATTACTTTTCAAAAATAATTATACATTTACCCATACAGAACACGACAATATATTTAATTCAACTATTAAAATACCTATATGACAACCTGTATAGCAGTAGACGATGAACCTCTGGCATTGAGACAAATTGTTTCTTACATTGAGCAAACGCCATTTTTGCAACTTTCAGCAAAATTCACGAATGCATCATTAGTAACGGAATACTTAGAAACTAATACTGTAGATTTAATGTTTTTGGATATTAATATGCCAGATATCAGTGGCATGGAATTGGCTAAATCACTTAAAAATCCGCCTAAAATAATTTTCACTACAGCTTATAGCGATTACGCCATAGAAGGCTATAAAGTAAATGCTGTAGATTATTTACTAAAGCCAATTGAATATAATGATTTCTTATCTGCATCTACCAAAGCTGAAGATTTTATAAAAAAAGATAAGCTAGTTAAAACTGAAATTAAAAAGACGGGCGATTACCTGTTCATTAAATCTGGGCAAAAACACATCCGAATTAATTTTAACGATATAGAATATCTAGAATCTCAAAAAGAATACGTCTGTATTCATTTGATAAATAGTGCACCGGTAAAAACATTAATCCGTCTTAAAAATATTGAAGAAGTATTACCACAGGGAAATTTTATGCGTATTCATCGTTCCTTCATTGTAAACCTCAACCATATTGTTACCGTAGAACGCAACCGAATTATTTACAGCGACAAAAGATTTATTGTAGTTAGCGACACTTACATAGATCAATTTAAGGAATTTATTAGCAATAATTTTTTTAGTTAAAATTCCATTGATTAAATACCTCCTTCCGTTGATATTACTTTTTTTTCACTCGTCACTTTAAGTTCTTTGTAGTAAGTTAATACTAAACACAAAGAGATGATACATTATAGCAAAAAACTGTTTACGGCACTAGGCCTATTTGTTTCGGTTATTTCTGTGGTAAAAGCTCAAGCCACCTACCCTATTGTAGATACAGGTGTAAACGCATTTTATAGTAATACAGCCATAATAACAGCACCAACCAAAGCTCAACCTTTTTATGGGCAAGATGCTACATACACTGGTAATCAGCCTTCTTACACCGATAATAATGACGGCACGATTACAGACCATGTTACAGGCTTGGTATGGGAAAAAAATATGGGTACAAAAATCACTTTTGAAGAAGCCTTTGTAAAAGCAAAAAACTCAAATCTTGGAGAACATACAGATTGGCGTGTTCCAACAATAAAAGAATTGTACTCACTTATTTTATTTACAGGAAAAGTAAAAGGAGCTACTACCATAGATATGTTTATTGATACTGAATATTTTAATCAACCACTAGGAAACACAAGTATTGGTGAACGTGAAATTGATGCGCAAACTTGGTCGGCAACAGAATACGTAGGTAAAACCATGAGAAAAGACGCCACCGTTTTTGGTGTTAATTTTGTGGATGGAAGAATTAAAGGATATCCTAAATACAAACCCAGAACCGGAGATAAAAACACTATGTATTTTCGCATGGTTAGAGGAAACACAGCATATGGAAAAAACAATTTTATAGATAATGGAGATGGTACAATAAGCGATTATGCCACCGGATTAATGTGGCAAAAAGCAGATGATGGAAAAGGACGAGATTGGGAAACATCTTTAAACTATGCAGAAAACCTAGAACTCGCAAACTATAACGATTGGCGTTTACCCAATGCCAAAGCGTTACAAAGTATTGTAGATTACTCAAGATCTCCTCAAACAACAAATTCTCCGGCTATAAACCCGATATTCGACACAACAGAAATAAATGATCCAAAAGGAAAATCTGGCCAATACCCTTATTTCTGGACTAGCACAACACATTTAGATGGTAGAAACCCATCTGCTAGCGCTGCTTATATTGCTTTTGGCGAAGGACAAGGAGAAATGAGAGGAACTCTAATGGATGTGCATGGTGCAGGCTGCCAAAGAAGCGACCCTAAAAGTGGAAATAAAAATAATTTTCCTCAGTTTTTTGGTCCACAAGGAGATGTTCGTTACGTGTACAATTTTGTACGATGCGTAAGAATAATAGAATAAAAACTATATATTTAAAATAATATTAATATACCCCAAACAACATAAACGAATAAAATAAAATGTATATGAAAGCAAAATATATTAAAATCGCAGCCATAATAATGATATTTTTAGGCCTAGTTAGTTGTAGTGAAGACGATAAGGTAACAACCAATGAAACTATAGAAGTTCCCGATGTGTATTTTAAAATTTACGGCGCAACAAGTATTACAAGTGATGGTACTTATATTACAATAAACACGAATGGTATGCCAGACCATAAAAGTGTGTATTACCCAACTTCAAGTGAATTATACGAAGATTTTAGTGGTACTACTTTTGAAGGCTACGATTTTGTAAAAAACCCAAATACCATCGCTTCATTCGATTATACTTTTAAAATACCTTTAAACCCAACAGTAGCGACTAACCAAGCCGCTACGCCACTTGGTGCCATAGGAGTATCTTTAAACGGTGTGCCTCTTTTTAATCAATATGCAGGACCTAACCAACCACTTACCGATGAGTTTCAAAGTTTTGATAAATACTGGGGGCATCCAACAGGAAATGGAACGTTTCACTATCATATTGAGCCACTATATTTAACAACGGTAACAGCCACAAAGTCTGCCCTACTTGGTTTTCTATTAGACGGTTTTCCTGTTTATGGTCCTGAAGAAAACGGAATAGACGTTACCGGATTGGATGCCTACCATGGCCATAGTCACGCTACCGAAGATTATCCTGATGGAATTTACCATTATCATATTACTAATACAGATCCTTACATAAACGGAAACGGATATTACGGAACACCTGGAACTGTAACGCAGTAATGAAATACGCCTATTTATTTTTCTTGATTTTTTGTGTTTGTTCTTGTAAAAACAAAACAAATGAAACTGGCATTATTAAAAACATTCCTGTTTCATTTGTTTTAAGATCAAAAACTATAACAAAAGCAAGTTTACTTTATGCTGAAGGTAGCATCTATTCAGGTTTTGTTTACGAACTACACCCAGAAACTGCGGATACTCTTTTATTAGAAGGTTATTACAATGGCTTAAAAGAAGATACATCAAAAAAATGGTATACCAACAATAAGTTAAAGGAATTACGTCATTATTCGTCTGGACAAAAAAACGGGAAGCAAATTGCATTTTGGAAAAACGGAAATAAAAGGTTTGAATATACCGCTAAAAATGATGCCTATGAAGGCGAATTAAAAGAATGGAATAGCGATGGCTTTTTATTTCATTTGGCTCATTATTTAAACGGACAAGAGGAAGGCTCTCAAAAACTATGGTATGATAATGGAAAAATTAGAGCAAACTACGTTATCATTAGTGGTAAGAGATATGGATTATTAGGAACTAAAAATTGTGTAAATGTATCGGATAGTATTTTTATTAATAAGTAGTGTTTTATTAATTAGTTGTAACGGAAGCAAAAAAAAGCCTCAGAATACGGAAGAGAACACAGCTTTACCTTACTATAATGACCCGACTTTTACACCGGTATTTATAAAGGATAAATCTAGCATTCAAAAAGAAATCACGCATACTATTGATGATTTTGAATTCTTAAATCAGGATAGTATTTTAGTGAATCAAAGTATAATTCAAAACAAAATACACGTTGCTAATTTTATTTTCACCACTTGTGGCAGTATTTGCCCGGTAATGACAGATCATTTAAAAATAGTAAGTGATAGCTTGCAAAACAATCAAGATCTTGTTTTTCTATCGTATTCTGTTACACCTTGGATAGATACGCCTAGTAAATTAAAGGCTTACAAGAAAAACCATGATATTACAAACGAGAATTGGCAATTTCTAACGGGTTCAAAAAGTGACATTTATAAATTAGCTAGGCAATCTTATTACGCCGAAGAAGATATTGGTTTCAGCAGAGATAGTACAGAGTTTCTACATACAGAACATTTAATTTTAGTAGACCAAACTAAAAGGATTCGTGGTGTTTATAATGGCACCGTAGCTTTGGATATGGAGGCACTCATAAATGATATAAAAACTTTACAAAATGAAAAATGATACTCGCTTCAACTTAAGATTGAAATAGCAATATCATTTTTAAAATATTACAGTAAATAAATCAGGTTCCCAACTCCAACAACTCCTGTTAAACAGCCTAAAATAAAATCCATTTTTGTTGCTATATAAGTAAGTTTGTGCTCAATTCTTGTTGCTACTGTGGCATAAAGCGCATACAACGTAAATGAGCCCGCCGTAGAACCTATAGAAAAATATAAACTATTAAGAAGAGAGTATTCAAAATATTCTAGCCCTATTAATAACGAAATAGATGTAAAATAAAACGGAATAGCAAAGGTATTAAGTAAAGACATACCTATACCGTGTGCATAAGCTTTAGATTTATCGATTTCTTGTTTTTTTATTTGCTTTTTAGAAGTAAAATATAATCTAAAAAAATTAATAGCTAATAAGATTAAAATAGCCGTACCTACCTTCTGTAGCAGCGTAATATATTCCGAATTCTTCATTAAAACACTGGAGAGATAGGCTCCAATATTAGCTTGAAAAAATAATACGGTGGCAAAACCACCTATGAGATAAAATGCCGATTTCTGGCCACTTTTTAAACTAAACTTAACTACAGTAAGGTTTAAAAAACTAGGCACAATACTGCCAGAAGCAGCAATAATAAATCCAAAAAATACGCAGGTAATAAAAATCATAATTTATATCTAGCCACAAATAAACGGTTTAATATATCAATATGTTACTACGTTTAATCTTTTAATTAACCCAAATAAGTTTTAGATATTTTCAAATTCCAACCTTTACCTTATTCCTTATCATCCAAAAATAAAGGCGAGACATTCTAACCAACACCAACTATTTCTGTTACAACTACTTTTAGATTTTATTAGGTTAATAAAAATTGTGAAAGAATATTTGCTTATTTTTTGAGTTTCGCAACTGCAATGCCAAACTCACCCGAAACCGAATAATAAAGATAAACCTCTCCATTATCTATTAGAATAGCAGGATCTCTTAATTCATGCACTGGTTTTTTAGAAGAGCCTTTAACAGATTTTTTAATAGGCAGATTAACACCTTCGTAGTCTATTTCTGGTTTTAATATTTCTCTTGCAGTACTAGCCTTCCAGTTTTTCCAAGTCCCTTCAGCAAGGTTTACCTCACAACTAAGAATGCGTTCAGGAGCATCACCTTTTTGCGAATAAAAAACAACAAGATTATCTTGATACAAAGTTACCGCAGTATGCCTGGCTTTCGGTAATATAGACGCGCCTTTCGAATAAGATTTTAAACCATCTTCCGAACGATAAAAAGAGCCTTTAACTAAGGCATAATATGTCGATTTGTATTTAAAACCACGAAAATAAGAAGGTCCTAATACCGTTTCTGAAGCAATAAAATCCAATCCATTTTTAGAAGTGCTTACAAAGGTTTTCTGTCCTGATTTATCCTCATTATATCCATGAAAATACAGTCTAATACTCATGGTTTCTTCATCTATAATAATGTCTGGTGAAGCAATATGTCCTCTAGCTGAAGTTTTATCTATATGTAACACACCGGGTTTGTAAATAGTCCATGGTCCCAACGGATTATTAGCATAAGCCAATCGTATAAACTTTCCATGATGATGTGCAAAATACATGTAATACTTACCAAGTGGATTTTCTATCCATTTAGGAACTTTAATAACAGAAGGTCCATTTATGTTTTCTCCAATACGTCCCTTCAACCCTTCCATCTCAGGATAAATTATAGGATTAGATTTTGCGCGTACAAAAGTACCTTCATTTATAAATTTAATATTGGATGAAGATCCACAAGACATCGCCAAAAGAATAAAAGCAGCTAAGAGAATTCTATAGAAGTTCATTATATTAAAGGTTATTTTTTAAACGGTATTGAAACATTTTCATACTCGATGAACGATAAATTACAGTTAGTATTCACAACTAAACTAGGTGCTACATTAATAACAGCATCAATGATGTAATACCCAACAGATATAACATTTATACGAAATAACACCTAAATATTGATAAGCTAATTTTATACATTCAGGATAAATATAATGTTTAATTCATTCAATACTCTAAATGTATATTATCAAAATATGGCAAACCTCCAAAAAAATAAGTAATGTGCTTCTATGTATTTCTCACTGATATTTAAAAGCTTAGCATAAAAACAAAGAAAATTCATTTAGAAATTTCAATAAAAACATCACGTATATACACGCGATAAAAAATAGTTACGCTTATCTTTAAATTTTAAAAATCATTAACAACATTAAAATTAGAATGAATATTTTGTTAAAAGTACTCGGAATCACATTTGGTATTTTATTTATTTTTGGAGCAATCGTTCAATATAATGATCCCGACCCGTTTTTATGGATATGTATTTACTGTATTGCTTCGGCCGTAAGTTTCGCCTCTGCCTTCAATAAAGTGCCATACAAGCTATTGTTAATATTAGGAGGTGCTTTTTTAATGGGTTTTATAATTGCCTACCCTGAAAGTTTTGAAGGCTTTGAAATTGGAAAAGGAGATATTAAAAATGTAGAAGAAGCACGAGAAGCTTACGGATTATTACTAATGGCAATTGTTATGTTTTTGTTTGGAGGACTTTCATTTTTTAGGAGAAAGTAAGTTCAGTTCATTTTTATGATGTAGTAAAAAAGCACTGCAATATAGACAGTAATTTACGTTATTTATAAAATAGAATACCTTTACAGCAAACTAACACATTACTTTATGGCATTTATTATTGCTTTTATACTATTAGTGACTTTCGCTCTTTATACTCTTTATACCACCAAAAAGAAAAAGGCAGAAAAATTCCCCGCAAATTGGCATACTCAAATTATGCAGCATGTTAATTTTTATAAAGTTTTATCAATCGCTGAGCAAAAACGATTTCAGAAACGTGTTATGGTGTTTTTAAGCGAAGTAAACATAGAAAGTGTTGGTTTCAATCTCGAAGACATTGATAAAATATTAATTGCTTGTAGCGCTGTTATTCCTGTTTTTAATTTTTCAGAATGGCATTATAAAAATCTAAGTACCGTTTTAGTTTACCCAGACCATTTTAATGAAAATTTAGGTTTTGCTCAAACCGATGAAAACCGACAAATTGCTGGTATGGTTGGTACCGGACAATTTGAGCATCAAATGATTTTATCACGAAAAGCATTGCATAACGGCTTTCAGAAAAAATCTCATATTCACAACACAGGTATTCATGAGTTTGTACACTTAATAGACAAACTAGATGGCTTAACAGATGGTGTACCAGAAACATTAATACAGCAGCCCTATGTTATTCCTTGGCTAAAAATTATCCATAAAGAAATGGAGGATATTAATAACAATAAGTCTGACATTAGAAATTACGGAGGTACTAATGAAGCCGAATTTTTAGCTGTAGCTTCAGAATATTTTTTTGAACAACCTGAAAGAATGAAGAAAAAGCATCCCGATTTATACCAAATGCTTGAAGTTTGCTTTCGCATAAAAGATGATTTTAAAAGATAAAAAATAATTAAAATTATCTTTTAACACCTAACCTAAGACTTCTCTTTACCACAAAAAAACCAAAAACTTAAGCTTCTACTCACGTCTATGTACATTTTCGACAAAACATATAAAATAAAAGCCATCTTAGATTCTAGCTGCAACAGCGCCCTCTTTTTTAACAGTCTATTTTAATTTTTTCTTTTTTTAACATCAAACAATTGATAAACAAGAAGTAGTAATTGCAAATTTAATTTTGTTTAACTATATTTACATATCTTTAAACAAAAAAATATGGATATTTTAAAAGAAGCTACATTATTTGAAAATGAAAAAATGAGCCATATGTCAACAAGTGATAGAGTAATGGCCTCAAGAGAAGCTAAACGACTTATTTTAGCTATTAATGAAATTTACAAGAAAACTAAAGATTCAAAATTGATGGATACGATGAAACGCTTAACCGTCAAGAAAAAAAGAATTGATGTTCGATTAAAAGGTAGACCAAGTTCAGGATTATAATTGTATGTCTAACATTGAATTAAATGTACTCGGAACAGCACTAAAACCCTGTTGTACTAATCCGGCAACAGGGTATTTTAGAGATGGATATTGTAGAACTATTCAAGAAGACTCTGGAACACATGTTATTTGCGCAGTGGTTACAAAAGAATTTTTAGATTTCACTAAGCTCCGTGGTAACAACCTTTCTACACCTATACCTCAATGGGATTTTCCTGGTTTGATACCAGGTTCAAAATGGTGTTTATGCATATCAAGATGGTTGGAAGCTGAGCGTGCTGGTAAAGCCCCTTTTGTTATTCTAGAATCAACACATCAAAAAGCTTTAAACTATACAACTTTGGAGTTATTAAAGAAGTATGAAATATCTAATTAACAATATTCAGAGGTTATATTTGAAGCCTCAATATTATTAGACAAAACCTCTATCACTCCAAGTGCAGCCCTTTCACCAGATATCATAGCAGCATTGAGCGATCCATTGAGTTGCATATCTCCAGCAAGAAAAATACTCGAATTTAATCGTGTTTCAGAGGGTGCCATTTCATACTGTAAATTATTCATATTCGGTAAAGACATCGGTATCTCATAATGCTTAATAAATTTACACGATTCGATGTTGCAGTGTTCATTTAATTCCTTTTGCACACGTTTAATTAGAACATCTTTAGTTAAATTTTGATTATCTACAACAGTAACAGAAAGTAACTCCTTATTAACTTTTGAGCTAGTCCCTAAGCTGGTATGATAAAATATATTATTAATAAGAGTTCCATATTTTGGAATAAGCCCGATAAGCGGTTTTTTAATAACCCGATTAGAAGTTTCAAAATACAATGTATCACAAGATTTCCATTGCGTTGCTTGTTTTTTTAAATTTGGTATAAGATGACTTGCATCTGTTGCTACTACCGTAAAATGACTTTCCAATTTATCACCATTAGAGAGTTCTATTTCTCTATCTTTTATTGATTTTACTTTGGTATTAAATTTAAATAATGTGTTTTTCAAATTTTGAGATAATTGCTCGGGTATAGCTCCTATACCTGCCTTAGGTAATGTGGCATAGCCTTCACCAAACATTTTATACACAAACTCGAACATTCTACTCGATGTCTCCAATGTATTCTCTAAAAATATACCGCTAAAAAAAGGCATAAAAAAATCTTCTATCATTGGTAAAGAAAAGCCGAAGTCTTTTAAATAAGAAAGTGTAGATTGTTCTTTCTCAGAAAAAATATCTAATACAGTTTTATTCTTTAAGTTATTATTTAGCTTAAGTATTTTAATCTTATCAGAAAAAGTACCTATTCCCGAGAATAATGTTGATAATAATAATGAGGCGTCTCTTAACGGATCTCCTATATTTATGCCTTCCCCGCTTTTAAAAATAGTAGCACCTGGCAAGAACTTTTGTAATTCCAAAGCTTCGAAATCGAGATATTTTTGAGCTGCAGGATATGCCGTGAGTAGTACTTGAAAACCATGATCTAATTGATAGCCATTAACAATATCTGTTTTTACCCTTCCGCCAACGGTATCAGTTGCCTCAATAATAACAGGAGAAAATCCATTTTTTTCAAAAACGGTAGCAGCTATTAAACCACTAACTCCTGCCCCTACAATGTGTATTTTGTATTCTGAATTGTTCATTGACATCTAAAAATTAAAGCATTGGTTAACTATGCAAAGTTATAAGTTTTATTATTTTGTTTAACTTTAATAGCTAAACATTAAACAAAAATAAGTATTTTTGTGATATAAGCATTTCAAAAAACAAAGAAAGTTTAACTCTATGGACAAAACAGCAATTGTTAGGTGTGAACATTTTAATGCAGCACACAGATTACATAATAAGAATTGGAGTGACGAAAAGAACAAGGAAATTTTCGGAAAATGTAATAACCCAAATTATCACGGCCATAATTACGAATTAGAAGTAAAAGTTATTGGTGTTTGCAATGCAGAAATCGGCTATGTAATAGATACCAAAATTTTATCACATATTATAAAAGAAAAAATACTTAACAGATTTGACCATAAAAACTTGAACCTAGATACTGAGGAATTTACAGATCTAAACCCTACGGCCGAAAATATTGCCATAGTAATATACAACTTGCTAAAACCAGAGATTGACCCGACACTAGATTTAAAGATAAAGCTTTATGAAACACCAAGAAACTATGTTGAATACCCTTATTAAAGAAAACCAAATTGATGGTTTTTCTGAAGAAGAAATTGGTGATGACCATATTTACACAGGTCTTGAAACACCAATGAAATTGAATGCTTTTGAAATATCTGACGATGAAAAGAAAGATAAAATTGCAGATTTATTTTCACAAATAATGGATGTTATGGGCTTAGACCTCAGCGACGATTCATTAAAAGGTACCCCAAATCGGGTTGCAAAAATGTACATCGATGAAATTTTTTCAGGCTTAAACCCTGCCAACAAACCTAAAGTAGCATTGTTTGACAATAAATATCAATACAACCAAATGCTAGTCGAAAAAAACATTACGTTTTACTCTAATTGTGAGCATCACTTTGTGCCAATTATCGGTAAAGCACACGTTGCTTATATTTCCTCGGGTAAAGTTATTGGTCTCTCTAAACTAAATAGAATAGTACAATATTACGCAAAAAGACCTCAAGTACAAGAACGATTAACGAACCAAATAGCTACTGAACTCACTAAAATATTGGACACCAAAGATGTTGCTGTTATTATAGATGCCAAACATTTATGTGTTTCATCTCGTGGTATTAAAGATGATACATCTACTACTATAACTTCTTTTTATGGCGGTGTATTTAACACACCAAATAAAATAGCGGAATTACAGAACTATCTAAACAGCCATTAAGATGAAAACAATTAGTACAGCGAAAACAGTTTCCAATAGAAAACCAGTCAATAACTCAATGATATCTCTTTATGATATAAATATTAATGGCCTTAATGGAAAGCCTATAGACCTAACTTCGTTTAAAGGGAAACATATTTTATTTGTAAATGTAGCTTCAAAATGCGGGTTTACTAGCCAATACAAAGAGTTACAACAGTTAAGCGATACCTTTAAAGATAAACTCGTTGTTATTGGATTGCCTTGTAACCAATTTGGCGGGCAAGAACCTGGTAATTCAGACGAAATACAAACGTTTTGTGAACGTAATTATGGCGTTACATTTTTAATTTCAGAAAAGATAGATGTAAAAGGTAGCGACCAGCATCCTCTATATAAATGGCTTACAACAAAAGAGCTTAACGGAACATCAGATTCTAGTGTAAAATGGAATTTTCAAAAATATCTAGTTGATGATGAAGGAAAATTAATAGATTATTTCTTTTCTATTTTAAAGCCGATGAGCTCTAAAATAACGAAGCACCTATAGTTAATCTAACTTTTAACAAAACAAATAAAACTTTAAGATATGAATTATTTAATTATTGCTTGTCAGATTATCGTAGGAATTAGTATTTTGAATGTGTGGCTCGTACAAAACAAAAAACCAACAAAATGGCGTGGTGGAAATGCTATAACTATTTTAGAAGAATTTAAAGAATATGGCTTGCCCCCTGCGCTATGCTATGTTATAGGTTTTGTGAAAGTAACACTCGCTATATTACTCATAATTGCCATATGGTATCCGGCTTTAAAGCAACCTGCGGCTTTAGGTTTAGCCGCTTTTTTAACAGGATCGATAATAATGCATCTCAAAATAAATGACCCTTTAATAAAATCTTTTCCAGCAGCACTATTTTTAATAATGTGCTTGGTAATCGCTTTCCTTTAAATTTTAATTAAAGTAAGGCTATCATAATACTCTAAGCAGATATATAGATTAATAAGCACAAACACAAATGAGGGTAAAGATTGTATGAGGTTATCCTTTATCTTCAACCTCACTGCAAACCCCATAAGCATTAAAAGTGTTAATCCAGCCGAAGCGATAAAAACTAAATCAGGCAGAAAAAAATAACCTAAAAATACCCCTAGAGCACCCAATAATTGCAAGCAACCTGTTAATATCCTTTGTGGTTTGTTTAAACCAAACCTAACAAACTCATCTGCCATTTTTTGAGAAATTAAACAATTAATACCATAGAAAAAAAAAGCTCCACTAGATAAAAAGACTGCTATACTTAAAATATTCATTCTATTTAATTTTAGGCTAAGTTTTATAAAACCTTTTTAAGGTTATTCAAATTTGCAGATATGGATAATGAAGTTCTTGCAAAACCGAATACAAATATACTTAACAATATTGGCTAAAGCATTAAAAAACCTGCTCTTCAATTAAATATATTAGTGTTTTTGTAATTCGAAAAAATCGATAGATGAACACTAAACACCTTAAATTGCTTTCCAACTATTACCAAAACACGAATTGCATAAAAGTTTAATAACGAAGCTCTTTCTTGCATTTTTTCCAAAAAGCGAAAAATGACGGATAATACCCTTTTACAGTAAACATCCAATCTCTGTCTTCTTCAATACCATCGTAATGGTTATTTAATGGGTGCTCTTTATAATAGATTTCACCACAGTTATAATTGTTAATAAGATCATTAAATTCACCTGTATAAATCTGAACATTGGAAATGTTTGCTTTTACAAAAGCAACAATAAAATCGATTGTTTTTTGTGACACGGGATAGTCTTTAAAATGAGACGGTTCTAATAACAAAACTCTATTAACCGAGATATCTTTTTTCCAAAGAGGATCTAAATTGTAAAAATTATAGATACAAGTTGGTTGAGATTTATCAATCTTAATAACTTCATTTTTTGGTAAAATTGTTTTTAACTCTAACCGAGACATATCCTTTAAAATCTCAGGGATTTGCATACCACTAAAAGCTTCATAAGGCACATCTAAAAAAGTATCCTTTTGCTGTGTAAAGCAATATTTATTTATATTGTCTTGATTAGCAACATATTTTTTATTGGCATTAGTTCCTGCAACCCATTGCCAACTTAAAGCATTACTAGCCCAATCTGCATCTAAAAGATGGTAATACATCCATTGTGCTGGAACTTTCCAATGACTTTGTCCTATATTACAAGCTATTGATGCAACGTACATACGTAGGTGATTATGGATGTAACCCGTTTCATAAAACTCATTAATAGCCAAATCTATAGCTTCAATTCCTGTGTTTGCATTTACAATAGCATTAGGAATAAGCGTATTTGATATTGACTTTTGTTCGTGTTTTAAATCTCGATTTATGGCATTACCCTTAGCAATCCATACTTGTTGCCAATAATCTCGCCAAGCTAATTCCTGTACAAATTTCTCAATATTGTAAGGTTGGTAGCCGCGGGCTAGAATTTCATTAAGTATATATTGAGTAGAAATAATACCCCTCGATATATACGGCGATAAATAAGTGACTGCTCCGTTTATGTAATTTCTTGTAGAACTATATTTAACAGGGTCGATATTTCTAACGCGTTGTAGAATTTCCTCAAAAGCTATTGGAAACATAAAATCCTGGTCTTCAAATAATTTCATTTAACACCTACTTATTTCATCTTTTAAATTATTCTTTATTCTCAAAGAATAAAGCCATTCACAAATTTAATCCTTAATGATTTTAAATCATAACATATCTCGTTTATAAATTATATTTCAAACACAAAAAAAAGAGACACATGGTATTTTAGAAAGACATCTACTAAGGTTTTCTTTATTACTAAAATTCAAACACTTTGGAATTGAAAAAAGCGCTGTTAAAGTATACAAGAAGCGTGAGAAACTAATGACTATAGGCATACTTTTTTTTTAGAGGTTTTTCTTTTTAAAAGTAGTAATATGTAAGTCCAAAAAATAAAAGCTTAACTCTAAGTTTTTCTTAAAGTCAAGCTTTTTATAAAATTTACGGAGCTTAAAAACTGCTTTTAAGCCAATTTAAAAACCTGTTCTAGTGCAATCCACTTTTCACCATCTTTTGCCCATGGCAATTCTTGTTGGTAGTTCCACATCAAGTTTTCCCATTCTTGTACTTTTGGATTGTTAGCATCCATTTCGGCTTTCTTTACAGGGTCAAATGTTTCATCGACTTCCATAATCATAAACATACGATTTCCTGTCAGATAAATTTCCATATCTACAATTCCTGCTCCCTTTATACTTTTGGTTATTTCTGGCCAAGCATTACCTGCTGCATGATAGGCCTTATATTCTGCTATTAATTTTGAATCATCTTTTAAGTCGCAAGAATAACAATATCTTTGTGTGCTCATAAAAATCTTAGTTTAGTTGTTTCTTGTTAGTACTATAACCGTAAAAAGCAACTACGGCTAAACAAATTAAAGGCAGAACAAAAGAGAAGTTTACCTCTGGAATAAAACCTAGTATTTTTTCATCTGCAAAACCGGGTCCACCCCAATCTAAAATACTTCCTTGTAAAACTGGCATTAGCGCACCACCAACAATAGCCATAACTAGACCAGCCGACCCAATTTTAGCTTCATCACCCATATCTTTTAATGCAATACCATAGATTGTTGGAAACATTATAGACATAAATACTGATACGGTAACTAAAGAAATTAATCCTGGCATTCCTGATAACAAAATAGCTCCTGCACAGCAAACCACACCACCAATACCAAACATCATCAACATTTTCGAAGGATTTATAGTTCTCATTAATGCAGTACCAATCCAACGCCCAGCCAAGAAAGAAATCATAGCTGCAACATTAAAATAAGTCGCTGTAAGTTCCGTACCCAATGTTTCATTAATGTTATCTACATACTGAAAAATATAAGTCCAACACATAATTTGAGCACCTACATAAAAGGCTTGAGCTACAACACCAAACTTATAATTACTATTGGAAAATAATTTATTAAAAGATTCTGAAAGAGACATTTTATCTTCTGCAGCCGTTTTTGGCATTTTAGTAAAAATGATAATAGACATAATAACTAAAACCAAAATACCTAAACCAATATAAGGTACACTAATAATTCCCAAATCATTTTCTCTAACAGCAGCTAACTCATCAGAGGTTAAAGCATTATAAGCCTCTATTGTATAATCATCAGAACGCAAAGCACTAATTACAAAAACTTGTGCGATTATCATGCCTGTTAAAGACCCAATAGGGTTAAAAGCCTGTGCTAAATTTAAACGTTGGGTTGCTGTTTCTTTATCTCCTAATGCCAAAATTAAAGGATTTGAAGTTGTTTCTAAAAAAGCCAATCCACAAGTAATAACCCAAAGTGAAATTAAAAAATAAGTAAACGTTTCGTTAGCAGCAGCAGGATAAAACAAAAACGCCCCGATAGCATATAAAGACAACCCTAAAATAATACCAGATTTATAAGTGTATTTTCTAATAAATAAAGCAGCAGGAAGCGCCATAAAGAAATAGCCAAAATAAAAAGCAAATTGCACCAAAGAGGCTTGCATATTAGATAGTTCAGGCATTACTTTTTTAAATGCAGAAACCATAGGATTTGTTAAATCGTTTGCTATTCCCCAGAGTGCAAACAAAGAGGTTATAATTACAAAAGGGAACAATAGCTCTTTTCTAACTACTGGTATTTTTTTTAAGTTACTCATTAATTTGGTTGTTTAGTTTGTATTTGTTTAATTACTCAGTTAATAAAGACCTATCTAAATGTACATACCCACCATCTACAGTTATAAACTGCCCCGTTGTGTGCGAAGATTTTTCTGAAATAGTGAACAAACATTGGTCTGCAATTTCTTCTGGCGTGGTCATTCTATTTTCTAAAGGAATTTTCTTTACAATATTCTTTAATTTTTCCTCACCATCCTCTAAAGTTTTAATCCAGTTGTCATAAGCTGGCGTCCAACTTTCTGCTATAACAATAGCGTTTGAGCGAATTCCAAAGCTAATTAAATCCACTGCCCATTCTCTTGTTAAACCAAATACACCACCTTTGGATGCAGCATAACCAGATGTTCCTCCTTGACCTGTAAGCGCCACTTTAGAACCTATATTCAATATATTTCCTTTAGCTTTTTTTATCATAGGTAGGCAATATTTCGCCATAGCAAAATAGCTTACCATATTCAATTTTAATGAATACATAAAATCGTCTATAGAAGCATCTAATCCAGCACCATCATTAACACCAACATTATTAATTAAGGCATCTATTCTGCCATATTTAGCTTCAATGGTTTTTGCCGCAGCTTCTATTTGTTTATAATCAGATAAATCTGTTTTCACAAACAATGCATCAATACCCTTTTCTTGCAATTCTTTTTCATAGCCAAAACCTCTATCGTTTCTACAAACGATAACAGGAATTGCGCCTTCATTTGCTAAAGATTGAACAATTGTTTCTCCTATACTCCCTTTTATTCCTGCAGCGCCTGTTACGACAACTACTTTTCCTTTTAATCCTAAATCCATATTATAAATTATAAAATTTAATTGCGTTATTACCCATAATATCTGCCTGTTCGTCTTTACTCAAATCGGCTATAAAATTTGTAACTAATTGTTTTACTTGTTTGTAATTTCCAGCAACCAAACAAACAGGCCAGTCTGAACCAAATAATATCCTTTTACAGCCAAAAGCATTTAGAATAACATTCATATAAGGTTCTATTTGTGTTGGTGTCCATGTCTTAAAATCTGCTTCCGTAATCATCCCAGACAATTTGCAGTATACATTTTCATATTTAGAAATTTCTTTTATCAAAACTTCCCAGCCATCAAAAAAGCCATCTTTTATATAAGGTTTTGCGATATGATCGATAACAAATTTTTGATTAGGAAAGGCTTTAACAAACTCTAATGCAGCTGCTAGTTGATGCGGAAATATTAGAATATCGTAAGTAAAACCATGTTTTTCTAAACCAGAAATGCCTTTAAGAAATTGTGGCCTCAACAAAAAATTAGGATCCGCTTCGCCTTGCACAACATGTCTAAAGCCTTTTATTTCTTTGTAACCACCATATTCCTCTAAAACAGCACCTATATCATCACTTCGTAAATCTACCCAGCCAACAATACCTTTGATAAAACTATTTTTAACTGCTAAGTCCAGCAGAAATTCAGTTTCGATTAAAGTTTGATCCGCCTGCACAGCTACGCATCCGTCAATATTATTTTCCTGATATACTTTTTGCAAATCTGAAGGCATAAAATCTCGTCGAATAACAGACATACTATCGTCTATCCAGCTATGCTTTTCAGAGTTATAATACCAAAAATGTTGATGTGAGTCAATAATCATATTAAGAATTTAATGCGTTAAGAGCAGCATGAACGCCACTATGTTCTATCTCTTTGATTTTTTCTGAAACGTAAGCAACTAGTCCCTCGTAATTAGATAAATTATCACCTACTATACTTTGGTTTGATAAGATATTTTGAACTAATTCTGCCAAGGTTTGGTCTCCGGCATCGACCTGGCTCCATTGCTTATCAAAGAATTCTAATACCGATGCATTATCATTAACAGCAATCGATTCATTTTGAAAAGTCCCTTTATAAAAACGAATCATACATGCTAAAGAAAAAGCAATACGCTCAGGAAAATGCCCTTTTGCAGCTGTATATTCCTTAAACGCAGGCAATAAACGTGCTTGAAATTTAGAAGTACTATTTAAAGAAATAGCAATAAGAAAATGCTTTAATGTTGGGTTTTTAAAACGATCGATAACGGCATTAATAAACGCATCAACTTCTTTTTCAGAAAAATTAGTTAATGTTGGTTTTATTTCTGAAGACAATACTTGTAACACATGATTAGACACCACAGCATCTTCCATGCATTCCATTACTGTTCTTAATCCTGCTAAGTATCCTACAGGAACTAAAGACGTATGAGCGCCATTTAATATTCTAACTTTCATTTCTCTGTAATCAGACAAGTCGTCTACAAACTGAACGTTTAAATTTGTTTGAGCAAATGGCAGTTCTTTTTGCACTAAGGCAGGCCCTTTAATAACCCAACTATGGTAATCTTCTCCTGCTACTAATAAATCATCATTATAACCTATTTGCTCTGTAATAGCATCTTGCCTAGCTTCTGGAAAGCCAGATACTATTCTATCGACAAGCGTACTACAAAAATAATTACAGGTAGTAACCCAAGTAGTAAAGTCTTCATTTAAATTCCAGAGATTTGCATATTCTAAAACTGTTTTTAGCAAGGCCACTCCATTATTCTCAATGAGTTCACAAGGCAGTAAAATACAGCCTTTATCTTCAGCTCCATTAAAATGAACAAATCTATGGTGCAACCACAAGGTTAATTTGGCAGGAAACTCGTGCGGCGGCATATCTGTTTGCTTATCTGTTTCGGAAAACTTAATACCTGCTTCTGTTGTATTAGAAACCATGAAACGCATTTCCGGCTGTTCTGCCAAAGCTAAATAGTCTTGCCACTGTGTATATGGCTGAATTACTTGACTTACAGATTCGACTAAAACGGTTTCGGAAACTAATTTGCCTTGTCTAACACCGTCTAATGCCACATGAAACAAACCTTCCTGCGCTCTCAGTTCTGTATAATCGCCTCTTTCAGTTGGCTTTACTACGGCTACACTGCCATTAAAATCTGTTGTTTTATTTAATACATCAAACATCCAATCGCAAAAGGCTCTTAAAAAGTTACCTCCGCCAAACTGCATGACTTTTACAGGATGTATTACGGCTTTGTTTGTTGTAGTTCTATTTAGTTTTTTCATTTTTAAAATTCTTATTCTTATAAAGAAACACCGCGTTTCCACGGAATAAAATCGTTATTACCATGAAGAACAGCTTTTGAAGCCACTTCCCCACTAGCCACCTTAATAATATGCTCTAAAATTTTTTCGCCCATGGACGCTATAGAATCCTCACCAGTTATTACAGTTCCTGCGTTTATATCAATAATATCATTCATTCGTTCATATAAATTGGTATTACTAGACATTTTTAAAACAGGCGCTACAGGATTTCCTGTTGGCGTGCCTAAACCGGTTGTAAACACCACAACATTACAGCCAGAACCCACTAAACCTGTTGTAGATTCTACATCATTCCCTGGCGTACATAATAAGTTTAATCCTGGTTTTGTGACTTGCTCGGTATAATCTAAAACTTGAACAACCGGCGATGTTCCACCTTTTTTTGCTGCTCCGGCAGATTTCATGGCATCTGTAATTAAACCATCTTTTATATTTCCTGGTGAAGGATTATTTTCGAATCCAGATCCTACAGCTACTGCTGCTGCAGAATATGCACGCATTAAATTGTAAAACTTTTTAGAATCTTCGGGCGTTTCACATCTATTGATCAATTCTTGCTCTACACCGTTTAACTCTGGAAATTCCGAAAGCACAGGGCTTCCTCCTAAAGCAACCAATAAATCGGATGTATATCCCAAAGCAGGATTCGCAGATATACCCGAAAAACCATCTGAGCCCCCACATTCTAACCCAAGAACCAACTTACTCAATGGTGCTGATTTTCGTTCAATTTTATTAGCTTCGGTTAAACCAATAAATGTATGCTTTACTGCTTCTTCAATAAGTTGCCTTTCGCTTGCGCTTTTTTGTTGTTCTAAGTAATGAACTGGCTTTGCATTGTTAGGAGCAATAGCTTTTATGGCATCTTGCAACATACTTATTTGTGCATTTTGACATCCCAAACTGAATACTGTAGCTCCTGCAACGTTAGGGTTCGTGATATAACCTGCTAATAATTTAACGAGAACTTCAGAGTCTTGACGAATTCCTCCACAACCTCCGTCGTGTTTTAAAAATTTTATACCATCGACATTTGGGAACAATCGGTTTTGAGACAACTCTTCCTTGGTTGTGATAATTGATGTATTAAAAATTTCTTCGGATGTTGCCCCAGATTTATATTGACGAATTAAAGCATCCGTATCTACAGCGAAATCTTTTTTGGTTTCGTAGCCTAATTTTTCTGACAACGCACCTTCTAAAACATCTAAATTTCTGTTTTCACAAAAGGTTAAAGGGATTACTAACCAGTAATTGGCAGTACCTACTTTACCGTCCTTTCTATGGTAGCCATTAAAGGTACGCTCTTTAAATTTTGAAACATCTGGTGCAGACCATGTGAATTGTTCTTTAGAATCTTCAAATTCTGCAGATGCATGCTTAACATTATCAATGGTTATGGCAGATCCTTCGGGAATTGATTTTACTGCTTTCCCAATTAGAACACCGTACATAAAAATCTGGTCCCCAACATTAAAATTGTTTAATGAAAATTTATGTTTTTGTTTTATATTTTCTTTTAAAACAACTTCTTTACCTGCTACCATAGCTGTTAAACCCTTTTCTAAAGGTGTTATGGCAACAATAATATTGTCTTTAGGATCTATTTGAACGTAATTCTTCGACATCTATATTAATTAAAGTTTACAGTAGCTTTTATAACGCCTGTTTTTGGGTCTAACCAACTATCAAAATTTACTATCATTTCTGTAAAGGGTACATTGTGTGTTATAAAAGAATCGGTAGGAAACTGATCTAGTACATTAATAACATGCTCAAAATCTTCGGTAGTTGCGTTTCTACTGCACATTAATGTCATTTCTTTAGCATGAACCTTTGGATGTGTATAAGTTAACTCACCTTTAGAAAGCCCTACTAAAACAAAACGCCCACCATGAGACATATAATCTGGACAAGCTTCTAAAGCATATTTATTACCAGAAGCATCAAATACTGCGGTACATAAATCACCGTTTGTTATTTCAGAAATTTCAGTAGCTGCATTATCTCCAGCTTTTACAATATAGTCTACCCCTATTTTTTCTTTTGCATATGTTAATCGTTGCTCATTCATATCAATAGCAATTACCTTTGCTCCTGCTATTTGAGCAAGTTTCATGATACCAATACCTATAGGTCCACAACCTACAACCGCTACAATTTCTCCTTTTTTAATATCTGCTCGCCTCACTGCGTGAGCACCAATTGCTAAAGGCTCAACAATTGCCATTTGGTCGTTTGTTAAATTGTTTGCAGGTAATAAAATATCTGCTGGAACAGCTATTTGTTCTTGCATACCACCATCGGTATGTACACCCAAAACTTTTATATTAGTACAGCAATTGGTTTTTCCATTTCTGCAAGCAATACATTCTCCACAGCTAACGTACGGCATCACTACCACTTTATCTCCCGCTTTAATACCTCTTTTGTTTTCCCCTATTTCTAAAACTTCAGAAGCTAACTCATGTCCTAAAATTCTTGGGTAAGTAAAAAAAGCTTGATTACCTCCATAAGCATGTAAATCGGTTCCACAGATACCCACTTTATTTATTTTTAATAGGGCTTCATTTTCTTTTCTTACCGGAGCTTCTTTTTCTTTCAAAAGAAACTCTCCTGGTTTTTCACAAACTATATATTTCATTTTTTACTAGATAAAATTTTCTTATAACTATTTACTTACTTTTATTATCAGTCTTAAATAACTCAAACCTAATAATGCTGTAAAGTTCGATTATTAAACCGTTTTAAAATACAGTATATGTTTTAAAACGTAGAACATATGTTGTATCTTCAACTATCAAATAGCAATAAGCGTTTAACGCACAACAAACTACACCTGTAAAACATAAACGCTAACAATCAAAATTAGATAAACATCTAAAATTTTATCTGTTTAATTTATATATTTGTTAGTATGACAAACACACGTTTATTTCGAGTATATGTATTTTTGGTGATCAATTTATTATTGATCACTTTACAATATTGCTATTCTCAAAATGCAATAAAATTTGATCACCTTACCACCGAAAATGGATTATCACAAAGTGATGTTAACACCATTTTTCAAGACAACAATTTATTTATGTGGTTTGGTACACACGATGGACTTAATAAATACGACGGATACAATTTCACTGTTTTTAAGCCCGATGCTAAAAACCCAAAAAGCATTAGTAGTAATTTAATATGGAAAATTATTGATGATGATACAGGTAACTTATGGATTGGTACTACAGGTGGAGGCTTAAATTACTTTGATAAAAAAACTGAAGAATTTAAAGCTTTTAAAAGTGATCCCGAAAACCCTCATAGTATAGAAAGCAATCATATTAGAGTGCTTTTTCATGATAGTAGCAATAGATTATGGGTTGGACACTCCAAAGGCATTGATATGGCAGATTTATCGAAGCCAATAGATTCTTTAAAATTCCAACACTTTAACCTATACCAAAACAGCTCTAAACCAGCAAGAAACGGAAACAACAATAGCGTTTTTTACGAAGATAGTAAACACCAAGTTTGGTTTGGAGGCCTACATGGTTTATCGAAACTATCACGAGACAAGAATGGGGATATTTATTTTCAACACGTTAACAAACTTATTAATTTACCAAATGGTGATGTAAAAACCATAGCCGAAGATAGTTATGGCAATTTAATTTTAGGAACCAACAACGGCTTATACCGCTATTTACCCAATAATGAATTGGACCAAATCCAACGCCTATACAAAGGTGTATTTAATGCTATTTCAATTGATAACAATAGCATTTGGGCAGGATCAGAAGATGGACTTTTTGAATTCACCAATTATTCAAAAACTAGAACACCAGAACTTGTAGCCATCTATAAATACGATCCCAAAAACCCGACCACAAGTTTAAGTAAAAATGCAGTAAGATCTCTATTTATTGATCATTCAGGCATTATTTGGGCTGGAACTAATGGTGGAGGCGTTAATATTTTTGACCCCTATAAAAAACAGTTTTTACATATTAAAAATAATTTAGATCCGGAAAGTTTAAGTAACGACAAGGTACGCTCTATTTACGAAGATAGTGAACAAAACATATGGGTTGGAACCGAAGGTGGCGGGTTAAATTTTTTAAATAAAGAAGCCGTTGATAACAACTACGATAAGTTTCAACATTTTACAAACTTCAATAAAGTATTTGCTATTGAAGAAATACAATTAAAAAATTCAAAAAAATTATTTATTGGAGGAGAAGGTTCTCCCGGACTTTTTGAAATAGACGTAACACAAAATAGACCGCTCACTAATGAAGATTTAATACCAATAAAAGATTTTCCTAATGGCGTCTTTTCTCTGCTACAAGATCGGGAGCGAAATATTTGGATTGGCACTTACAATGGCGGAGTGTATAGGTGGTTAATTAACGAAGATGGTACTACCTTCACAAAAGATGTACTTAATTACAATTCCAATTATCAATTTAGTATTCCGAACGATATTATCCGAGACATTTTTCAAGATTCAAAAGGAAATATCTGGTTTGCTACGGGAGGTGGTTTAAGCCGCTTAAAACCAGATCAAATACATTCTAAAAAGCCGAAATTCGACAAGTACCAACACGATCCTAATGATGAAAACTCAATAAGCCATAATTACATTTTAACAGTTTTTGAGAGCACTGCTGGTGATATTTGGGTAGGTACTTTTGGTGGCGGATTGAATAAATTAATGACATCAACAGAAAGTGATAATCTTATTTTTAAAGCCTATTTAGAGAAAAATGGATTACCTAATAATGTTATAAAAGGTATTTTAGACGATAACGAAGGCAACCTGTGGCTATCTACAAATAAAGGATTATCAAAATTTGACCCTTCGAAGGAAACATTTCAAAATTATGATGTAAACGACGGCTTACAAAGTAATGAGTTTAGTGAGTTATCTGCATTAAAAACGAAAGAAGGCTTAATGCTTTTTGGAGGCGTTAATGGTTTTAATGCTTTTTATCCTGAAGATATTTTAAGCAATAAAATTAAAGCAGAAACTGTTCTAACCAACTTTTCTATATTTAATAAGCCTGTTAGCATTGGTGAAAAAATAAATGGCCGCGTTATTTTAAATCAGTCCATAAACTTAATTAACGAAATTGAGCTTAAATACATTGAAAACAGTTTTTCGTTTGAATTTGCAGCACTGCACTATGCTGCTCCAAGCAAAAACAAATATGCTTACAAATTAGAAGGTTTTAACAAAGATTGGGTCTATACAACCTCGGATAATAGATACGCCACTTATACCAATTTAGAACCAGGAAAATATACTCTTAAAGTTAAAGCCTCTAACAATGATAATATCTGGGACGAAACACCGGTAGAATTACGAATTAATGTTGTTCCGCCGTGGTATAGAACAAATGCAGCTCAATTTTTCTATATACTTATCGCTATAGGACTACTTCTGGCTTATAGAAGATACACCATAATACGCTCAACTAAAAAACATTTATTAGAACTTGATCATTTAGAAAAAGAAAAAAATGAAGAAATACACCGATTAAAACTTGAATTTTTCACAAACATATCTCATGAATTTAGAACGCCATTAACCTTAATTAAAGGGCCTTTAAATTATTTAATAAAAAAAGGAGAAAGCATTAGTCCGAAGGAAACAAAAGACCAGTACGGAATTATGCAAAAAAATACAGATTATTTATTACGCTTAATAAATCAGCTTTTGGACTTCAGAAAAATGGACCAAGGCAAAATGAGCCTAAATTTAAGCAAAGGCAATATTGTTAACTTTTTAAAAGAAATAGGAGAACCATTTCAGTTTTTAAGTAAAAAGAAGAATATTTTATTTGAAATAAGCGCATCAAAAGATTCAATTCTATCTTGGTTTGATCCAGATGCTATCGAAAAAATTATAAATAACCTATTATCAAATGCTTTTAAATTTACACCAGAAGCAGGTTATATAACTTTAAATATTTATGACGGTAACGATTTTAAACAACCCGAAGATATCGAGGTAGATATAGACCAATCAAAATACATTGTTATACAAGTAAAAGATTCCGGGCCTGGAATACCAGCGCATAGAATTCAACATATTTTTGAACGTTTTTATACCGAAATTGGTATAACCAAACAAACTAATGCAAAAGGCACAGGTATTGGGCTTTCCTTCACTAAAAACTTAGTAGAGTTACACCAAGGTATTATTAAAGTAAAAAGCGATTCTGAAAATGGCTCGACATTTATTGTTTGGCTACCTAAAGAAAAAGAAAATTTCGATACTAAAACAGGTATCAATTTTCATGAAGTTTTTGAATCTAACACCTTTCTCACAAAAGAAGATGCAGATTCTCATGCTATTAGCTTTATGGATGATATTGCAGATCAAAACATATCTAGATCCAGATCTAAACTACCCATTTTGTTAATAATAGACGATAATGCAGACATAAGATCTTTCATCAAAAAAGGCTTCGGAGAAAAGTATTATGTTTATGAAGCAGAAAATGGACAAATTGGTTTAGACTTAGCCCATAAAGTTATGCCTAACATTGTTATTACAGACCTTATGATGCCTGTAATGGACGGTATAGAGTTTTGTAACAAATTAAAAAGCTCTCAAGAAACTAGCCATATTCCGGTTGTTATGCTCACCGCCAAAATCTCACAAGAAAAAGAAATCGAAGGTTTAAAAACAGGTGCAGATGCTTACATAAGAAAACCTTTTGATTTGGAATTACTCGAATTAAAAATTTCGAACATCTTAAAACATCGTGAAGAACTAAGAAAACGATTTAATAGAGAAATCACTTTACAACCTAATGAAGTTACGGTAACATCATCCGATGAGATCTTTCTGCAAAATGCTATTGAAATTGTAGAAAAGCATATGATGAATTCTGAATTTAGTGTTGAAATGCTCGTTAAGGAAATGAACATGAGCAGAAGTAACTTGTACTTAAAAACAAAAGAACTCACAGGACTTTCTTCAAGTGAATTTATTAGAAACATTCGTTTAAAACGAGCTGTTCAACTTTTTGAAAGTAGCGACCTTTCTGTTAAAGAAATCATGTACCGAACAGGGTTTAACACAGCCTCATATTTCTCTAAGTGCTTTAAAAAACAATTTGGAGTAATCCCTAGTAAATACGTGAAACTTAAAAATAATGAAGACCTTTAGATAGACAAAGAGAAGCTTAAAACATTTGTTCCCTTATAAAAACCATCTGTGATTAGTAATTATAAATAGATATCTCAAATTTGCAATAATAATTTCTTGAAAATAGAATTATTCTTTTGAGGTACTTTTTTTAATACAAAACAAACAGTTTAAAATAGTTTTTATAAAAATATGCATATATCAAATAAAGCTTTTCTTTTAATACTTTCATTATTGTTATTGGCTTGTAGCAAAAAAGAAGAAAAGCAAACAAAACCAAATATTGTTTTCATTTTCACAGACGATCAAACCTACTCCTCTATTCATGCCTTAGGTAATAACGAAATTATTACACCAACCATGGATTTGCTCGTTAAAGAGGGAACTACGTTTACTCATGCTTATAATATGGGATCTTGGAGCGGGGCTGTTTGTGCTGCTTCTAGAGCTATGTTAATTTCAGGGAGATCGGTTTGGAAAGCAAATAGCTTTAGGCAAAATTGGGTTAAAAGAGATTCTCTAAATAAATCTTGGGGAAAAATTTTAGAATCTGGCGGATACGACACTTACATGACGGGCAAATGGCACGTTGATGCACCAGCCACTAGCGTTTTTCAGAATGTAACACACGTAAGGCCCGGAATGCCAAAAGATGCTTGGGATCATGGAAAAATGGTTGCTAAGTTTGACTCTTTATCGAAAATAAAAAACGCAAAGTCTGCCAGTATAATGCCGAATGGCTATAATAGACCGCTCTCTATAAATGATACATCTTGGTCTGCTACTGATACTTCTAAAGGAGGTTTCTGGCAAGGTGGAACACACTGGAGCGAAGTTTTAAAAGACGATGCTATTTCTTTTATAGACAAAGCTAAATCCAAAGACAATCCGTTCTTTATGTATTTAGCCTTTAATGCGCCTCACGACCCAAGGCAAGCACCACAACAATTTCAAGACATGTATAGTTTGGAAAATATTAGTATTCCCGAAAGCTATATGCCAGAATATCCGTTTAGACATCAAATTGCTAATAGTGATAATTTAAGGGATGAAGCTTTAGCTCCTTTTCCAAGAACAGAACTTGCCATTAAAACGCATACTAAAGAATACTATGCTAGTATAACACATGTAGATGCACAAATTGGAAAAATTATTGAAGCACTTAAAACTTCAGGTAAAATGGATAATACATACATTATTTTTACTGCAGATCATGGTTTAGCAATGGGAAGACATGGTTTATTAGGTAAACAGAGTTTGTTCGATCATAGTATTAGACCTCCAATGATTATTCTTGGACCAACAATTCCTAAGAATAAAAAATCAAATATTGATGTTTATCTGCAAGATGCCATGGCAACCTCACTTGATATTGCCGGCATTGAAAAACCGAAATACATCGAGTTTAATAGCTTCCTAGATATTGCAAAAGGGAAAGAAACAAAAAGTAAATATGATGCCATTTATGGTGCCTATTTAGATGTTCAAAGAATGATTAGAAAAGACGGATATAAATTAATGGTCTATCCACAACTAAAAAAAGTACTATTATTCAATCTTGAAAATGATCCTGAAGAAATAAAAGACATTTCTAAAAACCCAGAACAAAAAGAAAGAGTAAAATCCCTTTTTAAAAACTTGCTTAAGCTGCAAAAAGAAATGGACGACCCTCTAGATATTACCGATTGTTACGCTACCAACTAAATTAATTGAAAAAAAATCACAAAAATGATTAAATTAAAACCAACATCTCTTCTAGCAGCAATGCTTATTTTTTTGATACTTTCATGTCAAGAAAAAGAAGTAAATGTCATTACCGACCAAGATTTTAACAAAAATTGGTTATTCAAAAAAGACACTATTCCTCAAGGTGAAAACATCGCACTAGATGATAGTAGTTGGAGAAAATTAAATGTACCTCACGATTGGGCTATTGAAGGTCCTTTTGATAATAAGCACAATGCCCGAAACGGCGGTTTACCAATAGATGGCATTGCTTGGTATAGAAAACATTTTACTGTTGATTCTAATCATAAAAACAAGAAAATCTCTATAGAGTTTGATGGTGTAATGGATAACTCTACCGTATTTATTAATGGTCATAATGTTGGTAAAAGGCATTATGGCTACAGTGGTTTTGAGTACGATTTAACACCACATATCAAGTTTGGAGAAGACAACCTTATTGCTGTACAATGTGCTCCGCAAGTCCTATCAGAAAGATGGTATCCTGGTGCTGGTATTTATCGTAATGTGCGTTTAAAAATAAACAATGCAGTTCATATTCCACAATGGGGAACGTATATTACAACGCCAGTAGCAACATCAAAACAAGCTCTAATTAAAATTGAAACTAAAATTAAAAACGCTTCCAACTCCAATAAAGAAGCTACTTTAGAAACTACCATTTTAGACACGAATAACAATAGTATTGCGGTATCTACCAAATCTATTAATCTTGAAAAAAATTCCGAAGGAAAGCAAATTCAAGATATAGAAGTAAACAATCCAGAACTTTGGGATATTGGTGTACCAAATCTATATAGAGCTATTAGTCGAGTAAAAGTTGATGGGGAAATTGTGGATGAGTATGAATCTGAATTTGGAATTAGACATATTGAATTTAAAAAAGAAGGTTTTTACCTTAACGGAAAAGCTGTAGAACTTAATGGTGTTTGTATGCATCATGATTTAGGTCCTTTGGGTGCCGCCGTAAATTACAGAGCAACCGAACGCCAAATGCAAATTATGCAAGATATGGGGGCCAATGCTCTAAGAACAAGCCACAACCCACCATCTACAGAAATGTTACAAGTTTGTGATAGGCTAGGAATTGTTGTTATTGATGAAGCCTTTGATGAGTGGAAATTACCAAAAGTACCTAATGGCTACAGTAATTATTTTGATGAATGGGCAGAAATTGATTTACGTGATATGATTAAAAGAGACCGTAATCACCCATCTATTATTATGTGGAGTATTGGTAACGAAATTTTAGAACAAGGTAAACCAGACGGATGGAAAACAGCTAAAATGTTAAATGACATTTGTAAGGACGAAGATAACACTCGCCCAACAACAGCAGGCTTTAACCACTACCCTGCTTCTTTTAAAAACAAGTTAGCATATCAAATTGATGTTGTAGGTGTAAATTACAAGCCTTCTTATTATGGACAAATTAGAGAAGAAAATCCAGATATGATTTTTTATGGTTCTGAAACCTCTTCTCAAACAAGTACAAGAGGTTATTATGATTTACCTCTAGATTTTGAAGTAAAAAAAGAAACAAACCAAGTATCTAGTTACGATGTTACTGTAGGGCCGCCATGGGCATATTCTCCTGATATTGAATTTGCAGCACAAGAAGCAAACCCACACTCTTTGGGTGAGTTTATTTGGACAGGTTTCGATTATTTAGGAGAACCAACGCCATATGGTGGTAGAGATAATTCTACAAATGGCTATTGGAATGACGATTGGCCGTCACACGCCTCATACTTTGCACCAGTAGATCTATGTGGTTTCCCTAAAGATCGTTTTTACTTATATCAAAGTCAATGGACAACAAAACCTATGGTTCACGTTTTACCACATTGGAATTGGGAAGGTAAAGAAGGTGAAACTATCCCTGTGTTTGCTTATACCAACTGCGATGAGGTAGAATTATTCGTAAACGGAAAATCTTACGGCAAAAAAGTAAAAGGTAAAGATTTAACAGATGTTCAAACGGAATACAGAGGATTTTTAGATTCAGGATATGGCTTTAAAAGAGGCATTTACAAGTCTAAATACAGGTTATCTTGGAACGTACCTTACCAACCTGGAAACATTAAAGTTGTTGCGTACAAAAACGGAAAAGAAGTTGCAACAAAACAAATTACAACCGCAGGAAAGCCAGCTAAAATTAAGTTAATCGCAGATAGATCTGAAATTGATGCAGACGGAAAAGACCTATCATTTATATCTGTAAGAGTTGAAGATAAAGATGGTAACTTATGTCCAAATGCAGAAAACTTAGTAAGCTTTGAAGTTACAGGAAATGGTGTTTTAGAAGCCGTAGGTAATGGTAATTCTGCATCATTAGAATCTTTTCAAGAAAATTTCATAAAAGCTTTTTATGGAAAATGCTTAGTAATAGTAAAAGGTTCCACAGAAAGCGGAACAATTAACATAAAAGCCACTTCTGAAGGTTTACAAATAGATAACATTATAGTAAATACCAAATAAAAGATGATTTTAAATAAAGAAAGAGTAAAAATATTACTTGTAGCAATTGTATTTATTGCTGCAAGTAAGGCGTTTTCTCAGACCAAGCCTAACATTATTGTTATTTTAACCGACGACCAAGGCTGGGCCGATGTCGGGTTCAACGGAGCAACAGATATACCAACCGACAATCTAGACAGACTAGCATCACAAGGTGTTATATTTTCTAACGGGTATGTTTCACACCCTTATTGCAGCCCTTCAAGAGCAGGATTATTAACAGGCCGCTACCAAGCTCGTTTCGGACACGATTGCAACATGCCATATAAAGTAGAAAACGACGAAACCGTTGGCACACCTCTATCAGAAAAATTGATTCCTGAAGCATTAAAAGAGCAAGGTTATAGAACAAGCGCTATTGGTAAATGGCATCTAGGAGATCATCCCGATTTGTACCCACCTGCGCAAGGTTTCGACCATTGGTTTGGTTTTCCAGGTGGAGGCATGAACTATTGGGGAAATTCTACAGATGATATTCATACCGTATACAGAGATAGAAAAATTGTACCAGAAAGTGAATTATCTTACCTAACCGATGATTTTACTAACGAAGCTATTAAATTCATTTCTAAAAAAGATGACAAACCCTTTTTTATGTATTTAGCTTATAATGCACCACACGCACCAGATCATGCTACTCGAGCATATTTAGAAAAAACCAAACATATTGAATATGCAGGAAGAAGTGTTTATGCAGCCATGGTAAATGCAGTAGATACTAATGTTGGTAAAATTGATTCTACCTTAGTTGCCAACGGTATTAAAGACAATACTATTGTCGTATTTTTGAGCGATAACGGAGGAAGAATGCAGCATGCAGACAACAGACCAAATAGAGGGCATAAAGGCATGCTATTTGAAGGAGGTATTAAAGTGCCATTTTTCATTAATTGGCCAAATAAAATTAATGGAGGGCAAACGTACTCAAAACCTATTTCTTCGTTAGATTTATTTCCAACATTACTAAATGCAGCCCAAGGTGATATTTCGAAAGAACCACAATTAGATGGTGTAGATTTAATGCCTTTCATTCATAATACAAACAAAGGAAATCCGCACGACGTGTTATTCTGGAGGTCATCTGGTAATTTTGAATATGCCGTTAGAAAAGGAAAATTTAAATTATACAAAAGTGCCTACAAAGACAAAACATTACTTTTCGATTTAGAAAAAGATCATCTTGAACGTAATGATATTGCAAGTGAACATCCTGAAATCATTGCTGATTTAGAAAAAACTTATAAAGCTTGGGATGCAAAAAACATGGCTCCTGGATGGTACGATCCGCATGCTGAAAATGTTAAAAAAGAAGAAAAACTTTGGGAAAATACTCGAAAAAAATCTCTAAAAAACAAATAACTTCATACATTTCTCTACCGTAAACATAAACCAAAATGAAACATTTTTATAAGCTAATAACAACTTCAAAATTCTTACTTGCATCTGCTCTAGTCGTTTCAGCATGGAGCTGTAAGGATAATAAAAACCAAGGGGTACAAAATACCGAAACCAATCTTGAAGAAATCGTAAAACCCAATATTGTATTTATTTATTTAGACGATTTAGGTTATGGCGATATTAGTGCTAATGGTGCAACAGAAATTAATACACCCAATATCGATAAGTTAGCGAATGGAGGTGTTCGTTTTACAAATGGTTATGCAACCTCGGCGACCTGTACGCCTAGCCGATTTGGAATACTAACAGGTATTTATCCATGGAGAAATAAAGACGCACAAATTTTACCTGGCACAGCTCCTTTAATTATAAGTACGGAACAAACGACAGTTCCTAAAATGCTAAAACAACAAGGTTATCAAACCGGTATCGTTGGTAAATGGCACCTAGGCTTAGGTGCTGGCCATGTAAACTGGAATGAACGTGTTTCTCCAGGCCCAAATGAGGTTGGTTTCGACTATTCATACATTATGGCTGCCACACAAGACCGTGTACCAACCGTATATATAAAAGATGGACATGTTGATGGCTTAGATCCTAATGATCCTATTCAAGTTAACTATGGTAAAAACTTTAATGGACAACCTACCGGAAAAGAAAACCCAGAACTTTTATCTATGAAATGGCATCATGGACACAACAATAGTATTGTAAACGGCATTCCAAGAATTGGATACATGAAAGGTGGAGAAGCGGCAAAATGGAGCGACGTAGATATGGCTGATCATTTTTTAAATAAAGCTCAAGCCTACGTAAAAGATCATAAAGATGCTCCCTTCTTTTTATACTATGCACTTCAACAACCACATGTACCTCGAACACCACATCCGCGCTTTGTTGGTAAATCTGGTATGGGGCCAAGAGGCGATGTTATTTTAGAAGCCGATTGGGTTATTGGAGAGTTTATAAAAACTTTAGAAGAAGAAAATTTATTAGAAAACACATTAATTGTTTTATCTAGTGATAATGGCCCAGTTCTCAATGATGGTTATTATGATGATGCTGTTGAAAAATTAGGAAAACATACACCAACAGGCGGATTAAGAGGTGGAAAATATAGCTTGTTTGATGCTGGTACACACGTACCATTTATAACCTATTGGAAAGGCACTATTAAACCCACTGTTTCAGATGCTTTAGTTTGCCAAATAGATTTACTAAATTCTTTAGCTAACTTAACAGGAAGTACGGTTAAAACTGATGATAGTAAACAAATAATGGATGCTCTTTTAGGAAAATCTAAAAATGGTAGAACAGATTTAATTTTAGAAGCCGGACAAAAAACTGCGCTTCGTAGTGGTAATTGGGCGCTAATTCCTCCATATAAAGGACAACCAATTAATAAACAAGTAAACATAGAATTAGGTGTATCAAGTAACTATCAGCTATATAATTTAAAAGAAGATTTTGATCAACAAAACAACCTTGCTGAAACCAACAAAGAGAAATTAGCTGAAATGATTGCTACTTATGAAAAATTAAGAGGAACAGAGAAAGTAGAAATTAAAGAGTTAGAATTAAAATAACTTGTGCATATCAATAAAAAAAGGCTTTGAATAAAAACTCAAAGCTTTTTTTTTATATTCTTTTTTATATAAATACGTGAATTACCCGTACTGATTCAATTTATTTATAACGGTAATAACATTTAACCATATGTGATAGCATTCTGTACATTTCTAATTTAATAAATATCGGATTATGAATATTTTTATACTTTAAAATATCTACATAAAATGAGATCCATAAAACCCTTTTATATTTTGGCTTTCTTACTTGCAGTCGTCAAAACTGGAGCTCAAAATTTAACAATACCACCAAAGAACTATGTTGATTCTATCCAATTAGAAAACAGAATACAACGCTTAAATTCTAGTTATCCTTTATCTGATCAAAAAAACAATGAACATTGGAAATTACTTAAAAAATACTCTGATGAATTTGATAATAAAAAATTGAATGAAGACAAATGGTACCCTAACAACCCCAAATGGAAGGGACGACCACCAACCTATTTTCATGGCTCCAATGTAAACTTAGAAAATGGAGAATTAGTAATTAGAGTGAATAAGCACGGAGAAGAAAACCTACCTGAAGATTTTACGCATTCCACAGGTTTTATAAAAAGCAAAAACAAATTCCTATATGGCTATTTTGAAGCTGAAGCTAAACTAATGGATGCTCCTTGGGTTTCTGGTTTTTGGATGACAAATGTAGATAAAGATTGGTGGACCGAAATTGATATTTGCGAAAATGCTCCAGGAGTAGATTATAATCGTCACGATTTAAATTCGAATATTCATGTCTTTAAATCTCCTCAAGATCAAGGCGATGTTAAAAAACATTTTTCACGAACTAAGAAATACTATTTCCCCCATGAATTACAAAAAGATTACCATGTTTGGGGTTTAGAATGGACCAAAGAATATATAAGATTTTATATAGATGGTATATTATTTAGAGAAGCAAAAAACACCCATTGGCACCAGCCTTTAGAAATCAATTTTAATTGCGAATCAAATAAGTGGTTTGGAGCCCTACCAGATAACAACAAGTTAGACGGAGCATATCATGTAAAATATTTTAGAGTTTGGAAATAAAAAAACAGAAAATGAGAAAAACATATACCCTTGTAATTTTGGTATTATTGTCTTTACTAGTTAAGGCACAAACGCTTCCTAATGGTTTTGAGACTGGAAATAGAACAAAAACAAACCTAAACATTGGTTGGAAATTCCATTTAGGAGATCTTAAAACTAATCCTACAGCTATTAATTTTGATGATAGCTCTTGGAAAGATGTTTCTGTACCTCACAATCCTCAATTAGTTTCTTATGAATTAGATAGTATAAAAGAAACTTGGGTGCAAGAAAAATACCTTCGTGATGTAAGCTGGTATCGCAAAAAAATAAAAATTACAGCAGATGCCTCTCAAAAAGTATTTATAGAATTTGAAGCTGTTCATAATGCAACTGAATTATGGGTTAATGGTAAAAAAGCGGGAAACTATGCCGTAAACGGATACACACCTTTTCATTTTGACATTACGAACTTCGTGAAATTTGGAGAAGAAAACACCATTGCCATTAAAGCAGATAACACCTATAACCAAACTATTGCTCCAGATCCACATAGAACAGATTATGTCAAATTTGGTGGACTTTATAGAGATGTATATTTAGTGACCACCAATAAACTACATGTAAACTACAATTGGGAGGCTTTTGATGCTGGTGTGCATATTACAACACCAACCGTTAATAAAAATAATGGAACAGTTACCATTAAAACTACTGTGAAAAATGAAAATTCTACAAATAAGAGAAGTAAAATAATCACGAATATTATTAATAAAGACGGATTTGTTGTAAAGAAATTAATATCTGAAATTAATATTGCGGCAAATTCTGTCCATACCTTTAGGCAGTCTGCAACCGTTGAAGAAGATTATCACTTATGGTCTCCAGACTCACCATATCTCTATCGTATAAATTCTGTAATTTATGATAATGAAACACCTGTTGATTTTGTAGAAAACACATTTGGTTTCAGAAAATTTTCTTTAGAAAAAGGCAAAGGATTTGTTCTAAATGGTGAGCCACTGTTTTTAGTAGGTGCAAACCGCCATCAAAGCTACCCTAATATAGGAGATGCTGTTCCAAATTCATTTCATTATAATGAAGCTTTACAATACAAAAAAGCAGGTATGAACATCATCAGGCTATCTCATTACACACAAGACGATGCTTTTATTAAAGCCTGTGATGAATTAGGAATATTTATTTATGAAGAACCTTCTACATGGATAGAATGGGGTGATGATAATTGGTTTTCAAATTTAGAGAAAGCAACCAGAACCATGATTCGTAATCATAGAAACCATCCATCTATTATTGTTTGGGGAGCAGGAATTAACCATAGAGGTCCTGTACCACGAATGCAAACTGTTGCCAAAGAAGAAGATCCGTTTAGATTAACAGCCTCTGCTTCTGCCCCGTGGGATGGCCCTAAAAACGAAGGCATAACCGATGTGCATGCCACTATGGATTATCGAAGAACAGAGTTCCCTGAGAGTGCCTTTACCATGGTTATGGAACATGGTAGTTCACCAAATGCCGAAGTCAATCAATTTCATATTTCAAGATATAAAGGCAACAAAAACAATTTTGCAGCTATTACTTGGTTGGGTGCAGATTACAATCATTTACAACCAGATATTGTAGACGACCAATGGTCTAGAGATTTTATGACTACTTATGGCGTTCTTTCGCCTTATAGAGTACCCAAACCGGTTTATTATTGGTATCAATCGGAATTAGTAAAAAAACCAATAATACATATTGCAGACGAAACAGCTTCTAAAGACGGAAAAGTTAGAGTTTTTAGTAACTGCCAAGAAGTAGAATTATATCAAGATGGTAAACTTATTGCGACGCAGCTACCTGATAATGACGTTACAAAAACCAATTTAAATCATCCTTCATTTACTTTTAAGCACAATTGGAAAAGTGGCACATTAAAAGCTATCGGATATTCAAACGGTGAAAAGGTAACCGAATTTACTAGACAAAAAGAAAGCAAACCGCATCATATAAAAGTTGAATATAATATCACAGATCAACCATTTTATGCAGGCGGATCGGATATAAGATTGGTATACGCTTCTATTCTAGATGAAAACGGCGAAGTCGTAACCAACACTAAAAACGAAGTTCAGTTCTCAATAACTGGCGCTGGAGAAATAATTGATAACGGTAAAATTTATGCAAACCCTGCTAAAGTCTATAATGGTGTTGCCGCTATTTACGTAAAAGGATCTAATGCAACAGGTAACATAACCATTACGGCAAAAGCGAAAGGCTTAAAGCCAGGAAAAGCAACAATTAATACCGTAAAATATAACACCAACGAAATTGCAAACCACGCCCAACCTATTTATGATTTTCCTATTGAACGCGTAGATATTGGAGGAGAAAAGCAATTGGTACAATTTGATTGGCAGGAATGGACAGGAAATTCTAACAACGATTTAAGTTACATTTTAAAGCACACAAATACTCGAGTAGAAATTAGTGTCAACAAAAAAATAAATTGGTTAGGAAACGGCACAAGCATGATTGGTGATTTAAGTTTTGTAGGTACAGATGGTGTTTATGTTGAAGAAGGCGAAATTACTTTAAAGCTATCCAACTTAAAAGCTGGTAAATATGCTATTGAAACCTTTCACCATGCAAGAAAAACTGATATTAAATTAACCAATGATATAGAAGTTACTGTAGAAGATGTAGAAGGTAGTTTTACCAGAGTTTCCGATGATCATATTGTGAATTATTATGATAATGCGAGCAGTGGAGAACGCCAACCAATCGCTATAAAATCAACGTTTATATCAGATGGATCAAAGACCATAACTCTAAAATTTAAAAGTATTAACAAAAAGGGAACGTTATGGCTAAATGGATTTAAGCTAAAACAAATAAAATAATGAGGTTTTACAAAACAATAATAGCAGCCATATTGCTTACTTCAGCCGTAAATGCGCAAAAATACAATGTGGAAATGTCTTATGTATCACTTGAAAAAGGCGAAGCTTCGCCAGTAAAAAATTATGAAACAACAATAGACCCTAATGCTAAAGTTCATCAAAATGATTTTATTGTTTTAATTCCTGAAATTGAATTTCAAACTATTGAAGGTATTGGTGGTGCCTTTAATGAAAACGGCGGTGAAGCATTATTTAGCTTACCAGAAAACAAACAACGCGAGGTTTTAAAAAATCTCTTTAACACCAATAATGCAAATCTGGTTTTTAATAGAACGCCTATTGGTGCAAGTGATTTTTCTTTAGATGCTTACAGTTACAGTATGGTTCCTGAAGATTACAAAATGAAACACTTTTCTATAAAAAGAGATAAAAAATACCTATTACCATTTATAAAAGCGGCATTAAAAGAGAATAGCGATATGCTATTACAAGCATCACCTTGGAGTCCACCTGCTTGGATGAAATATAGCAATGCTATAGATAAAAATAATATAGACAAAACAAAAAGTAGGTTAAAAGAATCTCCAGAAATTTACACAGCATATGCAACCTATTTAGTAAAATACATAGAAGCTTATAAAAAAGAAGATGTTATAATTGACCGATTTTGTGTGCAAAATGAACCTGACACCTACGCCCCTTTTCCTGGTTGTAATATGTCTATGGAACAAATGCAAGAATTAAGCTTAGATTATATCATTCCGGCTTTTAAAAAGAAAAAACTAAACACCGGTATTTGGGCAGGTACTTTTAGAACGATTAATAGAGGCGATCATTATAAAATATTAAATGCAAAAACTATAAATAAATTTGACGGTATTGGTTTTCAATATGCTCTAGAGCCTTTTATGCGAGAAGTTTCGTTACTAGCGCCTAACATGAAAATCATGAACACTGAAACTAAGTGTTATAATGGTGATAACTCTACCAAACAGGCTAAAGAAAGAATTGCTGAAATTGCAAATTATATAAACGCAGGCAGCACCAACTATTGCTATTGGAATCTTATTTTAAATGAAACCTCTAAAAGCGCTTGGGGTTGGAAACAAAACTCTTTAATGGTAATCAATCGTAAAAATGGAGCCATTGAGTATACGCCAGATTACAACGCCATGTATTTATCGAGTAACGCTATTGTTAAAGGTGATAAAAGAATTGCTCATATTTCTAAACATACCATTGTATCCACGAAAAACAACGCTAACGACATTAAAGTTTTGATTCAGAATGAGAAATCAACAAATCAATTTGTAAAGTTAATAATTGATGAAGAGGAAATAAATATTGATTTACCTAAAAATGCATTGTGTAAGTTAACTTTAAAAAGAAAATAAAACGAACTTATATAAATTTCATGAAAAAACACATCAACATAATTACGTTTGTATTTATAGTATTGTTACCTAAATTATTAGTTGCACAAGCCTTAAACTATAATAACAATAGAATTGCTTGCAGTGCAGATGGGAATGCACAACCAGATTTACAATACACTGGTAAATACAACTATGCAGACCCTGATGATTGGGGTGCAACACCAGCTGCACTTGCTATGCTTGCTAAAAAGCGTTTACATACTAAACTAGTACATTTTTCATACAATAATTTTATGCCTTCTCCTCCTCATACAACAGTTAGAAACTACATGAAAGAAGGTGTTGATGGCTCTATTAAAAGATGGAATTTTGATAAAAATATCTTCTTTGATGTTGGAACGCAACAAAAAGAAGCCATCGAACATCTAAAAAAAGAGATTGAAAAATCTACCAATAAAAACCCATTATATTTTATAAATATGGGGCCATCAGAATTTCTATATCAAGCCGTTCAACTAGTTTTAAAGGAAGGAAAAGAAGATACGTTATCGTATGTATATATTTTATCGCACAGCAATTATAATGATAATCACTTAAGAAGACCCAATCATCATACAATTGACCAAGTTATTGCTTTAAGTGGAAATAGAGTTAAATTCAAAAGAATCAAAGATCAAAATAAAAGGGACAACCCTAATCAAGGTTGGAGTTCGAATCATGATTGGAGCGTTTGGCAATGGTTGAAAAATCATAAAAACAAAGATATTTCTTGGATTTGGAAGTGCATGAAAAAACACAACGAAAAAAGAGCAGATATATCTGATGCCGGAATGATTTATTACTTGATAACCGGTGATGAAGATGGAAACCCATCTAAATTTCAAACTTTTTTAGGAAATCAAATCTAATTACAATTTCAGGCACCTTTCTAACATTGCTAAGTATGAAAAACACCCGAAATTCATTATGTTTTTCATATCACAAAAGAGCCGAAACAAAAGTTAATATAGAATAAAATCACAATTTAAATTGAATAGTTCTGATGATGTTACTCTAAAATTCAAAAGTACTAATGACAAAAAATAATTATATGAATTTGATAAAAACCAACTTCTTTGTATTGGTAAGCTTAATTGCGATAAACAGCTGTAATTCTCATAAAAAAACCGAACTAAACACAGAAAACACATCTAAACCAAATGTGATTCTTATTATTACCGACGACCAAGGTTATGGAGATGTTGGCGTCCATGGAAATACCATTATAAAAACCCCAAATATTGATAATTTTCATAAAGAAAGTTACCATTTAACTAATTTTCATGTGGGTCCAACTTGTGCGCCTACGCGATCTGGCTTAATGACCGGTCGATACGCCAATAGTACTGGTGTTTGGCATACCGTTGGCGGATGGTCTTTATTAAGAGAAAACGAAAAAACCATGGCTACTATGTTTGCCGAAGCGGGTTATAAAACTGGAGGCTTTGGAAAATGGCATTTGGGAGACAATTACCCATTTAGGCCAGAAGATAGAGGATTTCAAGAAACTGTAATGCATGGCGGTGGAGGCGTTCAACAAACACCTGATTATTGGAATAATACTTATTTTAACGACACCTATTTCCATAATGGCAAACCTCAAAAATACAAAGGTTATTGTACCGATGTATTTTTTAACCAAGCCATTAATTTTATAAAAACGAATAAAGACAAGCCTTTTTTCTGCTATATCGCACCAAACGCACCACACGGTCCATACAATGTGCCTCCTGAATATTATGATATGTATAAAGATTTAGGTGATAATGTTTTAGCAGATACCCAAAAGCGCTTTTACGGCATGATAACCAATGTTGATGACAACTTTGGCAAACTGAGAAATAGGTTAAAAGAATTAAATGTTGACGATAACACTATTTTAATTTTTATGACAGACAACGGCACCTCGGCAGGATATTATAACAAAAAAGGAAAAATAACTGGATTTAATGCCAATATGAGAGGCACAAAAGGAAGTGAATATGAAGGCGGGCATAGAGTGCCATTTTTTATCCATTGGAAAAATGGAGAAATCACAACGCCTAAAGATATTAACACCCTTACAGCACAATTAGATATCATGCCTACTCTAGCCGATTTGTGTGGTATTGATTTACCAAAAAACCATCAACCTTTAGACGGACAAAGTTTAGTACCTTTATTAAGAGGAAAAGATACCTTAAAAAACAGAATGCTGGTAACAGACTCGCAACGAGTTCAACATCCAAAAAAATGGAAAAACTCTGCCGTAATGCAAGAAAACTGGAGGTTAATAAACGGAAAAGAATTATATAATATTTCTACAGATCAGGGACAGCTCAATGATATTGCAGCAGAATATCCTGAAAAAGTAAATGAAATGAAAATCTTTTATGAAAATTGGTGGACGCAAGTTTCTAAAGATTTTAATGAAGAAATCTATTTTAAAATAGGTTCCAAAAATGAAAACCCTATTACCTTAACGGCACACGATATTCACGCAGAATCTGGGGCCTACCCATGGAACCAAATCTATATAAGAGAAGGCATTAATGGCACAGGTTATTGGAGTGTAAATATTATAGAAAGCGGAGATTATGAAGTTGAGTTAAGAAGGTATCCTAAAGAATCAAATTTAGCAATAAATGCGACAACGCCTGCAATTACTAAAAAACAACTACATGGTTTAGAAAAAGATATTCCTGAAGGCAAAAGTTTAAATTATGTTAGTGCAGCTATTGAATTTGAAAATCAATTAAAAACTGAAAAAGCAATCCATAAAAATGATATATCAACAATATTCACTATTTCTCTAAAAGCAGGAAAAACCAAATTTTCAGCTAACTTTATAGATAATAGAAATAAGCCTAACACGGTATATTACGCATATATCAATAAAATATAGAATAAGTGATACGCAAGTTAGTTTATATTTTGCTTGGGTTTAAATTAAGAAGAAAGTCTATTATAGGCTTGACTTCTTAACTAATAGATTTTAAAAAAAACGTAAGTAAAACCATAGATGATAAACGATTTATTAATAAAAAACATATCTAAAAATGTAGAATTTTCCAAAACGGAATCAGAAGAATTCTGCAAACCATTTTATACTAAATCAATCAAAAAAAAAGATTTCCTGTTAACTCAAGGTGAAATATGCAAGTTTGAAGGATTTGTATTAGAAGGCTGTTTCAGGATATTTACTATAGACAGAAAAGGAAAAGAAAACACTCTTTATTTTGCCGCTAAAGATTGGTGGTTAATGGATATAGATAGTTTTATGAACCAAATACCTTCTAATTTAAACATACAAGCTTTAGAAGATAGTACAGTGTTATTAATTGAAAAACAAGATAAAATGGTGTTATACAAAACGCTGCCGAAGGTTGAAAAGCTTTTCAGAATTATGTCGCAAAAAGCTTTGGTTTCATGGCAAAGGCGCCTAATTAACAATCATTCTTTTACCGCAAAAGAAAGATATAGCCATTTTATTGAAAAGTACCCCGCTATCGTATCAAAACTAACCGATAAACAAATAGCAGCTTATCTAGGTATTCGACACGAATTTTTAAGTAAAATAAAAAAACAGTTTCAAATTGAGTAATTTTTTTAGAGTTGAACTTGTTCAACTATTTTATCAAACGAGTTTACAATTTTTGTAGTTCAAACTAAAAATTAGAATAATGAACTTACTAAAACATTTTAAAATTTGTGCTTTTGCACTTTTACTAACGTTACTATCAAATACAGTACAAGCTCAAATATCAAATGATCTTTCGGATGAGGAAGCTTTAAAAGCACTTTTAGCCGCAAAAAAAGAAGCAGAAAAATTAGGGGTTTTAGAAAATATAGCTGTCGTAGATGCTGGTGCAAATTTGAAAGCTTTTATTCGGATGGACGATTCTTTTATAGGAAGTATAGACATCGCCATTAAAAAAGCAAAAACAGCACGCTATTTTAATATGGCTACAGGAGATTTAGGAAAAATTAGCCAACCGGGTGGCATTGTTTATAATATTGAACTATCTAACGGTGGTCTAATAACATTTCCAGGAGGCGTACCAATAAAAGACGAAAACGGAACTATTATTGGAGCTATTGGCGTTAGTGGTGGTACTATAGAAGAAGATCATGATATTGCTACTGTAGGAGCAAATGCCGTTATAAATTAATTATCAACATTTAAAAACAAAAATTATGAGTCATATAAAACATATTATTCTCTTTAGCATCTTAATTATAACTCAAATAGCATTCTCACAAGAAGGTAATGATTTAATGCTTTACAGAACAGACTTCAAGAATATAACAGGAAAGAATACAGTTTCTGTTACGAGCTACGAAAAAAACGGATCGCATTTTGTCTATGCAGGCGGTGTTGGTAATGTAGATGTATACAGCTTAGATAAAGATGGTATATTGACCCCAATTAGCAACCATGAACTTCACATGAAAAAAGGCCCTGCAAGAGGTATGGTGGCCGATAACATTAACGGTACAGATTTTCTTTTTGTAGCAAACAAACATGGTAATGTTATTGAAACATTCAAAATTTTAAACAACGGATCCCTAGAACGTGTTGCTTTAGTTGAAGACACAAATGAAACCTATTTAGGAACTGCCATTACGCTACAGGTTGTTCACATGAAAAAAGCATCATACCTATTTATTGGTGGTTTAGAAGAAACTCCAGGGTTAAGCAGTTTCAAAATACACGATGATGGCAAACTAACCCATGTTCAGTCTATGAAAGATGATGAAACTATCCATACAGATGGTATTATAGGCATGTATGTTCACAACATAAAAGGAAAAACATTTTTATACACAGGTGGTTTTCAAGATAATGGCGTAAGTAGCTTTAGAGTTTATGATAATGGTACCTTTAAAAATATAAATAACATTAGTGATAACACTACAGATCGATACTTAACAGGAGCATACCCCGTAACTGGTGTTACTCTAGGCGAAAATAAATACGTAATTGTGGGGCACAGACATCATAAATACTACAAAAGAGGTGGTTTTATAAAAAGACCAAACTTTGTTTATCATGGTGATGGTGTTAGTGTTTTTAAGGTGAATAAAAAAGGGGCTTTGGTTCCTCATTTTGTTCTTAAAGATGATGAAACCACAAAACTACAAGGCCAAACAAGAATTGAAGTTGTATCTACAGATAACAACGAAGCTGTTTTAGCCGTTGGCACAAGAGACGATGCGAGCATACAGTTATTAAAACTGAATAAAAAAGGAGCGCTTACCCCTATCAATTATTTAGAAACTGGCTTCTCTATCTATTATGGTTTAAGATCTCACAAAATCGGAAATGAGAATTTCTTAATAGCTGGTTCTTTCAGGTTTGATTTAGGAAAAATAGCTAGCTATAAAATTGCTCCAAAAATTAATAGAGATGGCAAAGTTTTGCGACATATGGTAAACCTTACTTATAAAGAAGATGCCACCGAAGCACAAGTTAATGAAGCTGTCGCCGCTTTTGTTAATCTTAAAAATGAAATTCCAGAAATAGCCAATCTAGAATGGGGTTTAAACGACAGTACCGAAGGGCACTCAAAAGGCTTAACCCATTGCTTTACACTAACTTTTAAAGATGAACATGCTAGAGAAATTTACTTATTTCACAAGGCTCATTTAAGCATGGTGGGTAAAATAGGCCCAATTATAGCCGACGTTTTAGTATTAGATTATTGGACCAAATAAAATTAAAAAAAATGAAAAATTTAAAACATAAAAAAGCCATTATAACTGGAGGTGGCAGAGGACTTGGAAAAGCAACGGCCATAGCATTTGCCAAAGAAGGTATTGATGTAGCCATTACTGGCAGAACAGAAAGCACTTTAAAAGCAACCGTTTCCGAGTTAGAAACTTACGGTATTAAAGCTACATATGCTGTATTTGATATTGGAAATTATGACGATGTAAAACCAAGCATTAAAAAAATTATAGACACTTTAGGCGGTGTAGATATATTGGTTAATAACGCGGGTATTGGAGGCTTTGGCGCACTAAATGACATGCCGGTTGATCAATGGACTCAAATTATACAAACTAACCTCATGGGCATGTATTATGTGACCAAAGAAGTTTTACCGTACTTAATTTCCAAAAATGAAGGCGATATTATTAATGTATCTTCTACAGCTGGATTAAACGGAAATGCAACCACATCGGCTTATTCAGCATCAAAATTTGCAGTTATTGGCATGTCTGAATCCTTAATGAAGGAAGTACGTAAAAATAATATCAGGGTTGTTACATTAACCCCAAGCACCATAGAATCGGATATGTCGATTGAAGCAGGTATTGCAGAAAAGGGTTCTGCAGATAGCGTGTTACAACCAGAAGATTTTGCTGAACTGATTCTTGCCGGTTTAAAACTTCCTAGAAGAGCTATGTTAAAAAGTGCAGCTTTATGGTCTACAAACCCATAACATCATCAATCCAAACAACATTACATACCCTCAATTTTAAATAAATTATAACATCAATAAAATGAAAAAGCTTTTTTTAATATATCTTGTTTTTACGTCATTTTTAAATGCACAAGAACGACCAAATATTATATTCATTTTAACCGATGATCAATCTTATGATTTATTGGGTTGTACAGGAAACCCCATAGTGCAAACACCAAATATCGATAAACTAGCCAATAACGGTATTTTATTTACCAATGCACATGTTACAAGTGCTATTTGCACACCAAGTAGAATATCTATTTTACTAAGTCAATACGAGCGTAAACACGGTGTCAACTTCAACTCTGGCACCAGCGTTTCCGATGCTGCATGGAAAAACTCTTACCCCGTAATTATGCGTGATAATGGCTATTACACAGGTTGGATTGGTAAAAACCACGCTCCTATTGGCAAAGGAGGATATAATAGCGGACTTATGGAAAAAAGTTTTGATTACTGGTATGCAGGTCATGGTCATTTAGGGTTTTACCCAAAAGATAACCATGCTATTTTTAATGATGCCATTGCTTTTACGCAACCTGAAATTATAAATGAAGGTGTTAATGATTTTTTAGATCCAAATGCACGAAAATTAAAAGGTGCTTTGCATTTTATTGAAAACAGACCAACCGATAAGCCTTTTATGCTATCCATAAATTTTAATTTACCTCATGGAGCAAGTACGCGTACCATGAAACTAAAAGAGTCTGATGACGCAATTTATAAAACCTTATATAGAGATTTAGAAATCCCGTTGCACGAAAATTATATTGCCAAAGCCGATATTAAAAAGCCAAAATTACCTAAAGACCTTTTACATGCCGAAGATCGGCAAACGGGTTACAATTATGTAGATACACCAAAAGATATAAAAGAGCGCTACATACGCGAACTAGAAGCTATGACCGGGATTGATAGATTAGTTGGTAATCTCACCAAAAAGCTAAACGATTTAAAACTAGACAAAAAAACAATAATTATTTTTACTTCAGATCATGGTTTATTTGGCGGACAACAAGGTTTAGGAGGTAAAGCTTTGTGTTATGAGCAAACAACACATGTTCCTATTATTATTTTCAATCCCAACCTTCCTAAGAAAAATAGAGGTAGAAAAAGTGATGAACTCGTACAAACCATAGATATCGCTCCTACTATGTTAAAAATGGCAGGCATTAATAAACCCGACAGTTTTCAAGGACAAGATATTTCTAACCTAGCTTTTGGCGATAAAAAAGAAGTTAGAGATTATGTATACACCGAAAATTTATGGTCTACACATTTTGGAAATCCACGTTGCGAAGCTGTTCAAAATAAAGAATGGAAATACATCCGTTATTATAAAAACAATAATGTTTCGGCTCTAAAAGAAATTAAATACGCAAAAGAATTGGGAATACCTGTAAACGAAATGCTTTACAGCATGCACGACCCTGCTATTGCGGTATATCGCGGTTATATTGATGCTCCCTTAAATGGAGAGCAACCTGTTTATGAAGAATTATACCATTTAAAAAATGACCCCGCAGAACTTCATAACTTAGCTAATAACCAAAAGTATACAGAGATTTTAAATACTTTAAGAAATCAATGGAAAATTGAAATAACAGAAGCCAGAGGTACCGGAAAAGCTGAAGTTTATAGGTATACTAATGATGCTTTTCCTGAGGCTAAACATTAAGACTCCCAATTCTATTTGATAGTATATTTTTTTCTAAACTTTAAAGGTGAAGACTGTTTAAACTTATTGAATTGCTTATGAAAAAACGGTAACGATTCATAACCGCAAGCATAACCAATTTGAGCAATAGTCAAATCAGTATCTATAAGCATTCTACTTGCTATATTAATTCGGTATTCATTTAGAAATGTAAAAAAGGGTCGTCCCATCATTTTACTAAAAAACCGTGAAAACGACTGTTCGGACATGCTCACTAAATCTGCCAATTCCTTTAAATAGATTTTTTCATGAAATCGCTTTTCAATAAAATCATGAATTTTACTCATTCTACTACCAAATTCAACAGGCAAATCATCTATAAAATGAGCTTCAGATAATGTTTTATAATTGCAATCCGACAAATCTGAAAGCAAATTTAATAACTCAATATATAGTTTATAATTTTTTAGTTCAGTCAATTTTTTAATCCTTGGTAAAAAAGATGCAGCAACCTCTTTATCGAAAACAACACCTCTCGATGCCGTAGTTAACATAGTAAACATAGGTTGCAATTCTGGTACTTTTGGATAAATACCTTTATTCCAATGCACTACAATAGATTTAGATTGTTTACTCTCATCACTATGGTTTTTCCAGCAATGTGGTAAATTAGAACGAAGCAACACCAATTCTCCAGGCTCATAAAAACCAACATAATCACCAATATATTTGGTACCTACACTCTCTTCGATATAAGTTAGCTCATGCTGCGGATGAAAGTGCCAAGGTGTATCAAAATGATCGGCCTCATATTCAAAAGCCAAAATAGATTGCTTCTTCCCTAACTCAATTTGTTCCAATACAGCCTCCATAAATATTCTATTATATCACTATAAATTCAAAAATACACATTTAATAACAGAATAGATTACTTATATGCTAAAAAACACTATTAATAAATAACATTTTATATCCAATTTTGAAAAAAATTCAACTCATGGAAAAAAGCAAAATTTCAGACCCGTTTAAAGAAGCTCGACTTGATAAAGGGTTCGGAAAAATGAACGATCAAAACGATCCTGTAACAATGGTTTTGGGCCATAAAGATGTTCGTAAATGCGCTCATAACTGGAAAACATTTCAATCTGGCGGTGAAGAAGTTGGCAGAATTGTAGTACCTTCTGAGGTGCATATAAGAGATACTCGCCAAATTCCTTTTGAAGTTGATCCACCTGAACATAAAGGCTATAGAGATTTAGTAGAGCCTTGGTTTAAGCGCCCATTAGAAGCTCCTTACCAAGAAGATTTATCTCAAATAATTAACGATGTTGTTGACCAAGCCCTTTCAAAGGAAACATTAGAGGTTGTTGAAGAATTCGCTTTAAAACTTCAATCTAGAGCCTTAACGCTATTATTAAACGTGCCTTCAAAAGAAGCAGATTTATGGATTTCCTGGGGAACACACGTCTTTAGAAGTGAAGATACAGCATTAGATAGCGACAAAGCAAACATACTATACGATTACATTGATAATCAACTTGATAAAGCCATTACGAGTCCAGGAAACGATTTATACTCCGTGTTAATGGCATCAGAAATTAATGGTAAAAAATTAACCAAAGAAGAAGCTAAAGGTGTCATGATTTTAACCTTTGCCGGAGGAAGAGATACCGTTATTAATGCCGTAACAAATTCCATTGCTTATTTTGCAGACCATCCAAAATCTTTAAAACGTTTACGTGACGAACCCGAAATTATGAACACAGCTATCGAAGAGTTAATACGCTACTTTTCACCACTAACACAAATGGGACGCGTTGCTACAGAAGACACACAAGTTTGCGAACATGCGATAAAAGCACAAAGTAGAATATCTATGTGTTGGGCTTCGGCCAATAGAGACGAACGTGTTTTTGAAAAAGCTAACGAAGTCGTTTTAGACCGAAAAGTAAATCCGCATGTAGCTTTCGGTTTCGGAACTCACAACTGTTTAGGCGCAACCCATGCGCGTCAAATCATGAAAATACTTTTAACTGTACTTACGCAAAAAGTAAAATCTATGGAAATTTTAGATTGCGAAGAAAACATAGAAAATCTTGATGAATTTGAGCGCAAAGTAGGCTTTGATAGTATTCAAGTAAAATTTAATAAACTTTAAAACTTATAAACATGGCTAAAATAACATTTATAACAAGTGATGGAAATACAACAACTGTAGAAGGAAACACAGGATCTGTGATGGAATTGGCAGTTCAAAATAAAATTAAAGGTATCGATGGCGATTGTGGTGGCGTTTGCTCATGTGCAACTTGCCATGTGCATGTTAATCCTGAGCAATGGGATAAAACTGGAGCTCCGGATGAATTAGAAAATGATATGTTAGAATTTGACGATAACGTTAGTGAATACAGTCGTTTATCTTGTCAAATGAAAATTAATGAAGACCTAGATGGACTTATCTTAACAGTTGCTAAATAATATTTTAATGAGCAGCACAACACAAAATAAGGTTTGTATAATAATTGGAGCAAGCCATGCCGGTGTTAATTTTGCCTTTGCACTGAGAAGAGAGGGTTGGGAAGGGGAAATCACCCTTTATGATAGCGATTTAGAATTCCCATATCACCGTCCTCCCCTATCCAAAGCTTATTTAACTAGTGAAGAAGGGACGGAACAGAGTTTATTATTTCCCAAGGAAAACTATAAAACGGATAACATAATTCTAAAACTCGGTATCGCTGTAAAAACCATAAATAGAGAAGAAAAAACAATAATTCTTAATAACGGAAGTTTACAACATTATGATAAATTAGTGATTGCAACTGGTGCAAGACCGTTTATCCCGCCTATTCAAGGTATACACTTAGCGAGCAATGTGTTTCCAATGCGCACCTCAGCAGATGCTCTAAATATTAGAAAAACAATAAATAATTCGATAAAAAAACGCGCCGTAATTATTGGTGGTGGCTATATTGGTCTGGAAACAGCTGCATCATTAAAAAAATTAGGAGCCCATGTCACTATTTTAGAACGAGAAGAACGTGTGTTAGCTAGAGTTACAGCTCCTGTAATGTCTGATTTTTTCACCAAATTACACCGAATTAATAGCGTAGAAATTCTCACAAATAAAAATGTAGTTTCTATTGAAAATAAAGAAAATTATAGCGTCGTAATTTGTGATGACGGCACCAAATTAGATGCCGATTTAATTGTTGTTGGTGTTGGTATTAAAGTAAATACAGAACTAGCTCAAGAAGCCCAAATAACCATTGAAAATGGCATTAAGGTAAATGAAATGGCTAGAACAAATGATCCTGATATTTATGCTATTGGCGATTGTACCTATCACTATAATCCGCATTACAACTATCACGTGCGTTTGGAATCTGTACAAAACGCTGTAGACCAAGCAAAAACAGCAGCAAAAGCCATATGTGGCCAAGAGGTGGTTTACGATACCATTCCATGGTTTTGGTCCGATCAATTTGATGTCAAACTTCAAATGGTTGGCCTCTCAAAAGGTTACAATAATATTATTATTAGAAACGAAGATGCCGAGAACAGCTTTTCAGCTTGGTATTTTAAAAATGATGAATTACTGGCGGTAGACGCCGTTAATTATGCTAAAGCCTTTGTGTTAGGCACAAAATTTATCAAATCCAAACAAAAACTAGATCAAACAAAACTCGCAGATCTATCCATACCTTTTAAACCTAATAGCTTTTTAGCTTAAAAAAATAAAATATGCCTATAATATCAAAAGCAGCTATTGCCACAGGAGATGGCCAATTTATTATTGATTCCGTAACCGTTGCTAATCCAAAACAAGACGAAGTTGTTGTAAAAATAAAAGCAGCTGGCTTGTGCCATACCGACCACGATTCTTTAAACTGGGGAAAACCCATTGTTATGGGACATGAAGGTGCAGGAGTTGTTACCGCAATAGGTAGCGCTGTTTCTAGTGTTAACGTGGGCGATGCTGTTATTTTAAATTGGGCAACACCGTGCATGACGTGCTTTCAATGCCAGGAAGGAAACCAACATATATGTGAAAGCAACTCTCCAGTAACCGCTGGTGGTAATGGCTATACACCAGGTCATGCACATTTAGAAGGTACGCTATGGAATGAAAAACCAATAGAGCGATCATTCAACATAGGTACCATTTCAGAATACACTTTAGTAAAAGAATCGGCTTGCGTTAAATTGGAAAGTAATATGCCAATGGCTTCGGCAAGTATTATAAGTTGTGGTGTTATGACGGGTTATGGCTCGGTAGTAAATTCAGCAAAATTGCAAGCAGGCAGTTCTGCTGTTGTTTTAGGTACTGGTGGCGTTGGATTAAACGTTATTCAAGGTGCTAGAATTTCTGGTGCCGCTAAAATTATTGCTATCGACATTAATAAAGAACGATTAGAAATGGCAAAACAATTTGGTGCAACACACACATTTTTAGCTGATAAAAACGATAAAGGTTTAACAAAAGCTGCAAAAGAAGTTAAGAAAATGACAAACGGAAGAGGTGCAGATTATGCTTTTGAATGTACTGCCATTCCAGAATTAGGTGCCGCACCATTAGCAATGGTAAGAAATGCCGGAACCGCAGTTCAAGTTAGTGGCATTGAGGAAGAGATTACCATCGACATGCGCTTATTTGAATGGGACAAAATTTATATCAATCCTCTTTACGGTAAGTGCCGCCCACAAATAGATTTCCCTAAACTAACAAACCTGTATGATAAAGGTGATTTAATGTTAGATGAAATGATTACCAGAACCTATCCTCTAGAAAATCTACAACAAGCTTTTGACGATATGCTTGCTGGTAAAAACGCAAAAGGCGTGATTGTTTTTGAATAACTAAGAACTTTATTAATAATGAAAAACCTCTATTTTATAATATTTTCTTGCCTCTTTTATAATAGTACTTTATTAGCACAAATAGATGCTCCCGAAGGAAAAAGACGGGTAAAAATAGACAATCTTTCCGATGAGTTTAATGGAAAAAAATTAGATAATAAAAAATGGATAGGCGATCCTGAAAAGCATCCAGACTTCGGATGGATTGGAAGACCTCCTGCCCTTTTCAAAGAAAGTTCTATAAAAGTCAACAAAGGTTTTATGGAAATAGAAGTCGGAAAATTAGAAAAAACCTTCACTAGCTTAAAGTATAAAACACCATCTATTTACAACTATTACGGTGGTATTATTAGAGCGGTTCAACCTATTTCATACGGACATTATTTTGAGTCTAAATTCAAAATGAGTAAAACCGAAATGGGCGGTGGCTTTTGGTTAATGTCTAGAAATAATTGTGGTAAAAAACACGAAATAGATATTACAGAATCTGTTGGAAGCGTATCACCTTTAACTGAGGATTGGGGAAAGGTCTGGGACAAAATCATGCATTCCAATACCATTTTCAGAAAAACCGAATGTAACGAAGCCACAAGAAGTCAAGATATGATGCTTCCAGAGATTAAAAATTCAGAGCAATTTTATACCTATGGATGTTGGTGGAAAAGCCCGACCGAACTTTTATTTTACCTTGATGGAAAAAATGTTTATACCATAAAACCTCCTGTAGATTTTGACCAACAACTATTTATACACTTTTCTATTGAAAGTTACGATTGGAATCCGATTCCAGAAAATGGTGGTAAAGTTGCGAGTGCCAACAAAGAAGACCGAACTGCTCTAATAGATTATATAAGAACCTATAAGTTGATTAACAAAGCAGAATAAACCAATAAAGGTTAAAAAAACATTTAAAATACATGAAACAATACCTATCAATTATAATATTAATTTGCACAATTAACCTTCTAAAGGCTCAAACCCGAACAGTTGAACTCTTAAAGGATTGGAAATTTTCCAATTACGATTACGGCGCGGCTTTTCAAGAAGATTTCAATGATTCCAAATGGGATAATGTTACTGTACCTCATGATTGGGCCGCAAAGGGTGATTTCGACTTTGCAAACGATGTACAATTAACCATGGTAATACAAGATGGTGAATCTAAACCTAGACTGCGTATGGGTAGATCTGGAGCTTTACCTTATACAGGAATCGGTTGGTATAGAACAAATTATTCTGTATCATCAAAAAATTTAGAACAAAAAACACAACTACTTTTTGATGGAGCCATGAGCAATGCCAAAGTGTATGTAAATGGTCAGTACGCTGGCGAACGTCCTTTTGGGTATATTTCCTTTCATTTTGATATTACAAAATTTTTAAAAGCAGGAGACAATACTATAGCAGTTCGATTAGAAAATTTTAATAGACAATCCCGTTGGTACCCTGGAGCCGGTTTATACAGAAAAGTATCTGTAATTAAAACAAATAAAACCCATGTTAAAACTTGGGGTACCTTTGTAACAACACCGTCGGTTTCAAAAAAGAAAGCCATTGTAAATCTTAATTTAGAACTTGTTGGAAGTGGCGATTTTATAATCAAAAATGAAATTTTTAATTTAGAGGGTAAAATAGTAGCAACTAAAAAATCAGCGGTTGTAATTAAAAACAATAAAACGGTAAAAGAGGAATTCGAAATTTCTAAACCTAATTTATGGAGTTTGGAAAACCCAAATTTATACACCTTAAAAACAACAGTTTTAGAAGGTTCGACAATGATAGATACTTACGAAACTACTTTTGGAATTCGAACCATTCGTTTTGAAGTAGACGGGTTTTACTTAAATGATAAAAAAACGCGATTCCAAGGTGTCAACATGCATCACGATTTAGGACCAACTGGGGCAGCTTTTCATAGAGAACTATTTGTGAGACAGATGAAAAAGATGAAAGCTATGGGAGTAAATGCCATTCGTTTTTCTCATAACCCACCTGCTCCTGAAGCTTTAGATGTTTGTGACGAGTTGGGGTTATTAGCCATCGATGAAGCTTTTGATGAATGGCAAATAGGAAAAGTAATCAATGGTTACTCAATTCATTTTGATGAATGGGCAAAAACAGATTTAACAGACATGATTGTTAGAGACCGTAACCACCCAAGCGTTATTATGTGGAGTATTGGTAACGAAATTATGGAGCAGTACAAACTAGACCCGAACAATATCACAGATTATTTAAATAAAATTGTAAAATCACTAGATACAACACGAGCTACTACGGCCGGTTTTAATTCTGCCAATAATGCTTTAAAAAGCGGAATGGCTTACACTGTAGATGTTGCAGGATTTAATTACAAACCGGGTATTTACGGAGCAATTCGTAAAAAACATCCTAATTTAAAATTCTATGCTAGTGAAACAGGAGGTACCGTAAGTGTTCGTAACAGCTACAAGTTCCCTGTAGTTTTTGATACACTTCATAACAAAAGGGGTGCATCGCTAAATACATTTGTATTTCCTGATGGACATCCTGGTAATTATGAATCTACTCAAGTGCCTTGGGGATATCCTGCGGTAAAAGAATTCGCTTCTCAAGAAAAAAACACATCGGTTTACGGTGAGTTTGTTTGGACAGGTTATGATTATTTAGGTGAGCCATCTCCTTATCACGAGGCCAAATCTAGAAGTTCCTATTTTGCGCCTGTTGATTTTGTTGGGTTAGAAAAAGACAAATATTATTTATATCAAACCCAATGGAAAAAAGACGAAGAAGTACTTCATTTTTTTCCACATTGGACATGGCCAGATTTAAACGTAAAATCATTTCCAGTGGTTTGCTATACCTCTTATGAGAAAGCTGAATTATTCGTAAACGGAAAAAGCTACGGCGTACAAACGAAAAAACCTTTAAGTACCTTAGATTTCGAAAACACAAATATTAATGTTGAGGCCTCCGGAGGAGGAAGTTGGAATTTAACCAAAGCCTATGCTATTGTTTGGGATGACGTGGTATACGAACCAGGTGAAGTAAAAGTGGTAGCCTATAACAAAAAAGGGAAACAAGTCGCAGAAATGACAAGAGTTACAGCAGGTGAACCTCATCATATTACCATAGAACCAGAAATTAAAACAATTAACGAAGGAGAAGTTGGTGTTTATGTTATTTCTGTGGTTGATAATAACGGTAATTTATGCCCACATTACAATGAAAACATGAAAATTGATGTCCAAGGTTCCGCTAGCTTTTTAGCCTCAGGAAACGGAGACCCAACTAACTTGCAAAACTTATCGAAACCAGAACGCAAATTCTTTAATGGTCAGGCTGTTATTTTTGTACAATCAAATAAAAAAGGGAACGTTGATATTACAACAACATCAGGTAATTTTAAGAAAACAAACCATACACTTACAGTAAAATAAACACCAAATATGGCGTCGAAATTTAGAACTACAGAACTATCAAATCCAGATTTTGAAAGTAATAATCTTCGGTTTATTACAGTAAAAACCCCAAATTTAAAAGGGCGAGGCGATATTTGTCTGTATGTGCCTCCAATGAAAAATCTTAAAAACCTTCCTATTGTAACCTTATTACATGGCGTTTACGGAAGTGCTTGGATTTGGGCACACAAGGCTGGCGTGCATTTTACGGCTTTAAAAATGATGGAAACAGGGCTTATAAAACCTATGGTTATTGCCATGCCATCAGACGGTTTATGGGGTGATGGCTCTGCCTATTTACCACATAATCAAAAAAACTTTGAAAAATGGATAGTAGAAGATGTAAATAATGCCGTTATTGAAAATATTGAATGTACCAGTGAAAAATCCGATTTATTCATCTCTGGGTTATCCATGGGTGGCTATGGAGCATTGCGATTAGGAGCAAAATATTCAGAAAAATATAAAGCCATTTCTGGACATTCTTCTATAACCAATATCACACAAATGCATTTATTTGTTGAAGAAGATGAAGCGCTTTATGTTAAAAATGAACATACCGAAACTTCCGTTTATAAAACCATGCTTGAAAACAAAAACCAGTTACCTCCTTTTCGATTTGACTGTGGAAAAGATGATCTTTTAATTGATTTTAATAGATGCTTAAACAAACAATTAATAGATTCAAACATACCACATACCTATCAAGAATTTAAGGGAAAGCACGAGTGGAACTATTGGGAAGAACACGTAAAAGACACGCTTTTATTTTTCAATCAATTCATTTAAAATATTTTATAAAAAAAATGACCTGCTAATAAAAATAGGTCATTTTTTTTTAAGTTACGAAGCATTAAATATTAAATGCTATTTTATAATCAGTTTTTTTATGGTTATTGCTTTTTCACTTTTAAACTGTAAAATATAAAGTCCAGATCTTAATTGATTTGTTTGGATTTTATAGATTGTAGAATTGATAACATGGGTTTGAATTAAGACCCCGTTTATACTATACAAATTAACTTTTAATGATGATATAGAACTGTCTTTATCAACAATTACAAAATCCTTTGCTGGATTAGGAAATAAAGTAATTCTATCATCAAGAATTTCGTCTTTAATTGATAGCGTTCCAGCAGGCACTAATTCAAACCCTGAATACAAACTATTAATACCTGCAAAATTCTGTGCTGCAAAAATTTGTAAAACAGCAGGTTCTGGATTATTTACTGTTCCAGGATCTGCAACGGTATAAGTTATTGTTTGCGTCACTTCTTCTCCTCCAACAGCAATATTCTCTATGTTAAGATTTGGCCCAACAGCAGTACCGCCATTATTTATTGCATATCTAACAACAAGTCTTCCAAATCCTGAATTATTAAACTCTGTAATGTTTGAATGTGCTATTTCTAAGGTTAATGCTTCCCCTATTTCGATTTGATTATTCCGAAGTGTTTTAAATGCATCCACAGTCATATCATTGATTTTTGTAATCTTGGCAACTTGAGGTATAAGTTGAGCTACATTAACCTCTGCTTCATCAAATATTGCACTGTTTTCAATAGAAGTAGCTCTAATTTTCACTGTTCCTTTTTTTAATCCTGTTACAATACCATTTTGATCTACAGTGGCTATCGCTTCATTACCACTAGACCATATCATGTTCTTATTATCGGCATCCTCAGGTAAAATACTCGTACTTAACGTATAAGAATCGTTTTCAATAATATTAACTTGGTTTGGAGATATAGATATTGAACTAACGGGTATATTAAAAAATGAAATTAGCGTAATTTCGCTTGTAGCTATTAAAGCATTATCCATAATACTCATAGCCGTTACAGTAGCTTTTTCACCTACAGAGCCCTGCGCTGTTACAACACCATTTTGATTTACAGAAGCTACAGCATTGTTAGATGAACTCCATATTGTATTTGGATTTCCATTAGCAGGCACCATAATTGTTTCTAATTGAAACGATGTTCCAACTCTAACGTCGGAAGTACTTGGATTTAATGTTATCCCCGTTGGTAAAGCATAAGGTCGAATTTCTTCAGGTAATTGCAATGCCAAATCTGGACCTTGATTGTTAATACTATGTGCAAGGTACGATGTATCATAAAAAGCGATATAATCCACAATAGCGGTAGCAGATCGTCCTTTTAAATAAAAAGTATACTCCTCGCCTGCTGTTAAATTATAGAACACACCGTTATTCCCTTTATGTTCCAAGTTAATACAGGTTCCCCATTTATTTGCTCCTCTACCGAAAAACTTATGAAATGTTCTTAAATCTGTTTCTGTGTGTTTACTAGATCCACTTGTAAAACTGCCTTCCATTTTAATGAAGAAGTCATTTCTTAAATCTCCCTTTTCCCACCAAACAGGCTCGGTTTCTCCAGGAGGCGTTAACCATTTCCCTTTATTGAGGTTGTTAGATTCTCTTAGAGGTGTATGGAGGCGCATCGCGACTTGATAAGTACCTGTTTTAGGACAAGTAAACTTATACTCTAATTCACTCCCTGCTCCTTGCCAAGGTCCGCTGTACTCTAAATAGGTATCGTTTATTGGGGCTGGCGAATTTCCTGGATAGAATAAATACTCTAAATAACTACTGCTACTTGGCTCTCTAATGGTCCATAGGTTTCCTAAAGGCGTAATGGTTTCTTCCGCATCAAAAACAATATAATCTGGTCCATAATTAATATTACTTTGAGCTCGCAAATTTGTGGTAAATGCAAAAAGGCAATAACAAATAAAAAATAGTTGTGTGCTTTTTTTAGTCATAACAGTCTAGTTTTGTTTAGTTTGAATATAAATATCCGCATTAAATCCTCAAAACAACAATACAAATGGGTTGTTCTAAATTACATATGATTTACTATTACTTCTGTTAAACTTGTCTATTCTCACCCGTTTGTTTTTAATAAAAAATATGCAGATTGAAAAAACTACAAAACCGAATTTGTATAAAAAAAAGCAATCTTTAAAAAAGACTGCTTTTTGAAATTAAATAAAACTAAATATAATTAATGTGCTTTTAACTTTAATGACTCTGGGGCTTTCGAACCTCCCTTAGGAGCATCATGTTCCGTGGCATGAAGATCAAAATTTGGAATAATTTTTTTCAACTCATCACGTTCTTTTCTATGCGCTTCTGAAACTTTACTCCAATCTGTAATTTTTGGAAACGAAATCAAATCGGATGGATTTCCGCTAACATCCCACCAGATATTTTTGCCATCTTTCAATACTAAATCCCCACGAACAATTTGATTATCTTTATGATAAGCATAAATCCATTCTCTGTGCTTTGGTTTATTGGTTGTTAAAAAAGGCATTAAACTTTTTCCATTAACCTCATAAGAATCTGGGATTTCTACACCTCCCAAATCGGCTATAGTAGGAAGCATATCCGACATATTTACCAAAACATCTTGCATACCTTTTTTAGTTAAATTTAAACCTGGCGCGTATATTATAAGTGGTACATGTGTCCCTTTTTGTGAAACAGGACTAGATTTTCCATAACCGCTTGTTCCATTATCGGCACAAAAAATAAAAATAGTATTGTTTTCAACACCTAGTTCTTTTAACTTATTCATGTAAAGCCAAATTTGATAATCTAAATAATTAACATGATTATAAATACCCGATTCCGTTATCGTTCCATGTGTATCGTATTTACCTTTATCTCCTGTTACATTTGGTGTTGTTCTTGTATATTTGGAACCGTTCCAACTAATTTTTGGAGTCCCAGGCCATTTGTTATGAGAATCTGGATTTAAAAAATCGAAAGCATCGTGTCCCAAATGACTGGTATGATAAATAAAAAATGGTTTATCTTCTTTTTGCTTTCTCTCCATAAAGTCGAAAATAAATTCTAACTCTACATCTGGACCAAAGGTGTTTAAACCAAATTCTTTTTTAGATTTTTTTGTATTTGGCCACCACTCATATTTTTCGGAGTTGCCAGGGTCATTCATCAACTGAACATGAGGTTTCCAATACCAACCCGATTGCACATAAGACTTTGCATTTAAAGCTTTGTTTGTATCTGCATTGTAAATCACTTTTTTACCTGTTTCTTTTCTGGTTTCCAATCTAAAATCAGTAGTTGGAATAGCCGTGTTATAGGAGCCTTCTCCGGGCGTAAAGCAACCTTCATCGAAATTAAACCCTTCAATCTTCATTTGGGTTTTCCCTGCCCAATATGTTGCGTATCCTCCTTTTTTAGCAACATCATCAATGGTATATGGAGAGCTGTCAAACAAATTCCAACTGCCTTTCCCGTTAGGGCTTTTTCCTTTATCGCTATTGTGCCACCATTTATGGAGATGAGCATATCGTCCGGTCATCATCATGGCTCTACTTGGAGAGCAAATAGTAGCTGCCCAAGCTGTTTTTACATATACACCTTCATTTGCTAATGTATTTAAAACAGGGGTTTGCGCTCTATATTTCGGGTCTGATGTGTCTTTCCCTTTTAAATCACTCCAAACTGTAGATCCATAGATAGGGAGTTCTCTCGCGCTAATATCATCCGCATATAACAATATGATATTAGGCTTATCTTGTGCGTTAATACCAAGAGACAGGAAAATGATACTTATAAAAAGGTATATTTTATTATCAATATATTTCATCTTATTCAATAATTAAGGGTTGTTTATTTTTAGTTTTTTCATCGAGTTGCTTTCTCATATCTTCATAAAATTTTAATCGCGCTTTTTGATAGCTCCCTGCTTGTAAATATTTACTAGGTTCATTTTTTGCATTCCAATCATTCCACAACTTTGCTAATTTCTCTCTGAGCTCCGGATTATCTTCAATTATATTTTTACTTTCATATGGATCTTTAATCATATCGACTAGCATTTTTCCTCCTCCAGTTTCACCTCTCATAAGAAGATACTTCGCTTCTGGTGTTCTTACAGCCCAATTTTTACCATCTTCCATACGCCAATAAAGCGCCTCATGAGGTACACCTTTTTTTTCTCCCCTAACAAATGGAATTAAATTAACACCTTCCAAAGCCTCTCCAGAAGTATCTCCATTTGCCAATGTTACCATAGTTGCCGCAATATCTAAAGATGAAACAGGCATTTTATACGTTTGTTTTGGTTTTAAACCTTTTGGCCAATGCACCAAAAATGGAACATGGTTACCACCTTCTAACATACTCCCTTTTCCGCCTCTAAAAGGTGTATTATCCCCCCAATCATGATGAGACCGTCTAGGTTCTGATTCAGGTCTAGATTTATCGACAATACCTCCATTATCTGAGATAAAAAATATAACTGTATTATCTAATTTACCTGATGCCTCTAAAGATTTCACTACCATACCAATACCTTGATCCATAGCATCAATCATGGCTGCATAAATCCGCCTTTCTTTATCCTTAATATGTGCATACTTCTCAATCAATTCCTTTGGTGCTTCTAATGGTGCGTGAGGTGCATTATAGGCTAAATATAAACAGAATGGATCTCTACTTTCCTTTACAAATTTTGCCGCGTCTCTACTTAAAGCGGTTGTTAAGTATTCGGTAAATTCTGCCGAATTATTGTTCCGCATTAAAGGCCAATAACTGCCTTCGTTTGCGCTGTAATGCGGTTTTCCTTCTTTAGTGAATAATGGAAACGTGGTAGATACATTTTTAGGAAAATAAGAATGTCCACCGGATAAAAAACCATAAAAATAATCAAAACCTCTATTATTAGGATGAAAAGGATAAGATGCGCCCAAATGCCATTTACCAATCATACCTGTTTTATAACCGCTACTTTTTAACCGTGATGCAAATGTTTTTTCTGAAACAGGAAGGCCATTGTAAGCATCGAAATGAGAATTAGTTAAGTTAATTTCTAATCCAAATCGAGCCTGATAGCGCCCTGTAATTAAACCTGCTCTAGAAGGCCCACAATAAGGATGCGTTACATAACCATTTGTAAACGTTACACCATTGTTAGCTAATTTATCAATATTGGGTGTTTGAATTTCCTTTGATCCAGTGAATCCTAAATCGGCATACCCCAAATCATCAGCTACAATAACTATAAAATTAGGTTTATCTTGACCTTGCAATATATTGCAACTGCATATAATTAAAATTAAACCGAATAGTTTACTCAGTAATAAAAATGATTTTTTCATTGTTTCCTTTCTTATGGTATTATTTAGTTTGAAGAGTGACCAAATTACTTTTAAGTCTTGGTGCTGTTGCTTTAATTTTTATATATCCTGTTTTTTCTTTTAAGGACTGTACTAATAGTAAAGCTCTACCTTTGTAAGTTGTTATCTTATTAGATTGATAATCTTGAATGCTCTTGTTTGAGCCATTATCTACACCTAAAACCTTTACTTTTCCATCAACATCAAACTTTAGTGATGCCTCTTCAGTTTTCACTTCTAGGCCATCTTTATCTATTAATTGAGCCACAACATGAGCCACATCATAACCATCTGAATTTAAAACTGTTTTATCTGTTGATAATTTAATGGCTACCGCGGCAGAAGTAGTTTTTAAGATAGATTCTACTTCTTGCCCTTTAAAACCAGCTTTTGCAGTTAGTGTTCCAGCTTCAAAAGGCACAATCCAACGTAAAATTCTATCCGGATTATCGCTTAAACTTCTACTTCCTAAAGAACGATTATTTAAAAACAATTCAACAACATGATTGTTTGTTGGCACCTCTACAACTACTAATTCTCCCGGTTTATAATTCCAATGCATATTGGCTTTACTGTTATTCCAATTTAAAACTTTTGCAGATGTTGCTACAGCTTTTCCACTTAAAGAATCTCTTTCAAATCCAGAATTTGTTAAAGGCATTGTTCCTATAGAAACATGAGGTTTGTTAACCCAAATACTTTTAAAATAATACCACCCTTGTTTTTTAAACCCTGCAAAATCTAACAAATCGCCATCCCAGCCTTTTTGTGGCCATTTTTTGTGAGACTCACCCATGTAATCAATACCTGTCCACATATACATACTAAACACCATTGGGTTTTCTATTATAGAATTCCAATCTTGCCAACTTCCTGAATTTTCAGAACCTGTTAATAATTTATCCGGATAATTTTTTTTACTCCAAGCGTATTGATTGGTTTGGTAACTAAACCCAACAATATCCAAAGCATCTGCATAACCCGAAGCTAAGCTCGCTACTGGAATAATTAAATTAGAAGTTACTGGGCGCGTTTGGTCTAATTCCTTAACCCATTTCGACAATCTTTTTGCAGTTTCGGCTAACATAAATTTTCGCTCGGGCAATGCCTTGTAGCGCGCTATCATTTCTTCCTTTGTTAACTGCGGTATTTTATTCCAATACCCTCCAACTCCGGGTTCCCATAAACCACTTACATGCTTGTAACCTTCGTAGGTCCATTCAATTTCATTACCAATACTCCATTGAAATACCGATGGGTGGTTTCTATCTCTTAGCATGGTTCTTTTTAAATCACTTTCACCCCATTTTTGAAAATGCTCTGTATAGCCTTTAGTGATGTATTGCTCGCTTTGTTCATTCTTGTTGAGTTGCTTATCTTTCGGGTTATCCATTTCATCAAAAATTTCATTTTGAACCAGAATCCCCATCTCGTCGCACAGATCTAAAAACTCTTGTGAAAAAGGATTATGCGAAGTTCGAATGGCATTGACACCACCGTCTTTTAAAATTTGTAACCTTCTTCTCCAAACACCTTTTGGAACTGCTACTCCAACCAAACCACCATCGTGATGTATACAAATACCTTTTACATAAGTTGATTTACCATTTAAAAAGAATCCATTATCCTTATCAAACAACAAACTTCTAATACCGAATGGCGTGGTATAGCTGTCTGTAATTTTACCTTTTACTAAAATATCTGTAATAACTTTATACATGTTGGGATGCTCGATATCCCATAATTTTGGGTTTGCCACTTCTAAACTTTGTGAAAGCTCTATTTCTTTTCCAGAACTTATTTTAGTCTCTTTTTCCTGAAGCGCTACCGTTACACCTTGATTATCAATTATTTTTGTAACGACCTTGATATTGTGATTTTTACTATAGTCATTTTTAATTTTAGTATTTATTTGAACTGTTGCGGCATCATTATTAATTTCCGGAGTTGTCACAAAAGTTCCCCAAATAGGAATGTGAAGTTTATCGACTGTTATTAACTTTACATTTCTATAAATACCACTACCGGTATACCAGCGACTATCCACATAGCGCGAATGATCTACATGAACAGTTAGTATGTTTTTTGACCCATCTGTTTTTAAAGCTTTGGTGAGATTAAAATAAGTTGGCGAATAGCCATATGGATTCTCGCCCAATAGCTTTCCATTTAACCAAAAGGTGGCATTATTATAAACACCATCAAACAGGACGAATACATTTTTTGAATCGCTGTTAGCCGGCGTATCAAAATGTTTTTGATAAATTCCAACTCCCCCTGGTAAATATCCTGTAGCACCATCGAAATCTTCACTAAACGAAGCCTCTACACTCCAATCGTGTGGTAAACGAATATCTTTCCATGACGCATCATCTAAAGGTAAAGTGGCAGGAATTCCTGTCTCTTTAACTAATGTGAATTTCCAATCGAAATTAAAATCTAGTGTTCGTTCTTGTGCATAAAACATATTACAACAAGCGAACAACGCGACTATTAATCTTATTTTTTTCATTGTTTATTTTCTTTTAACAAGTTTTCAGATTTCAATAAATTAATTAACTGTAAAAAACATAGTACTAGTATCTAATGCTTCTTTAGATTTATTTTCACCGCTAACATCTCTTATTAATGCTTCTACGATATATGTTGCCGACTTGGATAATTTTTTGTCAACCTTAAAAACAACTTCCATATTTCCATAACCTGGATACACATCTATTGCTTTCTCTAGTACTTTTTTATGCCACTTTTCTTTGAGTTTATCTGTAGTTTCAGAAATTTTTAAATAGATTTTTCTATGCTGATTAGCTTTATAACTTAAAGGTATTTTTAATACTTCGCCCGCTTCCATTTTGGTTTGTAAATCGGAAAAAATGATACTTTCATTATATAAATTTAAACCCATTTCATAAGATTGATCAATACCTTCATGATTTACATCAATCAAATCGTAACCTCTTACCCAATCATAATAGACCGTATTTTTAGTAGGGTCTGCTAGTTCTGCATCGGTTGGTAATTCTATCCAAGGAAACGGGTAGGTTTCAGACACTAAACGCATATACATAGGTCTGTTAAAAGGTTTATCCACTATCTCATCATAAAATTTCATGTGTTTTGGAGCTCTATCATCATAGTAAAGTGATGCTGTTTTTTCATCTCTCCACCAACCGCCGTAAACATGAAAATCTTTTGACGCTAATTCTTGATTAACAAATTTTACCGCTGGAGCTCTTAAATCATGTCTCTCTTTATCGCAGTCGTTGTACCAAAAATGCCCATTGGAATTCATGCCATTAGAAAAGAATGTTCCTGCAAAATCGCCGCTTCTACCAATACATTCTTGTATATCCCATTCTTGACCATATTTATCACAACCATTTGGTCCCACTTCTGAACCTGTTGTAGAAAACCAAAATGTTGTAGACATAGTAGTTGCCGCAGCCTTTGCTCGACACTCATAATACCCCAAAAGCGCTGCCTTTTTTGAAACTACAGCACCGCCAGCAATATTAAAGGTCATATCTCTACCATAGGAATTTACAATAGTATCTTTCTTTAACTTCTCCCCTTTTATTTGGAGATATCCATCTTTTACAGACACTTGTGAAGGCAAAAAAATCCCTGGCTCTCTACCTTTCCAAGACGGATGATAATTGTACCATTTATTAGAATCTAAAGTTGATCCATTAAATTCATCAGAAAATTCAGGGTTTATTACCCAACGCTTTCCTATTGGTGGTTCTGGCGGCCCGGATTGAGCATATACATTCAACAAGCAAATGCAAACAATCAAAAAGCTTACTATCTTTTTCATTCCTATTATGGTTTTATAAATCTACTTTTATGGTTTTCTTATTATTTTTTATGGCTTCTAAATCAAAAAGATGTTTTTTATTATGGCCTTCTCCAACTTCAATAGTGTACATATTAGATTGTAATACTTTGGGCTTATATGTATTCCCTTTAATTCTTATGGACGAAATCACTTCTTTTGTATATTGATTTTTAACCGTAATGACTTGATTTGCTTTATTCAGTTTCAACTCGGGTAATTCAAAACCATTTTTTATTAGAAAATTATCAGTTTGATTAAAAGTTACTGGCCACCCATTATATGGCTTAGCATTTGGAGCAAACATATCTACATTTCTTGCCCAACACTCGTATGTAGTTTGGCGAGAGGTTTTATTAAAACGAATAACACCGTATCCTGAAGCTCGACCGTTTAATAAATTTTCTTTAGATGTATTGTCTTTATGAGTTGGGTTTGCAATAGCCAACACAGTCATTTTATTATGAAATGCATCTAAATACTCACCGGTATAATCCGGCATGCCTTTTACATGGTTTTTACCTGGGGCATCTGGCTTAAACCAACGCATCCAAAAATTTGAAGCTGCTGGTACCGCAAAAGAATATCCCGCATTATTCCAATCTTCAATACCATGATGTAATACTGATCCTAAATGCTGATCACCACCAATCATACACGAAAAACTTTTTCTAATAACCGACAAAGCTTTGTTTCGTCCCGCTTGTGGCCAACCGTTAGAATCTACACTATAGCGTTGTTTTTTTTGTAATGTAGGTGAATGTGTGGTGACGTTTGCAAAAATGGTTTGAGATAAAACCGCTTTCATGTCCGCATCTTTCCAATCTGTAGTCCAAGCTTCTAAAAAATCTAATTGTCTATCACCCAATAAAGTTGCGCCTTCAACATCCATTTCTCGAGTATCTTGAAAACTCCCCTTACCCAAAACGCGTTTAGGTCCCGATTTAAATTTACGATCTTCTAAAATAGCAAAGCTCACGCCTCCCCATGTATAATCTGTATAATAAACACCAATACCTTGCTCTATAGGAGTTGGATCATAAGGATCTGGTAAATGACTAGTTTGCGCACGTTCTACTTCTTTAATATAGTCTACGGGCATATAATAACCGCCGTAATTCCCATCTCTACTTTGTGATTTTCTTCCTCCATCACCCCATAAATTCCCTTGTCCAATATCATGGTCGTCAGGTATAACAATGGTTGGCGTATTTCTAATAATATCTCCAAATACTTCTCCAAACTTTAACCAATACCCATAATGGTCGCTATGATCGTAGGATTGATCTCCGGCAAAGAATAAAACATCAGGCTTCAATCTATTTAAGTTATTTATAATATCGTCTGCAGGTCCCTCGCCGCCATGTCTTTTATAAATAGACCAACATGAAAATGCAGCCATGATAATTTCATCTTTTTCTTTTGGGTTTTTACGAACTATACCATCATAAAAAAACTCATTTTTATAAGCAACGCGATATGCTTTCTCCTGGGTGTCGTCCCAGTTTTCTATTCTAAAATGTGCAGTATATCCGGGATACTGAATACGAGACTCTTGCACTGTTTCCCATTTTTCATCAATTTTTATTTGTAATTCTGCTATAAACGGATTGTAGTCTTTTATTGGGTAGAACTGGGCGGTAAGTTTTAGTGTTTGTTTGTGCACTGTGTATAACGCAAAACAGATTTGATTTTTTTTATTTGCTTTTGAATTTTCTCCAGAGTTTTGTCCCTGGGCTATAGCAAACACCATAAACAAGCAAACACAATACAAAATGTTTTTTTTCATTTATTGTTTCTTTATAATTTCAACTTATAATCGTGAGCTCCAGGAGCAAAATTGCTGCGGAATACTTCGGTTCCGTCACCACGTTTTCCCCATTTCACCTCAACTCTATTATCTCCTAAAACTATATTAATTAGCTTTTCTTTCATGGTTTGAGCGATTTTAGAATACCCTTTATCAAAAGCTAAATTATTCACTTCTTTTGGATCATTTTTCATATCATACAAAGCAGGATCTAAGTCACTATAACTAGAATGTAATGCCCAATCCATATTTTCGCCACGCTTTTTATTAGGACGCGTCTGCATAGAAAACACGTAATCTTTGGTTCTAATAAATGCTCTTGGACCTGTAACAGCATGACTTTCACCAACAATATAATCTCTTGCAGAAATATCTTCCGAAGCTACTTTTGCCATATCTAAACCATCTAAATAATTAAATTTTTGATTATCTAGATCTGCACCTGAAGCTGCTAAAATTGTTGGAGCAATATCTACAAACTCAGTAAAATCTCTAACTACTTTTCCTGCAGGAAATGCTTTTTTATCTGAGGATACCACCACAATTGGATTATGACTATCAATTTCCCAAGACGAGAATTTAGAAATAGAACCGTGGTCGTTCAATTTCCAACCATGGTCGCCACATACATAAACAATCATCCAAGGTTGTTTCTTCTCTTCACTATATTTTATAAAAGCATCTGTAGTTTCGCCAACCAATGCATCGCCATAGGCACAAAACGCGTAATAATCTTGAATCATTTTATGCTTTTCTTCATCTGTAAAATCATCAGCATAAGCATTATTTATCTGTTTTTTTAATTGTGCTGGCATCTTCTCTAGTTCCTCTTTATTAAAAACGGGAACCTTATATGTATATTTTTGAAAGCGGTCTCTAAAGCTTGCTGGAGGCAATACAGGCGTGTGTGGAAAATCGAATCCTATATGGCAAAACAACGGTTTCTCTGTATTCACACCTTTAAAAGATCTAGAACCCACAGTAAATTCTGCATTTTCATTTTTTAGGTAATCGTCAAAAATTGAAGCATAGTAACCATCTCTCGTTTTGCCTGCTTTTCGGCTACTAACACCTGCAAGAATCATCCCTTCATAATTGGATTTTGGATTTTTTTTGCTATACTTTCGAAACAAATCATACTTCTTAGCAGTTGTAAGAGCGGTCCCATTATATTTTGGAAACTCTTTCTCAGCTTCTTCTGATAATATATATTCAAATTCACCTTCAGGGTTTACAAAAAACTCCAAATTTTTCATAGGTTGATCTAACTTCTTACCATCTAACTCATGAAACCAATCTTTTCCCCAATCTGTTAAACCGTCTTTGCGTAATTGTTTAAAATCAATATTTTTCTGAAATACTTCGGCACTTTGAAATTTCCCGTTTTTAGTAGTTCTTAAACGAAAACCAAGTTTTCCTATATGCAAAGTTTCGTAACCTAAATCTACCATTTGCTCAGGTAAACTAGGCTTAGAATGTTCTGCTTGATTATTATGGTATTCAAATTCATATACTCCCGAGCGAAAAGGGTACCTTCCTGTCATCATAGATGCTCGCGAAGGTGCACAGCCCGTAGCCTGACAATAAGTATTGATAAACGTTGTGCCCATTTGGGTTAATTTGTCTACGTTGGGAGATTCTACATAACCTAACTCACTCATTTCTCGGTTATCCAAAATTTTATTGAATGCCCGAATGGCATCATAACGCTGATCGTCTGTGAGTACCCAAAGTACGTTTGGTTTTTGTTGCTGCTGTTGTGTAAAAGCAAATTTAACTAACAGCAAAAAAAAGATCCATAGGAGATTATTTGTCTTTCTTGATTTCATTTTTATACTTTATTATTTATTATTAAACTCACTTATATATGTATAATAAACTCCATATTCCTCTGTGCCTTCAATAAAATCATTAACCAACAAGGTCTTTCCTTTAGATAAATGCACTTTAAACTCTATGGTTTCTTGCTCGCCATCTATCTCCTGTTCTAAGATTTGATTTGCTATTTTTATTCGGACTTTAGTTGGCTCAATAGTCTCGTATTGGTACAAGTTTTTAGGATTTACAGAAGGGGTTCCCCAAACAGGACCGGGACATTCTTTTGGCCATCTTCTGCATGAAATTAAATATTCACCATCTTTTTCAACTTCTATAGCATGTGTATTATTTTTGTTTTTCATTCCGGAAGCGACTTGTTCGGGTTTCCAAATACCGCCATCTTCGCCAATAGCATGCTGTATGGTTAGTTTAATTTCTTTTTGGTTTTTATTACCAATAACACTAACAGGAAGTTCGTTATACTCTGGGTTTTCTTTCGTTCGTTTTAAAAAGGCTTTATTTTGAAATAATAACTGCTTAACTATTTCAGGATGCATGGCAGCAACATTATTTTTTTGATAAGGGTCTTTAACTACATTATACAACTCATTGCCATTAATTAATCGCCATTTACCTACAATTATACAAGTCTCCATAACATCTTTAGGTTGACGCCAATCTTGCCTATTATGAATAAAAACTGAGCGGTTCGTGTTATTTTTTTCCGCTAATAAAAGTTCTGATAAATCTTCACCATCCAGCTTCATGGTTGAAGGAATTTTTAGATGACATAAATTTGCCAGCGTAGGTAGTATATCAACATGCGATGTGAGGTTGTTAATATCTCGACCTCCTTCTAAACTTCCATTTGGCCAACGAATAAAAAACGGCACACGATGACCACCTTCTGTTTTGGCTCCTTTTATACCACGAAGCCCTTTATTATAACCAATATTTTTACCATCACGACTCATACCCCCACTGGTACCATTATCTGTCATGTAAATTACAATTGTGTTATCTAATAAATTTTGTTTCTTTAAATAAGCGTCCAATTTTCCGAAGTTCTCATCAATATTAGCAAGCATTCCATAGAAATTTGCATTATTAATCTTAGTGCCCTCAAGTGCTTGGTAGGGTTTCGCATATTTTTCATCCACAATCCAAGGTGAATGTGGTGCATTTGTTGCTAAGTAAACAAAAAACGGTTTTGACTCTTGATTTTTACTATCGATATATTTAATGGTTTCATCAAACCAAATATCAGTGCAATACCCTTCAAATTGCTTGGGTTCGTTATTAACGTAATAAACATCATCAAAATAACTATTCCCCCAATAATCGGACAATTCGCCAACACCACCAGCTTTGTGATGTATCGCTGTTTCAAAACCGAGGTCGGTTGGTCGCGTAGGGTAATTATCACCTAAATGCCACTTCCCAAATAAGGCAGTATTGTAACCATTTTGTTTGAATACATTTGCCATAGTTGAAGTGCTTTTTGCTAAAGCATCGCGCCCCTTGTAAGTGGCCCAAGCACCGTTATTGATTGGGTACCTACCTGTCATTATCGCTGCACGTGTTGGTGTGCAATACGGGCTTACATGAAAATCTGTTAAACGTACAGATTGCTCATAAAACATATCTAAGTTTGGTGTTTTAAGCCAAGGATTTCCGTGGCAACCTAAATCACCAATACCCTGATCGTCTGTGAGAATTAAAATAACATTTGGAGGATTTTGTGCTTTTTTTTGAAACGCGTGTCCTATTGCTAATTGCATGCACGTAATTAATATAAAAATTGATTTAAATATTAATATGTTTCTTCTTTTAAAAATCATCGGAATATGGTGTTTATCAAAAATATTTTAAATCATTGATTAATTAGGTTACATATGATTTGAAAAACAGAAGGTATGTTGTTTTATAATTCAGTATTGATAAAAAAAAGAGAAACCTCATAATGAAGCTTCTCTTTTCTATGCTATTTAATTGTAAGTTAACCTTCTTTCCAATATTTCATCATTTGGCTGTACTTCTTCTTGCCAATGAGTTCTATTATTTTTTTTCCAGTAGCTTTCTTAATCTCTTTTATTTTTACTTTTTGATCGTCTTTGGACAATTTTTGCTTTCGAATAGCTTGAATAGATTCCACTTTTTCTTTATTAAGTGGCGTAATTTTAGCAATTTCCGTTTTTGATAACTTCGCAAACTCCATTGAAGCTTCAAAAGTTTTTTTATCACTATTTTGACTATTGACTGAATACGCCAAAAAAAGCGTAATCATTAAAAACATTATTTTTTTCATTTTTTTTTAAATTTAAATTAGGATTTCAAAACTTAGATGTGTTTTATCTATTTAATCTACGTGAGCATCAACGCCACCACCAATATTATTTTCAGTATATCCTTCTAGAACGATTCTAAAAGCATGAGCATAGTCGGTTGGAAACGTTTTAGGCGTTGTAATAACAAGTCCTTTTTCATTTCTCTCCCATTTAAGATCTTCTTTACTTCCTAATAATTCTATTTTTAAAATTTTAGAATTTAAGACTCCTAACTGCGTGCTTAAAGATTTGATTACAATCTCATTTTCTGGTTTATCCATAACAATAGCAAAGAATTCTTTATCCGTTTTTTTAGTAAATCGAATATCCGTGTTCTTATAAGCTATTTTTACTTTTTCTTCGACTTTATGCCCACCTTCTGGTAAACGTGTAGGGCCTTCTCCAAAAATAGTCCAAGGTCTTGTACCATAAATGGCATCACCATTTACATTTAACCACGCTCCCATATCGATTAATAAATTTTCCATCACTTGTGGAATAGAGCCGTCCGGATTTGGTGGTACATTTAATAACATTAATCCGTTTTTGGAAACAATATCTACCAAGATGTCGACTAATTCATTTGGTGTTTTAAACTGAGCTTCAGGACGATAGAACCATGCGCCTGGAGACGTATCGGTTAACCACGGATTATCTTTTGGCTGGTTTGGACGACCGCGCTCATAATCTTTTATGGCTGTGTCTTCATTAAACGTAGACTCTTTGTAACAAACAGCAACTTCTTTATTCCACTCTAGACCTTTATTATAATAATAAGCCAAGAATTTTAAGCGAGATTCTTCAGTCATGTTTTCTAACCACCAATCGAACCAAATTAAATCTGGCTGATAAACATCAATAAACTCTTTTAACTTTGCCCACCAATCTTCATAAAATTGTTCATCGGGCGTATCAGAATCTAAACTATGCGGGTTGGTGTATAGATCGTAATCTTTAGGATTAATACCGCCATGTGCATGTGCAGGCGCAAAGTATTTCCAAGTAAAAGCATGATGAAAAGACCCCATATACTTCAAACCTTTAGCTTCAATTTCTTTTTTAAGCGCAGCCGATGGATCAATACCTCCATAGTTCATAGAATTCCAGCGTGTTACCTTACTATCCCACATAGCAAAGTTATCATGGTGCATAGCTACCGGACCAGCAAATTTAGCGCCAGATTTTTCAAATAAATCGGCCCATTTTTTGGCATCAAAACCTGTAGTTTTAAATTGTTCTACTATATGCTTATATCCAAACTCCTTTGGGTGCCCGTATTTCTTGGAATGATGTAAAAAGTTATTGCTTGGCTTCCCATTGGCCTGTGGTACCACTTTACCATCGACATACATTTTCATGCCATGCCATCCTGCTAACCTCTGTTTGGGATTGGCACCTTCAAAAGCAGATGATACGGGTCCCCAATGTGCATAAATTCCAAATTTCGCATCTTTAAACCAATCTGGTGCTTGATTTATTTTTTCAATTGATTTCCAATTCTTTTTAAATTTCTCTTTTTTCTGTGCATTTACATTTGTAGAAATACACGCCATAATTATGAAAAGGAAAACCGACGGTAACTTAATAAGTCTCATTTTTTTTGTTTAAAATTGACAAAGGCAAATATCGTCGATACTTGTTTTTTTCTTGATTCAGTTGTGTTAAAGATGGTAACAAATGGTTATTTTGAATATTTTTTCCAGATTTAACAGCCCATTTTCAATTTTTAACTAGAGTTTTTTAGTTTTTCTTCTGTTCTAAATTCCGAATTATTAAAATGGCATCGGCTTCATTTCTATACGGGCGCCAATCCCAAAAACCATATTTATACTTAAACTCTAGCTTTTGCTCTTTTGTAAATTCTCCGGTGATGGTATTAAACCATTGCGACGTTGCATTTGCATAATTAAATTGATTTTCCAACATACGTTTGATATCATCTGAATGTACTTCTTTTGGAAAATACTGCATAACAACACCTTCTTTTGAATTTGATAATACATACGATCTTGTATTATACTTTGTTACTGGTTTAAAATTTTCAAAATTTACTTTATCAAAAAGTTTACTCATGTATTTGAAATAATCAAATCTAGGTTTCACAATGCCTTCTGGTTGTTCAAAAGGATTATGAATTACAGCATTCCAAGCCGCTGCCTGCCAGTAATACGTTGTATAAACTCCTGCAAACACGCATAAATAATTTCTTCTTAAACATATTTCTGCATTGGAGTAACCTCCAGGAAAAACATTATATGGAGATGCCTCATACCCTCCGTGTTCTATATTGAATACAGGTTTATTCGGAAAAAGGTTGTAAACATTTATCATACTTTCATATAATAAAAATTTCCAATCTTGGGTAGAAATAAAATCTACATCATCTTTATGATTCTTGCAAAAACCAAAATCGTGAACAGACACTAAACGATTAAACGCATCTAAATTCCTCGTTCTTACAATACGTTCTTCAATATGCTCAACAATGTTTTCATTTTGCTGAATTGCAATTTTGTTTGCAGCCTCCTTAGAGACATCCCAAATTATGTTTGGAAATGCTTGATATCTTTTAATGATATAATCATAATACATATTATCGGCATCCGATCCAGCCTTTGGCCATGCGACGCGCTTATTCCAAACATAAATCATTAAATGACTCACAATTTCTTTATCATGCATTGCTGCAATCACCTTATCAAAGTGTTTGAAGAAAGTATAATTTAAGTCACTATAATCTGGTTTTGAATTCGATCCTAAAAAAGGAAAAATATCTTCTCTTGCTCCATAATCATGTTGTGGGTTTTGTTTTAACGACTCATCCTTTACCCAATCCAAATCTGGGTCGTATGCATACACATTCATGACTACTTGATTAAACCCGTTTTCGTTAATTAACCCCAGTAAATGCTCTGTTTTAGAAATATTTTCCTCACCATAATCTAAGGCAAACAACCAATCACACTCAAAAGCTAAGTTAAAATAATGCGAGCCATCTTCATAGTAAAAATGTCTAGGGTCTTTTTCGTTAAGCACTACACCTCCATGTCGTTCTTTTTTCTCATTCTTAGATATAATGAACCTTCCTTTTTTTCCATTTAATTCTTTTATTTCTGAATTAATAATAAAAGATTGACTTCCAACAGTTGAACTCGAATAACGGAATACCCATTCATTATCACCATTATAAAACAATGGAACTTTCTTTTCGCCACCTTTCTCTTTAACGATAGCATATATCGTTTTAGAAAATGGTTTTACAACACTTTTTTTAGTTCTATAAACTAAGTCGTTTACTTCCCATTGAATGGATTTTATGGTCTGACTTGACTTTGCTGCCTTACAAACTTTAATTTGAGTAAAACTGCTTTTTGAAAATAACAGTACAACTATTAACAAGATTTTTTTAAAATTCATTTGATTGTGTTATAATTAAATTTCTGTTTATTACAACTGTTCTTTTACATATTTAGCGACATCTACCATAGGTGCTACCCAAATATCCTCTTCCTTAAAAGACAAGTAATCTAATAATTCCTGATGCGCTGTAATCTCTACATTTAACGGACTACCACCTCCAACACCATGAAAAAGAAAAACAAGAAGCTCTTTATTTTCTATAGCTTCATCAACAAGTTTTTTCATTTCTGTTCCCGAATGCCCTTTCATTCCATAGGCATTAATATCATCTAGATTTATTTCAGTAATAGATTTCATATCTCGTTTTACACCACGAGCACCTTCAAAATCATCCTTAACATAATTATAGAAAAGGGTATCATTAACCTTTTTTTGACCACAAGGGAACGCAAAAGTACGCTCAGATTTCCCATCCATCTTATTAAGTATGGCATTGGTATATTCTATCTCATCAATAACTTTTTTAAGCGTATAATTATTTAAATCTTTTTCTGGAGGAAGCTGTTTTTTTCTTTTGGGCTTATTTTTACAAGGATGCATTAAGGTGTGATTACCTAATTCGTGTCCGCTGGCGGCGGCCGCTTGCCACTCTACTCTCCTACCACTCAAACAATCCGAACTCCCAATAACATAAAAAGTACCTTTCAAATTAAGTTTATCTAAACTTGGAACTACGTAATCTAAGTGTTCATCTAAAGCATCATCATAAGTTAAAACAACAGCACATTTTTTTCCATTCCATTTAACTGCATCTTCATCTCTACAATTTTGAAGTACCGTTCCCAAAAGAAATAGTAGAAATAACTTTAAATATTTCATTTTAACTTAATTCTTATTTTTTAGACCATCCTTTTTTGGTTCCTTTTAGATATCCTATTGCCCAACCACTTCCTTTTTGTGAAGCCCAAAAGATATCTTCTCTAAATGGGTCTGGTTTTACGTCAACAACTCTGTCATGTTGACCTAATCCTGAATTAATTTTATTCCAAGTTTTACCTGCATTCATTGAAACATAAACGCCAGGGTTGAGTTTTGCATTTACAAGTTCAGCTTTTGCTCTATATGGTAATGGAGCACTTACTATAATAATATTTGGGTTGATCGGCGAAGTTTCACATTGCCAGATATAAGGTAATTCAAAAATTTTATTCCAAGACTTCCCTTTATTTTTACTTCGCCAAACACCACTACCAACATCCGTTGCATTTTCGTTTCCACAAGACAAATACATATCTTCAGTATTTCTATCTATAAAAATATTGTTTACATTTTGTATTTCTGAAGGAATTTCAACTTCTTTCCAATGATCACCTTTATCTGTGGATTTATATAAACCACCATTGTCATCATTGACTGCTACATATAAGGTTTCAGTGTTTTTTGGATCCATAATAACTCTTCTAATACTAGCTTCTTTATGGAACCCATTCATACTTATCACCCAAGTATATCCTCCGTCAGAAGATTTATAGAAACCATAATCACCTTTAGTTAAGCTTTTTGCATAAGGACCTGAAACTTGAGAAATAGGTTTTTTAGTAGCACAGAAATACATATTATTTGGGTTCTTAGGATCAATAATTAAAGAGTTTAGAAAAACCAAGCGCTCATGAGCTGGTGTATCTGCAGCAAATATTGTTGCAATATTATCCCAAGTTTTTCCACCATCTATTGATTTGCGTAATTTTCCTCTATGACTTTGTCTATAAGATAAAAAATAAATAATATCAGGATTATTTGGATGCACTGCTACTGTTCCTGCAGAATGCGCTCCTCCGTGATGAACTTGTCCTTCTAATTGTTCTACAGCAACAGCCATTTTATCAGGATACTCTCCTAACGGAGCCGTTTGCCATAAACCGTGTTCTCCGCTTGTTAATAAATATCTGTCTTTAATTCCTGTTTCTAGTAATATAAAACGACCTGGTAAATTACTGTCTCCTCTTCCAACCCATTTTTTGCTACCGGGAGCGGTTTCATTATCATCAATTTGTTGCCAAGTTTCACCTCCATTTTTTGACTCTAAAACTTGTTGATCTAAACATATATATGCTGTACCATCAACACTTAATTCTAAAAATCGGTTTCCCCAAGAATCTTCTCTTCTATCCATTTCTGGTTGTAAATGAGCAAAGGTTGTGTTTGTATTTGTCGGGTTATTTCTAGATTCCCAATACGCCTTATCTTTTTGTTCAATCCAATATTTTCCAGTTCTAGCAGCTGCTTTCCAAGTTTTACCACCATCGTTAGATTTCCAAACATCACCTGTTAAAAAAGCTTTATCGTGTTTTGTGTTATGAGAAAGATAAATTTCATTTTTATTTGTTGGGTTTACTTGAATTCTATGCCAAATATCTAAAACATCGGTTGGTAATTTAGGATGCTTTGTCCTTATTGTTTTTACACTTGTTTGAAACCAATAAGCTAAGGATTTCCAATACCTGTTTAATAATGACTTACTATTAATTTGATTTAAATCTACAGCCAAATTTCCTGTAATATTTTGCCAGGTTTTACCACCATCATTACTTTTATAAACCCCACCTTTTGAAGAAACTGTTTTTCCTTTTGTTTCAAAAGCTGTTTGATCAACTAAATAAAGTACAAATTCTTTTGTTTTTTGATCAAAATAAGCATCTAAATCACGTGGACGATTAACTGTTAATCCTTTTGCGCTCGTTTTCCAAGTTTTCCCTTGATTGTCACTTCTAAAAACACCTTCACTCGTTGCTGAAATTATAATTTTAGAGTTATTTGGGTCAACAACTATACGCCCAACATCTAAATTTTCAAATGCGCCAATCTTAGATTTTGTCCATGTTTTACCTTTATTGGTACTGCTGTAAATACCATCATTTTTGTATTTTCTAACATGTCCGTTTTGATGTCTCCAATTGGCCTTTACATTCCAAAAATCACCTGGACCAATGTACCAATTATCATCATTAGAAGGATCTACTGCAATATCTGCTAAACGACCTTTAAATTTTCGTACAAACTCCCAACTTCTTCCTGTATCCTCTGTTTTAAATAATTGCCCACCTCCAGTGATTGCAAAACCAAAATTTGATGATTGATGCGAAAACATAAACTTTCGCACTCTAGCTAAGTCTCTCCCATCTCCGTCAGCATTTTTTATGGTTTCCCAAGTTTTCCCACCATCCCAAGTACCATATGTATTAAACATATCTGGAGACATCATCATTACATTTTTATCTGTAGGATGACACCAAAACTCCTCACAATAACCAGACATTCCTGGTCCTACTTGTTGCCATTCTACAATATCTGACGAAGTAACTTCTTTATTTTGAAGCTTTTTAAAATATTCTTTATCAAGTTGTGCGCAGCTATTAAAACTTAAAAACCCCATGGCAATCAAAGTGATAATTTTAGATATATTCATACTATTTAATTTTCAATTTAAATTATGTGCTCCTTCTTAAAAGTTACTTTCATGAACTTTTGTTCGTGTTGCATTAGTTCTTGTACTCCAATTAGTCTCCGTTCTTTTATCTCCCAAAACTATATAAGTTATAGCATGACTTTTACCTACAACACAATCTCTATTTGGAGCTCTACATGAGGCGACTTAACATAACCTAATTCACTCATTTAGTGATTATATAACGTAAACCGCTTGCTTTATAAAGTTCTATTTGATTAGTTTTGTAACCAACCTTCATTCGTATTATTCAAATATGTAATAAACCAACCTGATCCCCAACCAGCACTCCACAACACGTTCTTATTATACGGATCTGGTTTTACATCTACCATTTTATTAGGCTGCCCTAATCCTTTATTAATTTTGGTCCAGCTTTTCGCCCCATCTTTAGAAAGATAAATTCCTGGGTTTTTAAATTTTGTTGGATAATGCCCTGCAACACTTATTACTATTAAATCTTCATCTATCGGCGAGGTTTCTACTTGCCAAACAAAAGGTGCTTTAAATATATGTTCCCATGACTTTCCATTGTTTGCGCTTCTCCAGACACCACCTTCTTCATAAGTACCATTTCTTCTACCGGTAGCAATATATAAATTGTGATTATTTCTATCAATAAACACATTATTTACCGCTTTTATTACTGATGGAATTTTTATTTTCTCCCAATTACTTCCTTTATCTGTTGATTTGTACAACTCGCCATTATTATCATTTAAAGCTGCATAAATTGTACTCGGATTTTTAGGATCTAACTTTATTCTACGTACACTTGCATTATTATCAAATCCATTATTACTTAATTCCCAAGTATATCCTCCATCAAACGAACGGTAAAAACCATAACCACCTTTTGTTAATTTTGCAGATCCATCGCCAACTTCTGATATTGGTTTACGAACCGTACAGAAATACATACTATTTGGTTCCTTAGGATCAATCGTTAAAGCATACTGTGTCACTAAACCACGATAAGAAGGATTATTTCCTTCAAAAATAGTTGCAATATTTTCCCATGTTTTCCCTCCATCTTGGGTTCTTCGTAATTTCCCTCTATGTTCTTGTCTCCAAGCCAAAGAATAAATAGTATTTGGATCGTTTGGATGCACTGCCATAGTAGAGGTGGAATGTTGCCCATGCATACCGTCATGATCGTGCACTTGCCCGTCTATTTGCTCAACAGCTACGGCTTGTTTGTTTGGCCATCCATCTAAATCTGTAGTTTGCCATAAACCGTGCTCTCCACTTGCTAATAAGCGTCTTCCTTTAATTCCTGTTTCATGTAACATATATCTACCAGGTAAATCACTATCTCCTCTACCAATCCACTTGTTACTTCCCGGTGATGTTTCAAAATCATCTACTTGCTGCCAAGTATTTCCATGGTCGCTACTCTTAATAGTTTGCTGGTCTACTCCCATAAATACTTCACCTCTAACATTAATAGCCAACATACGATTTCCTGAACGTGCCTGAGAATTATCCATATTAACTTGTAAATGTGAAAAATCTACATTGGTTCCTACGGGATTATTTCTACTTGCCCAATAGGTTTTGTCTTTTCCGCCTTTCCAGTAAACACCATCTCTAACACAAGCTATCCATGTTCTCCCACCATCACTCGTTTTCCATGCCTCTCCTGCTCCAAAGGACTTATCATGTTTTTTATTAAAAACCACATAAATTTCATCTTTATCAATAGGATTTACCATTAAGCGATTAAATACCGGTAAGGTTTCTGATGGCAAATCTTTTAAAGTGGTCTTAATTGTTTTCTTAGGTTCTCCAAACCAATAACCAACAGTGTTATAGTATCTTTCAATTTCGGATGGAAAATTAATTTTATTTAAATCGATGTATAAATTCCCGGTAATATCACTCCAAGATTTCCCACCATCGGTACTTCGATACACACCACCTTTGGCGGTGGTTGTTTTACCTTTTTTCTCGTACACGGTTTGCTCTACCAAATACAATATAAAGGCACCCGTTTGTTTGTTGTAGTATGATGATAAATCGCGTGGTAAATTATTTGGCAACCCTTTATTTCCTTTTTCCCAATCATCGCCTCCATTCTCGCTTACAAACAAACCATGGCTAGTTGCTATTACCATATGCTCAGGATTATTTGGATGAATGATGATTCTGCCAACATCTAAATTATCTGCAATGTTGGTTGCTATTTTAGACCAAGATTTACCAGCGTTTGTAGTTTTTAAAATATATCCATAGCTTGCTCTTGGATGAATAATGCCGTGTGGCTTGGCTAAACTTCTATGATTGTTTTTTACATTCCAAAAATCTCCAGCGCCAATAAACCAAGTGTTATCATCTTTAGGATGGAGAGTCACTTGCGTGTGTGCATTACTCACGTGCTTCCCTTTGGCTCTTGGAATTTCATAAATTAATTGCCAAGTTCTACCTCTATCTTTAGAAGTATAAACGCCTCCTGCACGTTCTATAGCGACTCCAAAATCGGGATTTTGCGTAGAAAAATCAATATCCAAAACTCGTTCCATATCTCTTCCATCACCATCAGAATCTTTAATAGTTTGCCAAGATTTTCCGTTATCCCAAGACCCATAGCTTACATGCATATCTGGCCCCATGAACATCACATTAGGATCTGTTGGGTGACACCAAAACTCTTCATTATAACCAGACATCCCTGGCCCGAAGTTTTTCCAAACCACAGATGGGTCCGAAATGATTTTTTTAGTCTTTAGATTTTTGAAAAATGATTTACTCGCTGAAGTAGACATTTGCTGTGAGAATGCATAACTATTTACTAAAATAGCGAAGATTATAACTGATAAAATTCTTTTCATTTATTAAAAATTGAGTTTTTAACAAATTTATGCAAGATATTATCACAATTCGTATTCATATGTTTTTACTAATATGACATATGCGTTATTTCACTAGAGTTTTAACTTACCCGTCACTATAAATGGCTTTTAACTAATTATTAATTCTTTTTATATCTTATTTTAAAATCTTCCTAACCTTCTAATTAAACACGATTTCAACTAAGTCATTCTTCAATACTTTCCGAGTTAGGATAAAAATTTAAATTTCTAAAACTTCTTTGATATCAAAAATTACTGAATTCAAGTTAGTCTTATCTTAGATAGCTCAGTCCTACTTAATTTTTGAGAATAAGAAAGAACAAACCATACTAGAAACAGTTAGTATGCCTTTAGAGATAATAACATGTCATGATGAACTTCCAATTTATTTTAATAATTCCAATTCCCAAGCTTTTAAAATCTCCTCATTGGTAGCATTAACAGATAGATTTTTTTTAACAATTCCTTTTCTAAAAAAAGCTTCAGAGCTCGCCTTCGCTTTGGCAATAGATTCTGGAGATTCGGGAATCATATGCTTTTCAACCTTATTTAAAGTGGTATTTAATCTTCTAAACAGTTTTCTTTGTACTTTTTTAAATTTATTGTTTGAAGCTAGGTTGTTAAACTCGCTAGGATCACTTTTTAAATCATAAAGCTCATATACAGGACGGTTTTCGGCCATAAATTGATTGTAGGGCGCTTTTAACTCTCCTTTTTTATGTAAATCTTGATACAATGTAAAGGCAGGGTATTGCAACTTTTTATAAGAAGTTAATTGCATATAGGGCATCTCTGGCATTCGATTCCAAATTAATTTATATCGACCATCAGTTATAGAACGAATATCATCTACAGCATCACCACAACGTTGGCGAAATCCATAAATATATTTTCTATTTTCACCGTTTAGCACATTTTTACCATGCATGTATTTAGGAATTTTAATACCAGCCAATTTTAAGGAACTTGCAGTGACATCTACCAAGCTAATCAAATCTCTTTTTACAGTTCTTGGTTCAAATTTCTTAGGATATCGAATAATTAATGGGATAGCCAAACCGCCTTCATACAACCATTGTTTATCGCGTAAATGTGGACGGCCATGATCTCCAAATAAAATGACTACTGTATTTTCGGAAAGACCTTCTTTCTCTAACCGGTCAAGTATTAGTCCAACACGCTTATCTGCTATTTGAATACTTTCTAGATACAACGCCCAATCTGCCCTTATTAAAGGATAATCAGGATAACATTCAGGAAGTGTTACATGGTCTGGACTAATAGGTCGTTCCTTGTCCCTAACAAATACCCGATGCGGTTCATGAATTTGAACTTGAGCAAAAAATGGTTGATCCTTTTGGCGTTGATTCCAATCGGTACCATCAAACAAATTGTCTCCTACAAAATTATAATCTTCTTTTCCTGGTCTGGCCATATCATGACCCCAACCATTGCTACAGAAATAACCAGCATTCTTAAAAATTTCCATAATGCTAGAAATGCCCTCAGGCAGTTTCTGTTTATCTATTGTTCTATGATTAAGAACATTTATGGCACTTGGATACATACCCGTTATTTGTGAAGATCTGCTTGCAGAACAAACTGGTGCATTGGCATAAGCATTTACATATTTAACACCTTGAGATGCAAGTCTATCTATATTTGGTGTATGCAAATCTTGGTTACCGTAAGCTCCCAATTCTCTACCTAAATCATCACAATTAATCCATAAAATATTGGGACGCTCTTGGGCACACAACAGTAATGTGAATGTCAGCAAAAAAGAAATCATTGCTGTTTTAATAAAACTACGAATTGAGAACTTCATTTTTAAAGAATTTATTATTTATTAACGTCCTTCAGGATGCTTGCCAATACTCCCCATTCCTTGAGCAAAATAGACTTCTGGGCTATGCCATACTCCCGTACTTTTAAACGCCGGTTCATTATAATCTAAACTTAAATCACAATCAAAACGTGCAATAATAGAATGCCTTTTATCACCTTTTCCAGCATTTACAAAATGAGATAAACCCCAAGTAAAACCTCGTCCATCTTTAGTATCTGTAAAGGCATCTGCGGTAAATGGTGCCGCTGCCGTAGGAGTTAAAGATACGCTTGATGCTATTTTAAAATTCACTCCATCTTCTGCATATTGTATTGTTTCTCGTTCATTACCATCCTTAATAGCCAACGTTGCTATACCACCTTTATAAGGCCAATAGGTTGTTTCATGGCCAGATTGCATCACAGGGTTTAATGGATGTTTTTTGTATGGACCTAAAGGGGCTTCAGCTATTGCTAAACCATGACCAACCGCATAATTTTTCCTATTATCGGGCCATTTGTTATATGCTGCTTTATAATAGATATAAATTTTTCCGTCGTGTACAATAGGATGCGGATCATGCGTTGCTTTATGATCCCACTCACCTTCTTTACCAAATGGTATCACTTTATCACCGCCATGCGTCCATGGGCCATCAGGGGAATCTGCATAAGAAATTGAAACTGGACATAAATCTCCTCTTAGCCCACTAGGTTCATCAAAGGCTTGGTAGTATAGATAATATTTACCTTTCCAAACTAAAATATCTGGAGTTGCCACAGAACGCCATCCTGATTTTGGTTTTTCTGGTCTTGTAACCGCTGCACCTTCCTCTTTCCAAGTAATACCATCTTCACTTGTGGCATACCAGATATCGCATAAATCCCAATCGGTAGAAGGAATTTCATCTGTTGCTTCAGCTGCACGATTCCATCCTATTGGAGAAACACTGGTATGTCGTTTGGTATAATAAACATAGTATTTACCATCTACAAAAATAGGTCTAGACGGATCTCTACGAGACACTGTTCCATCTCCATTGTTGTAATCAAATCCTTTTAAACGGGTATACTTAAATTGTGAAAAAAGTTCGTTGTCTTGTACTCGCGGCGTTGGATAATTAAACATACGTTCAGAAGAAGCACTTAAGGCTATGTTTGGTTTTTCTGTAGGCATTTTAAAAGGAAAAACTTTTGAAGTTTCAACCTTAGCTGGCGTTTCAACTTTAGATTCTTTTTGTGAACACGAAATGGCTGATAGCCCCAAAAACAATAAGGTGATTTTTTTAATTTTATTTAGTAGCATTATCCTTGATTTTATACTGTTTATTTTGAACTTATCTTTTTATGGGATGGTAACGAAACCAATCTACCTGGAAACTAGAATTTGTAATTTGATCTTCTCTAATAGGCATTTTTCCATAGGTAAAAAACAAACTGCCTACATAGCAATACTCCTTTCATCTTAATCTATTCTTGCCAATATTTATAAATTTCTTTTAACTGCTTGTATGCTTCCTTTTTCTTTCTGCGTGCATCTACAATGCCCCACTCTCTAAAACCTGAAGGCGGTGTCCCCTTATAATTACTTCTATAATCATTATAACTCCATAGTGAAACTCCTGTTACGTATGGATATGTCTTCAATTCTTTTAAATAGCCAACCAACTCATCGCTTAATCTACCATGCGGTGCGGCTCCTATTTGACCTATGCCTATTTCTGAAACAAAAATGGGTTTTCCAGCGAATTTCTCATGTGTTTTTTTAACTAAAACAGGTGCATTACCGTAACTATTCATTGATATAAAATCAACTTTATCATAAGGCTCCGTGCCTATTTCGCCTTTTCTGTAAGAGGTAATACTTACATAGGTTTTTAAACGTGTACTGTCTAAGATAGCAACGTAATCTAGCATAGAATCTACATAGGCATATTGCGCTTTGGTTAATGCTTTATCACTCCAATCATCCCCTTGGTTTCTCAACTCATTTCCTACACTCCAGGCCACAACAGATGGATTATTAAAATCTCTTTCAATCATTTCTTTCATCCATTTTTTTGTTAGCGGATTGTTGGGAAACGCTTGTTCATCATCATCTCCCCAAACAGGAATTTCTTCAACAACCAAAAAACCAATACTATCACAGATTCTTAATAAATTTTCGGATAATGGCGCATGCATTAATCTTGAAAAATTGCATCCTAAAGATTTAAGATCGAGCATATCTTGTTTTACTAAATGGTAAGGCTCTGTATTACCAAAATCTGGATGATCGTGTACGCGGTTTACACCATTCATTCGAACGGCTTCATTATTTAAATAAAATTGCTCTCCTTTTACTTCAAACTTTCTGATTCCAATTTTATTCGTTTTTTCATCTATAACCTTGCCGTCAATTGCTAACGTGCTATTAAACTCATAGAGATTTGGCGTATTAAAATGCCAAAGTTTAACCTTAGATAATTCTTCTGTAAATTTTAAAACAGTCACTTTAGTTTCTCCTGCATTTATATTAACAGAAATTGCTTCCGGCTTTGCTATTCTAACAATATTAGATTGTACTTCAGTTGTTATCGCCTTATTACTATTATTTTCTATTTTATATTTAACAGTAAATTGTACTTCATTAGTTTCAAAATTTGGCGTAGAGGTTATGTGCTGATATACTAATCGAACATCTTCATGAGCTTCTACCGAAACACTTCTACTAATACCACCCCAAGCCCACCAAGCGCCACGTTTATATGTATTATCCGCTTCTACAAGTAAAGTATTAGATTCTTCTACATTTATAAAGTCGCTTATATTAAACTCAAACGGCGTATACCCACCAACATGCTCGCCGAGTAAAGTACCATTTAGCCAGACTTTAGAGCGCTCGTAAACGGCATCAAATTTTATACGTATTTGTTTACCATCCCAATTTTCAGGCACATTAAATGTTCTTTGATAATAGCCTTTACCTACATATTCTGAATAGCGTTCTCGGGTATCCCAATTTCCGGGAACTTGTAAGGTATCCCATTCGAAATACGATGCTTCAATAAGATTTTTAGTTTGTATGTTATTAGAAGCCAAAAACTGCCAAGTACCATTTAATGAAATTACTTTTTTATAATCGCCATATTCAACACTATCGTTATCCTTGCAGGAAAACATTAGTAAACTGAAAGTAAAAACAAAAAGAATGGATTTTGGCATCATGGTTTCTTATTCTTTCGTGATTTTTAATGGAATTTGAATATTAAATGAATATCTAACATTATTAACATCAATAGAATCCGCAGCGCATAACAAGGCTATCGGCTCACCGTTTTCCATAAATACTTGCGGACGCTCTAAGTGTTCAAATTTGGTTGTTTTACCATCTTCCCAAACCACTGTTCTGTCTGAGATTTCAAAATACTTTCCTTGATCCCACTTAATGCCATCTTCAGAATCATAATGTACTAATGAGAAAAGACGTTTTTTTCCTTCATGTTTAATTCGCTTTACAACAGCTCTATATTTCCCGTCTTGATACCAGATATAAGGATCTTCCGCAGGAAATGTTTCACCTTCAAACGTAAAAATCGGGTCTGGGTATTTTTTAAATGGACCAACAGGCGAATCTGCAATGGCCACCATATGTACTACAGGACCGCCATTAGGCAGCTTACGCTTTTTTCCAACCGCTTTATAAACCATCAATATTTTACCATCTGCCATTTGGCAAACCGATGGATTTGAAGTCATTAACGCATCGTGAGCATTTTGGTCTTCTGAAATATCTAAAACCGGTTTATCAAATCGTTTCCAAGGCCCGTTTGGTGTATCTGCAACGGCTACACCAATGCGCTGATTATTTCTATGTACCCAATTAATTCTTGCTTTACCTGGTACACTTACAATTTCTTTATCGCCCGTATTTCCCATATAATACAGATAGTACTTTCCGTTAAATTTATGTACGGTTGGATTGTGTGTTGTGGAACCATCCCAAAATTGAGCACCACGGTCTGGCAAGGCATCATCTTTATGCATAAAAGGGCCAAATGGCGATTTTGAAACCGCATGAGAGATAATAGAATAATTTACCCATTCCCAACCAATATTTTTTGGCCATTGTGAATAAAACATATGGTATAAGCCGTCTTCACCCTTAACCAAAGAACCTCCCCAAATACTCATCGTATCGTTAACAAAAACAGATTTAGGGGATGCTTTCCCTAACTCTATTTTGTAGTTCTCAATTTTAACACTTGACGGTTGGTGTAGTGCTTTTTTACTTTTTTTATCTGTACAACCTATTAAGGTTAAAATTAAAAACACTATTGAAATTTGATGTTTCATATTATTTAATTTGGTTTGTTGTTGCTTTTACTATTTGAGACCAGTTACTTTCTTTTCTATCAGAATTTCTTTTTATTTTAAAAAATATTTCCTTTTCTCCATTTAAATCGATGGACAGCATGCCTCGCACGTTTGTTACAAATTCTTTATCTAAATTATCACTTGAAGCTCCATATTGAACCGTGTAATCACCATCGTTAAAATCGCTAGAATAACCAATCACTAATTTTCTATCAGCAATAAAAGCATCCCAAATAATTGGCGGTAATTCGTTTCCGTTAGGTTTTATTTCTACTGTTTTTGAAGGCTTACTGATCCCTTTATCATTAACCGCATAAAGTTTGAAACTATATACTTTTTTATTGATTAAACTATCTATTTCTATAAGGTTCGTAATGGTTCTGTATGAACTTAGCTGTTTCCCTGCTGCATTGGTATACGTTACAAAATATTCAGTAGCATTTGGAACAGCATCAAAAAGAATTCTTACTGCATTGTTACCTGATATTATTTGAGATATTTCGGGTGTAATTGCCTTTTGAAAAGAAATGGTTTTATCAAACCTTGAATACCCCGTTGGAGTTATTAAACTTATGGTGAAGTCTAAAATATCTTCAGGTAATTCTCCCCAAGAAATAGCACTTTTCCATGCACCATCTTCTGGAGTTAAATTAGGTAAATCGTGCGATTGCTTTAAAACAGTTTCTCCTTTTGAATTTTTAAATTGATATTCCAATTTATAATTGCGCATACTATGACTAGGATAATCTCCTGCATCTTTAATAGGCATCACTATATTAGCCGTATTTGTCCCAAAATCGATGTTTGAAACTTGAATATCTAAAACAGTCGCATGCTCTTTTTTTATACGATTAAACAAACGTCTTTTTTGGCGCCAAGAACTAATAATACCCCAAACTCTGTTTTCTTCTGCCGTTGTTGCTGCATAACCACTGCGATAATCGTTAAAGGTCCACATGGAAGTCCCTACAACAAATTCATTTTTATGTCTGAAATGATTGGTCCATTCTGAGAATATTTCTTTATCACCATCTAGCGCTGTTGACGGAAAAGGATCAAACCCAAATTCTGAAATAAATATGGGTTTATCTGGCCATTTTGTTCTTAGGCTATTCAAAATATCTTGTGGTTCCCCTTGCCAACGATACATATTGTGCATAATGATATCGACATAGGTATTCGGGTCGGTTTCAGGTGTGTATTCTTCCTTTTGTCCAGAATTACTGACACATGTTATTAACCTATAAGGATCCAATTCTGTTTTGATATAATCCATGGCTTCAATAACATATGCTTTGTGATTATTTAATTCATTACCAACACTCCAACCTATAATACTTGGGTGATTAATATCACGTTCAATCATACCCTTTAACCAATATTTAGAAAGCGCATAATTTTTTTCAGAAATGTCAATATTGTGTTTATCTGTAAGCTTTACATAAGGTTCGTCTAACATTAAAACTTCTTCATCTTCACTATTAATATTGATTGGTTTTTTGTTTTTAAGTTTAGAAACCGGATAATAATTTGCTCTAAATTCATCATTATCTAAATCTCGAACATTAATTTCTTCAAATAATAAAATGCCCTTTGTATCGCACAATTCAATGAGTTTTTCATTTTGAGTACCATGCATAATTCGCATAAAATTGGCACCTGCTTCCTTCATTAAATCTACATCTTTTTCTAAAACCTCTAAAGGCTCAGACGATCCCCAAAAACGATGTTCGCTCACTCTATTGAATCCTGCCAATCGCACAGCTTCACCATTTAATAACATTTTAGAATCGGTAAGCTCTACTTTTCTAATTCCGAAATTATCTTTTCTTTCATTCAGAATAACATTATTTTCAGAAATGCTAGTCAATATTTGATATAACTTCGGGTTATCGAAATGCCATAATTCTACATCTTCAGCTTTTAAATTAGTTTCTAAAAATAAATCTGCTGTACTGTTTGCTTCAATTTCTATAGCACCTTGTAAAGTCTCAATTGTAACCTTATTAATTATTTTAGAACGGACTGTAATCTTTCTTTTTTCCGAAGAATTATTTTTAATTTTTACTTTTAATTTTATTTGCGCGGTTCCCATTTTTAAGTCGGGATCGGCATGAATATATTGATAATCTATACGAACATCTTTATTTTGTGAAAGCGTAACATCTCTAATAATACCACCCCAATTCCAGGTTGCGCCAACTATAGAACTATTATCGGCCTGAACTGCAATTACATTTTCTCCTTTGAAGTTTAGCGCATTAGTTACATCAAATTCGAAAGGTGTAAAACCACCTCTATTTTTACCAATAAACTGCCCATTGAGATATACTTTTGATAGATGATACACGCCATCAAATTTTAAATAATATCTATCATCTGAAGCTTTTGCCCAAGATTTAGGAAGGGTAATACTTTTACGATACCAGCCTTTTCCCGTATAGTTTGAATACGCATTGTTCATTCCCCAATGCCCCGGAACCGATAAATCGTCCCAATCGGAATCATCAAAATCTGATAAAAAAACTTGGTTTGGTTCTTCTTTAGCTTTTAAGTATTTCTCTTTAGCTACAGGCCTAAACATAACAGCATCGGCGGCAACACTTCCACTAACAATAGCTGTTAACTCTACATAATTTTTATCTGTACGATAAAAATCAAAAATCCCTAAACTAATCCATTCGTTACAAAATGTTCTTTGGCTAATGTATTTTGTGGTTGTGCCTTGAGCATGTTTAATATTGTACTGCGCCGTTAAATGCGACGCGAACGGAAACTTAGTAAATGCCTCATAATATCCTGAAGCTTCTAAATTTGGATAAAACCTAAAATAAGAATCATCGTCTTTCTGTCCTCCTTTTAAATTGGTTATTGAATAATTGTGCTGCGCATAATCGGTTTTATAAAATCCTGAATTTCTAGCTGCAGTCTTTTTAGTTTCCCATTTACCATGTGCTTCCACATTAGCATCGGTATTATCAATAATGATATCATTTTCAGTTTCTACAATATTTAAATAATTAGAACCTTCGCCATAAATGGTATGGAATTTCCAATCGCCATTTAAAGTTATCTTATTTACTTCAACTAAATCATCCGTTTTAACAACGGAATTTCCGCAACCAATCAAAATTAATGTTGTTAAAACAAACGAGAAATGATATTTTATATAATAATTTTTCATACTTAATGATGTGTTTCCTTATTAGGAAATTAAAATTTCAAAAATCGATACAGGCACATGTGCTAGTGATTTTTCGGTTTCAATAACAATCCCTTTTGTTTTGTATTTTTCTTTGAATCCCCAAGTATTTATAGTTTGATGATTATCTTCTTTCTCAAAAAGAACAGTGCCATTTAAATCTTTAATTTTATAATTACCTAAGCAAAAAGGAACGATATCTTCTGGGTGTCCCATAAGTGTAGATTCCATTGGGTGATCGTAATCTGAATCCAAAAACAACTTAATTTCAGACAGTTCTTGTTCAGAATCCCATTCAATTTTTAAAGTTGGCTTTTCATCATTTATATCTGCAATCCATGCATTTACTGCCTTTCCTGGTCGCACAAATCCGTTGCATAAATTTTCAACTTCAAAAGCTTCAATAGCAGGTGAAATTTCCATTGCAATATTTTTCCCTTCTGGCCTTCTGTGTGGTGTCCAAAATTCGAAGGTATCTACTCCAATATTATCAGGCGGTGTTTGTTTTCCGTTATTTGAAACAGCTTTATTAACGCCATTAAACACAGAAAGTACTCCTGTAAATCTATTATCACTCGTTTTAATACTGATTTTATCATTAGACAAAAATGTGATAAATACGTATTGATTATTCTCTAAGGTATTAGAAAATTCAACATCTATATATTGTTCTCCTTGTTCTAAATTGAATAATTGAGATTCTAAAATAACTTCTGGTGTATAGTTTTCAGATTTAATAGAAGTTCTCAATTCTACTTTTAATTCTGTTTTTTCTTCAGCCTTAACTAAAACTCGAACTTTATAATTTTTATTGGCTTTTAACGGCAACATTTGTGCTGCTGAAATTGATAAATTAAACCAATTTCCATTAAAAGGTATTTCTGAAATACTTAATGTTGAAGAACTTGTTAGTTTTGCTTGATTTACTAAATTACTAGCAGATTGAATAGGAACATTTGGTATGCTTTGCCCTATTTTATTCAATTCATTCTGAAGAATTTTAATTTCGCCATTCTCTAAAACCTCTGCTGGTTTTAAGTTTTTAGAGATACACATAGACGCTGCCATACCTACGGCTTGGGCGCAAAACCCAGTAGTTGCCATAACTCGAGTAGAACCGAATGCAACATGCGTTGCGCTTATAATACGGCCAGCTAAAAATAAATTATCAATGTCTTTGCTCACGAAAGAACGATAAGGAATATCGTAAATACCTTTAGAGTGCCATTGTGTGCAACCCGAAAGTTCGCTATAAACGCCATCTGCTGGATGTAAATCAATTGCCCAACCTCCAAATGCAATAGCATCATCAAATTTGCGTTGCTCTATAACATCTTGCTGCGTCATCATATACAAGCCTTCAAAACGACGACTTTCTCTTTTTCCAGGAACAGTTGCTACCCATTCCAAAGTCATATTTTCAACACCTTCAAATGTTCCGGAGTTTTTAATATAATCCCAAACGCCGTAAATCACTTTCCAAAGTTCGTATTTAATTTCTTCGGTTTCATGAATGGTATCATGTCTGCCACCATATTCAAACCACCAAAAACGACAACCTTTATCATCTTTACCAATGGCTTTATATCGCGGGATCGTTGTAATATCTTTTAAAGCATATGCAGGCGGAATATATTTTACAGGCTTTTCGGTCTCTTTACTGTAAAAATACATAGAGTGACCAAGTAACTCCCCATAAGATTTCTCGGGTGCAAAGGCCTCTCCAAATTCCTCTTTAGTTTCTGCTCCCATTCTAAAAGCAGCACCTGCTTTAAAAGCTACGATTCCATCTCCGGAAGCATCGCAAAACAAAGGTGCATTAATAATATATTCCGTTGAATTTTGAGAGTTGAACGCTTTTACAGATTCTATTTTATGGTCTCCAGATTTAGCAACATCGTAAACCGAAGTATTTAAAAGCAACGTAATATTAGGCTCTGCAAGTACTTTTTCTAACAAAACGGTATCAAAAATAACAGCATTCCCTTCACGGTTTCTATATAAATTTTCTACTAGAATTTCATCCATTACACCACCCTCACGTGCCCAACGATTATTGTTTCCCATGTGAGACGTTGCGCCTAAAATCCATAAGCGTACTTCTGATGATGCATTACCACCTAAAACCGGACGATCTTGCACTAAAATAGTTTTGGTGCCTTTTCTTGCTGCTGTTATAGCCGCACAAACACCTGCGGTTCCGCCGCCAACAATTACAAAATCTGTATCAATAGTTACTGATTTACAACCTCTAACATTTTTATTGAATGTTTCTAAAATCATCTGTTATGTACTTTTTAAATCTATTTTTTTGTTTTCCTGATAATGTATAATCCTAAAACAAGCACCAAAACACCCATGCCTCCAACTAAAAGTTGAGCCGACTCACCTATAAAGGATAGTATTAAAATTAATAAGCCCGTTAACGCTACACCAATACCAATAACTCTTGTTCCTTTATTATTGCTACCATCTTCGGCTTCTTGAGGTTCTGCCACTTTTAATAATCTTTTATCCTCGTATACATCATAAGCTGAAGTACTACTATTTGAATATTTCAAGTACAATTCAATACCTAACAGCAACACAATAGGAATACCCATACCGACTCCCATTTCCATCGCTCTACCCAAGGTTAGGCCTATTAAATCTGGTACAAAAAACTTAAAAAACGCATTAATACCAAGAGAAATTACGGTAACACTTAAAACTGTTTTTCCTGTTTGAAGCTTGGAGAAAAGTGCCCATAAAGGCGGTAAAAACATAGCACCACCTGTTAAAGCAGCTAAACTCATAACAACTTCTACAATACCGCCTAAAAGTGGTACCAATAAAGCTATAATAATAGTTAAAACTCCTAATAGAATAGTTGCTATTCTTGCTGTTTTTACTAATTTTTCATCGCTAGTTTCAGGAAACAAACCTTTATAAATATCATTGATTAATACACCCGCAGAAATATTTAGTGTGGTATTAACAGAGCTAGAAGTTGCAAACACCATACCACCGAGCATTAAGCCTAACATACCAACTGGAAGCACTTCTTTACACATTAATAAGTATGCACCTTCATCGGCTAGTTCACCCAATTCAGGATTTAAAACCCGATAAATCATTGGTGGTAACATCCAAATTAATGGGCTTATCGTGTACAAAGCACCAAATAACCAACCTACTTTTTTTGCATCCTTAGGTGTTGCAACACTCGTGTAACGCTGCACATAAGCCCAGTTTCCGGCAATAAAAAATAAATTATATAATCCGAATGCGATCATGAATACCCAAGAATATTCAGAATTTGTAAACTCAAAAAATTGTTCTGGCGCTTGTGAAATAAAATTATCTACACCTCCAATTTTATCAAAAGATAAAGGCACAACAATAAGCACTGCAGCCGTTAAAACTATAAATTGTAATACATCTGTAACAATAACAGCCCACAAACCGCCAACAGCAGTATAAACTAAGATTAAAACCCCTAAAACAATAATACTTGTGGTTATTGGAATACCTGTAGAAACTTCAACAATTTTAGCAACAGGATATAAAAATGCTCCTGTAGTAAATATGGAAATTACAAGAAAAATATAGGTATATGCTTTTTGGGTAGATTTACCCAATCTGTCTGTAATAAATTCCGCAGCAGTTAGCGCCTTTGTTTTTTGCCATTTAGGCGCAATAAAAAAACCGATAATAACTCCTGCAATACACATAGTCCATTGAATGGTTACTGCCACCCAACCGCTTGAATAGGCTATAGAACCCCAAACAACAAATGTACCTGCAGAGAAAAAACTCATAAAAAGTGATAAGCCGCTCATCCACCAAGGAAGAGCGCCACCAGCTGCAAAATAAGATTTCATATTTTTTCCTGCCTTAGAGAAACTCATCCCGCAAATAAAAACGAGAAGTGTGAATACAAGAATTACCGCTATGTCTATTGACCCCATTGGCTATTGATTATAATTAGTTGTTTTTTATTCATTTTTTATAGGGTAAAATCTAAAATAGTCTACTTCGAGAGTAGAATTTGTAACCTCTTCTTCTACAAATTTTTGATTTTTGTAGGGATTAAATAAATTACCAATATACCAAAACATCGGGGTAGCGCAGGCTTTAGGAATAGAGCCAATAGTTGGTTTTTTATTATCAAAAATAATACGTCTACCTAATTTTAACCATTCATGATCTATAACTTCCCATAATTGCAAGTATTCCGGATGATACTCTAGACCTAGCCGCTTCCATTCATGAAAACCTTCCGTTACTTTTTTAATCATAACAGCTTTTTCATATCCTAATTTTCTACCATTAACGTCATTTACTTTTACGGATTTTTTTAATTCAGAAACTTTTAATCTAGCAGGAGCATCAGAACTCCATCGCACTGTAGGCGTATTTTCAAATTCCATCATATCAATTTCTAACCAATTTCCACCAGTCTTTAAACATTCTTTAGTTGCATCTGTTTGTCCATTACATTGCCCACTCCAAATACTCGGATGCCAAACTGTTTGTTGGGAATTAACAATGCCAGACACCTTAAACTTGGTGTCAATAAAGCCGAAATGCGTTTGCATCTTTGCAACTATGCCACCAGCTTTTTTTTCTTTTTTCCAACCATAACATACTAAATTTCCATTCACTTTCCTTACGAAATTTTCTCCTGTAGCAATTCCGTTAGGTTTGGTTTGTCGGTAATTCCATTTACTTAAATCTACTTTGCCATTTCCATCAAACTCATCAGAAACTCTTACATCTATTTTATCTTTATAAATTTTTCTTATTTCTTTTGGTAATTGAGCATAAGATGATGCCGTAATGAATAAAAAAAACATTAACAAACGGCTTATTTTTAATCGACAGAGATTAATCATTTCAGGTATCATAAAATATAATGTGCTTATTAACTAACTAAAGATTTTAGACTAAACTAATTTAAAAACTAATTAAAAAAAGAAAAATAATTCAAAACGGCTTCGGAAACGTTTCCGGAAACCTTTTTATTTTCGGAAACGTTTCCGAAAAATGATTAATTTTGCTGAAACTTCTTCATAATGGAACACTTAACTATTAAAGACATTGCTCAAAAATTAAACGTGTCGGTCTCTACAGTCTCAAGAGCCTTTAACGATAAGTATGATATTAAAAAGGAAACTAGAGATTTAATACTCAAAACAGCTCAAGATATGGGCTATCGACCTAATCCGATTGCTAAAAAACTACTTCAAAAGCGGTCGTTTAATATCGGTATTGTGGTCCCTGAATTTGTTAATAGTTTTTTTCCTGAGGTTATTATTGGTGCACAGGATATTCTATTGGAAAAAGGCTACCAAGTACTCATCATGCAATCGAATAATTCATGGAAAACAGAACTCAAAAATGTGGAAACCTTAGTAGACAATATGGTTGATGGTTTGATTATTTCATTAACATCAGAATCTGAAAACTTAGATTATTACAAAAAACTGATAAGTACAAAAATGCCAATGGTCTTTTTTAACCGCATAGTAGACGAGCTACCTGTTTCCAAAGTATTGTTTGACGATTACAAGTGGGCCTTATTTGCTACAGAGCATTTAATTGTTCAAGAGTATAAAGATATTTTGCATTTAACAGGAAATAAAAGTTTGTCACTCACAAAAAATCGCATAAAAGGTTTTGAAGCCGCACATAAAAAATATAGATTACCAATGGGGTCGATTGTACACTGTGGATTTACTATTGAAGATGGAGAAAAAGCAACTTTAGAGCTAATAAAACAAGACAAACTTCCCAGAGCGATTTTCGCGGCAAACGATGCCCTGGCTATAGGAGCTATGCAGACCTTAAAAAAACATGGATTTAAAATCCCTGAAGATATAGCCATAGCAGGATTTACAGAATCTAGGCTTGCCGAACATACTTCACCGTCAATCACATCTGTTAAACAACCAACAAATGATATTGGGCAAACCGCTGCAAAACTATTGCTAGAACAAATTGAAAATGATGGTTTGTTCGTACCACAAACCATAGTTTTAAACGGACGCTTAAATATTAGAGAATCTTCAATCAATGTTAATTAGATTTCTTCCAACTAAAACCAAAAACCTATAAATCAAAACCATAACATCACTTTACTTTTTTTTTATTTTTAAAATAAACCATATATGATAGTATTATAAATATCTCTTGCACACTATAATGCAATGAATTGATAATTTTATTTTTCAGTAAAACCAAGCTTCAACTAGCTTTTTGATTTAAGTGAAATTTGTCTTGAAAATATTTATATATGAAAAAGAACATATTAGTTCTAGCGTTATATTTTGGATGCATTATTAGTGCATTTGCTCAAATGAATATCTTGTTTATTGAGTCTGACGACCAAAGTAATCAAGTTGTTGGGGCCTATGGAAACAGTGCCATGGTTACTCCTAATATTGACAAACTAGCCCATGAAGGCGCATCATTTACTGCTGCCTACAATATGGGATGTTGGTCACCTGCAGTATGCATACCGAGTAGAACTATGTTGATGTATGGAAAGTACTTGTGGCAATCGCAACAAATCAATAAAAAAAATGCGCCAAAGTCTTTACCAGAAAAACTACACGATAATGGCTATTACACCTTTATTACAGGGAAATGGCATGCTATGGGCAAATCAGTCAAAACTATTTTTGATGAAACAGGAAGCATACAGCCAGGACAATTAAAAACATACAATTCTCCAGCAGGACACATTACCGATATTACCGGGAAAGAGGCTGTTAATTTTTTAAAAAACTATAATAACAGTAAGCCATTTTTTGCTTACGTCGCCTTTAACGCACCGCATGTACCGAGACAAACTTCGCAAAATTACTACGATCTATATCCTGCTAAAGATATGATACTGCCTCCCAGTGTTGTAGATAATACGCCGTTGAATAAAAATGTAAAATATCAATACGCACCAGATCCGTTGAGAAGTAAAACCATGCAGCAACGCGTGCAACAAAATAATGCTATGGTAACCCATATGGATGCGCGCATTGGGGACATTATCCAAACATTAAAGAACAAAGGATTGTATGATAATACTATTATTGTTTTCACCTCCGACCACGGGATAAATTTTGGAGAAAATGGAGTTGCAGGCAAAGTGTGTCTATACGAACCAAGTGTTACTGCTCCGTTAATTATAAAAGCTCCGGCAGCAGTTCCAAATAGTAAAATAAGCGAACGAGTATATTTACAGGATATTGCTCCTACCCTATTCGATTTGTTAAAGTTAGAAACAAATGAACCTACCGATTTTCAAAGTTTAGAACCATTACTTTCTAAAAAAGGCCATGCCAGATCTTCAATTTATTTAGCCATGTTTGATGACCAAAGAGGTGTTATTTCCGAAGACAAAAAGCTTATTGTTTACCCAAAAACAGGAGATTTAGAATTATACGATTTAAAAAATGATCCTTGGGAAACCAAAAACCTCATTAATAAAAAGAGCTTGAGACCAACCATTTCCAAACTTTTAAAAGATCTAAAAACGTGGCAACTAAAAACAGCAGATAAAACCGATTTAACAGCCACTTACAATAAATACATTTAAAAGCATGAAGCACATTGTTCTACTAATATGCTTGAGTATATCAATACACATCGAGGCCAAAGACTATAATGTATTGGAGTATGGCGCAAAAGGTGATGGAATAACAAAAGATACAAAAGCCGTCCAGAAGGCGATAGATTTATGTACAAAAGAAGGTGGTGGAAAAGTTATTATTCCTTCTGGCAAAACGGTTGTTATTGGCACTATTTATTTAAAAGACTATGTTACACTTTTTATTGAAAATGGTGCAACCTTGTTAGGAAGTCCCAATTATGAAGATTACGCCACAGATACTCATAAAAATACTTATAAGAACGAAACCCACATGGATCGTTGTTTAATTTTTGCTCATGAAGCAAAATCATTTGCTATTGATGGTTACGGGAGCATTGATGGAAATGGTTACACTAAAAATTTTAACAAAAAAGAAGGTAATGGGCGGCCCATGCTCATACGCTTTCTAAATTGTAACGATATCCACTTAAAAAATATCAACCTAATAAATCCCGCGGCTTGGACTTCCGCTTGGCTATATTGCAACGAGATAGTGGTCGATGGTATTAAAATTATAAGTCGTGTAAATAATAACGGTGATGGTTTAGATTTTGATGGCTGCACTAATGTGCGCGTATCAAACTCATCGTTCGACACCAGTGACGATTCTATTTGCTTACAAACATCACGAGTAGACAAACCTTGTAAAGATATTGTAATAACTAATTGTGTTTTTACAAGTAAATGGGCAGGAATGCGCATTGGATTAGCTTCTAGAGGCGATTTTGAATCTGTTACAGTAAGTAATTGCACATTTCACGATATACAAGATTCGGGTTTAAAAATTCAAATGAATGAAGGCGGTGAAATGGAAAATATGGTTTTCAATAATTTAATTATGAAAAACGTACCACGCCCTATATTTATGACCTTTTGCCAACAACGAGCAGGCGTTGATGCGCCACAAGACATGCTACCCATGAAAGCCATGCACGGTTTTATTTTTAGTAATATTATTGCAGATAATAGTGCATTAGATAAAAATTCAGCCATTTTTATTACAGGTCTGCCCAAGCATTATATCACAGATATTCAATTAAATAATATTCAATTTAAGGTCTCTGGTGGAGGCACTAAAGAAGATGCTAATAAAACAAATTTAAAAGAATACACGCTAGAAACTTTAGGTTATTGGTGGCCCGAATTCAGTAAAGTAGGAACACTTCCTGCTTCCGGAATTTATGCGAGACATGTAAATGGGCTAAGCATTAATAATTTCAACTTACAAACGCAAAACAAAGACCGAAGACAACCCATCGTTTTTTCGGATGTTTTAAACTCCAGTGTACAAAATATTTTTTTGAACAGAAAACCAACTAATTCAACCGAGCTAAAATCAAATTAAATGAAATTAAAGTTATTATCTATTTTACTGTTATTCTGTTTTACTTCAATTTTAAAAGCACAACAACCAAATATTGTTTGGATTACCTCCGAAGATAATTCTAAGCATTACATGAAACTGTTTGACGAACATGGTATTGAAACACCAAACATTGAAACTTTAGCAAAAGATGGTATTCTTTTTAACAATGCTTTTTCTAATGCAGCCGTTTGTAGTGCTGCTAGATCAACATTAATAACTTCTAGTTATGGTCCGCGATTAGCAACACATTATCATAGAGCCGAAGGAAAAGTAACCCTGCCAGACAACCAATATATGTTTCCAGCATATTTAAAAAAAGCCGGATACTATACCGCCAATAACGCCAAAGAAGATTATAATATTTATAAAGCAGATGATGTTTGGGATGATTCATCGAAAAAAGCAACATGGAAAAATAGAAAAGTTGGCCAACCCTTTTTCTATGTTTATAACATAGGTACAACACACGAGGGCACTTTGCATTTTACTGAAGAAACAATGAATAACTCCAAAACAAAAACGGATGTAAATTCGGTATTTGTTCAACCAAATCACCCAAAAACCGAGCTATTTAAATATACAAACGCCTATTATCGCGATAAAATACAAGCTATGGATACCGAAGTTGGAGCTGTGGTAAATAAACTGAAAGATGATGGTCTTTTAGAGAACACCATTATATTTTATTTTGGAGATCACGGTGGTGTTTTACCATACAGCAAAGGCTATTTAACCGAAACTGGCCTACAAGTGCCTTTAGTTATTTATGTTCCGGAAACCTATAAAGACCTAAGTATTTTTGACGCAGGCAGCAAAACAGACGCTTTTGTAAGCTTTGTTGATTTTGGAGCTACGGTTTTAAATATCGCAGGTATAGACGTTCCTAAATCCATGGATGGCAAGCCTTTCTTGGGTAAAAACATCAAAAAAAATGCTATTGAAAATAGAGATAAAACCTTTGGCTATGCTGATAGGTTTGATGAAAAGTACGATATGGTTAGAAGTTACAGAAAAGGCAATCTAAAATACATTCGAAATTTTCAACCTTTTAATATAGATGGCTTAATGAATGCCTACCGATACAAACAAATGGCGTATAATGAATGGTTTGAACTTTACAAACAAGGAAAATTAAATAATATTCAATCTCAATTTTTTGAACCTAAGGCTACCGAAGCATTGTACGATATTCAAAAAGATCCTTTTGAAACTAACAATTTAGCTGATAAAGATGAGTATCAAACTGAATTAAAAACCATGCGTAAAAATCTAATTTCATGGATGGAATGCCAACCTGATTTATCATTTTACCCTGAGTTTTATTTGCTTGAAAATGCTATTCAAAATCCAGTTGAGTTCGGTAATGTTCACAAAAAAGATATTAAAAACTATTTAAACATATCAAATTTAGCCTTGTTAGATTATGATAAAGCTTCATCTAAAATTTCAAAAAATTTAACATCCAATGATCCTTGGGAACGTTATTGGGCATTAATTGTTTGTACTAGTTTTGGAGAAAAAGCCAAAGGTTTTTTACCTCACATAGAAAAAATAATGGCTACCGATGCACAATTACTTAATAAAATGAGAGCTGCAGAATATATAGGGATTAACGGCATAAGAGATACATCTAAAGATATGATTGCTATTTTAAATCAGTCTAAAAGTGAAACCGAAGCTTTGTTAATTTTAAATGCGATGGCTTTACAAAAAGATTTTTATCAAGAATACAATTTCCAAATAGATTTAAGTAAAATAAACAAAAAGGTTAGCGAAAACAAACTCATCTCACAAAGAATTAAGTATTTAAATTCTAAATAAGTAAAACAAGAAACCAACTAAAATAAACTCATGAAAGCATTACTAAAAACATCTAAACAAGTTTCAATATTAATTTTACTCTTAGTAAGCCATACTCTTCTTGCTCAAAAAGGACCTTTTTTTAAAGATGGTGAAGACCCAAAACCAAAAAACGCAAAATGGAAATTAACCAAAAACATGTCCGACGAATTTAATGGTAAAAAAGTAAATGAGAATAAATGGCAAATCTCTGGTCAAGGCTGGATTGGCAGAGCTCCTGGTTTATTTCAAGCAGAGAATATAAAAGTTGAAGATGGCAGTTTAAAAATAACAACCCGGTTATTACCTCAACCTATCACGAAACAAAATAAAGTATTTACACATGGTGGCGGTTACGTTGGTTCTAGAAATGGAATGACCTACGGTTATTACGAATGCGAAATGAAAGCCAATAAAACCTTTATGTCTTCCACGTTTTGGTTAATAAATGAAGGAAAAGGCATTACCGGCTGCGATAAACGAACTACAGAATTAGATATTCAAGAATGTGTTGGTGAAATTACCAACCCAGCAGAATGGATGAAAAATTTTGACCAAGGTATGAACTCAAACACACACAGTAGAAATATTCCTGAAGGTTGTGATTATGAAAAAGGATCAAACAAATCTGGAGCATTAATTGGCGGAAAAGTTTATGATGATTTTCATGTTTACGGTGTATGGTGGAAGTCTAAAGATGAAGTGTTATTTTATTTAGATGGTAAATTACAGGGAAAAGTAACACCTCCTGCAGATTATGATATTGAAATGTATTTAAGAATGGTTGTAGAAACTTACAATTGGAATCCTGTTCCTGAAGGTGGTGGCATGACGGCTTCAAAAGAAGATAGAACAACTACATACAATTGGGTAAGGTCTTGGACATTAAATGAAAAATAAATGTATAACACTTTAAAAACCATATTCATATTAAGCTTCGTTGCATGTATATTATCATGTGGTTCCAAAACTAACATCTACAATATAGAAGATTATGGAGCTAAGGGCGATAGCTTAACCATTAATACAAAACCCATACAAAAGGCCATTGATAACTGCGCGAAAAACGGTGGCGGTGTTGTTATGCTTAAAAATGGTATATTTATTAGCGGCACAGTAATTTTAAAAAATAATGTTACACTTCAAGTTGAAAAAAATGCCAAATTGGTTGGAAGCTCCAATCCACTAGATTATAAAAGTATTGACACATTTGTCGATGCAGTTGGCCAAGAACGAGGCACTTGTTTAATAGGATCTCTAAACGCAACTAATATTGGTATTTCTGGTGAAGGAACCATAGATGGAAACGGAGCGGCTTTTCTAGCTAAAAATCTTTCAAAAACTAAAAAAGCCTTAGGTGTTACAGACGATAATTTTGGAAAAAACCGCCCCTTTTTATTACGTTTTGTTAAATCTAATAAAATTACTTTAAAAGATATTCACATTCGTGAAGCTGCAGCTTGGGCATGTCATTTTTTTCAATCTCATAATATATTAGTGGATAATATGTCTATTTACAATCATGCTAATAAAAACAATGATGGTATAGATTTAGATTCGAGTCACGATGTGGTTATCAAAAACTGTAATATCAATTCTGGAGATGATGCTATCTGTATAAAATCTACTAGTCCACTAGCTACCCACGATGTTCAGGTATCAAATTGTACTTTAAAAAGCGATTGGGGAGCCATAAAATTTGGAACAGAATCCATGGGAGATTTTTATAACATCGATATTCGCGATTGTAAAATTTACGACAATAAGGGTGGTGGCATTAAAATACTAAGTGTCGACGGTGCCAATATTCACGACATTACCATACAAAATATTGAAATGGACAATGTAGATATGCCAATTTTTGTGCGCTTAGGAGAACGATTAAACACCTACAGAATCGCAGAAAAACAAGCTGTTGGTTCCATAGATAATGTGGTTATAAAAAACATTACTGCAACCACTAGAAGTATAGAAAACTCAAGAGTTTCTCCACCTTCAGGAATTTTAATAACAGGAACTCCAAACCATAAAATTGGCAATATAAAATTAGAGAATATAACTATTACACTACCAGGTGGTGGAAAAAAAGAAGATATCACGGACGTTCCAGAAGATGAAAAGCGATATCCTGAATTCAGTTTTTTCAAAGTATTACCTGCCTACGGGTTATATGCGAGACATATAACAGATTTAAACACTTCTAATATCAGTTTTAAAATTAATTCACCAGATCAAAGAACAGAATCGGTAGTAATAGAATAATATAAATTATGAAAACATATCAAACACTTTTAATAACTATAATGACTGCAGGTTCCCTTTTAAATTCTTGCCAAGTCACCTCGCAAAGCTTTCCTTTTAAATTACCAAAAGAAAAACCCAACCAACCACTAAGTAGGGCTATGGAACGTAATTACGACAACTATATGGCTCCAAAACCAGAAGACAACGAACTTTACACCCAATTTAAGTATACCGAAATTAAAGGTTTAGATTATAGCAATCATGATGGCACTATAAGCAGACGAGATCCTTCTAAAGTAATTTTTGAAAATGGCAAATACTACGTTTGGTATACGCATAGACAAACAAAAACACCTCCAAAAGGGGCAAAATTAAGCACCGAAACTATTCCGTCTGCAGATTGGGATTTATCTGAAATTTGGTATGCCACGAGCTCCGATGGTTTTACATGGGAAGAACAAGGCGTTGCCATACCGCGTCCTCCAAAACCAGAATTAGGACATCGATCTGTATCTACTGCAGATATTTTAAAATGGAAAGGAAAATATTACATGTATTATCAAGGTTTTAGTGAAGCTAGCGGATTACGCGGAGACGATTGTCCTGTTCTAATGTCGTATTCAGATTCACCAGATGGCCCTTGGAAAGCGACTAACAAAATTGTAATTCCAAATGGTCCAAAAGATACCTGGGATCAATATTCAATCCACGATCCTTACCCATTAGTCTATAAAGGCAAAATATACTTGTATTATAAATCTGATATGAACGGAAAACCAAACCTAGTGAGAATGCAAGGTTTAGCAACAGCCGAAAGTCCGTTTGGTCCTTTTACAAAAAACGCATTAAATCCAGTGTTAACTTCAGGGCACGAAACCACACTTTTCCCATTTAAGCAAGGTATTGCAGCATTAACTATTAGAGATGGAAATGAACATAATACGGTTCAATTTTCTGAAGATGGTGTTAATTTTGAAATTGCATCTTTAGTAGAATTAATGCCTGCTGCGGCTGGCCCATATATTCCAGACGCTTTCACAAATACTAAAGATGGTCGTGGTATTACTTGGGGGATTTCTCATTTTACAAGTTATAATGGTTGGGCTACAAATCATGCCATTTTAGCGCGTTTTGATTGTGATTTAAGTTTAGATATTAATGATCCGGCTATGAAAAAACATCACGTTTACCATAGGCCAGAAGTATTTTTTAAGCAAGGTTTAAATTCTAATCAAAAAGCTAGAATTGAAGAGGAAAACAAAAAATTAATTACCAACAAAAACTAATGATTACATCTCTTTATAAACTAAAGCATTTATTTGTTGGCATACTTTTAATGGCCTTTTTATTTCCAATATCTGCGCAAGAAGCAACTCACAATTTTACTACAGAAATCGAATATCTTTCTGGGACTGATAAAGACCATATGGTAGAATGGGATTTTTATTGTTCTTACGGTATGAATAGTAAAAAATGGACCAAAATTGGTGTTCCTTCCAATTGGGAATTACAAGGTTTTGGAAATTATAATTACGGCCATGATAATAAAACAGATAAAAAAATCCATGATGAGCATGGGTTATATAAGCACGAATTTTTAGTTCCCAATGCATGGAAATCTAAGGATGTAAAAATTGTTTTTGAAGGTGTAATGACGGATGCCGAAGTAAAAATAAACGGAAAGCTTGCAGGCGAAATTCACCAAGGATCGTTTTACGAATTTAAATATAACATTTCTAAACTTTTAAAGTATGGCCAACAAAATGTGTTAGAAGTAAAAGTGAATAAAGTTTCTGCCAATGCTTCGATAAATTTCGCGGAACGCAACGCAGATTTTTGGATTTTTGGAGGTATCTATAGGCCTGTATATTTAGAAATTTCACCTACAGAAAATATAGAACGTATTGCTATTGATGCAAAAGCTGATGGTACTATCAACTTAGACGTTTTTTCCTCATCCAAAAAAGGAAAATCTATTAACTTATTTCTATCAGATTTAAAAGGAAATAAAATTCAAGATCTAAACTCTTTCACGAGTCAAAATAAAAATGGAAAATGGCACCTTTCTACCAAAGCAAAAGATATTAAAACCTGGAATCCAGAAAAACCAAATCTGTATGTATTAAACATCGAAATTTTAGACAAAAACAATAAAGTACTTCATGCTGTAAGTGAACGTATTGGTTTTAGAACCGTTGAAGTTGTTGAGGCAGATGGTATTTATGTAAACGGACAACGCATTAAATTTAAAGGTGTAAATAGGCATTCTTTTTACCCATCATCAGGAAGAACGACGTCTAAAGCTTTAAGTATTGAACATGTTAACATGATCAAAGACATGAACATGAATGCCGTAAGAATGTCGCACTATCCACCAGACAAACACTTTTTAAATGCTTGCGATTCTTTAGGCTTATTTGTTATTGATGAAGTTTGTACATGGCACTCACCACATTTAGATACAGAGGTTGGAGAAAAAATAGTGAAGGAAACTGTAGTTCGAGATGTAAATCATCCTTCTATTCTATTATGGGCCAACGGGAATGAAACCGGATGGAACACAGAACTGGATGATGACTATGCCATTTGGGATATTCAAAAAAGAGATGTCTTACATCCATGGAATATTTTCAATAAAACTAATACGATGCACTACCCTAGCTATCATATTTTTGCTTATGATACTTATGCAAAAGACAAAATCTATTTCCCTACAGAATTCTTACACGGCTTGTACGATGGTGGTCACGGGGCTGGTCTAGACGATTATTGGAAACAAATGTGGAACATGCCACTTTCTGCCGGAGGATTTCTCTGGGATTTTGCCGACGAAGCTGTAGTACGAACCGATAAAAATAATACGCTCGATACCGATGGCAATCACGCCGCCGATGGTATTGTTGGGCCTTATGGCGAAAAAGAAGCTAGTTACTTTACAATTAAAGAGGTTTGGTCGCCTATTTATATTGAAGACCGTTACATAAAACCAAATTTTAACGGTGTTTTTAGAATTGAAAACAGATATCATTTCACTAATATTAATGAGTGCAAAATGATTGCGAAATGGGTTCAGTTTAGCGGACCTAATGGAATAGATAAAATTAAAACACTCTCCGAATCAGAAGTGAAGCTTCCAAGTTTAGAGCCTTCATCTAAAGGAAAAATTGAAGTTGAAAAGCCCCGTAATTGGCAATCTGCTGATGCTTTAAATTTAACAGCTATAGCCCCTAACGGCAAGGAAATTTTCACATGGAGTTACCCTGTAAAAATTCCTAAAATATTAAATGCTAATCATATTACAAAAGATGCAAATGGTAACCTGAATGCCAACGTTGAAAATGGATTAATTAATATAAATACTAGTGGTATAAGCTATACCTTTTCAGAAAAAACCGGTTTATTACAAAAAGTAAAAAAAGGAAACATGGTTATTCCATTTAATAATGGACCTATAATTTTCGATCATAAAGATAAAATACAGTCTGTAAAAGTAAACCAGCTTAAAGATAAAGTTGAAATTATTACTGTTTTTGAAAAGAGTGATAAATCTCCTGGTTGGGCAAGCCATAAAGAATATAGTTCAGATATTATTAAATGGACCATTTACCCCAATGGCCTTTTAGATTTATATGTAGAAATAAAAGGAAAGAAACTAGTAAAAGGTTTTAAAGGTATTACTTTTTCTTTTCCAGAGTCTGAAGTTAGTGGTATGAAATGGTTGGGAGATGGCCCTTACCGTGTTTGGAGAAATCGTATGAAGGGTACTCAACTTAAAGTTTGGGAAAACGATTATAATAATACAGTAACTGGAGAATCGGGTTTTGTTTATCCCGAATTCAAAGGTTTCTTTTCAAGTTTATATTGGGCTAAAGTAAAAGGAAAAAATAATAACGGTTTTACAGTGTATTGTAATTCCGAAAACATTTTTTTAAGAATGCTAACACCGCAACAACCTAAAGAAGACCCTAACCATAGAGTATCTGTAGATTTTCCAGAAGGAGACATTTCATTTGTGAAAAATATTCCAGCAATAGGAACAAAATTTCAAACAGGTGATAAAATGGGACCTCAAGGAAACTCTGAGAACTACTTTGGAAATGATGATAACCCTATACTAATAGATTTAACTTTTGAATTTTAAAAACCAAAAATGCATCTTATAAAATTTTTAATAGTAATAATACTTTTTACGCTTATTGGTTGTAAAAACAATGATGACGTAGATAAAAAAGTTAAAGAATTTGAACCAACATTCAAATCTTTAAAAAAACACGCCGCCGCACCAGAATGGTTTCAAGATGCCAAATTAGGAATCTATTTTCATTGGGGACCATATAGCGTGCCTGCTTACGGCAGTGCTTGGTACCCACACAACATGTATAAAGACCAAGGAAATATTAGAAAACACCACGAAAAAACATATGGTAGCATTTTCGAGTTTGGCTATGAGGACTTTATTCCCATGTTTAAAGCAGAACGATTTGACCCTGAAAATTGGGCGGATTTATTTCAAATGGCGGGTGCAAAATTTGCTGGTCCTGTAGCACAACATCACGATGGATTTGCCATGTGGGATAGTGAAGTAAACCCTTGGAATGCAGTAGATATGGGGCCAAAAAGAGATGTTCTTGGAGAATTGTTCAAATCTTTAAAGAAAAGAAACTTGAAAACTATCGCTACGTTTCATCATGCTAGAAATGGGCAACGTAATGCCAATAAGCCTGAAAATTGGAAAACAGCATATGATAGTCATTATGTGTATCATCCGGATTTACCAACAGCTACAACAGATCCCAAATTGCGAAAGCTATTTGGAAATTTTGAAACTATAAATGAATTTAATGAATATTGGTTAAACCAAGTGAATGAAGTGGTTGACAAATACAGTCCAGATATTTTATGGTACGACTCTTGGCTAAATCTAATTCCAGAAAATAAGAGAATGGAAATGGCCGCGCATCATTTTAATAATGGACTAAAACACAACAAAGAGGTTGTTACAGCACATAAACAAGATGATTTACCATTAGACTATAGTGTATTAGATTTTGAACAAGGCGGTAGAAGAGATATACACCCGATGCCATGGCTTACAGATATTACATTAGGAGAAAGTAGATGGATGTATGTTGAAGGACATAAATATAAGACGGCCGATTTGGTTATTAGAAATATGGTTGATGTTTGGAGTAAAAATGGTATTGTTTTACTTAATGTTTCTCCCAGAGCAGATGGTGTTATTAACCAAGAACAACGCGATATTCTTAAACAAATTGGAGATTGGTTAAAAATACATAGCGAAGCCGTTTACGGAACTCGCACTCATACTATTTTTGGTTATGGACCAGCAAAAGCAGAAGATGGGTCTCATGGCGGGCAATCATCAAAAATTAATTATACCGCAGATGATGTTCGGTTTACCATTTCTAAAGATAAAAAGGCCATGTACGTATTTTTTCTAGGGAAACCGGAAGCAGGCAAAAGAATTCAAATGCGCGCTATAGGTGGCTATCATAGAAACATTCCTCCTTCGTCCATCAAAAACATTAAACTCTTAGGCAGTAATGCTAAAGTTGAATGGGAGCTTACTTCGGAAAGTTTTTATCTAACCATGCCTAATGTAGAAATGAACGAATTAGCAACTGTTTTTAAATTTAATTTAGAATAACAAAAAACACAAATAAATGACTAAGCATATTAATACTCAAAAACAATTCTTTTTTATAATTTGCGTACTATATACGGTACTTTCATTTAGTCAAAAAATCGTTAAAAAACCAAATGTATTAGTCATTTTCACGGACGACCATCGTTACTCTGGTGTGCATGCTTTAGGTGGCATGGATCTAAAAACACCGCAAATAGATGCTTTGGCTAAAGATGGCGTTGCTTTTACAAACACTTATTTAATGGGAGCTTTTACAGGGGCCACATGTGTTGCAAGCAGAGCCATGTTGCTAACAGGAACCAATGTATTTCAGTTAGGTGGCGCAGGACATAAAATTTTAAACACAAGTAAAACCATTGGTGAAACCTTTCAAAATGCAGGTTATAACACACATATTATTGGTAAATGGCATCAGGATGGCGAATCCTTAAAACGAAGTTTTACGTCAGGCGATAAAATAATGGGGAAAGGCCTCTATCTTGTTGATCATTTTAGAATGCCTTTTTTTGATTGGGATAAAGCGGGTGAGTTTAAAAAAGATGATGCTTACCTTTTGGTTTATGACGACCATGGAAACATTATTCGCCAACCCGTTCCCAAAGAAGCTAAAAGAGGTCCAACAGGAACTGAAGAAAACGGTCCTCATACCTCTGAAGTTTTTGCAAATGAAGCTTCCAAATATTTCAAAAATTATAAAAGCAATAAACCTTTTATGATGTATTTGGCATTCCATGCGCCTCACGACCCGCGCCAAGCGCCACAGAAATATAAAGACATGTATCCTTCCGAAGACATAACATTACCGCCCTCTTATATGGCACAACATCCATTTGATAATGGACATATGTTTTTACGTGATGAAGAATTAGCCCCATGGCCACGAACTCCAGATGTAGCAAAGCAACAATTATCAGATTACTACGCCATAATAACACATTTAGATGAACAAATAGGCAAAGTTATTTCGGCTTTAAAAGAAAGTGGACAATACGAAAACACGCTAATTGTATTTTCTGGTGATAGTGGTTTAGCCGTTGGAAACCATGGCTTAATGGGAAAACAAAATATTTATGATGAAGATGGTATTCATGTACCTTTAATTTTTTCTGGAAACTTAATAAAAAACAAAGGAACACGCTTTGATGCTTTCTCTTATATACATGATATTTACCCAACAATTTGTGATTTTGTTCAGGTTCCAATACCGGCTTCAGTTTCAGGAAAAAGTTTAAGCCCAATAATAAACAGTAAAGTAAACCAAGTTAGAAACTCAACTTATCATGCTTACAGACAGTTCCAAAGAGCATATAGAAAAGGAGATTACAAATTAATTGAATACGTAAGAGCTCAAGACTTTTCTAAAAAAGAAGGCGAGTCTATTTCAGGTTCTAGAGTAACACAATTATTCAATATTAAAAAAGATCCTTGGGAAACTCAAGACTTATCTTTTTTCCCAGAAAACAAAGATATTATTGCCAAAATGCGCTCTGAAATGAAAGCAAAGGCTATTGAAATTGGCGATAAAAAAGAGAACGTTAAAGGTGAAAAGTACGATTTTTGGGATTTTTATTAAGAATCACCAGAAACTATATGTGGTAAACTAATAGACATTTGTTATGCGGCAAAGCGAACCTCATTTATATTTTTACAGAACAACTTATTTCTGATAAAATATAAACTATGGTATACATTACAAACTCTCAAAATGATAACATTTTTAATACAGTTTTAAAGAACTTTTTTCCCCTTTTTATAATAACACTCTTTTTTCTAACTCCAACTATTAGTCAATCTCAAGGAGGCAAAGTTGAAATTGATGGTATTATTTTAGATGAAACAAACTTCCCTGTGCCCTATGCCGCTGTTGGAATAGTTGAAAAATACTTAGGAACTTCTAGTACAGAAGATGGCGAGTTTTCTATGTTGGTCACTAAAAGTGAACTACAAGATAGCCTTTCCATTTCCTGTTTAGGTTACAACACTATTAAAATTAAGGTTGAAGATTATCTAGACCAAGAAGAAAAGAAAATTGTTTTAGTTGAAAGTGTTTTCGAAATGGATGAGATTAAGCTTCTAAACCCGTTAGAATATGTTCTAAACGCACAAAAAAACTTAAAAGAAAATACCATTAGCACACCACATCAAATAGAGATGCTTTACAGAAGAGCAGCAACCGAAGGCGGTAGGTCTAAATTTTTTGTTGAAAACTATATAAAAATTAGAGACCGAGGACCAGCATATCCTTTAGGAGTCGTTGAAGTGGCTGAAGCTCGAAAATCTGCAGATTATAGAATTTGGAAACGTGTGCAATGGACACACTCTATTAACTATATGGCAAGTGGAAATCCTTTTAGACCTTCAGAAAAAAAGCCTAACCTCAAGAAATTTACTTGGAAGAAAATAGGCGATTCCTCTTATGAAGGTGAAGATGTACTTATTCTCGAAGGTACAGGCAAAAAGAAATGGAATAAAATAAAACTATACATTGGCATAGATACTTACAGTGTTTATAGAATAGAAAAACAAAAGGCACTCTACATTTATCAGAAACACCAAAACGGTAAATTATATTTAAGTTATTTTGCCAACGAATGGGGTTTTAACAGAAACCAAATCCCTGAGAAATATTGGAATACCGAGGCCGAAAAAATGAGTTATCGCCTAGAGGCTTTTGTATACAATATTGAAACGGACAAGAAAAAAATTAGAGTTCGGTCCTTTGGTGATGAAACAGATATGGGATCTCTTGACCTGCCTTACCACCCTGCATTTTGGAGCAATTTGAGTATGCCACCAGACACTAAATTTTATAAAAAAATTAAAAGTGAATTGGAGGGCAACTATGGTGTTTCCTTAGAAAAACAGTTTGAATTAGTCAATAAATAATACTTTCGATTCTTTATAAAAAAAACGAAATACAATATTTTAAATAAATATTATACGATATAAAAAATTAACCATTTGTTACATAAAAAAAGATGTAGAGCGTACTACTCTATTCTACTCTTATCTAGATTTGGATAAAAATTAATAATTATGCTTAAAATTACTCAAATTTATTTTTATCTTTTTTTTCTATTAGCTAGCTCTATTAGTTTTGCCACCGATATTTATGTTGCTACAAATGGAAATGACACTAGTGGTAACGGGACTATGGCTAATCCTTACAAAACGTTTACCAAAGCCATATCTATAATGTCGGCAGGCGATGTTTGCATTATTAGAGGTGGTATTTATGAAGAAGCTCTTAATGTTACTAAAAATGGGACTTCTGGCAATTATTTAACCTTTAAAGCTGCCGATGGTGAAGATGTTGAAATTAGAGCCACCAATATAGTAAATGGTTGGCAAGCACATAGCGGAAACATTTACAAAGCCACAGTAAATATGGCCATTGAAAGCCGCTTTAGAGCCGTATATCACAACAATGAATATATGGATTTGGCAAGATGGCCAAATAACAAAGATAATAACCGCTGGACTATAGATTGCACACCTGTAACAGGCGGTGACGGCTCTCATTTTACGGCAAACAACTTACCAAATATAGATTGGACTGGTGGCATGGTTTATTACCTAGGCGCACATTCTGGAGCAAGTTGGACACGAACAATAACTGCTAGCACAACCAGTAGAATAGACTATACTGAGGTTGATATTACAAAATGGCCTTTTACACCACATAATCCAACCGTTTGGAGAAATAATCCTAATAACAATAGAGGACAATTATACTTATTTAATAAATTGGAAGCCTTAGATTATGCTAATGAATGGTTTTATGACCAGACAACTAATACACTTTATCTTCAAACAGCAGATGGAACTATGCCTACCACTGGTAGCGTTGAATATGCTGCATCTAAATTTGCCGCAGAAATAAAAGGCGATTACATTAAGCTAGAAGGTTTAAACTTTTTTGGAGGGAGTGTAAAAATTCATAATAATGCCGATAATAACCAAATACTTAATTGCACCATAATCCATGGAAGTGAAGGTCATGATAATTTAACAAATACATCGGCGCAAGTTGGTGAAGCTGCTCTAGAAGTTCTAGGAGATAACACCATAATAAAAGGATGTACTATAGACCATAGTTCTGTAAGTGGTATTGTTATATCTGGATGGGCGGCATCAAATTGTACTGTTGAAGGCAACTACATTAGTAATATAGACTACATTGGCATTCACGCTTCACCCCTAAGAAGTAGTGGTAATGATATGAAAATACTAAAAAACACCATTACAAACGCAGGTAGAGATGGTATGTATGTAGCTGGTTCTAATTGTGAGATTGCCTATAACGACGTTTCTGCTTCACAAAAAATAAACAGTGATTCTGGTGTGTTTTATACCGTTGGAAATGCATCTTTAAAGAATAATGAAATCCATCATAATTGGTTTCATGATGCTACTGCGCCTTCATATTCTCATAATCCAAACGATCCAGGTAAAGCGGCAGGAATATATTTAGATAATAATAGTAAAGGTTATACGGTTCATCACAACGTAATCTGGAATGTATCTTGGAGTGGTTATCAAGTAAATTGGAATAATACGAACTTAGATTTTTATCATAATACCATTTGGAATGCAGAACGTGCTATGGACGCATGGGTAAATGGTTATACCCAAGAAAATAATAAAATTTATAATAATTTTTCAAATGTTGGCGATTGGTTTTCTGAAACCGCAACAGATTTTGATATACAAGATAATTTAATAAGCAATACTTCTCCTTTTGAAGATGCTAATAATCAAAATTTTATGCCAGCTTCTGGAAGCGCAGTAGTAGACATGGGGCGATTCATATCTAATTTCACTAGTAGTTATAAAGGAAGTGCTCCAGATATTGGAGCCTATGAAAGTCTAGGAACCCAATGGACAGCCGGCGTAAATGCCATAGAAGACACCGGAGAATCTTTAAGTATTGATGAAGAGTCATCAATAAAGCTTGTGCTATATCCTAATCCTGTGGGCAACAACTTAAATATAGCATTACCACATAGCTTCAACACAGGTTCCGTAGAAGTTTATTCTCTTCTTGGAACTTTGATAAATAAAACGTCTATAAACGGAAACCTTAATAATTCAATATTAGTTTTGCCTGTTACTAATTTAATTACAGGAACATATCTTATTAGAGTGATGTCTAGTGATGGGGCTTCTTATAGTTCAAAGTTTATAAAAAACTAATTTATAAAAATAGGGCTACTATTAAAGTAGCCCTATTTAATAATTGAATTTTCATATATCTATAAAGTATTAAAGCTAAAAAGTAATAATTCTAAAAGTTTTATAACTTTATAGACTACTGTTTAAAATAAGCCACTCGAAACTATATCTATTAATGTATAACTTCTTTTAAAGAAGTGTATCCAAACAGAGTAAAACTATGCTATCTGCTTTTGTAACGGCAGTGTTTCGTAATAAAAACTACCACCGCTATACATCTTAGAACTAATAATGATTTAAGTTAACTTCTCGTCGCTATACCGCTATCTCTAGTTTCATTATACAAACGAAACAATTCATCTACTTTATTTTTATATTTTGGTTTACTTATCAAATTATCCTTTTCGTTTTCAGTAGGATTTTCATCTAAATTAAACAACGCTAATGGTATTCTATTACGATCGGTTTTGTCCTTTTTATCAAGCTGAATAATTAATTTCCAACCATCCTTTATAATAATGGTTTGTTTACCGGTACCCGATTGCGTCATAAGAAACGGATGAACTTGTTTGTTCTCACCTTTTAAAAGCGGTAACAAACTTGAAGAATCCATAGCGTTATTTTTTTCTATTTTTTGATTTGTGATATCGGCTAAAGTTGCCATAATATCTATACCAAGAATTGGCGTATTTGAAACTGATTTTGCCTTAATATGCCCCGGCCACCAAGCAATAAAAGGCACACGATGACCTCCTTCATACATTTGATTTTTTCCTCCACGGTAGATATCACTAGATTGATGTCCTGATTTAATAGTTTTAGGCTTCAATAAACCACCATTATCCGATGTAAAAATGATTAATGTATTATCATAAACACCTTTCTCTTTCAAGGCATCAACTAGCATTTCCATTTGTACATCTAACTCTTTCATCATATCTAAATGACTAGAAGGTGTTGTGCCTGCTATTTTTGTGCCATTCATTTTCTCTGAAGGTGTATGCGGTAAATGTACAGCCTGTGAGCAATAATACATAAAGAAAGGATCTTCATCTGAAGTATTTTCAATAAAATCTACCGCCTTATCTATCAATAGTTTTCCTGAATTATAAGGATTCCAATAGCTATCTCCTAAGCCTTCTTTTTTATCAAGTTTAACATTGAGCTTACTCATTTTTTCTTGGGTAATTAATACGATTTCGGAGTCTTTATTTAAAGGCATCATTATGCCATTTTCGTACACAGCATAAGGCTCTGCTTGTATTCCTGCAGGATACATAAAACTATAATCAAATCCATTTTGCAAAGGACCTTTATCTATAACTTTTGAAATATCCACATCTGTTTCATGCTCCTTTCGTGCCGATCTATAAACGGTATTTGCATCATCTTTTCTCGCAAAATCCATACCGAATCCCCATTTACCAAAGAACCCTGTTTGATACCCAGCATTTTTCATTAATGAACCCAATGTTAACTGATTAGGTTGTATTGGAGACGGTTGATATGAACCCCAAACGCCCCACGGCGCATAACTTCTATAACAATGATTTCCCGTCATAAGTGCGTAACGCGTTGGAGCACATAATGCAGCAGGTGTATGCGCATCTGTAAAAGCCATGCCTTCTTTTGCAAGTTTATCTATAGCTGGTGTTTCCAGGATAATATTGTTTGAATGTTTTTCTCGATAATATGAAATATCTCCAAGCCCGATATCATCAGCTAAAACAACAATAACATTAGGTTTTTCTTGAGCAAAGACAAGCGTTGTAAAAACGATATAACAATAAACAAATAGCGCGTTCTTTTTCATAATTAAATTGAATTTTTCTATTATAAATCTAGTTTTATTTATCTAATACCGGGTTTCTTTTTTCGTCAATACGTTTTACGGCATTAACCTCGTAAATGCGTTTTAATTGCCATAAAGGACGTTCTAATTCAGCCTCCCAATTAAACAATGTTTTATACATTTCACGCACCTTTTCCGGGTATTTTAAAGCTAAATCATTATTTTCAGTAATATCTTCGGCGATGTTATATAGCTCTGCCGGACGATCTGGATAACGCAATAATTTCCAATCACCTTCGCGTACTACGCCTCTATTTTCAATTTTCCAAAATAACCTTTCGTGCGGTGCGTTATTATTTTTCTTGGTGATAAAAGGCATTAAATCTACACCATCTAATCCTTTTAATTCTGATGCATTACCACCTGCAATATTTACGAATGTCGGCACCATATCTAACATGCTAATCGCTTTTTTGTACTCTGTTCTTGGTTTGATTACTCCTGGTAATTTCATAATAAAAGGCACGCGTATTCCGCCTTCTAAGAAATTAGATTTACAACCACTTAACGGATAATTAGATGTTTCTGTTCCGTCTGGGCCACCATTATCATTAGAAAAAACAATAAGTGTATTTTCTTCCAAACCAAGTGCTTTCAATTTTTTAAGAATGGTACCACAAGCACGATCTAGTGCCAAGGTCATTGCTGCAAGTTTTTTACGCTTTCCTGTTAAGCCTTTTATTTTATCCAAATCTTCGTCCATAGCTTCTAACGGAGAATGAACCGCATTAAAAGAAACATACATAAAAAATGGTTCTTCTTTATGGCGCTCCATAAAATCGCAAGCCTCATCGGCAATGGCATCAGTTAAATATTTTTTAGGTTCTTCAAACAAACCAAATCCTTTTTCCATTCTATCTTCAGGGCGATCTAATGCTCTTTCTAAGCTCAATGGCCAAAAACTTCTAGCTCCTCCTCTAAAACCATAAAACTCATCGAAACCTCTATTTAATGGGTGATATCTATCGGCATTACCTAAATGCCATTTCCCTAAAACAATCGACTTGTAACCTAATGGATTCAAATAATCTGCAACTGTATTTATCCCCAAAGGCAAGCCCATATCGTCACCTAATAATTTAGAAGAGTCACTCATGTATCCAGGTACATTATTTTCTTCAATACCATAACGCTGTTGGTACATTCCGGTTAACAAACCGGCTCTCGATGGTCCGCAAACCGAATCTGTAGTATAGGCTTCATTAAAAACCATACCTTCAGAGGCTAAGTTATCTAGGTTTGGCGTTGGAAAGGTTTTACTTCCTTGGAAACCAAAATCATGATACCCTGCATCATCTGCAAAAAGAAAAATAATATTTTTTTTCTGTGCAGATACATTTAATATTGTACAGCTTATTAAAAAAGCACCTAATACTAAATTTAAAGTCTTGAATTGTTTCATTTTATTTTGTTTTATTCATTGTAAAAAAAACGTTTCTACCATTTTCTAGAATCACATTCTTTCCTTTAAGTTCAATTAAACCTTTTAACCGAATATCTGTGGAAGATGCTCCGACTTTAAGTTGATATTTACCCGATTCTACAATCCATTTATTGTTTTTATACTGTACAAATTGCTCTGGAGAAACATTAAAGTTTAGTATTTTCTCTTCTCCTACTTTTAACTCTACTCTTTCAAATCCTTTTAGCTGAATAGGTTTTTGAGTAGATGCTTTATCAATTGGAGACATATAAAGTTGAACAATTTCTGTACCGTCCATTTCTCCGGTATTTTTCACTTTTAATGATACCGTAAAACGCTCAGTATCGATATTTACTTTTGATTTAAGCTTGAAGTTTGAATATTGATAATTTGTATAAGACAAACCAAAACCAAACGGATATTGAACCAAATCATCATCTGCATATCCATTTTTATAATTAATTTCTGCACGCGATTCTGTTTTAGGATAAGTAACACATAATTTTGCGGACGGGTTTACATTTCCAACCAAAACATCAGCAATAGCATTTCCGCCTTCTTCACCAGGAAACCAAGCTTGAACAATTGCGGCACATTTATCTTCAAATTTGCTAACTAATTGTTGGCGCCCACCAAACATAACTAGGATCACCGGTTTTCCTGTAGCAATTAATTTTTCAACAAAAGCTTCTTGCTCTCCTGGTAATCGAATGCCCTTTCGTTCTCTACCTTCTCCACATAGATATAAATTCTCACCTACGGCAGCGATAATAACATCACTTTCTTTAGAAATTTTTAAAGCATTTTGCAAATCTGGTTGAGGCAAACCTTTGATAGTTAACAATTTTAATTTGCTCAACCTATCATCTCCTAAACCGCTCGCATCAATTTTAGATTCTAAAGGCGCACTCCAATCGCAGCCTCGCTCTACTGTAACTTTTACATCTTTGGCTAATTTATTTTCAAGACCTTGTTTCAAGGTAATAAGTTTAGGGTTTTCTGGATCAAACTCTGTACTGTGCCAAAAAGAAATCATGGATTGATATGTATAATCTCCCAATAAACAATGCACTGTGGCTCCATTTGGACCAACTAAAGCAATTTTTTTTACTTCTTTTTTTAAAGGTAAAATACCGTTGTTTTTTAATAGAACAATGGATTGTGATGCGGTTTCGTAAGCCAATTTTCGGTTAGCAGGTGAATCGAAGTCCAATGGTCCATCTTTTCCTATTACGAGATTCTCATCCAACAAGCCTAATTTAGCTTTCATTACTAATGAACGCTTAACGGCTTCATTAATGGTTTCTTCTGTAACCAATCCTTCTTTTATAGCTTTTGGTAATAAAGGAAAGGCAATTGGTTTAGAAAGTTCTATATCTACTCCTGCATTTATGGCCATTGCTCCTGCCATTGCCGGATCTTTAGCTTGTTTGTGTCCCTTGTAAATTAAGTTTACAGCCCCATAATCGCTCACAACTAAACCATCGAACCCAATTTCTTTACGTAACATTTGGTTTAACATAATTGGATTTGCTGTTACTGCTAAAGCTTTATATTTTCCATAAGAAGGCATAACGCTTTTTGCTCCGGCAATTTTAAAAGCAGCTTCATGCGGCATTAAATACTCCTCATATAATTCTTTTGGGTCATTATTGGCTGTTCCATAACCAGCAAAGTGCTTTGCTGTTGCGGCTACACCTGTTTTAAAATTATCTCCTTGAAGACCTCTTATAAATGCAACGCCCATTCTAGATGTTAAATAAGCATCTTCTCCATAACTTTCCTCTAGTCTATTCCAATGCGCAGTACGACTTAAATCTAACATTGGCGACAATGCAAATGTTGCCCCAGCGGCCCGCATACTTCGTGCTGTAGAATTTGCATTGTTTTTAACAATCTCGGGATTCCATGAACAGCCAACACCTATTTGCTGAGGAAAAGTTGTGGCGCCTTGAGTGGCAAAACCTGTAATGGCTTCCTCATGAAAAATGGCCGGAATTTTGGTTTTAGTTTCCGTTATTAAATAATGTTGTACTTCTCTTACTAAATCTCTTAATTCTTCTGGAGATAAGGTTAAACCTGAAGAAAACTGACAAAAGTGGCCAATACCATGAGGAATATGCTCTCTACATTTTTCGATAGAAATTTTTCCATCAACCATAATTTCTCTTAAGCGCGTACCCGTTATTTGAGCCAATTTTTCGTCCATAGACATGGTTGCCATTAAGGCATCCACTTTGGTACTTAATGCATCAGTTATAAAAGGTTTGTTTTCTTGAGATTGCATGGCATTAAAATTTAAATGCACTATTGCAACACAAATAAATTTTATAAATTTTCGGCTTTGTTTCTTAAAAAACATTAAAATCTATTTTATTAATTTTCTTGTTAATACTTATTCTTTCAAATATAATAACTCATAAAGCTTAAGCCGACAACGTATGTTTCAGAAAGCATAACGAATGAATTAATATATTCTAACAACCAAAAAAAAAGCGCATTTAAACAAGTAAATGCACTTTTAAAATACTAAAACAAACAATTTTTATAGAGTAAGCTCAATAACATATGCAAAATCACATGGTTTTTCTTTTGGCATATCAACCAATAAACCATCATCTGTTTGTGACCATTCAACTTTATCAGCACTTCCTAATACTTTAACTTCAGAAATATTTAAACCCTTAGCATATTCTGTATTTTTAGCTAATGTTGTAATATTTACTTTACCATCTTCTGGCCAATCTAAAACAATGGCGTATAATTTATTTCCTTTTGTTGTAAACCTAATATCTTTAGAAGATAGGCCTGCGTTATTCCCTTCAGAGTGGTGACCTTTTTTTACTTCTGTAGGACCTTCTCCAAACGTTTCCCAATATTTAGTATCATATATAGCTTCTCCATTAGTTTTTAACCAACCTCCAATTTGAAGTAAAATCTCTTTTTGATCTTCTGGAATTGTTCCGTCGGACTTTGGACCAACATTCAACAATAGATTTCCGTTTTTACTAACAATATCTACTAAATCGTCTACTATTTCATTTGCAGTTTTAGATTGCCAATTAGTTACATAACTCCAAGAGTTTTTACCTATTGAGGTATCTGTTTGCCAAGGCAACTTTCTAATTCCTGGTAATTTTCCACGTTCTAAATCATACACTACAGTACCTTCTGGAAAAGCTTCGTGAGAGAAGTTTTTATCTTGTAAAACCACTTCTTTTCCCCACTCAATACCTTTGTTATAATAGTAAGCTGCTAACTTTGGTCGTTGATCTGCGTAATCTGGAATATCTAAGTAAAAATCGAACCATAAAATATCTGGTTGATAATTATCAATTAAATCTTTAGTTCTATCCCACCAACGCGCTTTAAACTCTTCTGAAACAGGCTCTTTTAAATCTTTTCCTTTTGAAGAATATAAATCTGCATATTCAGGATCTGTAGTATCAAAATGATCTTTTTTGTTATAGAAAGACCAATTAAAGGCAAAATGTGAAGAAGCTCCCATAATCATTCCTTTACTTCGTCCGGCCTTAAAAAGTTCTCCTAAAACATCTCTTTTAGGTCCCATATCGTAGGCATTCCATCGTGTAGTATTCGATTTATACATAGCAAAACCATCGTGATGATCGGCCACAGGAATTACATATTTTGCTCCTGCTTCTTTAAATAAATCTATCCATTGGTTAGCGTCAAATTTTTCACCTTTGAACATAGGAATAAAATCTTTGTACCCAAATTCTTTTTGATCTCCCCATTCTTTTTTATGATGCAAATACTCTCTAGAAGGCCCCTTTTTACCCGTATTTAATTGAGCATTAAAGTTAGCCGTATCCATATACATTTGTCTTGGATACCATTCTGAACCGTATGCTGGTACGCTATACGCACCCCAGTGAATAAAAATTCCGAACTTTTTTTGATTAAACCATTCCGGGTCTTTATAATTGGCTTTTATAGATTCCCAATTAGCCTCGTATACTGGCTTTTGTAGTTGAACAACTTCTTTGTTATTTTTTTTGTCGTTACACGATAGAATAACTACCGAGCATAACAAACAGAAGATCAACTTATACATTCTAAAATTCATATTTACTATATTATTAAATGGTTGTCAGTTTACTGAAAATTATTTTTAACGAAGTTCTCATTATCAAATTAAAAGCAATAAAACGTATGTCTTTAAAACTAGAGCAAATGTTTAAAACACTAACTAGTCAATACTTAAACCTTAAAAACTAGATAAAACCTGCTTCTCTTGGCTCGAGAGATATCAATTTCTCTCTTTTGGCAACTAAAAAGTTTTAAATATTTTAAAGACTTTTATACTCTTTATTATTTAATCGTTCCAATGCTCATCAATTACTTTTTGAATATGAGGGTATTTTTCACCATCGTCCTCGTTAAGTTCCTTACGTTTTGCAATCATTTGCTTCTTTAAATCGGCAATGATATCTTTATATTTAGGATCACTATAAGCATTGTTCATTTCCTTCGGATCTACCGATAAATCATAAAACTCCCAAGCAGCAGGTGTATCCAAATCAAATCGATTTCCCCAACTCTTTTTATTCCATGTTGCGTTAGGATCTTTAGTATCTACCCAATATTTTCCGTAAAAGAAAATTAGTTTGTACTGTTTTGTTCTAATACCAAAATGTGCAGGATTAGCATGCGCATGTGCCATATGCATCCAATATCTGTAGTAACTAGATTGTTGCCAATCTTCTGGCTCTTTACCTGTTTTTAAAATGGATTTAAAACTGTGTCCCTGCATTTGCTCTGGTGGTGTTCCCCCAGCCATCTCAATAAGTGTAGGTGCAAAATCTGTATTATTTATTATCGCATCGGTTCTTGTACCTGGTTTAATTTTTTCTGGATAGCGAACAAAAAACGGCATTCTTAAAGACTCTTCATACATCCATCTTTTATCAATATAATCATGTTCACCAAGCATAAACCCTTGATCGCCTGTGTAAACAATAATTGTGTTTTCATATAAACCTTCAGCTTTTAAATATTTAATTAATCGCGCTACATTGTCATCCACACCTTTTACACAACGTAAATATCTCTTTAAATATTCTTGATAGGTAGCGTGTGTATAATCCTTATCATTTAAGCCATCTATTTCTGTAGAATCAAAATCTGGATTATTATTTTTAGTGTACTGCTTGCTCCATAAACGCATACCCATATTTCTTATGGTATTTCTTTTAGAAACTGAAGATCCGATAACATGAATTAAAGAGTCATTTTCTCCGCGTGTACCTATGGAACCATTATTCGCATTATCATATAAACTTTCTGGTTCTGGAATTTCTGTATCTTTTAAGTAATCTAAATAGCGAGGTGCAAATTCAAAATCATCATGTGGTGCTTTATATTGATGAAACAAAATAAATGGCTTTGATTTATCTCTTTTATTTTTTAACCAGTCTAAAGAAATATCTGTAACAATATCTGTACTGTGACCTTTGTATTGTTTGCCCTCGTAAGCAGGATCATGCTCTTCTGTAAAATGCATTCCAGTTTCGGTTAGGTAAGGATCAAAATAAGACCCCTGTTGGCCGTGTTTTGTGAACACATTAAAATAATCGAAATTAGGTTGTTCTTTTAAATGCCATTTACCAATCATAGCTGTTTGGTACCCTAATTTTTTCATTTCAATAGGTAAATATTGCTTTTCCATAGGCAATGCGCCTTCTAGATCTAAAACACCATTGGCTTGACTGTGTTGACCAGATAAAATAGCTGCTCTACTTGGTGTACAAATTGAATTATTTACAAAACAATTATCGAAAATAATACCTTCGCTTGCTATTTTGTCTAATGTTGGTGTTGGGTTTAAGCTCGCTAACCTGCTGCCATAAATACCAAAAGCTTGTGTGGTATGATCATCTGACATGATGTAGATGATATTTGGTTTAGTGTTAGTTTTATTTTCAACCTTGTTATTACACGAAGTTAAAGTGAATACAATGACACAAAGCGCTAGAATTTTATTCATTTTTTAGGTTATTTTATAAAGTGTAAATATCACAACATTACCATAATATAACTGCCACATATGATTAATTTAGAACAAAATATGGTTTTAAATATAATTTACCTGAAACTATCAGCGTATTTATATTGGGCAAAACTTCACTATAATTCTCACCAACTCGTTTTACACCTTAACAAAACATAATCGAGATATAAAAAATATATTTTCATAAATTTGATTAGATAGCAAAGTGAAATTTTACTTCTCGCACCTGTAAAAGTTTATTGTCATCAGTAAGTACAACAATTTCCTGAGCTTAAAAAAGATAACTAAATAAAAAGATAACTAAATAACTTAATCTAAATTTCATAATTAATTAATTTAAAAGGGTTTTAATCATATGTTTCAGCTTAAAAAACATATGTAGCTAACAGCAAGAGGTAAAAAAAATAATTTTGTAGCAGTCTAACTAAACAATTTCAGATTATATGAATTTCAAACTAAAACGTAAAATTAACTGGAAACTAAAAACTTGGATATTTACCTTCGCGTGTTTACTCAGTTTTAATGTTTACCACGCTCAATCCAGCACCATATCCGGTGTTGTATCATCGGATGATCTGCCTTTGCCAGGGGCAAGCATCCTTATTAAAGGAACCTCTAAAGGCGCCGTTACCGACTTTGATGGTAAGTACCAAATTAACGCTAATCCTGCAGATGTATTAATCTTTAGGTATATTGGTTATGAACAAAAGGAAATAACAGTAGGAGACAAAACAACAATTAATGTAAATTTATTTGAGAGCACATCTAAATTGGATGAAGTAGTTGTTGTAGGTTATGGTTCTGTAAAAAGAAAAGATCTTACAGGTTCTATCGTATCCATAAAAGCAGAGGAGCTAAACAAAGTTAAGCCTATTTCATTTGAAGGTGGTTTAGCCGCTAAAGCCGCCGGTGTGCAAGTTGTTGCTTCGGAGGGTGGCCCGGAAGCCGGATTTAAAGTAAGAGTTCGTGGTGGAACATCAATTAATGCGAGTAGTGATCCATTATATGTAATTGATGGTTTTGCTCTTCAAGGTAATAACGTAAGTACTGGTGTAGGATTAGGAAATTCAACAACGAGTCCATTATCTGCTATCGACCCAAGCACGATAGAATCTATTGAAGTATTAAAAGATGCCTCAGCAACTGCAATTTATGGTTCTAGAGGAGCCAATGGTGTTATTATTATTACTACAAAAGGCGGAAAAAAAGGTAGAACTAGTTTAAATTTTGAAACTTATACGTCTGTTGGAACTTTAGCCAGAAAAATAGATTTATTAAAAGCCCAAGAATTTGTTGATTGGAGAAATGAATATTCTCCATGGGATCCAGCTAATACTAGCGATTTTATAATGACCGCTTTTAGAGATGAATTTGGTAACAACATAGATTTAAACGACCCACGCATTATCCTTACAGATTGGCAAGATGAAATTTCTAGAACTGCCATAACAAATAATTATAATTTGTCTATGTCTGGTGGTTCAGATAATAGTAATTACTCCGCTTCTTTCTCTTACTTAAAAAGTGAGGGTATTCTTAAAACTAGTGATTTTGAAAGATACAACACTAGTTTAAGGCTAAATCAAAACCTTTCTAAAAGGCTTACAGCTGGTATGAACATGAATATTGGATATACACAATCATCTGGAGTGGTGACTGCAGCAAGTTCAAATGCTAATGGACAATCTGGTATTGTAACAAATGCAGTGCTTTTTAGCCCTGTTCAAGGTATAACTCAATATAACGATGCCGAATATGATGAAGATGGTAGAATTATATCACTAAGGGATGGGGATGTTGTAAACCCTAATAGAATATTAGAAGAAGACATAAGTCGATCTATTAGGTTTAACTCTTTTGGTAATATATATCTTCAATACAAAATTGCTGAAGGTTTAACATTCAAATCATCAATAAGGGGTAATTTTGGGGCAAATAAAGGTCAACGTTATTTTTCAGAAAAATTTGGATGGGGACAATCAACTGGAGGTCGAGCTTATACAAACAATAATAATAGTATAGGACTAACAACTGAACAAAACTTAACATATAGAAATACTTTCGGCAAACACAGATTAAACATAACAGCCGTATACGAGCAACAGCAATCTTCTTTTGAGTTTACAAGCTCTGCAGCTATAGGTTTTGATTTACCTGGAGTAAATTTAAACAATTTAGGTTCAGCACAAGAAACGCTACCTACAAGTTCTGGTTTAACAGATAATGCATTAAGATCTGCATTAGCGCGTGTTCAATATGATTTTGATGATCGTTTTGTGTTAAATTTGAGTGCCCGTTATGATGGTTCTTCGAGATTTGCTGAAGGTTATAAATGGGGATTCTTCCCATCTGCAGGTTTAGCCTGGAAAGTAACTAACGAAGACTTCCTAAAAAGCAGTAATACTATCAGTGACTTAAGATTAAAAGCGAGTTATGGTGAAACTGGTAACACTGCTATAGGTTCTTACCGTTCACTACCACAAACAGAAACAGCTTCTTATATTCTAAATGGAAACGATTTAGGTATTGGTGTAGCTGTTCAAAATCTTGTTGTTGATGGATTAACTTGGGAAACAACTTCTCAATTTGATACAGGGATTTCCTTAGGCTTATTTCAAGATAGAATTTCTATTGAAGCAGATTACTACAAAAAGAAAACTACAAATTTATTATTAGATCAACCAGTACCCGCTACCACTGGTTTTGATACCGTATTCACAAACGTTGGAACCCTTGTTAATGAAGGTCTTGAGTTTGTGCTTAATACCACAAACGTTAAAAATGACAACTTTACATGGACTTCTAGCTTTAACATAAGTTTTAATGACAACGAAGTTACCGATTTAGGGGGAGCAAAAGAGTTTTTTACAAGAGCAATAGGTGATAACCAAATAGGTCTAGATTATGTAACACGAGTTGGCGAGCCTGTTGGTAATATCTATGGACTTCAAGTAGATGGAGTATACACTTATTCGGATTTTGTCGATTTTGATGGCTTATCTGATGCAGAAGCTTATGCGAAAATTAATCAAGATGCCGTAGACCAAGGTTTACCAATTCAACTTCTAACTTATCAGTTAAAAGATGGTGTAGTGGTTTCTGCTGGTAGAACTGATACTGCTTCTTATAGACCAGGTCTTCCTAAATTAAAAGATCAACTAACTGTAGATACTGATGGTGATGGTATTCCTGATAGTGGAGATGGCATTGTGAATTCTGACGATAGAAATATTATAGGTCGCACGGTACCAAAACACTTTGGTGGATTTACTAATAACTTTACATATAAAAACTTTGATTTATCTGTATTAACCTCATGGTCTTATGGTAACGATGTTTATAATAAAAACTTAGTTAGAGGAACGGGGCAAAACATTCCATTCTTTAATAAATATGGAATTGTTAGAGATAGATGGACTCCTGAAAACCCTAATTCTACTGTTTCAGCAATTAATGGTTTTGGAGATGCAGGAGTAAGTGGTAATGCATACTCAATTTTTGTAGAAGATGGTTCTTTTATAAGATTAAGTAATATTACTTTAGGATATAAATTACCTCAAAAATTAGTTAAAACTTTGGGTGTAAAATCTTTTAGACTTTACGCAGCTGCAGATAATGTATGGTTATGGTCCGATTACTCTGGCTACGATCCAGAAGTAAGTGTTGGAAACAACCAATTAACTCCTGGTTTAGATTCAGATTCTTACCCAAGAGCTAGAACTTTCAGAATTGGACTTAATGTTGGATTTTAAAAAAAAAATTATGAAAAAAATTATTAAAGATTACCTAAAATTATTTATGCTATTTGGAGCTGTTGTTTCAATAACATCTTGTAGCGAAAGTTTTTTAGCAGAGACCCCAGATACTTTTGTATCGCCTCCATTACTTTTAGTTAATGAAGCTGGAGCGCAAACGTATCTTACCGGTGCATATGATGCCGTACAAAAATCTGTTGCACCTACTGGTGGTGGTAACCCTGCACCTTGGTCAATATTTTGGGGTACAACTGGTGCTGATGAAGTAGTTTTCCCTAACTGGGGCGGTGAACGTAAATTAATTTACTTACACCAAGTTACGCCAACAACACCGGCAATAAACAACCTGTGGGTTAAATTATACCAATCCTTAAATAGGATTAATAGTGTAGTTGACAGAGTTGGTGCCATGACTGAAGAACAAATTGATACAGATGTAAAAAACCAATTTGTTGCAGAAGCTAAATTTCTTAGATCTACTATTAACTTTGCATTAGTAAGCTCTTGGGAAAATGTACCTCTAATTAAAAATGAGGTTACTTCTCTTGATAATATTAATGTAACACAAGCCACGCCAGAAGAGGTTTATAACTATATGGTAGAAGATTTAAAATCGGCATTACCTTACTTACCTAATGAACAAGGAGGAGGACGTGTAACTGCAGGTGCTGTGAATGCTTTACTAGGTAAAATTTACCTTCAAATGACTGGTTTCCCTTTAAATCAAACAGATAAGTTTGTATTGGCAGAAGCTGCTTTAAAAAATGTAATGGATAGTGGTGTTTATGATCTTTTACCAGTATATCGAGATGTTTTCACCTTAGATAATGAACAAAGCCAAGAAATGGTTTTTGCTGTAGGTATTGACGGGCCTGCATTAAATGAAGGCGGTCTATTAAGTACATTTTTTGGCCCACAAGGAAGCGTTCAAAATGGCGGAGGCTGGGGAACTTGCCATATAAACTTTGGTTTTGCAGATAGTTATGATATTGATAATGATGTGCGCATGATAAATAATATTGCAAGACATAATGCAAACAACTCAACTCCAGAAGAAGGTTATTCAGACCCAGATGCATGGACAGTAGGTAAAAATTCTTGGAGAGGTTGGAAATGGCATGCAGAAAAACCAAATGCTTACGCCAATGATACGCCATTTGATTATCCATACATAAGATATGCAGATGTTTTGTTAATGTATGCTGAAGCCTTAAATGGCCAAAATAAACTTACACAAACAGTTATTGATAATACTGTAAATAGATTAAGAGGTAGAGCTGAACTTCCAGCTGATGATATGATGGTACTAGGTTCTAAAGAAGATAATGCTACTGAATTATTAAGCGAAAGAAGAAAAGAATTGTGTTTTGAAGGTTGGAGACGTAACGATTTAATTCGTTTTGGGGTATACAAAGAAGCTATTTCTGGAATTACTCAAGACGGCCCAAACGCTGGAGATCCAGGTACACAATATGAAGATTTTGAAATTAGATGGCCAATACCAGAGGCGCAAATTCAATTAAATCCTGAATTAGAACAGAATCCAGGTTACTAACTAATAATTCTATTAAATATGAAAAATAAAATATATTATACATTTTGGATATTTTTTATATCCATTTGCGGATTTTTTACAAGCTGTGAAGAAGATGGAGACGTCAGAGATGGTATTAGACCTGTTTCTTTTAAAGCAACTGCAGTAACAAGAACTATTACTGAAGGAGATGCCATTACATATGTTGATTCATCTCTAAATGTAATGAGCAGATTATGGACTTTTGAAGAAGGTAGTATTGCTACTTCAGATTTAGAAACTGTGGATGTGACTTATCCAATAGGAAGCGGACAGTCATTAAATGCTGAAAACCAATTGCCATCATACCTTACCACATTGGAAGTTACACATGATGATGGAACCGTTGAAAGAGGCAAGTTTCTAGTAGGTGTTTACAAGGAAGTTAGTGCTGACTTCACTGTTAACAACCAAGAAATTGTAGTTGGTGGAAGAGCTACATTTGCAAGTGGAGTAAAAGATTTAAAATCGGCTTGGGAAGATGCAAGAGATCAAGATGTTATCGAATGGACATTTGAAGGAGGTACTCCAGCAACATCAACAGCCGAAAACCCTACGGTAACATACAATACACTAGGAACTTACAAAGTAACTTTATCTGCACACAGACAATCGCCGTTAAGTGAATCTACGAAAACCGTTGAAGGATATATTACCGTAGTAGAGCCTGTTCCTTTTGTACCGAGTTCTGCTGTAGAATTAGAAGACGAAACAATAAGTATCTCCTTTAATGGAGATTTTGAACCGGTAATAGGTCAAGAAGCTTTCGTTGAGGTTAAAGTAAATGGTGTTGATTTTGCTGTTGAAAGCTTATCTGTTGATGCAAATGTTACAAGTAAGTTAAACATTAAGTTGCAAGATCCAATTTATCAAGACGATGTTATTACTGTATCCTTATTACCAGGAAGTAACATTGTAGCGATAGATACGAGATCTCCAGAAACTTTTACAGACTTAGCTGTAGAACCGTTTGTAGAACAATATTTACTTTCTGAAGGGGGATTTGATGAAGCATTAGATACTGATTGGATTAAATTACTTCAAAACGCCACTATAGATGGGATTTCAGAGGTTCTTATAGCAGACCCTCCAACAGGTACACCAACTGGTGTAGTTCCTTCAGGTAAAGTAATCAACTTAGCTTTAAATAGAAATGGAGGTACCACACAAGGTAATGCTATTGCCGAAACGGCAGCTACTGAAGTTAATTTAGTAGCAGGCAGAAATTATGTTATAAAATTTAAACGTTATATGACAGCAGGTACTCCTAATATTTTATTCCGTTTTAATAACCAAGGAGGAGCAAATCAACTTGCCTTTAATTCTATGTCAGCAGACCCAAATAGTGTGGACAGATGGATTGAATCAGAACTTAAATTTACAGCACTAGCAGCACACGCTGGGAAATTTAACATAGCATCAGCTTGGGCTGCCTATGCAGATTTCTATGTTGACGATATAGTAATTGAGTCTGATGAAGCACGACCTTAATAAAATTTTCATATAAGCATAGATAAAAAACTGTCTGAAAAAGTAATTTTTCAGGCAGTTTTTTTTATTTATCTTTCATCTAAATTAAACACCATTTAAATTATGAAATACAAGTTTGTAACTTTAATATTTGGTTGTCTATCATTCTTTACATGTAAAAAAGATGTTACCAAAGAAGATGTACTAAAAGAAGAAAATGACTCAACATTGTTTGAGTTAGTAGCTGCACAAAATAGCGGAATAACTTTTAGTAATGACATTGAAGAGAATTTCGAGCATTTTTATGAGTTTTTCAATTATGTATACAACGGAGCCGGTGTTGCCGTTGGCGATATTAATAATGATGGATTATCTGATATTTATTTTGTTGGTAACGAAGTAGAAAACAAATTGTATTTAAACAAGGGTAATTTCCAGTTTGAGGATATTACAGAAAATGCAAATGTTGGTAAAGATAAAGGTTGGCATAATGGTGTGGTTATGGTCGATGTAAATGGTGATGGGTTACAAGATATTTATGTTTGCCGAGGTGGTTTTCGTGATAAAAACGAAGATAGAAGTAATTTACTTTATATAAATAAAGGCGATTTAACGTTTAAAGAAGAAGCCGAAGCTTATGGGTTAAATGATGAAGGTTACTCTTTAATGGCATCTTTTTTTGATGCAGACAACGATAACGATTTAGACATGTACCTTACCAATAGGCCAGATCGGTTTTTCTTAAATTACGAGCAGGTTTTAAAAGGTAAAAAGAAAAAAAATGATTTATTTAGAGACAAACTTTATATCAATACAAATGGTAAATATGAAGAAATAGGGATTAAGGCAGGAATAAAAAATAATTTTGGTTATGGCTTAGGTTTAGCAACAACAGACTTAAATAATGATGGAAAAACAGACATTTACGTTTCCAATGATTATGTAGAACGAGATTATGCATACATCAATCAAGGTAATAACACGTTTAAAGATGATTTAACCAATAGATTTAATCACATAGCTTTCTATGCTATGGGAGTTGATGTTGTAGATTTTAACAACGATGGCTTTGAAGATATAATGCAATTAGAAATGCTACCTGAAGATTACGAACGCTCCAAAACCACAATGGCATCCATGAATACCAAGTTGTTTTCAGACATGACTTCAAATGGTTTTCATTATCAATACATGCATAATATGCTTCATTTAAATAGAGGAAATGGTATGTTTAGCGATATTAGTGCTTACGCTGGGGTTGACAAAACAGATTGGAGCTGGTCATGCCTTGGAAGCGATTTTGATAACGATGGCTATAACGACCTTTTCATTACCAATGGTTTTAAAAGAGACATTTGGGATAAAGACACCAACAAGAAAATCAGTACATATATGCAAAGTATGGAGGCACGTAAAAAATCCAACCAAGAAAATGCCGCATATATTGTAAACATGTTTCAAGAAAACAAAAGACCAAATTATATCTATAAAAACAATGGCGACTTAACCTTTACTAAAAAAACCAAAGCTTGGGGTTTAGAACAAGATAGTTTTTCTAATGGTGCCGCTGTTGGAGATTTAGATAATGATGGCGATTTGGATATTATTGTAAATAATATCGATGGAACTGCTTTTATTTACAAAAACACTTCAGAAAAAAAAGATAATAATTATTTAAAAATTAAATTGATTGGACCAGCTAAGAATCCAACTGGGCTAGGAGCGAAAATCACATTAAAATATGATGATAAAATTCAATATCATGACTTTAAAACTGTTAGAGGCTATCTTTCATCCGTAGAACCAATAAATCATTTTGGGTTAGGTAAAACAGCCACTATAGATGAAATAAAAATTGCTTGGCCAGATGGCAAAGAGACAATTTTACAAAATGTAAAAACTAATCAGTTATTACAAATTAATTATAAAAACGCTCAAAAAAATAGCGCTATTAAAACACCTATTAAAACCATTTTTGAAGATGTAACCAGTACAAAATTTAAAACACCATTTAAGCACAAGGAAAATAGTTATGACGATTTTGAAAACCAAATATTATTACCACATAAACTATCACAAAATGGTCCTTGCATTGCTGTTTCAGATATAAATAATGATGGCTTAGAAGATTTTTTCGTAGGTGGTGCTGGAAATCAAGCAGGCCAAATATATATTCAGAATGCTAACGGTAAATTTTATCAAAAAAACCAAACTTCCTTTTTATCAGATGCTAAACATGAAGATGTTGGCGCTTTATTTTTTGATTCCGACGGAGATTCTAACTTAGATTTGTACGTAGTAAGTGGAGGTAATGAATTTAATTATAACTCCTCCAATTACCAAGATAGGTTATACTTAAATGATGGTAAAGGGAATTTTAAAAACTCAAATAAATTACCCGACCTAACTGAAAGTGGCTCTTGTGTATTACCTATAGATTTTGATGAAGATGGCGATTTTGATTTGTTTATTGGCGGAAGATTAATTCCTAATAAATACCCAAGTGCTCCTAAGAGCTTTTTATTAGAAAACAATAATGGAACGTTTGAAGATGTTACTCAAAAAATAGCTCCTACCCTATCAAATATCGGCATGGTAACTTCGGCCACTTGGAATGATATTGATGGAGACTCCACTAAAGAACTAATACTTGTTGGCGAATGGATGCCAATTACTATTTTAAAAAAGAAAGGCCAACAGTTTATAAACGCAACAGAATCTTTTAAATTAAATGACACCAATGGTTGGTGGAACAAAATTGTTGCTACCGATATTGATAAAGATGGAGACACAGATTTTATATTAGGTAACCTAGGTTTAAACTATAAATTTAAGGCAAGTGCCGAAAAACCCTTTATTGTATATGCCAATGATTTTGACAGTAACGGCACCAATGATATTTTTCTAACACAACATTATAAAAACAGACAAGTACCTGTTCGTGGTAAACAATGTTCGTCTCAACAATTACCACAAATAAGTAAAAAATTTAAAACCTATCAAGAATTTGCAAAAGCAGATATACAAGATATTTTACCTAATGTTAATGAGGCTTTAAAACACGAAGTGCAACTTTTTGAGAGTATTATTCTTGAAAACAACAATGGTACATTAAATATTAAAAGACTGCCGGTAGAAGCTCAATTTTCGGTTATAAACGGCATTGTCGTTGATGATTTTAATGATGATAATATTCTTGATATTTTAATTGCAGGAAATAAGTTTGAAGTTGAAGTAGAAACAACAAGAGCAGATGCATCAATTGGACAATTGTTTTTAGGAAATGACAAAGGAGATTTTAAAGCAGTTAACTATTTAAAAAGCGGCTTTTTCCTTCCTTCAAATGTAAAAGATATTCAGAAAATAAAATTAGGCAATAAAACAGGTATTCTGAGTGCTATTAACAACGAAAAACTAAGAGTTTTTGTTAATCAATAAATAGATTTAGAATTCTATTTTGTATACAAAAGCATAATCACCATTTCTAACTTTTGATGGCTGGATGATCAATTCTGTATTAGTTTGTTCCCAATTGATGGTTTCATCACTACCTAAAAGTTCAATACTCTTAATAGTTTGATCTTTATTAGATAATGATTTAATGTGAATAGGTTCCGTAGACCAGTCTAAAACAGTTGCATATAAAGTTTGTTCTTTTGTTGTAAACCGAATATCTTTTGCTGTATTGTCTTTATTTTTATGCTCGCTTAAATGACCTTCAATTACTTCCGCAGGTCCTTCACCATATATTTTCCATGGTCGAGTTCCGTAGATAGCCTCGCCATTAACGTTTAGCCATTCACCCATTTGTAGCAATCGCTTTTCCACTTCTTCAGGAATCACACCTTCTGCTGTAGGTGTGATATTTAATAGAACTGCTCCGTTTTTACTAACAACATCTACTAAAAAATCGATAAGCCTATTGGTCGATTTATATGCAGGATTTTGAATATTACACCAAGCATTCCAATCTATAGAATCATCTGTTAACCAAGTGAAGTCTTTCTTTTCACTCATTCTAGAGCGTTCTAAATCTAAAACAGCAGATCCCACTGCTAAATCTGTAAACTTATAAGTAACCACAACATCTTTACCTTTCGCAAGACCTTGGTTATAAAAATTAGCTAGAAACTGTTTTCTATAGTCTTCACCTATAATATCCATTTTATTATCAAACCAAACAATATCCGGATCATATTTAATTGTTAATTCTGTTAATCTATCCAACCATTCTTGATTAAATTTATCATCCGGTAAAGGATTTGTTGGTTTGTTTGCCATAACAAAAGTGCCCTCCGGAACTTTTGGTCCATAAAGTCCTTCGTAAAGCGGATTAGATGCATCCGTATTTTCATCCCAAGTAGGATACCATGAATATAACCAATGGCGATGGTAAGTGGTTATAAATTTTAAACCTCTAGCCTTTATTGCTTTTTCCATTTCGCCAACAACATCAATTTTTGGCCCCATTTCTTTAGCATTCCATTGCGTCAAATCACTATCCCACATGGCAAAACCATCGGCATGTTCTGCTATTGGCCCTGCAAATTGCGCTCCCGCTTTTACAAATAAATCGGCCCAAACATTAGCATCAAATTTTTCAGCTTTAAACATAGGTATAAAATCCTTGTATCCAAAAGTATCCAAGTTCCCATAGGTTTCCTTATGATGCTTATTTATATCGTGCCCTTCTTTGTACATCCACATAGAATACCACTCATTTTTATATGCAGGTACAGAATATGGGCCCCAATGGAAATAAATACCAAATTTTAAATCTTTGTACCATTCAGGAACCTCATATTGTTGCAACGACTCCCAATCTGCCGTATATTTTGAAGTTTCTACATTTATTTCTTTTGATTTTTTATTAGAAGAACATGATAGTATCAATAAAAAAACAGTCGCTTTTATTAAAATATTTTTAAACATATATGTTGCTTTTACTTATTATAATCCTAAAATAACTTCGGTATAATCGTTTGATGTATAATTATCTATATCCTCTTGATTAATTTTTGTTTGCCAAACATATAGATGCTTTAAATTATCCAATGGAGATAAAATCTCTAAACTTTTAGAGGTAATTTTAGTACCATACAAATTAAGACTCGTCATGCTTTTTAAATTAACTAATGAAGCCATAGCAGTATCTGACAACGGATTATTATTTAATTTTAGTTTTTGAATATTGGAGAACTGACCAACTAAGTTCAAACTTTCATCTGTTAATTGATTTGCTTCTAAAGATAACCAAATAATATTTTCTTTTATAATTAGCAGCTTTTCAAGTTTACTTAAAATAGCTTTTTCATTACTTTTAGAGATAGTATTAGGCGGCAACACAACTTCATACAAGCCGGAATCGAAAACAAGTTCTTTTAAAGTAAAACCTTCTTTTTCTATTTCTATAATTTGTTCATTTGTTAATTTGGTTACGGTTGGCAACGCTATACTGGAAGCTTTAGCCTCTGAACCAGAAAGCCCTAACATACCGCTTGCAATATTCGAAATATCTTCAGGTGTTTCTACATTAGCAACTTTAGTTTCAAAATTCCCTTTAGCATTATCAATCCAATAGGTTAATATGGCAATCTCCTCTTCCGTTAAAGGCGTTTTGCCTTCAGGAGGCATAAAATCATCATGATGTGGTTCTAAAAGCACGCGCTTAATCATTTCCGATTCCAAAGCATTACCAGAAACTAGTATTTTTCCATTTTTTCCACCTTTTAAAATCGCTGTAGAATCGTGAAAAGATAAACTTCCTTTTTTCTTACTTTCATTATGACAGCTAGCACATTTGTTATCCAAAATGGGGTCTACTAAATGACTAAAAACCTGAGCTTCTTCTATTTTTGTTACGGCTACAAGTTCTGTTTTATCGTCTTTTCCAAAAGGTAAATATTTTACTAAATAATCACTACCATGTGTGAGGTTACCACCATAATGTCCCGTAACACTCAATAAAATAACTAATAAAGTAAGCGCCGAAATATTAGGTTGCAATCTATTTATTGGGGCTATTTTTATTTTTTCTATTCGAATTAACCATGCTAAAAAAGCAATAGCTGTAGTTGCTATACCAAACCAAAAGTGCGTATCTAAAGCGTCTGCTTCATAATCACCACTTAAAGATAGCATATAACCCAAAACACAAGCGACTGCACCACTTATTCCACCTAAAAGCAATGCTAATGGAATACCTGAAGTTAATACTGGATTTTTTTTCCATCGGCTGAAAACTTCCAGTACAAAGGCAAAAAATAAAAAACCGATGGGCAAATGCACTACAAGCGGATGAAATCTACCTAAAAACAACACAAAATCTGGAACACTATTATCCATATATTTTTTTCTTTATATTTTCTAAATGCGTTCTAATTTTAAAGGAGGTGTTTTATCTGCTCTCCACTGACAGATATATAAATTTTTATCATTATCAACACAAACATCATGACCATGAGAAATAGGTCTATCGGTTAATTGATACGATTTTTGAAGTTCACCGTTTACATAAATCGGTGCTGTTGCCCCTGGATTTGACACCACCTTATCACCTTCTAAAATAGTAACAAACCCTGTGGGTTGTGTCCAGTCTGTTTTTCCTACTTCTGGCTGAGACCAACAAACACCAGCGTATAAATTAGTATCATCAAACACCGGTCTGCATACTTGCATGTTTGGCAGGTGCAATGTTTTAATGTATTTACCATCTAGCGTAAACCATTTAAAGCTAGCCTGATTTCTAGAAGTTACCACCACCATAGGGTTTCCCTTTTCTCTGTAATCTATTGCAACGCCATGAGCGCTCATTATCTGATAATTTTTATCAGGATTATCACTTCCGCCCCAATGCCTTATATAACGACCATTATAATCGTATTGAATAATTCTACTCATACCATAACCATCGGCTACATAAATATCGCCATTAGGTCCAATAGCTGTTTCTGTAGGACAAAAAGACTCACCTGGCTTATAAATACCTATAGTAATTGGGTGTCCAATATCGAAAACAACACGTCCATCCATAGTCGTTTTTGTAATACGACCGTTGTGTTTTGTCCAGCCGCCTTGTTTGTTTAGAAACCATCCTGAATCGGCGAGAAACAAAAACTCTTCTCCGCCTTCATCTGAAATAGTTAAACCGTGTCCGCCCGGATAAGCCGTTCCCCATGAATCGATAACATTCCCGGATTTATCGAAAATGATAACATTATTTTTAGGATGATCGCCAATCATTACCAATCGCCCTTTACTATCCATTTGCATTTCATGACAGTTAAGCAAAGGCGTTTCAATCGAACTCATTTTAGCCCAATCTTTTATTAATTTATATTGATAATCGCCATGACCTAAAATAACTTCTTTACCTTTTGGTTTTCTCATAATATGAAATCCAAATGAAGGCATAGCCGTTAAAGCTGCTCCAGCTAATCCTGTTTTTTTTATAAAATTTCTTCTTGATGACATAACTTTTAGGATTAGGTTAATAAATCTTTTACAACATGACCATGAACATCTGTTAATCGATATCGACGTCCTTGATGTTTAAATGTTAAACGCTCATGATCTACACCAACTAAATGCATTAATGTGGCATGAAAATCGTGCACATGTAAAGGATCTTTTATTACATTGTAACTAAAATCATCTGTTTCGCCATAAGTAAAACCAGGTTTCACACCAGCACCAGCCATCCACATGGTAAATGCTTTTGGGTGATGATCTCTTCCGTGGTTTTTCTTTGTTAATTGACCTTGTGAGTAAACCGTTCTACCAAATTCCCCTCCCCAAATAACAAGCGTATCATCTAGCATACCGCGTTGTTTTAAATCTTTTATTAAAGCTGCTGTACCTTGATCTGTTTTTTTACATTGATTTTTTAATCCTCCGGGACAATTGTTATGTTGATCCCATCCTTGATGATATAGTTGAACAAATTTCACTCCTTTTTCAAGTAATTTTCTAGCCATTAAACAATTAGCGGCATAGGTTCCTGGATCTCGACTATCTTTACCATACATTTCAAAAATATGATCTGGCTCATCAGACAAATCTGCAACTTCCGGTACCGAGGTTTGCATTTTAAAAGCCATTTCGTACTGAGACATTCTGGCTTGAATTTCAGGATCGCCATAAGCATCATTTTGAATATCATTTAAACCTCCTAAATAATCCAACATATGCCTTCTATCGTTACCATCATAATTTTCAGGATCACTTAAATACAATACAGGATCTTTACCCGATCTAAACTGAACACCTTGATGCTCTGTTGGTAAAAAACCATTGCCCCATAAACTTGCCTTAAGCGGTTGTCCTTTTCCATTTTTAGAGACAAGTGTTATAAACGTTGGAAGGTTTTCATTATCGGAACCTAAACCATAGCTTAACCAAGAACCTATAGAAGGTCTACCAGGTAATTGATTTCCGGTTTGCATAAAAGTTATGGCTGGGGTATGATTAATTTGATCGGTTTGCATACCCTTCATAAAACATAAATCGTCTACAACTTCAGATAAATAAGGCATGGCATCACTCACCCACGCTTTAGATTCTCCATATTGTTTAAAATTGAAAGTAGACGGCGCAATTGGTAAGGTGCTTTGACTCCCACTCATACCAGTTAATCGTTGTCCACCAATAATAGAATCGGGCAATTCTTTACCAAACATATCTACCAGTTTTGGCTTGTAATCGAATAAGTCCATTTGAGATGGCCCGCCACTTTGGAATAAGTAAATAATGCGCTTTGCTTTTGGTAAGTGGTGCGGTAACCCAAGTCTATTTTTATTATAATTATCGAGAATAATATCTTCGGTTGTTTTGTTTCCCGTAGCACCGAACATTTTTTCGGCACCAAGTAAGCTACTAAGAGCTAAAGCCCCTAACCCCAAAGAGGTTTTCTTTAAAAAATGTCTTCGGTCTATTTGCCGTTCAATTTTTTGTAAATCTCTATTGTTAGATGTTAGTTTATTGTGGTGATCGTTACACATAATGTCTTTTCTTTATTTAGAGTTTGGCAGTTTATCGTTTAGTTATACTAGCATCAGCATTCATAATGGTACTTGCTACAACCGCATTTGCAGCAATAAGTGCTTTGTTGTCTGTTTCAGAAATTTTAAAAGCACCTGTTTGAAGCCATCCTTTGGCTTTTTCTAGATTTCTATCAAATTTTTTAAATTCTTCTTTCTGTAAATTAGCCAATAAGTCTAATTCTTCAATAGTAATTTTACGCCCTGTTAGTTTCTTAAAAGTATTAGATATTCCTACTTTTAAATCTTCCGCCTCTGTAATTTGTTTTCCTAAAACTCTAGAAGCTTCAATATATGTGGGATCGTTTAAAATAACCAAAGCTTGAAGCGGTGTATTTGTTTTTTGCCTGCGTGTTGAGCACAAATCTCTTGTAGGTGCATCAAAAATTGATATTGTTGGGTTTGGAACTGTACGTTTCCATATGGTGTACATACTTCTGCGGTATAAACCCTCTTCCCCATCTTGCACATAAGTATCTCCATTAACCTTCCATAAGCCCGCTGGCTGATATGGCCTTACACTTTCACCTCCAATTGTAGTATTTAACAACCCAGATGCGTACAAGGCATTATCTCTTAACATTTCTCCAGACAATCGTGTCGAAGGACCTCGCGCCAACCATTTATTCTCTCCATCTAGAGCTAAAAGCTCTTCACTAATAACAGAGCTTTGTTGATAAGTGCTAGACATCATTATGGTTTTATGCAAAGCTTTAACATCCCAACCAGATTCTACAAATTGAATTGCTAACCAATCTAACAATGCTGGATGGCTAGGCAACTCGCCTTGATTACCAAAATCTTCAGATGTTTTTACAAGTCCTCTGCCAAAAATATTTTGCCAATATCTGTTTACCGTTACTCTTGCTGTTAACGGGTTATCTTTATGGGTAATCCATTTAGCAAGCCCCAATCTATTCTTCGGCATATCTTCCGTCATTGGAAAAATATCTTCTGGTGCATTTGGAAAAACACTATCTGTAGGAGAATCGTAATTTCCTCTATCGAGAATATAAGCTTGCCTATTATGCTTACTTTCTTTCATCACCATAATTTGCTTTATGGGATCTATACTATCCGCTAAAACTAATCTGTTATTTTCTAATTTTTTAAGAGCCGTTTTATAAGCTTCTGAATTGGTAGCTAAATAATATTTTTCTAATTTTTCTTTTTCCGTTTCATCTAAATCGGAAAATTGCTTCTTCTTAATTTTATCTAAACCATCAGGATTTGCTATTTGCAACACTTCAATTTCAGTTAGTTCTTTATTGAAAACCATTAAATCATCAACAGTGGCATCTTTAATACCTTTACCTCTCCAAACAGCTCCTATTCTCAACCCAGGCTCTAGACGCGGACTACTTTTACCATATAATCTTAAACCATGAAAAACAATATCTTTATATAGGTTATCAAAATGTGTTTTAGTTTGTATTTTTTCGCCTTCCATATATATGGATACACCATTTGCTTTACTAGACCCATCATAAGTCATGGTTAGTTGTACCCATTTTTCTTTTGGAACATCAATTAAACTCTCTACCACAATAGCATTATCAGGATATACATGCGCTAATAAAGCTTCTATTTTATTATCTTTTATTTTTAAATGATAGCCTCTAAAACTATGTAACTCCGGACTATTCATTTTATGAAAAATAACACCCGTTTCTAAATCTTTCGGAATAAAAACTTGTATACCAATACTAAAAGGTTGACTTCTTTGGAAAATACCAATGTTATCTAAATCTAACCAAGTATCTCCATTCATAAAAAGGCCTTTTCCATGAGCACCTTCTTTAAGAATCACTTTTTCATTATCAACAAATTGTTGACGCATTCTTATTTTATTTTTCCCATTACCTCCGGCTAAATTAATTAGCTTTTCATTCTCAAAATTGAAGGCTGCAACCAATCCATCTGGTTTGGCTTGTGAATGCAACTTTTTGAATTGATTACTAGCAATCCATTTATCTGCCTTAAGCTTTTCGTTATTTGTTGTTGCTTTTACCTTTTCTTCAGAATCGCTTACCAACGTTTCTAAATACGCCAAGACTTCTTCTTGTTCCTTAGTGGGAAGCATCATGGCGGGAACTGGTGTTGCTAAATCCCACGGAATTAATCCAGTCTCATCTACATTATTAAAAAAACTGTACATTTCGTAATAGTTTTTCTGGGAAATCGGGTCGTATTTATGGTCATGGCATTTTGCACATGCATACGATAAGCCTAATAAACCTTGACTTACTGTTGCGGTTCTATCGGCTACATATTCCGACCTAAACTCTTCATCAATAATACCACCTTCTAAATTTTGAGGATGTAACCTATTAAAGGTAGTTGCCAATTTTTGCTCTCGGGTAGCATTTTCGAACATATCTCCTGCTAGCTGCCAAGTTACAAACTCATTATAAGGCATGTTTTTATTAAAGGCTTCAATAACCCAATCTCTCCAAGGCGACGTATCGCGATATCTATCATTACTATAGCCATGCGTATCGGCATAACGAGAAAGATCCATCCAATCCAAAGTCATGTGCTCTCCATAATGAGGAGATGCTAAAAGACGGTCTACTTGTTTTTCAAAAGCATTTGGCGACGTATCTTTAACAAAGGCATCTAATTCTGCTAAAGTTGGAGGTAAACCTGTTAAATCAAACGAAGCACGACGTAATAAAATTTCTTTATCAGCTTTTTCAGATGGTGATAAATTCAAATTCTCCAATTGCTTAACAATAAAATTATCTATGGTGTTTGAGATAAAACTAGTTTGCTTTACCTGTGGAATTTCAGGTTTTTCTGGTTTTAAAAATGCCCAATGATCTTTATATTCAGCACCATCTTCAATCCATTTAATAAGGATGGCTTTTTCATAATTTGTTAAGGTAAGATGAGATCCTGGCTCTGGCATAATTAAATCTGGATCCTCTGTAATAATACGCTGAAAAAATTCACTTTTTTCTAAGTTTCCCGGTTTAATAGCAACTTTACCTGGTGATTCTGGTAAATCGGCATAAGCAACTTCTGCAGTATGTAATTGTAATCCGCCTTTAATATTTCCTGCATCTGGTCCATGGCATAAATAACATTTATCCGACAAAATTGGTTTTACATGTTGATTAAAATCTATATTTTTAGGCAGCTCTTTATAAGCTACATAAACAGCTTCTGGCAAATCGGGTCCACCACATGAAAACACAAACAACACCCCTAGAATTAGGGTGTAAAAACTCATACCTCTGAACATAAAATTATAGTTAGTTGATTTCTCAAAGATATATTTTTAGACAGCCATAAAACTGCATAAATCAGCCTTAAAAATACACATTTCCGTTATGTCGAGTTTTTATCAAGTGTAAAACCTTGTTCCCACTTGCTGTTTTATCAATGAATTGACGTAATTTTGATAAAGTGTGGTTTGTTAAAAAATCCGTAATTAAATTGATACTAAATGTTAGAAATTTTACAATCGTTAAGATTAACACTGCTTAATACGGGTTACGCCAAACTAAATGCTTTATGGGATTTTGATAATGTAATAAGTCCGTTTACTAGAATGTATTATATCACAAAAGGCGCTGCAAAAGTTTATCACAACAATCAAGTTTTCGACTTAAAACCAAATCACATATATATCGTACCAAGCTACACCTATGCTCGATATACCTGTGACGACTACCACGAACAATACTATATTAGTTTTTTAGAAGATATTAACAACGGACTATCTATTTATAGTATCAAAGATTTTGTGTATGAAATTGAAGCAGATCAACATTGCTTATATTATTTTGAAAGACTATTAGAGTTAAATAAAAACAGAAAAATAAAAAACAGCAATCCTAAAACTTACGATAACCGCCCTACCCTGCAAGACTTTATCAAGCAAAATAATACTTTAAACACCAAAGAACTGCTGGAAACCCAAGGTATATTAACCACATTATTATCAAAATTTATAACAAACCACAAACTAAATAAAGGGCTTGGTTCGCCAAATAAAGCCATACATAATATACAAAACTATATTAACGAAAATCTACATGCTCCCATAACTATAGACGAGCTGGCCAATAAATGCCATTATAGCAACGATTACTTTTCTAAACTTTTCTACAAAACACATGGTATTCGGCCAAATAAATACATACAGATAAAAAGAATAGAGCGTGCTCAATTATTACTATTAACAACCTCTAGCTCCCTTAAAGAAATTGCTCAAAAAGTAGGTTTTGAAAATTTAGCATACTTTTCTAGAACATTTAAAAAACACACAAAAAAAACACCTGCAGCTTTTAGAAAAGAACAAGTCACGATATAAACTATACTATTTTATTCTATTAATCAAATGTGCTATAAAACAACCCATTTATTGCGCATCAATCTATTTAACAACTATACTTTTAACACATGAAAAATTTTAAGACTAGCTTAGTATTTGTGTTATTAGGTTTACTCCTGTTTAGTTGTAAAAAAGCAACAACCAAAACCTCAAAACCTGTAAGTTTTTCTGTTTTAAAAACAACAGAAAAAATAATTATTGATGGCAAAATGAATGAAGCCATTTGGAAAAAAAGCGCTATTTGTAGCCTACCAAATTTCTATAATTACAAAAAAGCAAGTGAGACACAAAAAACGGCGTTTAGAATGCTTTGGGATGATAAAAATTTGTACCTGTTTTTTCAATGTGAAGACCAATACATAAATGCTAAAGAGACAAAAAGAGATGGCCTTCCGTTTCTCGATGATTGCGTTGAGTTCTTCTTGATTCCTGCTCCCGAGCCTTTAAACATGCATTTTTGCTTTGAAGTAAATGCTAATAAAGCGATAAATGATATTGTGTTTCTGAATAATATTTATAACGGTAAGGATACTGCCATAAAATCATTCAATCCAGAAATAGAGATTGAAGTTGATATTAACGGAACGGTTAATAATAATTCGGATATCGATAAAGGATGGTCTATGGAGTTTTCAATTCCATTAAAAAGCTTTAACAGAATGAATGAATTTCATCCGATTGCCGAAGGAACAAATTGGTCCTATTTAGTTGTTCGTCAAGACCGAAACAAACTCGACACCGAAGATAGAACGACCTCAACTAATTTTAAAATTGAAAATTTCGCAGAAAAGGATGTCCATCAACCAACTATGTTTGGTTTGTTAGAATTCAAATAAAAATCACTAAATCCAAATAAAACTAAACAATGAATACAAAAAATTTAAAAAGCATTTTATATTTAATAATAAGTATAGCTGTATTTAATTGCAAGCCAGCCAACACTAAAATTAGCACCGTGAGCGATACCAATTTTAATTTAAATTGGAAGTTTAAACTAGCTAATGACAGTCTTTCTCAGGTTAGCAATATAGAATTTGATGATAAAAATTGGAGAACCTTAAATTTACCTCACGATTGGGCTGTAGAAAGCGAATTCGATTCTATACTAACTTACGATGCTAAAGCAACCGGATATTTAGCAAGTAAAGGTTATGGATATTACAGAAAAACTTTTGATAAAGCTTTTAATGAAAACGAAGTAACCTATGTACTTTTCGATGGTGTTTACAATAATTCGGAAGTTTGGATTAACGGAAAAAAACTAGGCTTTCATCCTTATGGATATTCTCCCTTTTATTTTAATTTAAGTTCGTATTTAAATAAAAACGGCAAAGACAACGTGCTAACGGTAAAAATCGATCACACAAGATATGCCGATAGTCGCTGGTACACAGGCGCAGGTATCTATAGAAATGTACAACTTATTACCGCTAATAAAATACATGTTCCGGTTTGGGGCACCTTTATTACAACTCCAGAAGTATCAACTGAAAAAGCAATAGCGCAAATTATAATTTCAGTAAAAAACGACTTTACTTCTGAAGAAAGCATCGTAGTAAAAACTAGTATTATTGATCAAAACAATACAGAAGTAGCCTCTACAACAAGTAATTTAAGCCTTAAAGGAAACAGCTTAAAAGAAGTGACCCAAAGTATTGAAATAACCAATCCTGATTTATGGGATATCGAAACTCCAAACCTTTACAAAGCCATTACTACTATTGTAAAAGAAGATCAAAATATTAATACTTACGAAACCGACTTCGGTATTAGAACTATAAAATTCGACACAAATAAAGGCTTCTTTTTAAATGGAAAGAACATGAAAATTAAAGGTGTTTGCTTACACCATGATGCTGGTCTAGTTGGTACAGCCGTTCCAAAAGGTGTTTGGAAACGTAGACTACAAATTTTAAAAGACGGTGGATGCAATGCTATTAGAATTTCTCACAATCCAGCATCAACAGAATTTTTAGAACTTTGTGATGAAATGGGCTTTTTAGTTCAAGATGAATTTTTTGATGAATGGGATAATCCTAAAGACAAACGTTTTAACCAAAACGAATCGAAAAGTACCGATTATATTACACGTGGTTACGGCGAGCATTTTCAAGAATGGGCTCATAAAGATTTAGAGGCTGTTATGTTAAGTCACAGAAATCATCCTTCTATTTTTCAATGGAGTATTGGTAACGAAATAGAATGGACTTACCCAAGAAACGCCGCTGCAACAGGATTTTTCAATAACATGAACTGGAATGGAAATTATTTTTGGGATGAATCGCCTTATTCTGTAGAAGAGATTAAGCACCAATTAGAAACCTTACCGAGAGGAAAATATGATATTGGAGAAACAGCTCAAAAACTATCTAAATGGACCAAAGCACTAGACACAACTCGCCCCGTAACAGCCAACTGTATTTTACCCTCTGCCAGCCATTTATCTGGTTATGCCGATGCTTTAGATGTTATTGGCTATAGCTACAGACGTGTTTTATACGATTATGGTCATAAAAACTACCCAGACAAACCCATCATGGGAACCGAAAATTTAGCGCAATACCACGAGTGGAAAGCTATTATGGAACGCCCTCATATCTCCGGTACGTTTTTATGGACGGGTATTGATTATATGGGAGAGATTAGAGATCCATGGCCTGTACGTGTGCAACCGTCTGGAATATTAAATACTGCTGGTTTTAAAAAAGGGTCTTATCATATGATGAAAACACTATGGAATAATGAACCACATATTCATATAGCAACACAAAACATTGAAAAATCTTTAAACAAAATAGACGCTAATGGAAATATTGTAGCCAAAAACCCTGAAAAATGGAAACATGCTTTATGGGAATGGCAAGATGTAAATGAACATTGGAACTATAAAACTGACGACATGATTTCCGTAGAAATCTATTCGAACTGTGATGAAATAGAATTGTTTTTAAATGAAAAATCTCTAGGCAAAAAGAAATTATCAGATTTTGAAGACCATATTTATAAATGGGGCGTTCGTTTTACCGATGGTAACTTGGTTGCAAAAGGCCTTAAAGATGGAAAAGAAATAACTTCGGAAATAATTACGGCTAGAAAAGCAACTCAAATACATTTAGCTTCAGAAGAAAAATCGATAGATGCTAACAACTATGATGTGTCTCACATTATTGTACAATTAACTGATGATAACGGAAACCCAACTAAAACGGACAACCGCAAAATTACTTATGAAATAAAAGGCAATGCAAAATTATTAGGCGTAGATAATGGTTGGAAAAAAAGTGTTGAAAAATTTCAAACTAATGTGAATACTACACACAATGGCAAAACTCTATTAATAATACAAGCAATGGATAAAGCTGGAGAAGTTGAAGTTTTCGCACATTCTGAAGGCCTACCATCAAGCTCAATTAAAATAGTAGTAAATTAAATATTCTTATTCTTGAATTTGTGGAACTATAAAAACATGATTGACCTAATCTATCGCTAATATTAGTGCGTTATTGGACAAAATTGTGATTATACATTGAACTAAAAAATCGTCTGAAATTAATTAGACGATTTTTTTTTGCATTGAATATTAACTAAAACAAAACTAACCAAAATTCTTATATGTTCTTGCTTATTTCGGCTACTTAAAAATATTAAGTGTTACTGCATTTCTAATATTAATTTTATTGTTTTTATTTTTTAACTTTTAAACATTAAGGAAAATATTTTAGATTAACAGATGTGTATGGACTTGTTAACTTATAACAAAATTTATGTCATCAAAAGAAATTTTATAAAAAAACAAGTTTAGCTTCTGCTACTTTGAATACTATACCTTGATTTGGTTTTCATATGATGAAAACTCAAAAAAATAAAGATTTTATCACTTTAAATCAGTTAAAAACTTAATCTAAGTAAGCCCCTAATACTAGAGATAAAGAAGTAAAAAACTTATAGAAGATACATACTTGAGGTACTAAAGTTAAAAAAAGAAGATTTTGAAATCTATCAAACTTTAGAGAACTTCCAAAAACAGCATTGTATTCTAATTAATTTCTACAACCAACCAAAATTAGTAGAACAAATTTCACACAAAAAAACCGCTTTAAAAGCGGTTTTCAAATAAAGTAAAGTAAAGTAATTTTATTTAACAAATTTTAATACTCCATCTTTAGTAGATAATATATACAAACCTGAATTTAGAGTTTCAACACCAATTCTATTTGAGATTTCCCCTTTTAAAACAGATTGACCTGTTAAATTATAGATTGTAAATTCCCCAGAAATTTTATCGTTTACAATAAGTGCATCGCTATTTGAACTATAAAAAGTTGTTTCTAATTTAGCTTTACTAAAATCTTTTGTAGATAAAGTTCCAGAAGAATCTAATACTTCAATTGCTACAAATGTAGATTGTAAATTTGCTGCCCCATAACCCCATTGAAACCTAGTATCATATCCAGAACCTGGATTTGCAGCATCTCTACTCGCTGATGTCGGTAATGCAGCATCTTCTGGCATATTTAAATCTACAGAATAGCTTCCAGTAAAACCATTAGCTATAACATAATCTTTAAAAGCAGGTAGAGGCACAGTCAAATCTGTATTCGCAACAGCTGGATCTTTTACTTCTGGGGCTGTAATAGGCCTTATTCTAACAGCAGTATATTGCATTGTGTTCAAATCAGCCTCATCAGCAAAAGTGTAATCAAATGTAAGTGTATAAGTATTGACACCTCCTCCCCCATTTGCGCTTGTTTTAACTTGGGCTGGTAATACTACATTTGTAAATTGTGCAAAGCCATAAATTGTTGACAAACATGCTAATAATAATAAAGTAATTTTTTTCATAATATATGGTTTTAAAAAAATTTATAATTAAGTACAATTAACCAAAACATGCATAAATGAAGGATAATAAAATATATTATTCTCTATCACATATGTTTTTTTAGAGAAAAATCGAGCACTTACTTTTCTAAGCGTTTACATTCAAGTCATCATGTATTTATTCGAGAACCTTTTCAATATTATCAACCAAAAAGTGAAGCTACTTGGTATCCAGATAATAATCTATATGGTCTAAAGGTTTTGATAACTATGAAGTGCTGTTTGAAGATCCATGGCCTGTACGTGTGCAACCGTCTGGAATATTAAATACTGCTGGTTCGAAAAAAGGGTCTTATCATATGATGAAAACACTATGGAATAATGAACCACATATTCATATAGCGACACAAAACATTGAAAAATCTTTAAACAAAATAGACGCTAATGGAAATATTGTAGCCAAAAAACCTGAAAAATGGAAACATGCTTTATGGGAATGGCAAGATGTAAATGAACATTGGAACTATAAAACTGACGACATGATTTCCGTAGAGATCTATTCAAACTGTGATGAAATAGAATTTTTTTTAAATGAAAAATCTCTAGGTAAAAAGAAATTATCAGATTTTGAAGACCATATTTATAAATGAGGCGTTCCTTTTACCGATGGTAACTTGGTTGCAAAAGGCCTTAAAGATGGAAAAGAAATAACTTCGGAAATAATTACGGCTAGAAAAGCAACTCAAACTACATTTAGCTTCAGAAGAAAAATCGATAGACGCTAACAACTATGATGTGTCTCACATTATAAGTATAAATTAAGTTTGTAGTTACTACAATTGTAATCACTAATTCATAAAAAAGGCGAAAATCAAATTGATTTTCGCCTTTTTTTTATAAACAAATAAGTCCTTAATTCTTAACTATTCGTTTTGTAACACTACCCGCATCTGTATTTAACTTCATAAAGTAAACACCATTTACCAAATTTGTTAAATCTGCAGAAGAATTCACCAAAGAACCAGCAACATTATAAATTTCTACACTGTTAATAGTAACACCCGGACTAACAATATTAACTTCACCTCTAGTTGGATTAGGGTATACTGCAAGCTCATTTATTGCATTAATTTTTGAAGCACTTAAAGTAACGGCATTGTTTTGCTGAATATCATCAATGTAAAATACGTCCCCATCATAGGTACCAGTAGCATTAATTTTAAAATCTAATCTAGATAAATACCCTGGTTCTGCACCTGCAGTGGTAGCACCATCCGATTCTAAAACAGCCTCAGAAAAGTTAAATTCGACTTCATACCATGTATTCAAAGTTAAACCTGAAAAAGAAACAGTATTCGTCACATATCTAACCCCACCAAACCAAGGCTCTAATTGAATATCTACACTAGTTTCATTAGCTGATAAAAACTTGAATTTATACCAAGTTCCATTTGTAGCATCATAAGTTCCACCAGGATTACTAATAGCTAACCATCTCCAACTAGGAGCAGTATCAGTTAAATTAATTTCAAATGCTGTTGCACTTGAGTTAATACCAGTAGTTACAGGGTTAGTTGCATTCATAGCTGTGGCTTGTGCAGCAGCACCTCCTCTAATGATTGGTGTAAGTGTTCCTGCTTCAAAGTCCATTGAGTACTGTCCGTAAACTAAGCCACCCATTGTTAAACAAGCAGTTAAAAGTAAATTTTTAATCATAATAAAATTGTTTAAGTTAATATATTCCCGAAAATCATGATTTAGAACAGGTTCGAATGGTACAAATGTTTTTTAAAACATAACGAATGTTTATTTATATCGTGTTAAAGGCTAGACTGATAAGCTCATAATAAAGCAAAAAAAAATCGCCTGAAATAAACCAGACGATTTTTGCAATAAAAGGAAATTAACTATAACTAAACTCATTTATATTAACAACAGGGACTATAAACCTATCATTTCTAAATTTTACTATGTATTATTCATTTTCTAACTTCCAGGTTCGTACCCAGTCGTATTTAGTGGTTAAATCATCAAAAGATCCCGTTCCAAAAATAGTATTTGCATCTATTGGATTCCAATCATAAGTTTCAATAGCCATTGTAATATGGCCTTCTAAATCAAAATCTGCTGGAGGGTTGGTAATTGAGTGGCTTAACTTCCCATCTAAATAAAACAAGATCTCTGTTGGAGATTTCCACCAACAACCGTACACAAAATATCTCGAGTTATTTTTTTCTGATAAAACCGTTTTTGCAGGACTCTGCTTAGAACCCGTTACTTCGGTATCACATTCTCTTTCATGCCTCCATGTATTAGAAGCATATATTTGATCAAAATTATCTGCCCAAGCTGCTGTGTTTGTTAATCGGCCTACACATTCTTGTATATCTAATTCTAATTTTCTAACCGGACCAGTATTGCAGTTTTGTTTAAAAGCAATCCAAAAGGTCGAAGACATAATGGTTTTATTTGCTTGCATTCTACACTCGTAGTAATACCCCGGTTTTGCTGTAATTTTAGATCGTACAATTGCTCCTCCATGCGTCCAATCTATACCATTAACACGTTTTGGAGCATCAAATTTTTCAACAGTAATATTTAAATTACCATTAGCTACTGTTACGTTATCTGCTTCAAATAATGCAGGTGGTCTTCCTATCCAACTAAATCCATCTGATGAAGGATATCTATGCCATTTAGTGTCATCAAAGGTATTACCTTCAAATTCATCCGACATAGTATCAACTTTAACCCATTTTTTACCTACCGGAGCTTCTGCTCCTTCTTTAACAGCATATGGTTTATCATTAGAAGGCTCCAAAACAATAACATCAAAACTACATGTAGCCGTGTTTCCTGCTTTATCTTCTACAATAAAGGTATTTGTTGTAGTTCCTATTGGAAATAATGATTCAGAGGCCAAACCTGATGTTTGAGTTGTTACAGCTCCTGGCAAATCATCTGTTCCAATAGGTGTTGAATATGCTACCGAAGCCCCATTTTTTCCTGCATCAATAAATACAGTGATAGATTCCGTACAGGTTATTGTTGGATGTATTATATCCGGCTGCTGCTCTTCTTCTTTTTCATCTTCACCACTGCTACTACAAGCAATAATTAATAGCAACAACATAGTAAAAAAACCTTTTTCTTTAATTGTATTTAGCATCATTTATTTTTATACAAACCTAGCATACATCTTAACTAGACTGTTTTTCATATGTATAATAAACTACCACAAATGATTTTATTGAAACAAAATGTATAAAGCTAAAAACAGAAGATATATTTAATAAAGCCACTACTCATTTTCTAATTTCCAAGTTCGAACCCAATCAATTCTCATAGTGTTTATAGCATCGTTTGTTAAATCCACTTTAGGAGGAAGACCTCCCAACCATGTTGCTTCATTGGTCCATAAATCGAAAATTATTTGTAAATCTCTCGTAAACTCTCTGCCTGTATATGTTGTACCAGATCTATCTTCTCCAACCACCACATTACCAGCTGGCTCTCCATTTAAGTAAAACTGAATATGTGTAGAATCTTTCCACCACACACCAAACGTATGGTAATCTTCATTCCATTTTACATTTTTAAGCGGGTTGGTATCCGATAAGCCAGAACGATTGAAATTATCTTTATTTCTAATAGTTACTGGTGATTTATTAGAATCTGCATGGAAATATTGTGAGTTCATTTGGTTGGGATAATCTGTGGCTTCAGAACAACTACCACATGATGGTTTAGAATTATTTTCGATGATATCAATTTCATCTCTGTTGTTTATATCACCATTATTTAACCAATATGTATTATAAGCCGAAATATGAGCTGCTTTAATTCTGGCCTCTGTGTACATTGGATAACTTGTTTCTGCTTTAGAATGAATTCTAGCTGTTTGAAACCATCGTTCTTCAGGATTAGTCTCATTTAACGTGGCTTTTATCCATAAATTACCATCTGTTACTCCTGAGTTGCTCGATGCCGAGGTCATAAAAACAGGAACGCCGTAATGCCAAGTTGATTTGAACCATTTATTGCTATCCCAACTTTCAAATTCATCGGACATACTCTCTAATTTCACCCATTTTTTTCCATCGGGCGTTGTGTTTTCTATAGATGTAAACGATGGTTGCGTTGGATCTATATTATTAAAATCTTCTATAGCAGGACCATCATCAACAGGCGTTATACTAATAGCTACGGTAGCAGTATCTTTATCTCCGTCTTTATCCGTTAGCGTGTATGTAAAGCTATCTTCACCGTTATAGTCTATATTTGGTACATATTGAAAAACACCATCACTAACTTCTGTAACAACACCGTTAGTTGCATTTGACAGTAAACTATAATTATCACTATCACCTCCATCTTGGCCAATACTATCGTTAGACGAAGCATTGACTTGGTTTGCAATTCCTGCTTCACTGTTCTCAAGAATTGTTAAAGTATCGTCGTTGGCTGTTGGTTTATAATCTGTTTCTACATCATTTGTGTTATTGTCAGTACTTCCGCTACAACTTCCAACACATAATGCTAAGCAAAACACTAGTATTGCACCCGTATTAGTATGTATAAAATTTCTCTTTAATTTCATTTCTTTTTAATTAATAAATTAAGTTCTAAAAACTATAAAATGTTTGTGTTTTTTTGATAAGCTTAAAAAAAATCAGCAAGTATAAAGAGGCTGTGCAATACATTGCACAACCTCCTTATCATTACTAAACTAAACTATTTTTTTTAAGGTCTACTTGTTAGTTTATATAGTGATAAATCATCCATATAAAACTTAACCGCTTCAGAATTAATATTCTCTCCTCTTATCATAAAACTCTCGTTTCCACTAGATGAAAAAGAAACCGTTACGGAGGTATAAAACCACTCACCTATTGGGGTTGTAGCATTAAAATTAGGATTATCTGAGACACTCCAATCTGTAGAAGGTCTCCAATACATTCTAATATTTGATGCCACCGGCGCCCCTACATCTAGAACATAGATCCATGCTCCCATTTCATATTTAAATCCTTTTTCCGTTGGGAAGGTTACGTTGTTACCATCCGCATCTGTATTTCCGATAATCATTCCTCCATTAGGCTCAAACTCTAAGTACATACTTTTTGATCCAGAATGTGCTTGGTCAAAAGAAAAACTCATTTTATACCCATCCCATGGTGCTCCCCACCAAAGGTATGGCCAGTTACTAACATCTGAAGTTTCGAATGAATTATCAACGTTTGAATTTGGATCGTCAAAAAGGTTAACCTTAATAAAATCTGTTAAAATTTGATCTGTAAATGCATCCGATGCCACTGCATCAAGTGTTCCCAGACTTCCTGGAATATAAGATACTTTAACTATATCATCATTATACATAATTTCATTATCCAACTCTACAACTAAAATATTTCCTTCTTCAGAGTCAACAAGTACACTTTTTATAATTGGTGTAATTACTGCACCACCTGCTGTTTCAATTGTTACAGAAAAATCATTTTTATTAACAGTAGCTGGATCCATTTCTCTACTAAACTCTAACCCAATTTTGGTTTGAGATTCTTTTTCAAAAACTCTATCTAGAGTTACAGGGTCAGTAGAAGGTATAACTTTTATGAACTTTTTTAAATTTATAGTATCTGATCCTCCTGGTCTATTTCTTGATGCAATAAATTGCAAATCCCAAGAACCCAATTTACTATATCTTATATCTACTTCTGGGGAAGCATTCAATACTTGTGTTGGTTTAGCTCCTGGTAAATTCCAAACAAAATTAACAGGCGCTCCTTCAACGGTGTAAGACAATCTCACATATTTACTCGCTGTAATTTCGTTTTCCGCATTATCTGATAAATTTAATTCTGCGCCAGTAGAACCATCATCGTTTATATAATGTGCTTTAACAAATGCTTGTACTGGACCAAGAACCGTTACTACAATTGTAGTATCTAACTCTTTACCAACATCAGGCATGGTGCTATCTTCATTTGGATACACATTGCCTTTAAACACCTGACTTAAGGTGACATTATGAGTACCAGGTTCATAGAAAATTCCTTTAACAACATCTTTGGAAGAGGTGTTTATATCCGTACCAGATATACTTGAAACGTTTTCAGGAAAGGTCCATATTCTAGATTCTACACCGCGTGAAATATCACCAAAATCAATATGTCCTCCAATATTAATGGTATTATCAAAATCCATCTCTGAGGTTACAATAGCTCTATGGCTTGGCTCGACTAAATTAACCGATTCATCTTCGGAACAAGCCACCATAAAAAGTGCCATGAAGAGAATAAGTTTAAAAATTCCTATATTTTTCATAATTCGTTTTTTAATTAAATAAATTATCATTCGTTTGCACTTCTTGATTTGGTATTGGGAAATAGTTGTGTTGCGTCGTGTTGTAATTAGCAGCACATTTTACAAAATCTGGTCTAATTCTTTCATTTATATTTAAAGGAGGAACACCACCCGTACCTACATTTAGTATCGTGTTTTTATTCTCTTCTCGCCATACTTCATCAGCTCTAAGTTCATCAAATACTTCTTGAACAATACCCCAACGCACTAAATCTTTCCATCTATGACCTTCAAAACATAACTCCACAACACGTTCTACACGTTGTAAATGTGTTAATACAGTTTGAGCATTTGCTGCTACCATTGGTTGTTCGCCATGAACTTGCTTACTAACATGCAATTGAGGAAACATACCGCCATTATCATCCATATATTGTTGTAGTGTAACAACGCCAGCTCTACTTCTAACCATGTCTATATAATCTATTGCTGTTTCATAATCTGAGTTTGCCATAAGTACGGCTTCTGCATACATTAATAAAACATCTGCATATCTCATATGTCTGAAATTAATGCCTGATCTTGATAGTGCAGGTTCTGCATCTAAATGATACCAATTGGAATGCTTTTTAACGTAAGCGCTTTGTCCGAAACCAAAACCATTGACCTCCGAAGATTCAAAACCATAATACGGGCCTTCCATGTTTTGAACTGCTATTGTGGCATTCATTCTTCTAGATTCAACATTACCATCGTTAATTGGGTTATTAACATCCACCTCATCATTAACCAGCATTTCATGCAAATTATAAGTTGGCAATACCGTGTTAAAAGCACCATAGTTTAACTGCCCCACAGCGGTAGACATGGTTGTTGACTCTGCTCCTGTTTGAGTTGGCGTATCATCTACATTTCCTCCTGGCGCACCAGCTGATAAAACTGAAGAATAATTTACCTCAAAAATAGACTCGTCGTTAAACTCGTTTTCATGCCAGAAATTATCAGTAATATCTGTAGTTAATGAATACACGTCTGAATCAATAATAGTTTTAAATATTGTAGCTGCAGTAGGCCATTCTTTTTTATACAAATACACTTTACCTAACAAGGTAGTTGCTGCTCCCCAAGTAGCACGACCGTTATCATTACCTTCCCAAACTTGCGGTAAATTTGCTTGAGCAAATTCTAAATCTGGAATAATTATGGTATTATTAATCTCTTCAATAGTAGAGAATGGCTTAGCAAGTTCCTCTTTTGTTTGGGCAACTTTATCATGAATTACACCACCTCCATAGGTGTGTGCCAATTGAAAATAAAAGAAGGCTCTTAAAAACCGTGCTTGTGCTTCTATTTGAACTTTAGAATCGCCTGTAAAAACGCTATCATCTGTTTCTTGAATATACTGAATAACCTGATTGGCTCTAAAAATACCAACATATAATTCATTCCATTTATCTGTAACATGATAAATACCTGAATTAAAAGTTAAGTTTCTAAATGCTTGTGGTCTATACCAAGATTCTGTTCCTGCTATATCTCCCAATACAAATTCATATTGTAGATTACCGCCACTAATACTTTGAAACTGAAGCGCTCCATAAACTGTAGTTAATGCGCTATTGAATTGTCTTTCAGACTCCCAAAAGGTATCTGACGTAATCGCGTTTGGATTAATTTCTTCCAAAAATCTATCTTCATCACAAGCAACGAATGCAAACGACACAAGAAAAATTAATGTAAGAGATATGTTTTTTAATAATTTCATAGTTATTAATTTATATATTTTTTAAAAACTTAATTGAAAACCTAACATGAACTGACGAGTAACCGGGTAGTTACCACGATCTACACCACGTGTAAAAATACCGTCGCCACCTACTTCTGGATCGTAACCACTATAGTTGGTAAATGTAAATGGGTTGGTTGATGTTATATACACTCTTGCTTTTTCAATACCTGTAATTTCAATACCTGGTATCGTGTATCCTAGAGTTAAAGATCTAATTCTTAAATAAGTTCCATCTTCTAAGAAATAATCTGATCCTGCTTTTACATTACTATGAAACCCATTTTGTCTAAATGTAGGTACATCTGCAGTTGGATTTTGTGGAGACCACATATATAATAAATCTCTATGGCGTCCATTTTTATAAGCATAAAGCTTAGCACCATTATAAATTTCAGCACCAGAGGAATAAAAACTTTGAACACTAAAATCAAACCCTTTGTAATCTAAGTTTAACACTAAACCTGCTTCAAAATCAGCTTGTCCAGAACCTGAATATACTCTATCACTATCATCAACCTTACCGTCTTCATTGGCATCTCTGTACATGATATCTCCTAATTGAGGTGTACTTAAACTACTTAAATCTAATTGATTATATTCATCTAACTGTTCTTGTGTTTTGATAACGCCTTCATTCTCAAGAAGAAAAAATGCTCCAGCTTCGTAACCTTTGGCTAGAAATGTGGTATACTCCACATTTTCCCCCATTGATGTTATTGGTCTACCATTAGCATAACCTCTATCGATACCGTTTAAATCGGTGATTTCGTTTATGTTTTTAGTAAACGTACCAGAAACACTATAATTTAAATCACTGCCTATTTTATCTTTGTAAGTAATCGCAATTTCCATCCCTTTATTAACCATGTTACCTGCATTAACCACTTTTACATCGTAAACTCCAGAAGCTCCTGTTTGATAAGTACCCGATGATGCCGTAAGACGTTCTTGAAGTAACATATCTTTTTTATCATTTTGATAAAGATCTGCTGTAAGTGTTAATTTATTTTTAAACATCGCTAAATCTATACCTATGTTTTTAGACACAGTAGTTTCCCACTTTATATTAGGATCTACATAACGTCTTTGTATGGCTCCAAAACTAATTTCTTCATTTGGACCAAAAGGGTAGTTTATTCCAGACTCGATTGTGGGTGAAAATAAATAAGGTGCAATACCTTGGTTTCCTACTTCTGCCCAACTTCCTCTTAGCTTAAAGTTATTTATAGCATCAATATTGAACCAGTTTTCTTCGTGAATATTCCACCCAGCAGAAAAACCAAAGAAATTCCCGTACCTGTTAGCTTCGGAAAATTTAGAAGAACCATCACGTCTATAACTTGCAGATAACAAATATTTTTCGTCGAAGTTATATTGTATTCTAGCTAGTTTACCACTAAGTGTTGTGGTTTCATTATAACTCGTTGGTTTAATACCTTCTGATCCGCTTCCTAATGTTTGTAAATCATTACTAGCATCATCGCTGTAAATAACTCCAACTCCTAAATTTCTTCTTTCAAATCGTTCATAAGAAAGCACACCTAGCAAAGACACGTTATGCTTTCCAAAATTAGTTGAATAATTCACAATATTCTCCATCGACTCTCTTGTAGAAAATATATAATCTTCATTTAACAAAGCGTTTGGTGTAGATGCCGTAGCGCTGTAGTCCCCCGTGCGAGTAAAGGCTAAATACTGTGGTCTAAAAAACTTTCTATAATAGTTAAATTCATTTCGACCAAGATTTACTTTATATTTTAAACCTTTAGCCACTTCGTATTCTAAATTAAGAGCTATGTTATTCGATTTTGTTTCTCTTTCATCGATGTTATCCAATTGTCGAGATAAATAGCTATAAAAAATTTCGTTACCCACATCTAATTCAACACTATTCTCTCCAACGGAAGGAATATCTCCTAATGGTCGCGACCATGGTTGTTGACCAACACCGTACTCGTAAAGAGACCACGGTTCTTGCGTACGATTCTCTACCGTATACCCGACAGTAGCAAAAGCTTTAAATTTCCCTTTTGTAAACTGCCCAGTTAACCTATTTGATATTCTATCAAATCCTGAATTTATTAAAACCCCATCTTGTTTAAAATAGTTTGTCGCAAAATTTAAAGTTAAATTTTCAACTCCTCCAGCAATGTTTAAATTTAAGTTTTGGATAGTGGCATTGTTATTTTGAACATCGCTCACAAAATCCGTATCATAATCTAAAGGATCTGCGTTGAAAAAAAACGTTAAGGGCTCTGTCCCTAACAACTCTGTAGTTACCTCTAAGTTATACAGTTGTTCTACCGTATTCATTAAGGGCGTTCCTGATGTAATATTTTGTACACCAGCATAGGTATTAATGTCAATTTTCATTTTACCCACTTTACCCTTCTTGGTTGTAATCAAAATAACACCATTGGATGCTCTAGTACCGTATACAGAGGCAGCAGCACCATCCTTAAGGATGTCAATATTTTCAATTTGCTCTGGAGCAATGTTTGGGTTTCCTTCATAAGGAATACCATCGACCACATAAAGTGGACCTAATGCGCCTGAGCTAATTGAACCCAATCCTCTAATTTGTACGTTGGCAGATTCTCCTGGCCGTCCACTAGAAGCTTGAATATTAACCCCAGCTACTTTTCCTTGAATAGCAGATCCCAAATCGGAGGTTGCTATACTAACAATGTCCTTAGAACTTACATTAACAACTGCACCTGTAACTTCTTTCTTTTTTTGAGTTCCGTACCCAACAACAACAACCTCATCAAGTTCTGATAAGTTCTCTTCTAAAACAACATCAATTCTTGTTTTGCCATTAATAGCAATGTCTTTTGCTTTAAACCCAATAAAACTAAATTCCAATACCTGCTTGGCACCAGCTTTAATTTCATATAATCCGTCAAAATCTGTAACAGTCCCTTGTGCTGTTCCTTTTACTAAAACATTTACACCAGGTAAAGGTTGTCCGTCGGCGGAAACCATTCCTTTAATGGTTAGGTTTTGGCTGTGCATGAGTCCATAACTCAAAAACAGCATAAACGCTAACCCATATTTCATAATTGTTAGTTTTACACTCATAAGTTTATTTAGTTTATAAAATTGATACCCAAATATTGTAAATTTGATAAAGTGACATAGAAATTTTGACTTGACTTGAACTTTACGTAACAATAATTTAACATTTACCTACTTGACAAAAACTTGACAACCGACTACACAACCCTCCACAATCACCTGTAAAACAATTACATACAACAAAAAAAACTAATTAAACCCCACCCGTATGTTAATTTATAGTCTGCTTATTTAAAGCAATGATATATTTTATTAAAAGAAAGAAACAACCTAAACACCTAAGAATAAGACATTTAAAATAATTGAAAAAAATAACCCTCTCAAAAATGCAAGGGTTTCTATTTAAAGTACTTTTATCCTGTTTAGTTTTCCATTAAGCTTGAAATAAACAAGGTCTTTTTAAGTATAACGTAATATATCATACAGGTTTATAAACCCTAACCCAATCAATGGACAAGGTATTATCTTCTAAACTACTAAGTTCACTATCTGTTGGAGTAATATCTTGATTGGAACGCCAATCTTGATCTTCAACAGTAAAAAGAATATCCATCTCTTTACTTAAACCTGTTCCGTTAGTAAAATCGTTCGGATCAATAATATCCTTACCTGAAACGGTTCTAACCAACTTTCCGTCGATATAATATTTTAAATTCCAAGGATCTATCCAATGTACACCATAGCGATGGTAATCGTTGCGCCATAAAGTTGTTCCGTCTGTAAACCAGCTTCCTGCATCGGTTGGTTGATAATCTTGAAAAGGATTACGAATAAAAACATGATGACTAATATGCATACGTTGGGCATACCAACTTTGATCTTTATCCGCTTTTTCAGAATAACTAGAACCGTAAGCTTCCATAAAGTCTATTTCTTGTGTATCATCTGGACTTAACAACCATGCTCCATTTGCTAAAACGGAATTCATTATTTTTGCTCGCGTTTCTATAAAAACAGGATATTTAATCCTCACTTTAGAACTCACCGCACCAGCACTTACCTTATTAGGACTAAGCCTTGAAGCTATTAACTTCAACTCTCCATCTTCAACATAAGAATGAGCTTTGTCCCAAACTGTTAATCCTGGTCCAGTCCATGCATTATGATACCCGTCTGTCCATTTAGCAAAAAAATCGGTACCCTTATTTTCTGCAGGTGCTACATAATTAAAATCATCAGAAACAGATTGTAACTCCCACATTTTATTTTCTCCCGCATCTGCAGGAACTAGATAAGTATCCCAATCTTTTATAGTACTCGAGTCAACAAAATTAGCTGTTATATTTTTATTTGAATTTACGGATACCGTTAAAGGATTTTCACTACTATTAGCATCACCAGACCAACCTATAAATGTAAAACCACTACTTGGTTGTGCCTCAAGTATTAAATCTGTTCCTTCCTCATATTCACCAGAAGCGGGCGAAATATTACCTGAACCTATTGGAAGTATTGCTGTCGTTACTGTATACTTAATTTTTACTAGTTCAAAATTTGCCGTTATATTTTTGTTTGAATTCATGGTTACATTCAATGGGTTAATAACACCACTGGCACTACCGGACCAACCAGTAAACGCAAAACCACTTTTTGCATTTGCCTGAACTTCTACAACGTCCCCTTCTTCGTAGTTACCTGAAGCAGGTGATATTACACCCGCCAACTCTGGTAAAACAACTGTTTTAAGAGAAAACAAAGTAGGCTTGTCGTCTTTTGAACAAGACGCTATTATTAAGAACATTAATAACAATATTACTTTTTTCATATTTTTTAATATTTATTTAGGGGTTAAAGAATTATTAATCCCGCAAGTTTTCTAAAGAATGAACTCATACTTTATTTTTTTAACTAATTTGATGAGTTGATTATTCAATATAAGTGAATTATTCTGGCTTATAAACACGAATCTAGTCGAAACGCATAACTATTTTAGCCTCATTGGTTACAGTTAGATTTCTAAGAAAGAACACATTGATTTTCTCTCCAAGATTGAGCTACCGCACTAATTATGACATGCTACATTAGTTTTCAATGTTGTGGCACAATCCATCTTTGTTGTCGTGTAAGTATCAAAATCTTCATTATTCAATTTATTAAACGTTAAAGAAGGTTGCGAAAACGTAAAAGTGATTACTCCTAAAAGAGCAAATAGTAAAAAGGTGATTTTTTTCATAATTTATGGTTTTAGTTTAATTGAAAAGGAATTTAACTCTTTAAGAAATGGACTCCATAAATAAAGACTTGATAAAAACTTGACAACTCTTAAAAATTAAACTATAATTATAATTAAGCTATAATTCTCCTTCTGCTTTTATAAAAAAAAGCCTTTTAATACTAAAAAAAAAATACTCGAGACAACTAATAAAATAATGGTAACTTCTGATATAGAAATTTTAAAAATCTTATATCATTATAAAAGATGATGTTAGCACAACCTGTTTTGTTTTTGTAATTTTTTTTTAAATTTCAGCATTACTAATAATATTTCAAAAAAGAAATAAATATCACTTATTATTTCTTTTTTGAAACTTGACAAAAACTTGACATGATATCTTATAGACTATTATAGGTTTTATATTAGTATTTACATTAAACTAAAAACCAATATTTTACATGTTTTTAATAGTTTTATTGACAGATTCTTTAAAAACAAGATTTATTTTATAGTAATTTTAAAATTGATATACTAAATTTATATTTTTAATAACCACTGAAATTATTCATTCAATTAATGTCAGAAGCAAAAACTAAACTACTTAACGGAAATTTAAAGACACAAAATACAATTAGATTTGTTGAAATTTTATTGTTTTGTAGTTTCTTTATCTCTAGCAATATCTTTTCACAAAATTCAAATTTATCACAAGAAAACATAGAAAAAATATTTGATAAGGCTATTGATTTACGTTTTAAAAATCAAGACAGTTCTCTTATCCTATTTCAAAAAAGCCACGAATTATTCTTAGAAAAAAAAGACACAATCAGAGCTGTACGCAGCTTAACCGAAAAATCTTTAGTCTATGCAAATAGAGCGCAATATGCAAACTCATACAATGTGTTATGGAGTGCATTAATACTAATAGACAGCACAAACTTAAAGGTAACCAAATCTAATGTTTACAATCAATTAGGTAGTATTTACAATTATTTTAAACGAGAAGATAAAGCTTTAGAATACTTAAAAAGGGCTTTAAAAATTAATAAAGACTTAGTAAGAGAAAAGAAAATTTTAAGTTCAGAACTTGTACGTTATTACTATTCTATAACCACAAGTTATAGAGAATTAGGAAAGACAGAATTAGCAAAAACGTATTTGGACAGCAGCTATTTATACTTCTCCGAAAGTAAAACATCCCTTTCTAAACCTTTTTTAGAATTTGAGAAAGCCAACATTTTTGCACTCCAGAACAGAAACGATGAAGCTTTGGACATTTTTAAACGAATACATCCATGGTTTCAAGAAAAACAACCCTCTTATTTGGTTTTGTTTTACAAATTCTGGGGCGATGTTTATCTTAACTTAATGCAACTTGATAAAAGTGAAGCTCTGTATAAAAAAGCGCTTAACATATCTCGAGAATATAAAAGTCATATTGACTTTACACCTTTAATTTACGAAAAACTTACCGAGTTATATTTAAAACAGAACGACTACGAGAACGCTTTTAAAAACTTAGAAATAGCAAAAAATCTAGATGCCAAATTCTTTGATAGCCGTAGCCCTAACAACCAACTTCTTTTAGAAATAAAAGATGATTATAGACTAGAAAAAGAACGGCAGAAAAAGCTTATTCAAGCGCATTATTTAAAACAATTGGAACAAGAGGATGAGATAAAAAACCTTCAAAGATTCATATTGTTAGTATCGGTAATTTTTATCCTTATTATAGGCTATTTCTACATTAAGAACTTAAGAAACAAACACAAGGCCGAAAAGCAACTTATTCGCAGAAATAAAGAGCTAGAAATTAAAAAAGCTAAAGAACTCTTGGAACTTAAAAACAAAGAACTTGCGGCTTCTGCGCTTCAATTAATAGAAAAGGACGAGTTCATGAAAAACCTTAAAACCAAAATTAGAGAAGGTGAACCTACTATTAAAAAAAGTGAATTAAACAAAATTCTAAGATCGGCATCTGTAAACAACACGAGTTCATGGGATGAATTTAAAATGCGTTTTATAGAAGTGAACAAAGAATTTTACGATAAAATATTTGAAAAATACCCAAAACTTAGTCAAGGCGATCAAAAAATATGTGCCTTAATTAAGCTGAACATGTCTAGTAAAGAAATGTCAAGATTACTTGGTATCTCTGTGGAGTCTGTGCATACATCCAGGCACCGGATAAGAAAAAAAATGAACCTTTCTAGAAATGTTAACCTCGAAGACTATATAAATTCTTTATAGTATAGTTTTTATCCATACTAAAATGCGTATTTACTGTTTGTGTAAAGTTTAAATCAAGTTGATTTAGACCAAATCCCTCGTGCTTTCAAGTAATTTAGCTCTCATTGATTAAGTGCTACTTCTTTAAATAAACTAGACAGGTTTAAAGATTTTTGTTCTTTTAATGAGCAGGCTACTACTAGGTATGCTCTCCTTATTATTTAAGCCAAAATTTTGAAATTAAAAACGCCTGTGTTATTTTTTTTAATGTAGTAAACTAAACATTTAAAATCTCACTACACATGGCTGTATTCTGAATCGAAAAACACATTTTTTTTACTCAAAACCGATATGAGATATATCTAAAACCATATCTGTTACAACATAAAAGATAAAGTAACTAAAATTGTAACGTAAGTTCTGGCAAGCATATTTTGAGCAGAATAAAATCTTCAACTGAAACAAATAAAACATAAAATGAAAGCAACACTCTACGAAGGCAACAAAACCTTCAAAGTAATCGACAAAGAAATAGAACAACCTAAAACGGGTGAAGTTCAAATTAAAGTAGCCTACGTTGGCGTTTGCGGAACAGATGTCCATATCTATCATGGCATGATGGATAAACGTGTTAGTATTCCTGTAACTATCGGTCATGAAATGTCTGGTGTTATTGAAGCTGTAGGCGAAGGTGTTATGGATTTTTCTGTTGGCGAAAAAGTAGTAGTTCGTCCTTTAGATGATAGAAAAGTAAAACCATCTGATAAAGGGTTTAATCACATATGTGAAGAGTTAAAATTTATTGGAATAGATAGTCCTGGAGCCATGCAACAGTACTGGAATGTGCCGGCTTTTACATTACATAAACTTAAAGAAAGTACCGACTTAAAATTGGCTGCATTAATTGAGCCATTATCGGTTGCTACACACGATGTTCGAAGAAGTGGCTTAGTAAAAGGTGAAACTGCCGTTGTTTTGGGCGGTGGTCCAATTGGATTATTGGTGGCTATGGTAGCTAAAGAAGTTGGTGCTCAAGTCATTATTTCGGAAGTAAACCCTAAGCGTATTGAAAAAGCTAAAGCCCTTGGTTTTGATGCTGTGAGTCCTATAGATGTAGACTTAGTTGATTATGTAAGTAGTAAAACTGAAGGCAGAAAAGCCGATGTTGTTTTTGAAGTTGCAGGAGTGCAACCTGCATTAGACATAATGTGTGAAGTAGCAGGAATTCGCGGTAGAATTGTAATGGTTGCCATTCACGGTGTTAAAAAAGAAGTGGATTTATTTAAATTTTTCTGGAAAGAATTAACATTAATAGGCGCTCGTGTTTACGAAAAAGAAGATTACGAAAAAGCAATTACTTTAATTACAGAAAACAAGTTGCCTTTTGAAGAGATGATAACAGATGTTCAACCACTAACTAATATTCAACAAGTTTTTGAAAATATCGACAACAACCCTGATGGCATGAAAGTTTTAATGGATTGTTCTTTATAATATATAAAAACACATAAATAATATACATAATGAGTATTTTAAATAGTTTCAGTTTAGAAGGAAAAACAGCCATAGTAACAGGTTGTAAAAGAGGCATTGGAAAAGGTATGGCTATTGCATTAGCAGAAGCTGGTGCAGATATAATTGGTGTATCGGCTTCGTTAGAATTAGAAGGTAGCGCTATTGAGAAAGAAGTCACTGCTTTAGGTAAAAAATTTACAGCATACCAATGTGATTTTAGCGATAGAAAGGCATTGTACACATTTATTAATGATGTAAAAGCAAACCATGCTCAAATAGACATTTTGGTAAATAACGCAGGAACCATTTTAAGAACACCTGCTGCCGAACATCCAGATGATATGTGGGATAAAGTGATTGAAGTAAACCAAAACTCACAATTTATTTTAACGCGTGAATTTGGAAAAGATATGATTGCTCGCGGATCTGGTAAAATTGTATTTACAGCATCCTTATTAACATACCAAGGCGGAATTACTGTACCAGGTTATGCGGCAAGTAAAGGCGCTATCGGACAAATGATTATGGCATTTGCAAACGAATGGGCAAGTAAAGGCGTAAACGTTAATGGTATTGCGCCAGGTTACATTGCAACAGATAATACCGAAGCTTTGCGAAACAATCCAGAACGTGCAGATTCCATTTTGGCACGTATACCAGCAGGTCGTTGGGGAGAACCTCAAGATTTTGCAGGTCCTATAGTATTCTTATGCTCTAAAGCATCAGATTATATGCATGGATCAATCACGCTAGTAGACGGCGGATGGATGGGACGCTAATTTTATAACAAAGATGAAACTTATAACCTTAATCATAATATGCTTTATGTCGATTTCAGTCCTGGCTCAACCCGGGTCTGAAATCTCGCATAAAGATAATAGCCAGTTATCGCAAGATTTAAGTGGCTTTAAATGGAAGATGAAAATGATGCTTCCTGGTGAAGGTGTTAAGGCAGGTTTACATGAGCTTCCTCCCGAAGATATTGAAACCTTAGTTTGGAATGCAGCACAAGTACCTGGAGATGTTTATACTGATTTGTGGAAAATAGGAGCTATTGAAGACCCTTATTTTGGACGGAACAGTGTAAAAGCACAATGGGTAATGCATTATGAGTGGTGGTATTCATTACAATTTAACGTAACTCAAGATTTAACAGACCAATTAGTTCGATTAGATTTTGATGGTGTGGATTATGCATGTGATATTTGGTTAAATGGTCATTATTTAGGCAGTCACGAAGGTGCCTTTTCTGGTTTTTCATTCGATATTAATCATGCTATTCGTAGTAGCAAAAAAAACTTAGCCAGTTCCAATATTTTAATGATTAGGCTAGCTCCTCCCCCGCAGGTAAACGCAAAAGTAGCAGGAAGAAAAACACCTTGGTTTGGAGATTATTGGCGCGATTTAATTCCTTTTGGAATTTATAGACCTATAAAAATGGTATATACTGGAAAAGCGAGAATTAAAGATGTGTATTTACGTCCGAAAATAGGAGCAAATAACAATGCTAAAGTAACACTCGAAGTAGAAGTAGAAAACACAGAAACGGTAGCAAAAGAAATAACTTTTACGTCTTCCATTCAGGGCAAAAACTTCGACTCAGAAGAGATTACTACAGTGTTTACAGAAAAAATAGCACCTGGTAAACATACTGTAAAAAAAGATATTTTAATTAAAAACGCGAAATTATGGTGGCCTTGGGATTTAGGAAAACCTAATTTATACACCTCAAAACTCTCGTTATCACAAAATAAAATCAATCATGATTTTAAAGAAACCACTTTTGGAATTCGTGAAGTTAAAATGGAATGGAACCCAGGTTTTACTAGAGATGAAGTAAGTTTCCCGAGAACAACTCTTATTAATGGCAAAAAAATATTCATCCGTTCTGCCTGTTGGGGTGGCCCACCAGATATATTTAAGGGTCGTACTTCGAAAGCCAAATACAGAAAATTAATTCAGTTAGCTAAAGAAGCAAACATGAATAATATTCGAATTTTCGGATGGCATCCCTCAGAAATACCTTTGTTTTATGAATTATGTAATGAAGCCGGTATAACCGTTTGGAATGATATTATTCCTTTAGGTACTGGAAATTTGGCACATGACGAAAATTTTATTGAAACAACCATTGCAGAAGGTGTAGCTGTTATTAAAGAACGTAGAAACAATCCGTCTCTTATTATGATGGAGGGCGGAGAAGAAATGTTTTTGCGCTCTGGAGATCCAAAATTCACACGTTCATTTCTAGAACGTTTAGGCAGTACATTGCAAGAGCAGGTAGATTTACCTTATGTTCCAGACTCTCCATTAACATGCGAAGCCTCTCAAGAGGCTGGTTATAAAACTAAAGAAGCCGTACATGCACTCGCCTATTTTTATAACATGGGCCATGCGCCTATGGAAGACTGGTATGCAAAATTAGATTTCCCTATAGTTCCAGAATTAGCTATTACCTCGGTTCCAAATGTAGAAAGCTTAAAGAAATTTATTCCTGAAAATGAAATGTGGCCTCCTGGACCAAGCTGGGGACATCATTGGGCCGATTTAGATCGATTGAGAGCACAAAATTTTGACACCTTCGGAAGCGAAAAAACAGAATCACTTCAAGAATTTGTTGATGCAACACAAGACGCACAAGGGATAATTTTTCAACTTTCCATAGAGCATTTCAGAAGAAATAAACCAAAAACAAGTGGTATTGCGCTTTGTCATTTTATTACCTATTGGCCCGACATGAAATGGGGTATTGTTGATAATTATCAAAAAACAAAACGTTCATACAATTATGTAAAAACGGCATATCAACCCGTTTTAATTAACCTTCAATTTGATAAACGCAGATGGTTAAACAACGAGACGTTTAAAGGTAAAATTTGGATTGTGAACGATTTTCACAAAGCCTATGACAACCTATCTGCAAATTACACCATAACCAATGATAATGAGGCAGTATTAGATAAAGGGTCATTTAAAATAGATAAAATAGAAGAAAACAGTTCTAAAAAATGGTTCGATTTAAATACCGATGTTTTAAAGAAAGTCAAAAACAACTTCTACATAAATTTAGAATTAAAAGATAAAAAAGGACAAATCATTTCTATTAATAAATATATGCTTTTAATAGGCGATCATAATCAGGCTGCAAAAGAGTTTAAAGCTATGGGTAATGAAATTAGAAAAAGAAATGCATTGTACAAATATTCAAATTACAATCAGTTTTTTGATAAACTAACTGGAGAAAACGGTGAAGAATATCAAAGTAAAACGGATACAATTATAGCACGAGGATTTAAAACTAAAAAACAATAAAAATCAAACTAAAATGGCAGAAATTAAAGAATACCAATTATTTATTAATGGAGAATGGAGAACTTCAACTTCTGGTGATACCATTGATATTGTAAACCCTTCTACGGAAGAAATAGTAGCACGTGTTCAAAACGGTACTGCAGCAGAAGCTCTAGAAGCACTTGAAGCTGCTGACAAAGCACAAAAAGAATGGAAAAAATTACCAGCTCGATCAAGAGCAGAATTGCTATATAAATTAGCTGATGAAATTAAAGCTAACACAGAGCATTTAGCTCAACTATTAGTAAAAGAACAAGGTAAACTATTAAAAGTAGCTCGTTTTGAAGTTGCTGTTACTGCCTCTTTTATCGAATATGCCTGCGAAGGAGCAAGAAGAATTGAGGGTGATATTATTCCTTCAGATAACCCGAACGAGCAAATTTGGATTCAAAAAGTACCTCGCGGAGTTGTAGTAGCCATTACAGCATGGAACTTTCCATTGGCCTTGGCAGGACGTAAATTAGGTCCTGCTTTAGTAGCAGGAAATAGTATTGTAATAAAACCAACTTCCGAAACTCCTTTAGCGACTTTAGAACTTGGCTATTTAGCACAAAAAGTAGGTATTCCTGCAGGTGTAATAAATATTTTAACAGGTCCGGGTCGCGCTATGGGTAATGCTTTAGTCGAGAGTCCTATTTGTAAAATGGTAACCATGACGGGCTCTACCCCTGTTGGACAACAAATTGCTAGAAACGCGGCGCAAAACTTAACACATGTGCAACTAGAGCTAGGTGGAAAAGCACCTTTTATCGTATTTGAAGATGCCGATATTGATGCTGCAGTAGCATCTGCATTACATTCTCGTTTCGATAATTGCGGACAAGTTTGTACTTGTAATGAACGTATGTATGTGCATGAAGATATCTATGACACCTTTATGGAAAAATTTATAGCTGCTACTAAAAACATTAAAGTTGGCGACCCAATGTTAGAAGAAACAGATATGGGACCAAAAGTAAATGCTGCAGAGTTAAAGCATATGGAACATTTAGTAGAAGTAAGTGTCAAAGAAGGTGCAACTATTGCAACGGGAGGAAAAAGACCAACGGGTTCTGGATTTGAAAAAGGCTATTGGTTTGAGCCAACGGTACTAACAAATGTAACTCAAAATATGACTATTGTTCACGAAGAGTCATTCGGCCCAATATTACCTGTTTTGAAATTCAAAACTTTTGAAGAAGTTATTGGGTATGCTAACGATTGCGAATATGGTTTAGCTGCTATGGTTTTCACAAATGACATGAATACCATCATGAAATGCAATGATGAGTTAGAATACGGTGAAATTTATGTAAATAGAGGTCATGGTGAGCAACACCAAGGTTTCCATAACGGTTACAAATTATCTGGTTCTGGTGGTGAAGATGGTAAATATGGTTTTGAACAATACATGGAAAAGAAAACATTTTATATCAAACATAAAGCCTAATAAGTAACATGAGTTGATTTTAAGCAATCCAAAGTCAACTCATGTTTATTTTTAATATACAACACATGAAGATATCCATATTAAATCTTTTTATGATATTTAGTATAGCCTTGCAAAGCTATGCTCAGAATAACTATAAATGGTTTGATGAAACTTTACCTTTTGAAGAAAGAGCCGATTTGTTAATTGAGGCTATGACTTTAAAAGAAAAAGTAGCTCAATTTTTAAATGAAACACCGGCCGTCCCAAGACTAGGCGTTCCAGAATACAACTGGTGGAACGAGTCACTTCATGGTATAGCGCGTAACGGAAAAGCAACTATTTTTCCGCAAGGTATTGCCATGGGAGCAACCTTTAATCCTGATTTAATTCAAGAAATGACTACAGCTATTTCAGACGAAGGAAGAGCTAAATTCAAAATTGCTCAGGCCATGAATAATAAAGGCTTGTATGCAGGATTAACGTTTTGGTCGCCAAACGTAAACATCTTTAGAGATCCGCGTTGGGGACGTGGCCAAGAAACTTATGGCGAAGATCCTTTTTTAACATCTAAAATTGGAGTAGCCTATGTAAAAGGTTTACAAGGCAACGATTCAAAATATTTTAAAGCTACGGCGTGTGCAAAACATTTTGCAGTACATTCTGGACCCGAAGAATTAAGACATTCTTTTAATGCATCCCCATCAAAATTAGACTTATACGAAACATACTTGCCCGCTTTTGAAGCCCTAGTAAAAGAAGGTAATGTACAAGGTGTAATGGGTGCGTACAACGCTGTTTATGGAGATCCATCGTGTAGTAGTGAGTTTTTACTAGATGAATTATTAAAAAAACAATGGGGTTTTAACGGCTATATTGTTTCAGATTGTGGTGCTTTAGGTGATATTTTAAAAGGACACAAAAAAGCTAAAACAGTTGAAGAAGCTGTGGCTTTAGCCATGAATGCGGGCGTAAATTTAAATTGCGGTTGGGTATATCAAAATATTCAATCTGCTATTGACCAAAATTTAATAACTGAAGAACTTGTAAATGAGCGTTTAAAACAACTTTTCTTAATTCGTTTTAAACTAGGCTTCTTTGATAAAGCAGAAAGCAATCCGTTTAACAATGTAACATCAGAAGTTATAAACTCTGATGAGCATAAAGATTTAGCACGAAAAGTGGCCCAACAATCTATTGTGCTTTTAAAAAACAAAGACAATATATTACCTCTAGATAAAAATATAAAAACTTTATATATCACAGGTCCGTTTTCTTCTTCAAGCAATATTTTAATGGCGAATTACTACGGTATGTCTGCCAATTTAGTAACTGTTTTAGAAGGTGTAACCGATAAAGTTTCATTAGGAACTTCATTAAATTATAGACAAGGCGTTTTGCCTTTTAACAAAAATTTAAATCCTTTAAACTGGGCTCCTAAAGTAGCTGGGCAAGTAGAAGCGACTATTGTGGTTGTAGGTATTTCAAATGAAATTGAAGGAGAAGAGGTCGATGCCATAGCATCGGAACACAAAGGCGATCGAAAAGATTTAAAACTTCCACAAAGCCAAATAGACTACATAAAAGAACTTTGTGAGCACAAAAAAGGGCCTATTATTTTGGTTTTAGGCACTGGAAGCCCTGTTTCTTTAGAAGAAGTTGAGCCGCTTGTTGATGCCGTTGTTTGCATGTGGTATCCTGGAGAACAAGGTGGTAATGCTGTTGCCGATGTGCTATTTGGTGACGTTGCTCCTTCTGGACACTTACCAATTACTTTTCCGAAAAATGTTGAGCAACTACCTGCTTTTGATGATTATAATATGAAAGGCAGAACATACAAATACATGACAAAAGAGCCCATGTATCCTTTTGGTTTTGGGCTATCATACACGTCATCAGAGTTTAGTAATATCACTTCAAACACTAAAAGTGTAAAAGAAGGTAATGAATTAAACATTTCAGTAGATGTAAAAAACAACGGAAAAAAGGATTTTGAGGAGGTTGTACAAGCCTATTTAGTCCCAATAGATGGACCTGGCTATCTGCCGATGTATTCATTAAAAGGATTTGAAAGAATATCCCTGAAAGCCGGAGAAACAAAAAAAGTAGACTTTAGGTTTAATACAGAACAACTAAACCAAATTAATTTAGAAGGTGAAAAAGTTTGGATGAAAGGCACTTATAAAATAATAATTTCAAACGCCTTGCCGAGTAAAAGAAGTATTGAATTAGGTTCTGCAAAACCTATTGAAACCATAATTAAATTAAAATAAAAATTATAGTATGAGTACAAAAATATCAAAAGTAGATGTTCGCCTATTTACGGTACCATTACCCGAAGTAATGTCGGATGCTAAACATGGCGACCATTATCATTTTGAACTGATAACTACAACAATTACCTTGGAAGATGGTAGTGAAGGCACAGGATACACCTATACCGGAGGAAAAGGGGGGTATGCTATAAAAGCCATGATTGAGCACGATTTTGCCAATGTTTTAGTTGGTAAAGAAGGTACCGATATTGATGGTATTTACGATTTTTTAGAGTGGCACGTTCACTATGTAGGCCGTGGTGGTATTGCATCCTTTGCTATTTCTACAGTAGATATTGCCTTGTGGGATATTAAATGTAAAAAAGCAGGACAACCGCTATGGAAAATGGCTGGAGGCACAAGTAATACATGTAAAGCTTATTGTGGAGGTATAGATTTAATGTTCCCTATAGAAAAGCTTTTAAAGAATATGGAAGGCTACTTAGCCAAAGGTTTTAATGCTGTTAAAATAAAAATAGGTCGCGAAAACCTTCAAGAAGATTTAGATCGTATTAAAGCTGTTAGAGAATATATTGGTCCTGATGTGACTTTTATGGTAGACGCCAACTACTCCATGACTGTTGAAAAAGCAATTAAAGCTATTGAAGGCTTTAAACCCTATAATATTACTTGGTTTGAAGAACCAATTATTCCAGATAACTATAAAGGTTTTGGAGAGATTGTTGATAAAACAGGTTTCCCGTTAGCTATGGGAGAAAATTTACATACCATTCATGAATTTCAATACGCCTTCGATCAAGCAAAACTATCGTTTGTTCAACCCGATGCTTCCAATTGTGGTGGCGTTACAGGTTGGCTAGCAGCGGCAAGATTAGCAGACAAACATGGTATTCCTGCATGTTCTCACGGCATGCAAGAATTACATGTAAGCTTAGTATCCGCACAACCAAATTCTGGTTGGTTAGAAGTACATAGTTTCCCTATTGATGAATATACAACAAGACCTTTGGTTGTTGAGAATTACAGAGCGGTAGCTCCAGATTACCCTGGTGTTGGCGTTATTTTCGATTGGGAAAAATTAGCGCCATACGAAGCTAAATAGATACTAAACCACAAACTAAAACTAAATACAACCATATGAGTGCAACAATTTCAATTTTCGGAAATTATCTGGGAGAAGATATTAAACAGTTTTCATTAAAAAATGAAAATGGCATCGAAATAAAAATAACGAACTATGGAGCAACTATTACTTCAATAAAAGTACCAAACAGTAATGGAAACATCCAAAATATTGCCTGCGGATTTGATACTTTAGATGGTTATTTCGGAAAAGAATATGTAGAAAACTCTCCTTATTTTGGTGGAACTATTGGCAGATATTGCTCGCAAATAAAAGATGCTAAATTTACTTTAAACGGTAAAAAATATCAGTTATCAAAAAATTGTGGAGAAAATAACCTTCATGGAGGCGTGGTTGGATTCGATAAACGAATTTGGAAAGCCGAAACTGTTGACAACACAGTTAAAATGTCGCTTTACAGTAAAGATTTAGAAGAAGGATTCCCAGGAAATATAGCCGTTTCCGTGACATTCACATTAACTTCAGATAACGAATTAAAAATTGATTACAGTGCCACTCCAGATCAGGATACACCACTCGCTTTAACAAATCACACCTATTTTAATTTAAATGCTTTTTCTTCTAATGTTGAAAACCATAATGCCAGAGTAAACACAACAAAAAGGCATAAAATGGATGAAACTGGTGCTGCCACAGGAGAAATTGCAACAATTGAAGGTGAAGTTGACGATTTATCAAAAGGAAAAACAATTGGAGATGTACACACCGCAATGAATGATGGTTTCGAGCATTTTTATGTGTTTGATAATCCTAATTTTAAACTACAAGAAGTGGCCAAAATTACTTCTGAAGAATCTGGTCGTTCCTTAACAGTTCTATCAACAGAACCCTGCATGCTTTTATACACAGGTAAATATACATCCGACGAAATAAAGAGAGAAAATGGCGAACAATATGGAAAATATCGCGGTTTTTGCTGTGAAACACATCGTTACCAAAACGGACCAAACATTGAAAATTCACCAAAATCGATAACTAAAGCAGGCGAAGAATTTAAAAGTACAACCATCTTTAAATTTGGATGGTAATAAAAACACAACTAACCTAAATTAAAATATTTATGATAACAGGAGTTTTATTTGCAATAATTGCAGGATTATTATTAGGCTTATATGCCCTACCGGAAAAATTCACCAAAGATTTTGAATTCGAAAATACATGGAGCATGTTTTTCGCCATAAATACTTTTGTGGTACCAAATATTGCCGCATTTTTATTAATTGATGGTTTTGCCGACGTATTAGCAGCAATACCGAGCAATGTTTTAATTGGTATGATTATATCTAGTATACTTTGGGGTATTGGAGCCATGATGTGGGGAAAAGCTATTAATTATATTGGTTTATCATTAGGCTTCTCAATATTTATTGGAACCGTTATTTTGGTTGGTTCTTTAATACCATTTTTTGTAGGCGGTATTCCAGCAACCAATGTTTTCTTAACTATTTTAGGAGGTTTAGTAGTAGTACTTCTTGGCGTTATGGCTAATGGTCGTGCTGGTATTTTACGTCAAAAAGATGAAGACGGAGCAGCGACTGCAGAAGACAAAAAAGGAGGTTCCATGGTTACAGGAATTTTAATTGCCATTGTGGGAGGTTTATTAGCTACAGGTTTTAGTTTTGCTACTTCTTACGGATCGGAAATTATAGACCAAGCATCACAAGCGCAAGGCAATGCATCTTGGAAAAGTGCCATTGCAGTAATGTACGTTATATACATGTCTGGAGGCGTTGCAATTGCTGTTTACTTTGTTCAGCAGTTATCATCAAAAAAATTATGGAGCAAATTTAAAACACCTCATTTAGGTAAAAACATTTTGCTAACCACCATTATGGGCGTTTTTAACTTTGCAGCCTCTGTGGTGTTTGCTTACGCTGCTTTTAAACTAGGAAAAGAACTAGGCGGCAGTGTTGGATATGCCATTTTTAATACAGCTTGTGTTTTAACCGCAATTGTAAGTGGCTTAATAACAAAAGAATGGATAAAAGCTTCAGCAAAAGCAAAAAACTCATTATACTTGGGATTATCATTAATGGTGGTAGGTATTATTATCATCGCATATTCAAATACATTAGCTTAATTTCATAAATTAAAAATAAAATACAATGAACAAAATAAAATATATTTTAACAGCAGTAATAGCAATACAGCTAATTTCGTGTAATACCATGGAAAAAAAACAAGAGGTTACTGAAACCAAAATTGAAATCACAGATGAGCAACAAGATTTTTTGGGTATCACAAATAAAGACCATTTAAGTGCAGCTTCAAAACGTGCTTTAAAATGGCCAACAGATTTAGGTAATGAATGGTTTTTTGAATATAATGTTTTCGATTTAAAAGGCGATTTAGCTTATGAAGAAGGTGTAGTTAGAAGAGACCCGAGTGCATTAATTAAAGAAAATGGAAAATACTACGTTTGGTATAGCCGTAGTACTGGTCCTTCCCAAGGTTTTGGTGGCGACGTTGTAAAAGATAAAGTTTTCCCATGGGACCGTTGCGATATTTGGTATGCAACTTCTGAAGACGGTATAACATGGAAAGAAGAAGGTTTAGCTGTACCTAGAGGCGAAGCGGGTGCCTATGATGATCGCTCGGTATTTACCGTAGAAATCATGAAACATGAAGACACCTATTATTTATGTTACCAAACGGTTAAAAACCCATATAGTGTTCGTGTAAAAAACCAAGTAGGTTTAGCTTGGTCTAAATCCCCAAATGGACCGTGGACTAAAAGTGAAGCTCCTATTTTAAGCCCAGCTGATAATGGAATTTGGAAAGGAGAAAAACAAGATCGATTTGCGGTAGAAAAGAAAGGCGATTTTGATAGTCATAAAGTACACGACCCATGCATTATTCCTTATAAAGGCAAATTTTACTTATACTACAAAGGCGAGCAAATGGGTGAAGCTATTACCTTTGGTGGGCGCCAAATTAGACATGGTGTTGCCATTGCAGATAACCCAAAAGGTCCTTATGTAAAATCGCCTTACAACCCTATTTCTAATAGTGGCCATGAAATTTGTGTTTGGCCTTATAATGGTGGTATAGCAGCATTAATAACTACAGATGGTCCAGAGAAAAATACCGTACAATGGGCTCCAGATGGTATTAATTTTGAAATTAAAGGCGTTGTTAAAGGTGCACCACACGCCATTGGTTTAGATAGAACTGCAGACAACGAAAAAGAACCAACTGAAATATTACGTTGGGGGTTAACACATGAATATAAAAACTCAGACTACCAATATATTAGAGGTTTTAAAACATGGCGAATGAAAAAACACACTGCTAAAGGCGTTGCTAAAGACTAGAGTTATAAATTAACTTTCCGATACAAAAAATCACAACAATTACTCATAGCAGTCATTGTTGTGATTTTTTTTTCGTTTTAACTTTAAACTGTTTACAAACTCCTCTATACCTAACCAACCAAATTTATAGATCTTAGTAATCCTATAGACCATTTGCAAGAAAGTAAGTATATTGGTTGCATAGAGTGAAATAGAGATAAAGCGAATTGTACAAAAAGCAAACAAATCCCCCTTTATGTGCAGCACTGCACATTAACAAGAAAAAAAGCATTAAGCTATAACATGTACACTAACTCTAGCATGACACTATTTTAATTTGGAAAAAATGAGCATCAATATATTTACTTGGCAGTCTAAAACATGAAGAAATTCTTAATTAAAATTGTATCTATTGCTCTGCCCTTCTTAGCTATAGCTTTAATAATGGAAGTTCTTTTGAGAGCGATACCAAACGACTATGTTTTAAAGAAAGAATTTTTAAACAAAGGCTCCAATAACATTGAAACTTTAATTTTAGGAAGTTCTCATTCCTATTATGGTTTGAACCCAACTTTTTTTTCGAGTAATACCTTTAATGCTGGTTATATTTCTCAAACATTAGATTACGATTATGAAATTTTGAAAAAATACCAATCGAAATTTAAGAAACTTAAAACTATTATTTTACCTATTTCATACTTTAGCTTTTATGAAAAACTAGAAGCAACTGAGGAATTTTGGCGCATAAAAAATTATATAATTTATTTTGACATGGACACGGCAAAGTCTTTCATTAATCACACCGAAATACTTAGTTTACCCGTTAAAACTAATTTAAAAAGATTAATTGATTATTACATCTTGGATAAACCATCGATTACTTCTACAAAATTAGGTTGGGGTTCTAACTTTACATCTGAAAATGCAAAAGATTTAATTAAATCAGGCGAGCCAAGAGCACGTGTAAACACTTACATAAATAAACCTAATTACAAACTTGTTTTTAATGCTAATACCATAACCATAAATGAAATTGTAGCCTGGTGTAATAATAGAAATATTAGATTATTATTATTAACAACACCTGCCTTTGAAACATATTGTCAAAATTTAGATAAAGAGCAGTTAAACGTGACCATAAAAAAAGCCGAAACCTTAGATCTTAAAAACAAAAACTGCAACTATTTAAATTTATTGAAAGATGATCGATTTGATGCTAAAGATTTTTACGACGCAGACCATTTATCAGATATTGGTGCAGAGAAACTTTCAAAATTAATAAATGAAAAAGTAAATAATTGGCAATAAAATGTTAATTACTATATCACTAAACGCTAAGTTTTAGCTTGATATTTTGAACTACAACCTTCAATACAAATTGGCCCACTAGTTGGTGTTAGAATAAAATAATCTAAAAAAAATTCCAACTTATAGGTTATAAAACCATCTTCGTTTTCAGCCTCTGTACTAAATTCAGTACAATTATACTTTAAAAACAAAATGTTTTCTACTATCGAAAAATCGCCAGTAATACATTCACTAAATCGATTTGACGAAAATGTTCCGTTTTCAAAAAATTCAATTTCCTCTCCATTATCAACATCTACCCAAAATTGAGGTCCGCCTGCACTTATATATGCTTTGGTCTGCTCCCATTTTCCAGCGATTAAATACTCGTCAGCGGTAATTGGTTCATCCGTTTTATCACAAGCGATAAAAAACAGTAAAATTGGTATTAGATAGTATTTATATTTCATTTTGTGTTTTTTTACAAGATGCCAATATTCCTTAAAGGTTGCGTGTACATGTACCCAGATTTTCTGCAGAAAAATCTGGCGTAACAAAAATATAAAGCCATTTGAGTAAGCACGTTGCCTAAATTATTTTTATCTAGTGTTACATTTTTTGGTGCTTATCACACAGCAAACATATTTGCCTTGAATAATCTTACTCGTTTCAGAATTTCCTTTTTCCCGGTGTTCTCAAAAGTGAAGTTGGTAAGCTTTTCAGGTTTGCGTTGTTTATAAATAGTATTAAACTTTTGTAAGCCAAAGCAAGACCAATTTACTATATACAGTTTAGCAAATGGTTTCTAATTAGTACATTTTATTCGGATTTGCCGAGTCTTTAGGAATTTGTTGAATTGAATCCCAATGTTCACATATCTTCCCGTTTTCATCAAATCTAAAAAAATCCATTGTAATATACTCGTCATTACCAGGCCATGTTTGATGCGTATGCAGTGCGACCAAATTTTCTTCAGCAATACATCTTACAAATTCAATAGATTTTTCAGGGTATTCTTCTTGCATCCTTTCAAAATAATTAATAAATCCTTGAGTACCGTCTGCAACATCTGGGTTGTGTTGAATATACTCCTTTCCAACATATTGTTCTATTGCATTTTTGGGGTTTCCTTCATAAGCTGTCTTATAGAATGCTATTGCATTTTTTTTATTCTGTTCTAAGTTCATAGTTCTGTTTTAAATTTTGGTAAACGGTTTATGTATCTGGAAAATTGTGTATTTGTGTGCGAGGGTTTTCCTAAGGAAAATAAGACGTTACAAACACGCAACGACTTTTGTTTAAGCTTAAGATAGCAATTATTTTTATACGGTGTTGGCAGTAGTATTCTATTCTACGATGTTTATTTTTCCAGAATTCAAATACTTTTTTCCAAAAACACCTTTTTGAAAATCTATCTTTATTGTGTCTCCTTCTTTTATTTTATTAAAGTCAGATTGCACAAATTTGTTTTCAGTTCTTTCAAAATATTGGTCTTCTAGTGACCTAATTCCAGCTTCTCCGTTTTTCATAACGTAAACGATTTCAAAACGTTCCGTCACGTTATCGGTACTGGTTATTCGGTTTATAAATAAGCCAGAAGCAATTATAATGCTTTGAATCCAGATAAAATATACCAATCCCATAAATACAGAAAAAGCGACAGTCTTCATTATTCTGAGCGTTATGTCATTTTCGATTGATAAAAACCTGTAAAAAACGAAAATAGAAATCAGAAAAACAATTCCGATAATGATTAGCGTATCAGTCAGCTCAAAGTCAATCAAATCTCTTTCTAAATAGAAATTATATTGATAAGGAACGAGAATTTCATAGATGAGAAGGAAAATCCCAATCCCAACCAACCATTTCCAATTTCGTCTGAGTCTTTCCATATTATTGCCAACAAATATAAAAGGTTAATTCAGCACTCATATCTGAAAGATAACAACAGCTATTGCGTAATATAGCGACTCCAAAATTTAGTAGTGCTATCTGCTTTATTTCCAATATTAAATATCCACCAATTTTCTACACAATCCGAATAATCTACGCCGTTAAAATGGATAAAAGACCACTCCTCGGGAAATCCCTTAGGAAACATTTCTGTAATTACTCTATCGGCCTCAATCCATAATTTTCTTGCTTTTTTATTTTCGGATAATTTTGCTAACTCCATCCATTTAATGTCTTTAGCTCTATATTCGGGCGTGGAATGTGGCCCGCGCTCTCCACGCTTACCATCCATTGGCGCATTTCCATCATCAAGCGCAAAATAATTAGATTTCTCCTTAACATATGCTAAGTCTACACCATCCGTTTGTTTTTCATTCCAATTACTATGCTGTACTACTATTACATTAGATTTCACCGTTTCTGCTGAAATAACTTTCAATGCTTCTGCAATCCAGTCTGCCGTTATGTTAGATTGTCCAGCCTCTTGAACCCAAACCTTACCTCCTTTTTGTAATACTGGCAGAACTTTATTTAAAATATTTTTCACAGATCCTTGCCAATCCTTATGGGCATCCGTCCATTTTTTCCCAAATGCCATATTAAACAAGTTTTGAGAATCTATATATTTCCCTTTTTGTACACCTATTGCTCCTGCTACAGCATAATATTTTACTCCTTTTAAATCTTTGTGTAACAACATAGAACCTAAAGCAGCTTGCGCATGAATATCATCCGGATCCGGTTTACTATCAAATTGGGCGATTAAAATGTCTTTCTTTTTATTAAAAACCGGACGTTCTATAGAATCTGCAAATGTGATGTTTACTATAAAAATGGTAATTAGTAATAATTTAGTTTTCATGGGTTTAGTTTTTGGTGGTTATATTATTTTATTTAGAATAAGTTTGAAAAAAAAGGATTTTGTATAACATTAGTAAAGTCGTTGAAATGAGAGCGTAATATGCCCATTAATTTTTTTCAACAATCCTGAAAAATTATTTACTCGTTAAATTTATTATCAATTCTTGGTCTCCATTATATACAATTTTCAAAAAGGCTTTTTGCTTTCTTACTTCACCTAAATGACTGATTTTAATTGAAACCTCTTCCCCCATTCTGACTAAAGTATTTTCAATTACAGAATCTACCTCGAACTCGTTTCCGTGTGCTCCTCCTAATGTAACCTCACTAATAAAGACGCCTGTATTACCTCCTATATTATTTAGTTTTATGGTTGTAGTTTCTCCTTTCGCTATTTTAACCTTACGTTGTGCAGCTAGTTTAGATCCTACAAGCGCTATACCTTGCGCATTATCCTCACCATATACTTCCATGTTTCTTTGCCTGCCGCCACCTTGTACAGGCGACCCTGCAGCGATATAAACACCATTACCAGATAAAATAGCTTGAGTTCCGTGTCTCGCATATTTCATATCTGTTTTACGCGTCCATTCGCCCGTTTCAGGATTATAAGCCTCTACAAGTTTATATGCAGGGCCACGTTGTTCACCTTCACCACCAATAACCAGCAACTCATTATTGTAAACTATTACACCAGGTGCCGCTCGGGGTGTTGGTAAATTGGCCTCTAATTTTGACCAAGTTTTAGAATCAAAATTATAAACATCAACAATTGCTGGTAATGGGGAAAACACCCCACCTGCACCACCAGACTTTCTACCTCCAGCAGCATATAAGTTTTTACCAATAATTGCCGCAGAAAAATGATCTCGCTGCTGTGAAGCATCTTCTAAAATAGTCCAAGTATTAGCTTCAGGATTATACTCATCAAACCAGTTCACATAACCGCCGTCGTGACCAATAGTATTCCCTCCAATAATATAAAACTTGTTTTGATACACAGCCAAACCTGCACCTCCACGCCTTCTATTTTCGGGTATCTCTGGACCTTTAATCCAACTATTTGTAGGCGGAAAATAAAGCCAAATATACTCTTCGGGTATCTCTCTTGGAAAACTATTAGTTTTAAATGCTCCAACAACCCAAATGAAACCTTGATATGCTGTGGCTTGAAAATGATTAAACTCCTTTGGTGCCTTTTTTCCTGTACTCCAAGTATTTGTATAGTAATCGTATATATCTATCCTTTGTGCAGATTCTCGCCCACCAAATAGCATAAATTTATCCCCAATTTGTACAAATGAGCATTCGTGCCTTGCAACATAGTTTTCGTTTTCATTTTTATCTATCCATGTAATAGGTGCTTCTGTTTTTTGAGAAAACATGAAAAGCGGAAATAAAACTATTAAATATAATTTATACATTTTAAAATTCATCATGTCATTATTTAGTTCTGAATGTTGAAAATATTTTACATTAAAAGTATTAACGATTTATGCTAATATATAAATTTACTTACAAAAAAAAGCTTATAAACCTTTTAATAAAAACATGCCTAATCTAAACCATTAATAAAAGCTTGTAACTCATCTTCAGTATATTCCGAGCCACTTTTTGGAGTTCTATCTCGAAGCTTTTTTATTTCTTCAGAATCAATTTTTCTAGGACTATCAGAAAAAGCACTTGTTACATAAGCGACAACATCGGCTATATCACTATCAGAAATAGCCGGATTATTCATGAATCCTGGCATAATATTATTCATGTTATACAAATTACCATTTACGTGAATTGGCCCTTTAACGCCGTGTAGCACAATTAAACCGATACTTTCTGGTTTTTTAGTATACTCTGAATCTAAAAGTGGTGGAGCCAAACCTTCTATACCTTCACCTCCAATACCATGACAAGCAGCACATAATTGTCTAAATAATTTAGCGCCTTTCGTTCTAGGGTCTGCACTTCTAGGTTTCATTGCAAAAATTCCATTCTTTTTATCCTTCTCCTTATTCTTTAACGTTGCTAAAATCAAACTAGATAATGCAGTGTTTTCTTTCTCAATTTGTGTATTGACATCTGTTAATTGGTTATTTGATAAAGTGCCAAAACCACTTAAAAAAGCATCGTTAAAAACCGGATTGTTTTTATATGTATTGAGTAACTCTTTTAATAAACCATCAAAACCTGTTGGAGATACTTGCTGCCATAAACCTATAGAACCACTTAAATACAAGTCGATACCTTTGTCTTTTCGACTCATTAATTCTGAAAAAAGTTTGTGTACTAAAGCTACATATTCTTTAGAGACAAAAGCATCTAGCAATACAATGGCATGCGCACTAACCTCAGCATTACTTACTTTAGCAACGTTGTTCAATAATGGTGCGGTTAAAGCCTCTAAACCTTTTAAAGCGTATAATGCATGTATTTGAGACCATGGGAATTTAGTGTTTCCAGCTAATAACTTTAATGCGGGTATAGCTTCACTTTGCTTTTTATAAATTAAAAAATGCTGTGCACGATCGCGTAACCACCCATTTTCACTTTTTAGAACTTCAACTAACTCATTCCCAGAAAACGTACTTAAATCTGGGATATCTAATGCTTTTTGATCTTTGCTTTCTACCTTTAGAATACGCCCAAAATTAATCATGGTATCAAGCTTTTTCTCTTGTGCTTTCTCACGTAAATATGGACTTAAATATGTAATATGTTGAATAACTCCGCGGTGCATATCTACAATGTGCATGCTACCATCGGGACTATTAGATAAATTTACTGGTCTAAAACCTTCATCGGTAGATGCCAAAAACTCCTTATCATTCCAAGCTTGTGTGGCGCTTATAGAATCGCCTTTAAAAGCTAAAATATTTCGTTTTACTACATTGCCTTCTGGTACACAAACAAAAGCATTTTCTATATAGTCTTCAGGAAATAAATCACCTCGATAAATAAGTGGTCCACATGCGGATGTTACATTTTTTACCAGGCTATCTTTTGTTAATTGCCCAGCGGCATAACCTCTATTAACCAATGTGGGATGCAATGGATACACACGCTGGTTAGTTGTTAAAGGTTTATAATTGCTACTTTTGGGTTTGTAGTATTGGTTTCTAATAGATCTATTGGGCAACACATAATCACCTGAAATCTGTACCGAATTACTATTACTATACAATCTACCAAAATTATCATGAGTAATTCCCCATTGCCCTCTAAAATGCGTGGGTTCTTTTATCCAAACGCCCTCTTTTTTCTGATATCGTATGGTTGAATTAGCATTATAAATCCAGTTATCTATATTTAACTTTAATCCATTGGGCTGGTGCTCAGGATTTCCTTCAGGCGCATATAGAGAATCTACTAAAACGCGCTTTGCCGGCTTATCATTATCAATATTAACAAACCATAAATTAGGTGGCTCCGCATACAGCAAACCACCATATACCAGTGCCAAAGCTCTTGGCATCACTAAGTTTTCCAAAAATGGTTTTTGATGATCCATAACACCATCATGATCCAAATCTTCCAGAATTTTTATGCTTCCTGTAGGCTCATTTTCTCCACTACCATCTATATCGCGCATAAACCCCGTCATTTCGGCAACCCAAATTCTACCTTTTGTATCAAAATCAATAGCTACTGGAGAGCCTAAAAGCGGTTCTGACGCTACAACTTTTAGCTCAAAACCTTCTTCAATTTTATAAGACTCTAATGAAATAATTGGTTCTTCAAATGAAGGTTTACAAGCTATAATTACAAAACTTAGGAGAATAAAAAACGGTATTTTAACTGACATACTATATTTTAAGGAAAATGACTATCTACTTTAAGATGTATCTTAAAAAAATGATTTTCTCAAAATTAAAAAAAGAAAAAGGATTTATCAGTAACAAGTACATTATTTAACTCTTTACGGAGTTTGAAACATAAATGCATTTCTATAAAGCCAAATGCAAAAAAATATATGATAAAAAGTAAACATTAGCATTGAGCTAGAGATGACGTTAATTTTTATTTATAATTTAGTTTGATGCCACTACCATTAATAAGAATTGACTAGAGACATGATGTTTAAATCTTCTTTAAATTTCTCAATATTTATAGGTTCTTCTGAATTAAAATAAACGGTATATGTTTCATTAGGAACCATATCAAAATAGTTCTTGGAAAACCGTCCATGTATTGCTGTGGAAAACCTCACATCTTTAGCTAAAACATCGGTAGCTATTTCTAGTAAAAACTTATTTTCTTCTTGTTTAATTATAGTATAATTAAATGTTGGTTGTGTTAATTTTAATTTACTTGGCGGCTTAAAAAAGAATAAGCTTTCATCGAACATAGCGTGTTTGTCGTCCAACAACTTTGCAACAATAAAGATATCATCCTTTTTATGATGGTTTAATAATGTTTTAATAGCTTCAGTAAAATAAATATGACTTGTATTTGCCTCAATATTTATATCACTTTTTAATGTCTTTAAAACCGCTCCTTTAAAATTAACAACTTCTATACTAAGATGTCCTTTTTTATTTATTAAGTTATCTGATACAATATGTAACTCTAAATCTTTTTCATTCTCATAAAACATAGATTTAACGGGCTTATAAAGATCTTTCACCTGATAATGCGACGCTTTCCACTTCCCATAATAATCTATAGTAGACCATGATGCTACGGGCCAACAATCGTTAATTTGCCAATACAAAGACCCCATACAATACGGCATATTTCTTCGGTGAGCTTCAATAGCTATTTTCATACCTTTAGCTTGTAACAACTGGCTAACGTATAAAAACGACTCGAAATCTTTTGGTGTTTTATACCAAGATTTCATGTAGCGCTCTATACTTTTATTACCAATACTTGAGCGTTGGTGCGATTTCATTACTTCGGAATAGATATCCCAATCATCCTTAATTGTATATTTTTTAACCGATTCAAATTCAGGGAATGATTGAAAGCCATACTCCGACATAAAACGAGGGATAAACTCGTTAAAGGTTGAAAACGGTTGTTGCTGTCCCCAAACACCCCAATAATGATAATCGCCTGAGGCTAAGTTTGAATCTTCTCCCCTTGCCGATGTTGGAGACGACGCCCAATAAAAAGTATCATTATCTAACTCCGCCACAACCTCTGGCAATATATTATGAAACACATCTTGATAGCCTTTCCAAACTGTATCTACAACATCTTGCCCTTGAGAGTTTAAAAGTTCATTAATCCATCCCCAATTTTTCCAAGCAATTAAATTCTCATTATTCCCACACCACAAGGCTATGCTAGTATGGTTTCTTAAACGTTTTACATTATATATAGCTTCTGCTTTAACGTTCTCTAAAAAAGTTTGATCTCCGGGATACATAGCACAAGCAAACATAAAATCTTGCCAAACTAAAATGCCATATGTATCGCATAAATCATAAAAAACATCTTTCTCATAAATACCTCCACCCCAAACACGAACCATGTTATAGTTAGCCTCAACCATGTTCTTAACAACAGTTTCGTAATCTTCTCGAGAAATTCTATTTAAAAACACATCTTGCGGAATATAATTTGCGCCTTTCATAAATACCGAATGCCCGTTTAACTTAAAATAAAAACTCTCACCAATGCTATCTTTTTCTTGAACCACCTTAAGTGTTTTTAAACCAATTTGATTAGTATGCGTTGCCAATATTTTTCTAGGTTTACCTAACTCAACATCTACTTGATATAATTTTTGTTTTCCCAATCCGTTAGTCCACCATAGTTCTGGATTTTTAATTTCGACCGGAACATTTATTTTATTAACTCCTTCTGTAAGTTCAATTTCTTTTTGAACAGATAAAACAGAATCAATTTTAATATTTACCAATGTCTTGAATGCTTCTGTTGCATGAATCTCTATTTCTGTGCTAAGCAATGCCACATCTTTAGAAATTAAATCTTGTTTAATATATACATCTCTAATAATAGCTTTATCCCAAGCATGTAACTCAATATCTTGCCAAATACCACTAGTTACCAATCGAGGGCCCCAATCCCATCCAAAATGATAACCCGCTTTTCTATTAAATACGGCCACTTGCTTTTTACCTAAGCCTCCATTTTCAGATTGATCATTTACTGCGTTTGGGAGCACATACCCCAATTCTTTTCGTTTTTCTAGCCCTATTTTAATGGGAGAATCGAAAATAATTTTTAATTTATTTTCTCCTAATTTTAATAGTGATTTACAATCTAATTTATTGCCAACAAACATATTATTGGTATTTAAAACCAATGAGTCGTTTAGGTATATATGCGCATAAGTATCAAGTCCTTTAAAATTTAATTCTATAATTTCTTTATCAAAAATGGCATTATCAATATTGAACACTGTTTTATATTCCCAGTCGTTTTTATCAATCCACTGCTGCTTTTTTTCATTCAATCTATAAAAAGAATTTTCTATAATACCATGCTGCATTAAATCGGTATGAACAGAACCGGGAACTTTTGCATTAAGCCAAAAAGTATCCTTAACAGACTTAAATTGCCAATTGGAATCTATTTTCTTTGAAATAAAATTTGGAGACGTATTGCAGGCCGTAATACACATTAATAGCAACACTAATTTCACGTACTTAATCATCTTCTTCAATATTATTTTTTTTGAAAGTATCTAAATATAAAATACTTTATTTTAAATGAATTAAAAAAGCACGAATACATTAATAGTTGCATTCGTGCTCAAAACAAACTTAAACTAAACTATTGCTTTATAATTTTTTGTGTGCTTTTACGACCTTCTTGGTCTTCTATTGAAAGTAAATATATTCCCGATTTTAGATCTGCCATACTAATTGATTCTTCTCGAGATGTTTTTATTAATTGCCCTGTAACCGTATATAAAGATAATTTTGAATGACTTTCTAAAGAACTATTTACTTTAACTGATAATACATCCTTTACAGGATTAGGGTATACATTAAATCCTTTATTTACTAAACCAATATTATCAATACCTAATGTGTTTTGAATTACAATATTATCAAAATACCATGCTTCACCTCCAACATTATCATTCACATTAAAGAAAAAAGTAAATTTATCGTAAGTAGCCGTATCCACATCTACGCCAGCTAAAGCAGAAAAATTAAGTGTAACTACTTGCCAACCAACAGAAGCTGTAGGAGTGGCATAAGCCTCTGCTACACCTCCAACGCCATCTAGTTCTAACTTAGCATACATTTGCACCGAAGATGGTACAATCACATTAAATTCTAAACTACCAAGGTCTTTATACTGCAAAGGAGTATTAATAATAACTACAGATGCATTTCCCCAAGCTTTACCAGAAGGTGTTGTATATTTTCCAACATTTAAAGAGGTATTTATACCACTAGAATTAGGGTTAGCAACCACCTCTGCTGTACCTTCCCATGCCAAATGCTGATATTCTGAAGGTAGTTCAAAATCAACCACAGTGGTTTGACTAAATGCTAAGTTTACCACCAATAAAGAACCGATTATTGAGAGTCTTTTTAGCATAGATTTTTTAAAACAACTTAATTGTGTAATTTTTAATTCCATATCTTATCTTTTAAAGAGTTAGTTTATACAGTAAAGATAGTTTCGATAATTACAGCCTTCTAACTAAATAATATTGAAAACTCATTCTTTAATGAAGTTATTTACAAATACTTTATTTTTTTGAGCATAGCAGACTAAATTTACTCTTTGGTATTACCTTGAAAATCTGCTACGGATGGTACCCAAATACGATTATATCTTTTTAGTTTTTGATAATCAAAGAATTTAGAGGGACTATTAGAGTCTAAAGATTGTGCTAACTTATTTAAAGCATCTGGATCCGTATCGCCCCAAATACCAGTATTTATGCGCTTATTTAAAATTTCGAAGGCTGTTAAAGTTTCAGAAACGGTATATGCACAATGTCCCCAACGTTGAATATAAGCACTTCTAAAAAGGCTACTATATTCATTTTCTTTGACCAAAGTTTCATACCCCTCTGTGATACCTGGGATTACTAGTCCATCTCCGTTATTATGCATACGAAAAACAGGTACTTTAGGTTCCCCTACATGTGTTCTTCCTGGCGAACTCCACCATTTTACAGCAGACGCCTCTGGAACTATTCTAGGAAAGGCGTTAATAGTTTGTAAATCGTTTTTTAGACTTACCGATGCATTCTTATATAGTTTTTCTACAGCTTTTTTATATTGAGGATTTCCGTTATTGAAAAACAAGACATAATCAACATCTTGATTACCACTTAACAAACCTGCTGCACGTTCTAGCATGGTATATCCACCCAATTCTCCAGCCGGAAGCCTTCTTAAAACGGCATCAAACATACTTTCTTGAAGCTTTTCAATATCATGAACATTTGGTTCTGGATAAGAAGCTTGTCCATAGCCGCCCCAAGCTGGCCATTGACCAATAGTTAACGCCAAAGCTATACGCGCTTTGCCCTCGGAGGTTTGTTGCGCCTTTTTTATAGCTTTTTTCCAAGCTTCTCGCATTTTACTTTTTTCAGGGTCTTTTAATGGAAAACCTACAATTGGTAAATCTGGAGCAATAAGCGCTTTTAACACGAATAGAGCATCCAAATAACTATTAGCCATCCACATACTTGTAGGTGTGCCTACGGCAATGGCTCCATCAATTCTGTCTGGATGTATTTCTGCCATTCCAATGGTAACATTTGCCCCACCAGAGCAACCATATTGAATGGTTCGTTTGGGTTTACCAAATTTGTCTTCAAAAATATCTAGAATAGAAACAAGATCATGAATTTCGTGAGCTGGATCGTAATTCTCGAGTCTATCCGTACGCCTTTTTGGGCCACAAAAAGCGTATCCATCTTTTAATAAACGTTCATATTGTGGGTGTATATAAGCATCATAATAATCGAAATCACTAATAAGTCTTCCATTCCAATTTTTAGGTACTCTTATTCTGTAACGTGTATTTCTTACAGGTAAACTATCTATTACTTCCGTATATTTTATACTAGAACCAGTGACGTTTAATTTAACTGATAAATTCTCCTCATTATACCCTTTTAAGTCAAGCATTTTAAGAGCATATCGTTTTCCTAGTTCTCGAACACCTGCGGAATTAAAATGCACATAATCGTCTCTTACTTTACAGCCTTTAGATGAAATAACATGAGCCGTAGAAACTACATTGGGTAATGTGTTAATAATTGGGTTCATACTTGCGCAAACACCTTTTTGATCTTCGTTAACGAGCTCCCCTGCTAATAACGGTACGTCCTCAGCTTTCAAAGAAAGGTCTTGCAACATGTTATCGTAAATTACCTTTACATATTCGGGCCACTTTTTATCATCCTGGTTGGTTTCTCCTTGATGCAGAAGAATACCTTTAATAACACCTTTTTCTTGAGCTAGTTTTGCTAAGTTGATAAAATGTTGATACGGGTTGCCTCCATAATCTCTTATTTTTTTAGCAAACCATTCCTCAGGATACGTATTTATATAGTTTTTATAAATCGCTTTATCAAACAAGCGAATATCACTCCCACCTACTGCCACATTTACCACACCTACTTTTATGCTGTCGGGTAGATGCTTAATCATTGTTTTTCCAAAATAATCGGCAGGAGACAAACCGGTATAGCATTGCGATAAAGGAGGTATAGCTGGATACCAAGTGTTTTTATTTCTTAATAGATTATCACAATTTAATGGTTGCAACGCTAGAAACCTACTGTTAGCCACTTTATCTTGATTTTCTATGGTTGCAGAACCTTCCATATTAGACTGACCAAAACATAAATATATATGAAAATTAGAATCTTGAGAGAACATTGTAGCGCTTAGTAACAGCATTCCAAAAACTATTAACATTCTTATTTTCATGGCATTTGAATTTAAATAATTGTGAATAAATAAAGTGATTTAAAATTATTGATACATATACAAAACTATAAAGCAAAAAGCTATTAAAACAAGACTCCAAACTCTAAAATTCTTATAAAAGGGAACACCTATAAGCTCCTTAGACTCTTCGTGATAAATCTTTTTAGTCCAGATTAAATCTTTAATATCCGCTTCTACATCTGGTTTAGAAAGCAAACTAACCACAACTATTATAACAGCACTAAACATAAAGTAAAACGGAACTTTTAGTAAAAAGTGAATTTCTCCTAACAACTCCACATTGAAAGCAACCTTAGCCACAATTGTGGCAACTGCAGCAAAAGCACCACCCATTAATCCCCAAAACGCGCCATGCCTATTTATACGTTTCCAAAATACACCTAAGAAAAACACAGCAACTACAGGAGGTGCAATGTAGGTTAGCATTTCTTGATAATATTTTAGTAATGAATCGAATTTAGATACAAAAGGCACCCATAATACTGCCAATATTAAAACAATAATAGATACTATTTTACCAACATAAACTTGCTCTTTTTGAGTTGGTTCTTTTTTAAATTTTGTATAAAAATCCATTGTGAATAAAGTAGCTACAGAATTTAACAATGCACTTAGTGTAGACGTTAAAGCAGCTACCATTGCGGCCAACATTAACCCCAATAAACCTGTTGGCATAAGCTCTATAACTAACTTAGGATACACCATATCATTTTTAGGTAAATCTGGAAATAAATGCTTGCCTATAACTGCCGGGAATATAATTATGAAAATTAAGGACACAGTTAAAAAGCCAACTAAAAGAATACCTTTTCGACCATGATCTATAGATTTTGCTGTAAGTACACGCTGAACCAAGACTTGATTGTTTCCCCAAAAATAAAATCCTAAAATAGGAATACCCACAATCATCCCTAACCACGGCACTGAAGGATCATCCATTGGTCGAACAAGTTTCATCATCATATCATCGCTTAAAAGAAGTTCCTTAAGGTGTTCTAACCCACCATTGCGCATGGCTAAAAAGGTTAAAATAAAAGTTCCTATCAATAATAATATACCTTGAATAAGATCGACTTTAATAGCTGCAGATAAGCCTCCAGGAATAGTATACGCAGCAACTATTACAGCAAATATTATGGATAATTCCATAATTGATAATGCTGGAAAAACTAATTTCATTAATAGTGACGCGGCGTACAAAGCACCAGCAGCATCCAAAAATGTAGACCCCATTAAGGTGATAAATGAGAAATAATATCTTGATCGTTTATCAAATCGTTTTTCCAAAAATTCTGGAATGGTAAAAATGCCCGATTTTATATAAAACGGCAAAAAGAACATCGCAAAAAACACCATGACTAATACCGAAACTAAATCATAATTAAAAACGGCAATACCCGTTGAATATGCATCTCCACTTTTACCAATTAATGTAGTACTCGAAATACTTGCAGCAAACAGAGAAAAACCGATTACAGGCCATGTCATGTTCCTACCTGCAAGAAAATAATCGTTAGTAGAATCACTTCCTTGTTTAGACGATTTTATACCAAACCAAACAATAAAAATAAAATAAACAACTAAAACTGATATATCTACATATCCTAAATTATATTCCATAATATATTTTGATCCTTTAAAAAGATTCTATTTAATTAAAATTGTACTTAGAAAAACAACACTGTTAGCCTTTACAGGTATAACAATATCTTCTAGTTTTGAGCTTACCTCTATAGTTTTTGAAACTATAGGAAAACCACTCGAATTAACAGGTCTACTATCTTCTGAATACTCATACAAGTATAAAGGCATCTTGCTTGAATATAATTCACTTATACCTACAGCTACTTGCTTTAAAGCGCTAGATTGGTTTACAATAGCAGATGAAAAATGATTTTCTGTGCTAGATGCTACAGACCTTACACTATCGTTGACAACAACATATTCTGGCTTGTAAATTGAAGCTTCTGGAGGAAATAAATTGCAAAGTAACGTCCATGAATAAGACCAAGGTCTCGGTTTTTTATCAACTTCCAAATCACCAAATTCTTCTGATAAAATATTCCACATCCCCCATTTTTTTAGTTGATTTTTTTCACCTAAATCCCCTACTGTATGCATCGCATCATCCAAATCCCAAGCAATTGTACCTCCAACGCCGGCGAGCATACTTTGTATTGCGGCATCTGCCATATCTACACCATAAAAATAGTCGTAAACAAACATAGAAGAATCGTCTGGTCCGGCATATGGATCGTCCTCTCCTCTTTTTCTGTTTTCTACTTTTAACTCACCGCTATATTTCATTCCTAATTCACCTAAAACAAAGGGCTTATTAGTTTTATTAATTTCTGAAGTAAAAGGCTTTAAATAAGCAACAAAATCCCCTTTTCTAATTAACTCTTGATCTGCATAAATATGAAAATCGTATAAACCGGTAATAGAATCTAAATCGTTTACTGTTGAGTAGACCCAATCGTGGGCTTTTTTAGGATGCGTTGGATGGTCCCATTGCGTTACAGCATCTGGTCCCGAAAGTTGCACATATTTATCTAACTCCGATTGTTTGAAGGCTTCGCCAAGTTTTATATACCCAGACTTCCATTGCTCCCAATCGCCATCTGTTGAGGCCCAATAGCCGTTTGGTTCGTTCACCAAATTATAATATTGAATACATGTATATCCCTTTTCTAGAATTAAATGCTCAAGATATTTTACAATCATATTAATCCATCGAGTATCATCGGCTCTTTCTATTTCCGGGATAGTTTCATCTAAATTCCACAACCCAGGCGCTCCCCATTCGCCAAAAAGCACTTTAATGTGCCGCGACTGGCAATAATCTAAAAGTTTATAAAGGCTCCTTATTTCTTGACTTTGAAAATCTACTATTGGTTGTCCATTTTTATCTAACCCTTTATAATAACGCCATGTAGAGACATCCATGACTCTTATGATGTTTGGATTTACAAAATCTAAACGCTTATAAAGTTCATTCCATTTTTCATCGGTCATTAAAAAGCCCCACTCTGCATCTTTAGAATCGGCATGAGGGTAGGCAGACCACTGCACACCATGACCAACAAAAGGAAATTCCAGCTTGCTTTGCTTATTAAATGCAATAGCAACATCAACCTTATTTAGTTTTTTTACATTATCGCATCCATCAAATAAAAAGATGAATGCGATGAATGAAGAGAGAATAATTACTTTTTTAATCATTAGATTTTTTTAATTCTTGTAATAACTTGGTCACACTGCATGTTGCAAGCCCAATATACTTATCTGCTGCTCCATAATAAACGTGTAACGTATCATCAATAATAACATTTCCTGTTGGAAAAACACAACCTTTATAATAACCTTCTATTTCGTAATCGTGCTCTGGTTCCATAATCCAATTTTCTAAGCGACCAATTACTTTTGTAGGGTCGTTTAGATCTAATAAAGCTGCTCCTGCACGATAATATCCTAAACCTCCATTTTCTACACCATGATAAATAATTAACCAACCATCCTTGGTTTTTAAAGGCGGTGTGCTTCCTCCTACTTTCTCTTCCCAAGTTCCTTCTATCCCTGCAATTAATAGAGTACTTTCTTCTTCCCAAACCATTAAATCGTCAGTAAAACGAATCCAAATAGCGGGTTTATCTGTGCCATAACCTTCACCAATCCATTCTTTTGGTCTGTGTAGCATAGCAAACTTGCCATTTATCTTTTCTGGAAAAAGTATCACATCTCTATCATCTAGGTTTGAGCTCGTGATACGCCCTAACCTTTTAAAGGTTTTTAAATCTTTTGAAATCGCAAGTCCAGAATTGGCTACGTTATTTTTATAAACATGTGGAGTATCTTCTCCTGATTCTGGTAATAAAATAACATCATGAGCAAATTTCCAGTATTGTCCCGGAGGAAATGGTCTGTAGGCATAAGTAATATAAAATTCATCCCCAAATTTCGCAATTCTAGGATCTTCTACTCCGCCCATATCTGGACCATCTATGCTTGGTGAAAATACAGGCTTATCTGAAACTCTTTTAAAATTAACACCATCTGTACTTTCAGCTAAGCCAAATCGAATGTAATGTTCTTCATCATCTCCTGCAGCTCTATATAACATTGAAAACTTACCGTTTTCGTACCAAACACCTGGATTACACACTACAATATTTTCCCAATAATTATCTGGATTTGGACTAAATATTGGATTATTTTCATGTTTTTTTAATCGTAATAAATTTGTTTTATGCTTTTCAATAGTATTCATGCTTTAATATATTTTCCTAAATTCTTAATTTAAACTAGTAATCTAAACTGATGCGTTCTTAAATATGTACTAATCCATATTTGTAAATAAAACAAACGACTCGCCTTCTAATGTTAATTCAACACCTTCCTTAAAATTTAATGAAACTCCATTTTCTAAAGGAACGGCAAAACCATTTGCATCAACTTCTGCAATAAAAGATCCATCAGACTTTGATTTGTACGCGTACTTATCTGCTGTAAAACTGCTAAAAGCTTCAGCTTTTAAAACAATATCGTATGTTGAGTAATGTGAATTAACTAATGCTACCGTATATTTTCCATCATGCTCAGCAACAACAGCTCTAACTCCTTTTTTATCTGGTAATTCAACATTATAAATATTACTACCAGCAGGAAAGTATCGTGTTAATAATGAAACAGGATAAAAATATGGACGAATATTTTCGTCTGACACATCGCCTGTAAGCTCTTCTCCAAGAATATTCCAAAAACCCCAACGCTTTAATTTATCTGTTTGGTAATCTCCATTGTCTGGACTATTGTACATAGCATCGTCCATATTCCAAACCAAAGAACCAGAGTATCCTTCGCGCATAGCTTGTATTAAAGCATCTGCCATATCAATACCATAAAATGCTTCGTACACCATCATATTAGAATCTTCTCCTGCATATGGATCGTTCTCGATAGCTTCTTCATTCAACCTTTTTAATTCGGCATCGACCTCATCATATTTAAAGCCAATTTCACCAAGAACAATTTGTTTGCCAGCAGGTGTTATTTTCTTATAAGCTCTTAGCATATTACTAAATTCCCCATTACGAATTAACTGTTGTTTAGGGTACACATGAATATCATACAAGCCTACATAATCTCCAAGGTCATTATTTGTGTTGGTAATCCATTCTGTTTGGCTTGCTGTATTAAAAATAGCTATATCTGGCCCCATAAGTTTTACACTAGACAACGAATATTTAGCCATTTCTTCAATATAAGCCAATTGTACATCTCTATAAATATTGTAGTCGCCTTGTGTGCTTGCCCATGATCCATTTGGCTCATTAATAATATTTATTGTTTTAATATTGGTATATCCTTTTTCGTTTACCAAATGGTTTAAAAACTTAACAGAATTTGCTATCCAGTCCATATCGATAGTATTAATATTACCAATAGATTGATGTCCCCATTCTCCATAAGTAACCTCTATATTTCGATCCTTAGCATAATCTAACATCTTGAAAAGCGACTTTGTTTTAGTCGTCTCATCGTAAACACCATTATTATCGTAAGACCAACCCGAATTAGACATAATTCTTAAAAACGGTGGTCTCATAAAGTCAATTCTTTGAAATAAAGTATTCCAATCGGCATCACTTAAGGTTTCTGTTCCCAACCAAGCAGGAACAACATCATAACCGCCCCATTGTGCGCCATTACCAACAAAATCTGTCGATAGAATTTCACTTGTTATTTTTAGTTCTCTATTAGCTTTAACTGCTTCCTCAACATTTAGGGCATTGTCATCACAGCCTACTAACAATAATAAGAGAGAAAACAGAATGGTTTCCATATAATTTATTTTATTTTTTTTCATGTTAATATTTTTATAATGTCTGCTCGCTTTAATACAAGCAGACATCAAATTATTTAGTTAAATTATACCACATCTTATTAGACATATGGGCTGTTTCTTCGTAACTGTAATTTGATACGCCCCAATCGAACAACTCCGATTTATATTCTAAAGCAGAAGAGAGTGCTATTTCGGTTTCTGTTTTAACCTCAATATCTAATATATATTCCGCTCCTGCTGCATCAGTGATAACTACTTTTTCTTCGTTAATAATCCATGTTCCTGCACCTGTAGGCACTTTTCTAAAACGCGCATTAAAATCTGTTTCTGGCCAACTTGCATCATCGGAAACAAAATTTCCATAAGCACCATCGGCACCTGCATTATGATCGAAAGTTCCATAAGCTTGTCCAGCAGTATTTATACCATCTACAATAAAAGTTATTGTATTATCTAGTTCTGTATCGGCATTTGGCAAATAGTTATTAAGCGATTCTGTTTTATCCCATCCCCAAGATTCCCAAGAAAATAAATCGGAATAAATTCCTATTTCTCCAATGCTCCATGTTCCTGCAATTGAAACATCGCTTAAATCTATATCTATTTGTAATTTAATAGTCCATACTGCAGATTCTCCGGTTTCTGAAGTTACAGTTACGGTAGTCTCATTATTTAGAGAAAAATCTAAGGTATCACCTTCTGATACACTTGAAGAGGCTCCAAATGACAACCTTAAACTCTCTATTAAAACCATAGATCTATCGGCACCATTATCTTCAATAGTTACAATAACTTGTTTAGCATCATTATCGAATTGTGCGTCACCAACTTGATCTTTAACCGTTAATCCCGTTATACTATTTCCGGTTTGAAGTATGCGCTCTTTGGTTAGCACATACCACATAGGATTAGACATATGCGATAACTCTTCGTAGCTCCAATCTGTATTGCTCCAACTAAATAAATCGGACAGATATGGTAACTCTGACTCAAGTTTCACCTCGTTAGTTTCTATTAGCACATCAAGATCTAACTCATGTTCCACTCTATTTTCATCTGTAATAACAACTTTGTTGCGCTCAAAATCTCTTAACCAAGTTCCCTTACCTATTGGTAATTTTCTAAATCTATCGTTAAAATCCCAACCTCTACTGGCATCTCCAAAATTACCATAAAGACCATCGTTACCTGCAGAATGCTCGTAGTTTCCAAATGGATTTCCTTTTTCGTCGGCTCCTTCTACTGTAAAAATAATTTCATTATCCCATTCTGGGCCTAACTCTGGTAAGTAACCAAAGATACTTTCGTTTTTTTCCCATCCCCAAGATTCCCAGGTGAACATATCGCAGTACATACGAATATCTCCTACAAACCAACTGCCTTCTAAATCTGATTTAAATGGACTCACAGAAACTTTCCAATCCAAACTTTTTCCTGCTCCAGAATTCACTGTAATTATGGCGCTTCCGCTTGTTAAATCTAAAGTTGTTCCAACTTCATTTGTTGTACTCGCTCCATAAGCTAGTTGAATATTTTTTATTTCTACTTTAGAAATATCTACAATGTTTTCTACTTTGGCGAATATTTTGATTTGGGCATTATCAGCATCACGCTCTATTATAGCTGTTCCTATTTGACCTTCGACTAAAATCGAAACAATATTTCTTTCTTTTTGCCAATCTGTACCCTCGACATCTTCTAAAGGGTTATCTGTACAAGCAAATGCAAAAACGGCTAATACAGTAAGGCATATATAATGTAACTTTTTCATTTTCTTTTAGATTTAATTAATGTTTGGATTTAAATCAATCTCACGCTGAGGAATTGGATAAAAGGCAACAGCTTCTGGTGAAAGACCTGCTGCTTCTATAACCTCGCTTTGTACCATATTTTTTCGTCTTAAATCCCATAGACGATCACTTTCGTAGGCTAACTCGCGTTGACGCTCTTCTATAACCAAATCTCTAAAGGCTTCTTTAGATAAACCTCCTAGACTTGCTAATTCACTTACGCCTGCTCTGCTTCTTATTTGGTTATACTGAATAAGACCATCTGGATTAGCAGTTGCTTCGGCGTAAACCAATTGTATATCTGAATAGCGAAGTAAATATGGTCTTGTACTTGTTTTATCGCCTTCAAATAAAGGGTCTACATATTTTCTTGTAAATGGATAAGGTATTGTTGCATCACTAACTGAACCTATTGACGCTCCGTTTTCATCAAAAACTTCAGAAACTATTAACTCGTTCCGACGCTTATCTGTTACTTCATAAGCGCTATATAAATTATCTGCTGTTTGGAATACGCTCCAACCATCGTGAGTTTCAGAATAAGAACCGTTTATATTTTCTAAATACACAGATCCGCCGGCAATATATGGCAGGAAGTACTTTGAAAGTTTAGAGTAATCGCCTTCTTGAGTTCCAGAACGATCCATAGATAAGATAAAAATATGCTCTGGTCCGTTAGGGTTTTCCACGTTATAGATATTTTGCAAATCGAGATCGTGGCTATATTCTCCTTGTCCGTTAATAACATAACTTGAGTACTCTGCAGCTTTAGCATAAAGATTATCTACACTTTCGGTAATAGCATCGTATTTTGGCATTCCGCTTTCTTTAGCAGATGCAGCAAATAAATAAACCTTAGCTAAAAGTGCTTGTGCGGCAACTTTATCTGCTCTACCAACAACTCTGTTTACTTCTAGTAAATCTATAGCTTTTGTTAAATCGTCTATTAAAAAGGCATATACTTCATCCATGTTTTCTGGCAAAGAAGCTGTAGTTTCGTCTAATCTATCAATTAAAGAGGTTTGTAATGGCGCTAAACCAAAAGCTCTCACCACATTAAAATGATTGAAAGCTCTAAGAAATAAAGCTTCTCCTAAAAGGCGTTTTTCATCTTCAACATTAAAACCTTTGCCTTCTACATTTTCCAAAACCGCATTCGCTCGGTTTATAGCGATATATGCCGATCTATAATATTGCGTTAACAGCTCATTTTGCGATGTTACTTCCCAATTAACAAAGGCTTGAGCATCTGCGCCTTCATCTTGTTTTACTCTACAATTATCTGATGCTAACTCTGCTAAATAAAATGTTACAGGTGCATAACTTACCAAAGTAAGTCCATCATAAGCATAAAGTATTGCTGCTTCAGCGTCTTCTACTGTTTTGTAAAAATTTTCATCTGAATAAAACCCTTGAGGTTCCAAGTCTAAACTTTCACAGGATACAAGCCCTACGGTAAGCGCTAATCCTAATATTATGTGTTTTATTTTCATCATTTTCAATTCGTTTATATATTGTAAATGTTTTTTAACTCTACTTAGAATGTTAATTCTAATCCTATAGTCCAATTTCTTAATTTTGGATAACCTCCCCAATAAATTCCATTACTTTCAACTTCTGGATCGTATCCTTCAAAATCCGTAATTGTGAATAAATTTGTTCCATTAATAAAAATGCGTCCACTTTTAAAACCTACAGTTTCTAGCTCTTCAAATTTGTAACCTACTGAAAGGTTTTGCAGGCGCATAAAACTGCCTTTCTGGATATACCAATCTGACATTAACAAATTACGCCCCTCCCTTAAACTTGGATAGCTATTGGTTAAGTTATCTTGTGTCCATCTTAAAGGGCGACTACTTGGCTCATTAAAGCTTTGCGTATTAAACACATCTTGACCAAAACTACCGTTAAAGAACATAGACATATCGAATCGCTTATAGCGTGCTTGTAAATTCACACTTGCTTGGAAATCTGGATTTGGATCTCCAATTATAGTTCTATCATCGACATCTATAACACCATCTTCATTTAAATCTACATATTTAAACTCTCCTGGATTTGCGGCATCACCTACTAAACCAGCAGCAAGACCTTCTGCTTGAGATTGCACAATACCGTTTACTCTGTAGCCATAAAATACATTTATTGGTTGGCCTACTGCCAGAATATTTGGTACAGAACGAAATGCTTCTACAACACTTCCTGAAAACTCATATTTCATTCCAGTAAGCGCATCGGTATTTAATCCAGAAGATACCTCGTCACCAAGACTAACAACTTTGTTTTTGTTTTTGGCTAAAATTAAAGAACCGCTTACACCCCAATCTTCTTTATTTGCAATAACACCATCTAATGTTAGCTCTACACCTTTATTTTGAATTTCTCCATCGTTAACCCACATTCTATCGTAAGATGATGAAGGTGATAGTAAACGCTCTCTTAACAAGTCTGTAGTATATTTATCATAATAATCAATCGTTACTTTTAGTTTACGATTTAAAAAAGCCAAATCGGCACCAATATTAAATTGAGATGTTGTTTCCCATTTTAAATCTGGATTAGGAATACCGCCCCATGTTTTTTTACCACTTTGAGCATCTTGCCCCACTACAAAACCAGGTCCTATGGTTGTTTGCCATCCGCCATTTACATAATATTGATCTTGCCCGTATCTACTATTTATTAAATAAGGTGAAATGCCTTGGTTTCCAGAAATACCGTAAGACGCACGAAGTTTCAGTTCATTAAAAACATTTAAATCATTAATGAATTTTTCTTTATGCATTTTCCAACCTAATGCTCCAGACGGGAACATAGCCCATTTATTATTTTCACCAAATTTTGATGAACCATCTGAACGCATGGTGAATGTTGCCAAATACTTATCATCAAACGTATAATTAAGCCTTCCTAAATAAGAATACATGGTGGTTTCGACCAAACTATTTGAAACCGATTGTTGATCTGGGTTTCCTGCCGCAAGATTACCATTCCCTAAGGACTCATTAAGAAAATCGTATGCTTTTAAATCTGATGAACGACTTGTATAATATTGATACGAAAAACCTCCCATAGCACTAAAATCATGTTTTTCATTAAAGGTTTTCTTATACGTTAAAAATGTTTCGGATACTGTTTCATCACTATCCCAATTACTAATTCCGCCAGAACCATTATTAAACGTTCCATCTTGAGTATATACTTTAGGGTTATAATAATCTCCTGTAGATTGACCAAATTTATGATTTAGCTGTGTTCTTAAATTTAAAGACGATAAAAGCTGTACGTCTATAAATGCAGAACCAATAAAATCTTTAAACTTATTTTTATTTGTTCTATGGTTTGTTAATGCTAATGGGTGTGAAAAATCGTTATTACCCGCTAAAAAATAATCTCCATTATCTTCATAAACCGGAAATATAGGGTTACGCCAATATGCTAAACTGCCGTTATTATTTCTTTTGCCTTTAGAATAAATAACATTTGCGCCAACCGTTGCTTTATCGTCCCATATTTTATGGGTTACATTTAAATTGAAATTTAGCTTTTCATAATCATCATCAATATAAACACCTTCATTTGTATAATATGTTGTGCTTAAACTAAATTGAGTTTTCTCTGTTTGACTTCTAATAGCTAAATTTGTATTATTAGAAACTGGGTTTCTAAATACAATATCATCCCATTTTGTGTAATATGGCCAAGAACCATCTTTTAGCTGTTGAACCGATGGGTAATAAACGCCATTGGCATCATTAGCGCCTATATATATAGGAACAAAACCTCCATTGATACGGGCTTCATTACTCAATTCTGCCATTAGCTCAGGGTCACGCCATAGGTTTAAGTCTGAAGTAAAACTAGAAAATGTATTTTGTTGAGAAAAAGTAACTTCAGTTTTATTTTTAGCTCCTTTTTTAGTGGTAATCAAAATCACACCGTTTGCACCACGAGATCCATAAATAGCAGAAGCCGATGCATCTTTTAAGACTTCCATAGATGCTATGTCTTGCGGAGAAATTTGTTTTAAATCGCCGGCTGTTCCAATTGGAAAACCATCGACAACAACCAAAGGGTCGTTACCTCCTCTTAAAGAACTGCCACCTCTAATTCTAACTACAGAACCCGAGCCAGGATCATCTGATGGTGAAAGCACTTGTACACCTGCTACTTGACCTTGAAGCAAACCATCAATAGAATTTGTTGCTCTTACTGGAAGTTTATCCATTTTAACAGAGGCTACCGACCCCGTTAAATCACTCTTCTTTACAGATCCGTAACCAACCACAACAACTTCATTAAGCTCGGCAATATCTTCTTTTAAAACTACCTGAAACTTTGTGTCATTTCCAACATTAATAGTGGTCGTTATATAACCGATGTACGAAATCTCTAAAATAGCACCTTCGCCTTTAACGGTAATTTTAAACTCACCATCAAAATCGGTTGTTGTGCCATTATTTGTTCCTGTTTCTAAAACCGTAGCACCAGGCAGCGGTAAACCACCTTGATCTGTAACCATACCTCCTATATTTATCTGTCCGTTCATGCTGGTAAAACATAGAACCGTCAAAATAGCAGAGAGTAGCCACATTTGATTTTTCTTATTCATTTAGTTTAGTTTTATGAGTTATTTATAGTTCCAAAATTAGACAAGTAGACTTATCTAAAATGGCAAAATTATGCTTATTACTATGCGTTTTTTGAATTATTAATAAAAATGTTGCTTCTTTTTCCATAAATTCATTATTTTAAAATTAAATAATTATTAATTTTTAATTAGTAAATTTGAAAAAAGACTCGTAATAGAGTCGTTTTCAATAAAATAAAGCTACTATTTTTCATGAAATCAATAAAAGAAATAACTCCTATAAAATTAGACGATCCGTTCGTTATCTTAAAACATGAAAATGCATTGTTTGACTACCCGTTACATTTTCATAATGAGTACGAACTAAATTTAATTACAAACTTTAAAGGCAGTAGAACGGTTGGCGATTTTGTAGAGAAATTTGAGGGAAACGATTTAACTCTTTTAGGGCCAGAGTTAAAGCATGTATGGAAATCGGACAATGCAATTAGCAACACAGGAGTTATAACCATACAATTTCAGGAGCATTTTTTACACTCTAAAATAATGAGTTACAATGTTTCTAAGGATATTAAAAAACTTTTAGAGCTATCTAAACGTGGTATTACATTTTCTAACCCTACAAAGGAAAAAGTTATTCAATTAATGCTATCTATAGAGAATAATAACAACTTTAAGTCTTTCCTAACTTTTCTTGAAATATTGCATACACTATCCATATCTAAAGATTTCAAGGTATTAAGTAGTCCGCCAAGTGCTAATTATAGCCAAAAGAGAGAAAGCAGACGTATTTCTTTAATTTTGAATTATGTAAAACATAATTACCAAAAAAACATTAAACTCTCCCAGGTAGCCGATATGGTAAGCATGTCTGAATCTGCTTTTAGCCATTATTTTAAAAAAAGAACAAGCCAAAGTTTTACTAGCTACCTGCTAGATTATAGATTAGGCGTTGTAACGAAATTATTAACAGAAACCAATATGTCTATTAACGAAATATCATATTCGGCTGGTTTTAATTCTTTATCTAACTTTAATAGGGCCTTTAAGAAAAAACATAATTTATCTCCAAAAACCTTTAAACAGAATTACGACAAAGAGGTTTCTCTATAATATTTATTTTTAATGGCTATTACTAAGTTTATCGATTTAAAACTCCTTGTTGTAATCAATTTCCAAAAACTCCCAACGTTTTTTGTAATCTTCGAGAGATTTTTTAAAAATTTTATAATCTTTATTAACTTTAGAAGTCCAACCTACTTCTGCATAAGCAGCAATTCTAGGAAACACCTGGTTGTTCATTTGCTGTACCGTAGGAATCCATTCACTCCACATTTGGCAACCCGAACCTAAAATTTTATCATGATATTTTTCATCTACACCTTCCGGAATAGGATCGAAGGAATAAGCTTTAGAAAGCGGTAAATTTTTATAATTATAATCTAAATAAGTCATGGAATGTAATGAATTCACAATATCGTAACCATTAGTAACCGCTTCATTAATAAGGTCTACGTTTCCTTTCCAAAAGTGCACAATAGCAGATTTAGCTAATTTCTGTTCCACCTCCACATCTGCATCTTCTTGCCATTCGTGTACATTAGCGCCTAGTATTTCATTCCACCCCATCATTCTATGGTTTTTACTTTCCATAAAACTTGACATTTGGTTGGTGAAAAATATTTGAAGATCTGCAGGAGAAGATAAACCTTCTTCTTTTATTTTATTTTGTATCATCTCTGAATTTTTCCAAACATCGAACATCACCTCATCTCCTCCAATATGGACAACATTACCAGGAAAAAGCTCGAATACCTCTTCAAGAACATCTGTTAGAAATTGATACACTTTTGGATCGGCTATATTGAAAGAATCGTCCAACTTACCAAAAAACTCAGGAACCTTAGTATTCGCGCCCAAAATCCCTAACCAAGGGTACGATGCTATCGCAGCCATGGCATGACCTGGCATTTCTATCTCAGGAACGATTAAAATTTGCCTTTCTTCAGCATAAGCAATAATATCTTTTATCTCTTCTTGTGTATAAAAACCTTGATGCGGATATCCATAGCGTTCATCACTTTTTCTAACAGATTGCGTGTCTTCTCTGTAACCGCCTACTTTAGTTAAATTAGGGTATTTTTTAATCTCAATTCTCCAACCTTGATCGTCTGTAAGATGCCAATGAAACACGTTCATTTTAAGCAACGCCATTTGGTCTAATAAATTTTTAACCACTTGTGAGCCCTTAAAATGTCGAGACTCATCGAGCATAAAAGAGCGCCATCCAAAACGTGGTTTATCTTTAATTTCTACTTGCGGAATTAATACTTTTTTATTCAATTGCTTAGAAAACTCGAAGTCACTAGGCAATAATTGCCTCAAAGATTGAATGCCATAAAACAAACCTGTATTTGATGATGCCTCAATTAAAACCTGCTTTTTAGAAGTTGTAAGATAGTACCCTTCATTTCCTAAAGACGTTTTCATTTCAGGATCTATTTTTAATACAACACCTCTTCCTTTTTGCTTAATCTTTGTTTTAGTTCCAAAAGCATCATCCAAAATAGCAGCTAAATAATCCGCTTGATTTCTAGATATTTCATCGGAGATAATAGCCGTTTTATTATTCAATTCATAAAAACCATCTCCAATAGACAGCTCCATAGGTCGTGGTATAATGTTAACTTGAGCATGGCTTGAAGCGATAAAAAAAAGAAGAAAAATATTAAGTATTTTAAACGTTTTCATAATAAATTTAGGCTTGAGTTTTAGCGATTAAATTATTTCTCATTGCTCTTTCTTTTGAAAAACAAAGTATAATTTTATTCGCACTAAGAATGAATAACAAATTTAGCATATTTTTCAACCTATGCAAACGTTTGCATAACTATTTTTAGCTATTAAAGATATTTATAAATTAAATTCATTTAATTTGTATTATTTTCAATGAAAACCTCAACATAATGTAAGTTTTTATTTTAACAGTAAAATACAGAACAACCTTAACAGCAAACGTTTGTTGTATTTAATATGAAGAACACTAGAATAACATTAAAAGATTTAGCTAAAGAATTAAACCTATCGCCTTCTACCATATCTAGAGCTTTAGCTAACAATCCTGCCATTAGTGATTCTACAAAAAAGAAGGTCCAAAAACGGGCTGAAGAATTAGGCTTTATACCTAACTCTATTGCTTCAAGTTTTAGAAAGAAAAAAACGCAAACTATAGGTGTTATTGTCCCTCGAATTGATATCCATTTCCACTCACTAGTTATAAGCGGCATTGAAGAGTTTGCATACAACAACGGCTATAATGTTACCATATTTCAATCTAAGGACTCGCTTAAAAGAGAAAAGGAAATTATAAAAATTCTTCAAAATAAAATGGTTGATGGGGTTATTGTATGCTTAGGTATAGAAACTAAAAACTGTGATCATTTTAAAAAAATCAATAAACTCGGTATTCCACTAGTTTTTTATGATCGTGTACCGACTGATTTTGATGCCAATAAAATAATTATAAACGATTTTGAATCGGCCTATTTAGCGACTGAACATCTTATTAAAAATGGTTGCAACCGAATTGGTCATATTTCTGGTAGACAAACCACTAACATATTTAAAGCACGTTTGGAAGGATATAAAGCAGCTCTGAAACATTACAAATTACCTATAGAGGAATCATTAATATTATTCACCAATAACCTTAGTTATGACGAAGGTGTAGCGTGTGCTGAAACATACTTAAAAAGCCCATTAAAACCAGACGGTATATTTTGTGCTAACGATTATACAGCAGTAAGTGTAATTCAAGTATTTAGAAAAGCCAAAATAAATATTCCCGAAGATGTTGCTATTGTTGGTTTTAGTAATTATCCTATTTCTAAAATTATAGAACCTCATTTAACAACTATTAATGACCGTGCTTTTCAAATGGGAGAAGCAGCCACCAAATTATTAATTCGCCAAATTGAAGAAAAGGATGAATCTATAGTATCTGAAACTATTACTTTAAAAACAGAACTGATAGTTCGTGAGTCTAGTACAAGGTAATAATTTCAGACCATATAGTTGTTTTGTTATTTTAATTTAGCCAATCGATCATAAAGTGTATGAACAGCTTGTACTCGTAATTTATTCTGTTCTTCTAGTTCTGCATCATAAAGAAATCCTTTATTAAGCGCTATAAATCTTTTGTCTAACTGCTTAGCATCTTCTAAAATAACATCTAATTCTTTAAGTAATATTGGCGCTTGCGACCTCGTAAAGTCCGGTGCATTATATTTAATATCTACCGCTTTAAAATCTAAATAATGCACTCTTAAATCGGCCATTAATTTGAACTGATTAAATTCTGCTTCATGGCGTTTCGGTTTTAATTTTACCAATTCGTCTCTAAGCACATTGTATTTAGCTTTAACTGCTGCCACGCTTTCACTTTTAGCTGGCTTTCCGTAGCTTACAAGTTCCGGTTCAGCTAATAAAAAATTCCAAAATTTTAATCCGTCTTTCTTGTTAAAACCAAACCTGTCTTTAGCATATTCTATTACAAAATCTTCAGGTTTTATAGGTGTTTTCAGGTTTATAGCTTCGGCATAACTTGCCATTAAAATTCTAAAACCAGATAATGGATATGTATTTCTAATTTGAACCATATCTACCACATCATAATTAACATCCCAAGTAAATCCATAAACGCCTGAAGTAGACCAAGAAGTTAAAACCATGCCTTCGTATCCTGCTTCTCTTGCATAAGGAATAAATTCTTTTTGGTTTTTAAAATGCGTTGCCCAATCTGTAACATACCAATTATCTGGATGCGACCTAATAGCGGGAGCACCCCAAAACGTAAAGCCCAACTCTTGAAGTTTGGGTATATCTCCAAAATGGTTTATTCGCCATCCATAATTCCAATCTATAAAAATAGTTTCTTTTGGTAAATCGGCTGCTGCTTCGGGGTGTTTCAAAATAATATCAGCCCACATCACTGGCTTTTTACCTAAGTCAATAACGAGTTCGGTTATCATCTTCATGTAATCTACAAATAATTTCGATTTCCCTTCTTCCTTTACCTTTAATTGACATTTTTCGCAGTGACCCAACAAATAAGTTTCATCGCCACCAATATGAATATAATCTGAATTATGAGTTTTTACCAAATCGGAAAACAAATCCTTAAAAAGCGCTTTACTTTCCATAGCTTCCATAGGGCATAATTGCGAAATGTCTTTTCTATCTTCTTTTAAGTTGTTATACCTCGAGTTTCTTAAAATGTACTCTACGTGCCCCAAACTTTGTTGCAAGGGAATCACTTTAATTCCTAAACTATCACAGTGTGCAATAAAATCTTTTACCTCTTGTGGTGTGTATGAGTATTTATTAGATATCACAGCATGTTTATCATAAGGATAAGTACCTTCCCACTCCATAACCAAGGTATTAATACCCATCTCGGAAAGCTCGTCCGCAAGCGTTTTAAGCGCCTCAGGCGTCATTACTTGTATACGAAGGTCCAAATGAAAACCTTTGACTTTAAAATCTTCGGTAGAAGCTACTGTTTGTGCATTAATATTAAACGAAGTAGTGAGCATAACACTTACTAGTAACAAATATTTTAATATATTTTTATAATTCATCATATCCTTATCTACAATTTATCTTAGAGCTTAAAGTTAATTTTTAATTATGCATTTTGTAACGACTCTACCCCTTTGTACGCTTTTTTATCAAAATAATAACTACAATCGGCATGCGTAGTAAGTATAGAAGCAGGACAAGCGGTGTTAACAGGCTCTGTAAGTGCATTTTTTACAGCATCACTTTTATTAGTTCCTAAAACCACACAAAACAAATGTTTACCTTTTAATAGCGTAGGTATGGTTAATGTTATTGCATTTTGAGGCACCTTTTCGAAAGACTCGAAACAACCATCATTAACTTGCTGTATGCGACATGCATCATCTAACTCTACGACTTTTACTATTTCTGGATCATTAAAATCGGCTACATGCGGATCGTTAAAGGCCAAATGCCCATTCTCTCCTATACCTAAACAAACAATATCAATAGGTCCTTCTTCTAACAAATTGGTGTACCTTTTTATCTCTTCTGAAACATTATTATTCACATTAATTGTGTTTTTATGTAAAGGCACTTTTGAAAAAATATTTTTTTCTAAATAAGAAGAAAATAATTGTGGTGAACTAGGTTCTAGCCCTATATATTCATCCATATGAAACGCGACTATCTTATTCCATGCAATCAATTTCGATTGTGTTAAGTACTCAAGCATAGAATCTTGAGATGGTGCTGCTGCAAATACTATCCGTATCTTTTCTTTTGTTTTTTGTAATTTAACGATACACGCTTCAACTGCTTTTCCTGCAGCAATACCTGTTGTTGTCTTATTAGAAAGAACATTTATATTCTGGTTAAAATCTAGCATTTTCTTTAAAAAAAATATTATCAAAACAAAGCGTAGGGGCTTCATTTAAGGTTAAAAAAATTCTGGCTAGTAAAGTTTAACCTCACCAGAATTTTATGTTTTACCAACTTATTTAAAACAATTATAAAACTTACAGTATTTCTACACGATCTATAATCATTTCTGCTGGCTCGTTATTTGTGGGTGCATTCCCTCTAAACAACCAAAGATTTATTTTTAATTTTTCATCATTTTCAGGAGGAATATCACTTCCTGTATATACCCATGTACTAATTACATCTTCTGTATTAGGTTGCAAAGTATGCCCATAGTAGCTGGCAAATTCTATACTACCCGCTTGCCAATTAAAAAAATGAGTTGATAAGTCGCTTTCCAAATTTAAATCGTAACGCGTTTTATTACCGACATTATCTGAAGGTTGAATTGCAAATTGAGAGTCCTGATTTTCAGACTGAGACCATTTAGAAAACTCTATATCGATCTCTTCATTATCGTTTTTATACGTAAAAAGTCCGCCCACCACATTTTCATCCAATTGGTCTACTCTACTCGCTACATAAAAAACATACTTTTTGTAACCTTGAGATAGACGTAGTGTGACTCCTGAACAGTACCAATAACCACCTTTTTGTATAATTTTTAAGTGTAATCGGCCTTCATCATCTACCCAAACATTATCTTCTGAATCTGAAAACAAATTAGGACCTGGGCCTTGTTTAGCATCATCGGAAGTCCTTACTATCCATTCATAACCCGAAAAATTAATGATTCGCGTTATGGGTTCAATGGGTTGAATGTTTTCATCCTTGGGTGAACTGCAAGAGCTAATGGCCAATAATATTATTACTATATAGTGCATAGGGCTATTAATTTTCATGTGTTAGACTACTAGCACTATTGCACTGTTATATTTATATTGAAAGTATCTAAAGTTGCTCCAGCTTTATCTTTTCCATCAACTATAATAGTATCTTCAGTTCCAGTACCGTTATTAATGTAAACCACATTCATGGCATCAATATCTTCTTGTGTAAAAGTTTCTCCAACTTGTAAAACACTTGCACCTCTAATTAACCAACCGTTTAGTGGTGCTTGTTGAATTGTAAAACTAACATCGGCCGGTATAGATCCAGAAACTTCTAAAACATCATTATTTAAAGCGTAAGCTTCTCCACTATTCACAATAAACCCTGTGTTTTTTTCGATTATTAAAGTTGTACCTCCAGAAGCATATCGTGCAATTAACATAGGCGCAAAGAATCCGCCAGTATTTTCTTTAGAATGGAACTCATCGGTTTCATCTTTACCAGCTTCTTGATCTACCATAAGCGAAATAAGCCCATTTTGATCTAAACCGTTATAATAATCAATGATATCAAATTCAAATTTATCTACTTTTGATGATGTTATTGTAGATATAGGTTCGGTGGTAGGAAAGTTAGCATTATCAAAAGTTAATCCCATTTCCGTCCATGAGGTGTCTTCTACATTATAAACATCTACATCGATTCCTTTTGCTGCTGTAAAACTTACTGCTAATTCAAGTTTTAAATCGACTATAACTCCTTCTTTTGTAAAATCTTCTAGGTTATACATTAGAAAAACCTTTCTGTCATAACCTCCACTACCAGTCACATTTTTTAATCTCATACGTACATCAGCACCATAATTACGTCCAGAATTACTTCCACCATTAACATAAGTATCTGCTATTGGAAATATAGTATCTCTTACTATATCGTCAGGCCCCTCTACACTTGTAGAACGTGCTGAAAAATAAACTATAGATGGTAAAATATGAATAACACCGTTGGTTGCTTTTAAATTGGAAGTAAAAATGCTCCATTGTTTATTGGTGCCTTCATTTACTAACCCCATATAACCACTAGTTCGTGATAAAAAAATGGTTTGACCATTTTCACTCATGTATGGCAACGGATTATTGCTTTCTGAAATATTTGGATCATCAAAAGATACCGTAGCATTTACCACATGATATTTTATAGTATTACGCAAAATTGGCACTGGCACTTCAGACAAATCTGTATATGCGTTATCCTCAAGATACTCTTCAAATGCCTGGTTTGAAGGTGCTATAAATGTTTTGTTAGCACTAGACTCGTACAAACTTTCTGTGTTTGTAAGTTTTATAGCTTCTTCAAAGAGGCTTAAAGAGTCTGTTGCTTGTATATATTCCCAAGCATTCACACCTAACGAAGCATTAGAGTTTGAATTCTGATATGAAAAATTCTCTTGAATTTCACAACTGTGAAACAAACTTGTTACGCCAGCAAATAAAACTGCCATAGTAACATATAAAATTGGTTTATTATTTTTCATTTTTTTTGAGTTTAAATTTTATTGAACAATAATGTTTCTTCAGATTATTTATAAAAATCATTCTGTTCTAAGCTAGGATTTCTATTTATCGCATCTTCATGAATAGGCCAAACAAGATTTGCCTCGTCACTTAATCCGTTAATTGGATTCATGGTGCTTATAGCTTTTCCGGTACGAACTAAATCGAACCAACGATGTCCTTCAAAAGATAATTCAATTAATCTTTCATGCAATATTGCAGATTCTAAATCACCATACAAGCCGTTTGCATCGGCTAGCGTTAATTCTGTAATGCCTGCTCTTTTTCTTATAGTATTTAATAAATCTAGAGCCTCAGTGGTTTCATTTAATTTATTATGAGCTTCTGCTTTTAAAAGCATAATGTCTGCTAACCTCACGAGAACAATATTATTAGCCGATGGGTCTGCACTTTCGTCGCTAAAACCTTCTCCAAAGAATTTCCATATTTTTCGTGGATTCTCTTCTGTAGTATCCCAAATAAGATCTTTTCTTAAATCGTCATCTTCAAACGTATCTCTAAAAGATTCACTTGGAAAATAATCACTATCAGCACCAATAGCATATAAAACACGTAAAGAATTGGTTTGCACATCATTATAACCTACTTCAAAAATACTTTCATTAGAGTATCCTGATGTAAATATTCTAGACCAATCGTTTATAGGCACTAATGAGTACAAACTATTGTCTATTACTTTTTCAGCAGATTCAACAGCATTTGCATATTCATTTCTCCACATGTACACTTGTGTAAGGAATGCGTGAGCTGCACCTTTAGTTAATAGAATTCTAGTATTATCTCCACCAAAATTATCTCTACAGTTTTCACTTGCGAAAATAAAATCTTCAACAATTTGATCAAGCACTAATTCTTGATCTGTTTTTGAAATAAAAAATTGTTGATCAACACTTTCGTAAGGTTCGGTAATTAATGGAACATCTCCCCATACTCTAACAGCATAGAAATAAGAGATTGCTCTTAAGGCTCTAGCTTGAGCAATAAGCTGTAAGCTAAATTCACTTTCACCAGCAAAGACACCTGGTATATATTTAATAGCGTAATTTGCACGACTAATAGTTTCATAAATATTATTCCAACTAGCAGATGAAATATCTTGACTAAGTGTGTTTTGTTGTAACGCTAATGGATTGCCAGAATGATTTGTATTTACTGCATCGGCACGCCCCTCTCCCCAATAAGAAAAGTTAACTCGGAATGTAGATTGTAATGCATCATAAATACCATAAACACCGGCCTGAGCATCACTAGATGTTTGATAAAATCCTTGACCAGAAAAACTACTTACTGGATCCTTTTCTAAAACTTGTTCTGAACAGGATACCGCAAGACAAGCAAGAAGCCCTATTCCTATAATATTTTTTATGTATTTCATAATATTTTTATTTTAAAATCCAATATTTAAACCTAACATGATGGTACGACTTTGCGGGTAAGACCCCTCGTCTACACCTTCTCTTAAACCACTATAAGAATTAACATCAGGATCGAAACCTGTATATTTTGTCCAAGTAATAACATTAAGTGCAGAAGCGTAAACTTCCACCTTTCTTAGGCCTAGATTAGACACTACAGCATCAGGAAAATTATACTTTAAATTTATATTTTTAAGTTTTATATAAGATCCATCTTCAACCCAACGGCTTTGAATTCTACTATCCGATTGTAAAGGATCGTCTTGAACAGGCTTTGGAAAATCTGTAACATCACCTTGTTCTCTCCATCTATTTAATGCGTCTGTAGATAAGTTGTTATACCTTACAATAGAATTTCGTTGATGATTTATCTCACTATATATATCGTTTCCGTAAGAAAACTGAAAAAACACACCTAAACTAATGCCTTTATAAGAGAAGTTATTTGTAATCCCTCCAAAGAAATCTGGAGTAGCATCTCCAATAACTTGTCTGTCATTATTATCAATAATATTATTACCATCAACATCTTCCCAAATAGGATCTCCACCTTCAAACACAGCACCTAAAGCACCGTTGGTAACTTGATTAACGTTGTCTTCATCTCGTGAGTAAACGCCATTAAATTTCCAACCATAAAACGTTCCTATTGGACTGCCTTCTTGTAAAATATGGTAGCTACCGTTTTGAATAAAACCATTTGTTAATAAATCTTCAGGTAGCTCTGTAATTTGGTTGCGGTTAGAACTGATATTAAATCCAGTATCCCATTTAAATTCACCAACTAAATTACGTGAGTTAAGCGATAATTCTATCCCTTTATTTTCAATACTCCCAATGTTTTGCGTTACATAAGAAAACCCTGTTGTTCTTGGTATTGGAACATTATAAAGTAAATCTTCGGTAACTTTTAAATATACATCTGCATTGAATGTTATTCTATTTTTTAAGAAAGACAAATCTAAACCAGCATTATATTGTGTTGTTGTTTCCCATGATAAACCAGAGTTTGGCATTACTGATGGCGCAGCTCCAGAAAAATCTAAATAATTAGCACCAACAGCAAACTCTCCTTGTGCGGTATAGTTACCAATAGACTCATTACCTGTTTGCCCAACACTTAAACGTATTTTGGCATCATTTACAACTTCTATATTCTTAAAGAAATTCTCGTCTGAAAAACGCCACGCTAAAGAAGCCGATGGAAAATACCCAAATCTTTTATCTTCACCAAACCTTGAAGAGCCATCTGCACGAAGGTTTGCTTCAAACAAATATTTCCCTTTATAATCATAAGACAATCTTCCAAAATAAGATAGTAATGAATGTTCTGTTGTAATGTTTACATCTTGATTAGAAATAGTTCCTGCTCCATTTAAGGTTGTTATATTATCGCTAGAAAAGAACATACCATCTAATCCCGTTCTTTCATATTGCCAATTTTGAAAACTCATACCGGCTAGAGCTCCAAAATTATGATTTTCTCCAAACTGTTTATCCAATGTTAAAAAGGTTTCATTACCCCAAGTTAAATTATTTATAGCACGAACCTCACCGCTGTTGTAACCTGCTCGATAATCTAGTGTAGAGGGAAGAAATTTATCTTCTTTCATAGAAACATAATCTAAATTAATGTTACTACGCAGCTTTAGTCCTTCTACAATATTATATTCAACATATTGATTTCCTATAATACGATTACTTTTATTAAGGTTTGTGGCAAGCTCTGCTAAACCAACTGGATTTCTTCTTCCAAATTGATACCCATTATATGAACCATCTGGTAGGTATATTGCAAAAGTTGGAGGACGCACTAATAATTCTCTAATAATACTTAGGTTATTAGCACCCGCAGCATTAATTCGTTTATTAACGCCATTTGTGTAAGATATACTTTGACCAAAAGTAAATTTGTCCGAAACTTTAAAATCAACATTTAAACGAGACGTAACTCTTTGGTAATTTGAATTTAAAATAATTCCATCCTGATCTAAAAAAGAAGAACTCCACGAATACTTAACATCATCTGTTCCACCACGTACGGCAAAATCTATTTTATGCTGAGGTGCAATTCTAAGCACTTCATCTTGCCAATCTACATCTCCACTATTTCTAGGGTTTAGAGAATCGATAACAATAGCATTAGGTTGTGTTGGGTTATCCATATTTCTATAAGAATCAATAACCGCATCCCTATATTGGCTCGCGTTTAAAACACTTAATTTACGCGTTAAACTACTAATACCAGTCGAAATATTAACATCTACTTGTGCTTTACCCGATTTTCCACGTTTCGTGGTTATTAAAACTACACCGTTTGCAGCTCGGGAACCATAAATAGCTGTAGACGCTGCATCTTTCAATATCTCAATAGATTGAATATCATTTGGATTAATATCCGCTAACGGATTTAAACCAAAATTTTCTGTACCATTTAAGGTTGATAAGGAATTGGATTCTATTGGAACACCATCAACAACATAAAGCGGTGTATTTCCAGAGTTTAAAGACGAATTCCCTCTCACCTTTATAGACATCCCTCCTCCTGGAGCACCTGAATTAGAAACAACTTGAACTCCAGCAGCTCTACCTTGTATTGCAGATATAGGATCTTGTAAATTAGATTCGCTAATATCGTCACTACTTATAGAAACTATAGAACCCGTTAAATTTCTTTTCTTTTTAACGCCATAACCAACTATTACCAACTCATCAAGTTCATCAACGGCGGGAGATAAAGCGACGTTAATTTCTTTTTCGCTACCAATTTTAAGTTCCATATCAACATATCCTAAATATGTGAACAGTAAAACATCGTTAGGAGAAACATCTCCTATACTATAAACACCACTCATATCTGATGATACGCCTCTAATTGAGCCTTTTAGAATAATATTTACTCCAAACAAAGACTCTCCTGTTATTTCATCGGTAATCTTACCGGAAACAGTCATATTCTGAGAATACATATGAGCTGTAGAGAAACAAATAGCAAGCAACGCCAAAATTGTTTTACTCTTCCATTTCCATAGACCGAGAAAAGGTTTTTTCGTTAGTTTTTTCATGAATTAAAATTTGTTATTGAGAATTAGTTTTTCAAATATAGCTAAAATTAGACTCAATGCAAACGTTTGCATAAAATATTTTAACAATAATCTTAACATTTAACACGATAAAATCAATAAACTGTGCCAATAATTCATAAATATCGCTTTTTCGATATAATTAAAGTATTAAATAATGCAAACGATTGTGAAATATGAATTTATTGATACTATAAATTGAATAATTGAATTTTTTTAATGAAGAATTTAAGAAATCTATAAAATTGATATATTGAAAGGCTTGGTAGTTTTTTTAGGAGCTTCAGAGTATTGATTTTCATTAATTTACCTCCCTTATTTACTACTTGTAACCATATTATATATTGAATCGCATTAGACTAAAAACATGAATGACTTTTGCAAAATGAGGTCAACAGTGATATAGTTTCTAATAATTAAAAAAAATCAGTTGACTATAATTTTTATTCGTTTGATAATTTTTTCTTTTTCAAATTCAATAAAATAAAAACCTGATTGGGTATTTATTAACGCATGATCATTCGAGAAATTTTTAGATAAGAATACAACTCTCCCATTTATATCCATTATTCTTAATGCATCGAGTTCTATTTTCTGGTTGAATTTTAGAACATGACCAGTAACCGGATTGATTACCCTAATATTGTCAATTTCAATTTGAGCTACGCTTAAAGTTGCACAAGCGCTAGAAAGAGAATTTTCATTTTCAATAATCCCCTTTGGTGTTAAGTCTTTGCCCGAAAGCCCTATATAATTACTAGAATATTTTTCGGCTCTAAATATGGGGTTGAAATTTTGAGAAATATTATCAAATTGATTAAATATACTATTCCCAGATGGATTTTTATAAGTCCATACGTGCTCACCAGCTTTTGTAATTTCAGACACCTGCCCTAAAGAACTTTGACAGATTATAAAGTTCCCATTTGGAAGGCTATGTGCTCCAGATTTTATTGTTTCGTACATGGGGTTTTCTAATATATCACCACTCCATGACCAGTTAAAATCTAATGGTTTAAATATATTATTCTCTTTAGTGTAGGTAGTACCAGACATCTCAGTATCTAACAAATGCACTGTGCTATAAGCTCTAGTTTGATCACTGCCATTGCTAAAAACAGATATTTTACCTTCATCCAAATACCCTGGTTCTACCCATTTTACATCATGTTGCGAAAATAGTTTTTGATCTTCAACGCCTCCTTGTTTGTAAACTCTAGAGTTACCCCACCTCCACAACAAATTGCCTCCAAGATTTGAATAACCTCCAGCATGTCCCGCAGCCTCAGCAGTTGTGGTACTGTGATCAATAATATAAATTTCATTTAAATTTCGTGCAGAGATAATAATTTGATCAAGATTGGCATTATAATCAATCCCATTTACATGCGTATAACCTCTATCCAAACTTTCAATATTAGAATCTACATAGTTTATATCAATACGCTCGGGATGATTTTCAATAACACCAAAATTCGCTTTTGAACTATCATAATCTTGAATGATATGGTCTATAAATTTCCATTCCCAAACAATTTCAGCTTGGTTAGTTCCAATAGGTTTTAATTCAACTATTTTATCTAAGTCAATAACTTGATCAACTTTAAGAGGATCTTTACCTTGAGCAATAATCTCTGTATTAGAATAACTATCTCTAACGATGCATAAAATATTTCCATTTGGAAGTGGTTCAATATCATGATGTTGATTTAACCCATTGGCATTCATTTCATAATTCCATAGCACTGTATTATCCCAGTCTCTAATTTCTAACATATTTCTTCCTGCCCTGAGCAAGGTGCCATTTTCTAAAAGATAACAGGTTGCTCCAGGAAACTCAGTAAAAGTCCATTCATTTACCTTTTCACCACAGTTATTAATTAAATACACACTATGGTTTACTTCTGGTGTAAATAGCGTATAACCTTCGGAAACATTGTTGTCTGAAAAAAGCAACCCAACTGTTGGTGCTTGCGCCCTAACGAGAGAAACGATTAAAAGAAGAATGTATGTTATTTTTTTTATCAAAATATTATTATAAATAGTTGATTTACACAAAAAAGCACGATATAAAAATTTAAAAGTAAAGAATAAAAGGTGAAATTGCAAACGTTTGCAAAACTGATTAATTCATCTATGGCACCCCTTTAAAATCACCTATCTAGTTTAATACTCCCATCGCACAAAGGCCTCCATAGCAGCGTAATGCGATAACCCTAATTGGTGATATATATCGGCCGTTTCTCGGTTTCTATCCTCAGCTCGTTGCCAAAACTCTCGACTATCATTCCCCTGAAATACCACCCCATCTTTTTGAGATTGGTGTTTAAAAATACCTTTACGTTTTTCAAGTACTTGGTCTGGCCCCATTGGTACTGCCATTTCAATTTCATCAATACCCCACTCTTGCCATGCGCCTCGGTATAGCCATACCCAGCAATCTTTCATAAACGTTTTAGATTTAAGTTGCTTTACAGCTTCAAAAATAGCATCTAAACAAACTTTATGAGTGCCATGTGGATCGGCTAAATCACCAGCAGCATATATTTGGTGTGGTTTTATTTTTTCGATTAAATCTGAAGTTATTTTAACATCTGCGATACCAATTGGGTTCTTTTTTATGGCACCAGTTTCATAAAATGGCAATTCCATAAAATGTATCTGTTCATCTGGAATACCAACAAAATGGCATGTAGCACGAGCTTCTCCTTTACGTATCAATCCTTTTATGTAACGTACTTCGGCAGTATCTATTTCACTAGATTTTTTATTCTTTAAAAACTTAGCCGCTTTTTTATAAATGGCGCTCGCTTCTGTATTTTCTATTCCAAACTTATCGTTATAATCACATACAAAACTTGCAAAACGCAGAGCCTCATCATCGGCTACAGCAATATTTCCTGAGGTTTGGTATCCTATATGCACTTCGTGCCCTTGTTCTTGCAAACGTTTAAATGTACCGCCCATACTAATAATATCATCGTCGGGATGTGGACTAAAAATAAGCACGCGTTTTTTTGCAGGTTCGGCACGTTCTGGACGTTTACTATCGTCTGCATTAGGTTTACCACCTGGCCAACCTGTTATAGTATTTTGAAGTTTATTAAATATGCTAATATTAATGTCGTAAGCGGGACCGGAATCTGCCAATAAATCACTCATACCGTTTTCTATATAATCGGCATCAGTAAGCATTAAAATAGGTTTCTTTAAATCTAAGGCTAAATTTAAAACGGCTTTGCGAATTAGTTTATCGGTCCAAACAATTTTTTCAACTAACCACGGGCTATTAACACGTGTTAATTTTGATGCTGCCGCATTATCCAATACAAAGGTTGCATTGTTGTGCTCTTGCAAATATGAAGCAGGTACCAAATTGGTAACCGTATCTTCTACGGAGGCTTTTATAATATTAGATTTGCCTTCGCCCCAAGCCATTAAAATCACTCTTTTGGCTTCCATAATTTTTTTCACACCTAAAGTGATAGCTGTTCGAGGTGTATTGTTTAAGCCTGAAAAATCGCCACTCGCTGCCACTCTAGTAATATGATCTAGAGCTACCAAACGCGTTTTTGAGTTTTGAAGCGATCCCGATTCATTAAACCCAATATGCCCATTGCCACCAATACCTAAAATTTGCAAATCAATACCGCCTAAAGCTTCTATTTTTGCCTCGTAAGCATCACAATAACCTGCAATAGCTTCTTTGGATAATAATCCGTCGGGGATATTGTAATTTTCTGGTAAAATATCAACATGATTAAACAACTGCTCTTTCATGAAGCGCACGTAACTATTAATAGAATCTGGCTCCATTGGGTAGTATTCATCTAAATTAAATGATACTACATTTTTAAAGCTCAAACCCTCTTCTTTATGCAAGCGCACTAGCTCTGCATAAAGTCCTTTAGGAGAACTTCCTGTTGCTAATCCTAAAATACAAGGTTGCTTTTGAGATTGTTTAACTTTTATTAAATCTGCAATTTCTTTAGCTACAGCCTTTGATGCCATAGTTGAGTTTTCAAAAACAATGGTTCCTATGTTCTCAAACCTTTTTTCAAAGCCTGTTGCTTTGTCTGTGTTACTCTTTAACATGCTTATTTTTTTTATTTTATTGTTTTGACCAACTTTTGTATTTGTGTCCCCATAATGCAAAAAATAGAATTAATACATAGCAGGGAATTAATATCCAATAACTATTTGTTGAGGCGGTTGCCAAAGCATCTACTTCATTTAGTCCGTTTGTAATAAGTTCTTGTTTATTAGCATCTACCATTCTGCCATATAGTGGAGGAATAATAGCACCTCCAGAAATAGCCATAATTAATAACGCCGAACCCGTTTTAGTAAACTTCCCTAAACCCGCTAAGGTTAGTGGCCATACAGCTGGCCAAACTAACGCGTTGGAAACCCCTAAGGCAGCAACGAATAAAACAGACGTAAAGCCCGTTGTAGAAAGGATACACATACTAAAAATAATACCTAAAGTGGCGCTTATTTTTAGAGCCGTACCTTGTTTTAAATATTTAGGTATTAAAATAACCCCAACTATATAAGTACACACCATAGCGAAGAGTGTTAACGTCGTGAAAAATTTAGCATCGGCTGCCGGAAAACCTAATGAGATGCCGTAAGCTATAATGGTATCACCTGCTATTACCTCAGCACCTACATAAACAAAGAGCGTTAAAACTCCCAACCATAAATGAGGAAACTGAAAAATACTAGTTTTCGCTGTGGTACCCGGTTTGGTTTCTTCTTCTTCGGCGGCTTCCACATGAGGCAAAGGCGCTTTTCTAATTAAAATCCCCAGAACAAACAAAACAATGGCCATTACTAAATAAGGCATAAACACACTATCGGCCATTGTATCTAAAAGCACGCCCTTTTCTTCTAAAGAAGCAGTACCTAACTTTTCTTTTACCTCATCGATACCTGATAGCAATAGTGCTCCAAATATTAATGAACCTAAAGCTCCTGCCACTTTATTCGCAATACCCATAATAGCGATACGCTTGGCACCACTATCTATTGGTCCTAATATGGTAATGTATGGATTTGCCGCGGTTTGTAAAAGCGTCATCCCGATACCTTGAATAAAAATACCTGCTAAAAACACCCAATATGTTCTTGCCTCTGCTGCTGGTATAAAAACTAAGGCGCCAATAGCCATGATTATCAGGCCTAAAGACATACCTTTTTTATAGCCAATTTTATTTAAAATCCAAGAGGCTGGTAGCGCCATCACTACAAATGAAATATAAGATGCCGAAGCGACTAAGTAAGATTGTGCATCAGTAAGTTCATTAATGGTTTTCATAAAAGGGATTAATGCTCCATTGATCCAGGTTACAAAACCGAATATAAAAAATAGACTCGCTATAATTATGATGGCGGTTAAATTGTTGTTTTTGGGTTCTTTCATATTTGGTTTTATAATATTTACTTACTTATATTTTTTTCAATCTTAAACTTTAAGCCTTCACAAAAATTTGCTTTCCAGATTTAACGACCCTTATAATCTTAATGGCATTATTTTTTATTTTGAACAAAACAAAATCATCAGGATTAGCAGACAAATTAACTATAGACATAGGCTTTCTAGAAGCCATTGCCCAAGCATTAGCTAAGCTTAGCATATTACTTGAAAAAAGTTTATTAACGCAGTTTAGCAAAGAAACGGCAGAACCGGCCAATACATTTTCATTCTTATAAGTAGAAAGTCTTCCTCCTTTTTCTAATTTTACTTTTCCACCAATATGAGCGTGATAAACACCTGCATCCATACCGGCAAACATGGTAGAATCGCTAACTAAAATAACGTTCGATTTTTTAACATTTAATACTATGTTTAAAAAATTATCAGGCAAATGAAACCCATCGGCAATAATACTCGGTGTTAAACTATTATTCGCTAATTGATCTAAAATAATATTTGAATTTCTATGAAGCGACAATGGAGCACCATTCCCTAAGTGTGTAGACATGCTAGCTCCAGCATTAACAGCAGCGTTTATTTGCTCGTTACTTGCCACAGTATGCCCAATAGAAACTATAATATCATTGGCAGTACACTTGCTAATAAAATCTGTAGAATTATCCCATTCTGGACTTATTGTAATTATTTTAATTCGATTCCCTGAAGCCTCTTGAAACGCTTGAAACAATTCCCAATCTGGTGCTTTTATATAGTCTTTAGAATGCGCACCCGAAGCTTCTTTTATTGGAGAAATAAAAGGCCCTTCTAAATGAATACCACTAACGTAAGCATCGATTAAAGGGTTTTGTAAACACAGTTCATTTATATTTTTTAGAAGATTTATAATATTGGTATCTGAATTTGTAATGACTGTTGGAAAAAAAGACAATACGCCTTCTTTTGATAAATTATTAACAACCTTTAAGAAGTCGTTCTCAACGATGGGGAACGTATTAAAATCGACTCCAGAAAAGCCATTAATTTGAATATCTAACAAACCAGGACCAATAAAAACGGTTTCATGTTCTTTAATTTCGGACTCTTTTCTAGAAACCAACAAACCATCATCTATTACAATTTGAATTAAATCGTTCGAAATACAGTCAACACAATTAATTATTTCTTTCATTCTGTATTATTTCAATATTACTAAATTTAATTATCAGATTTTTTGTCAATAGCCTCTAGCAATTCTAAAACCTCTGGGGCCACTATTGTTTTTCGATTTATGAAACCAAAAACAACGTATAAAAAAACAGATACCATTAAAGGCAAACTAATTTCTAGGGCAAAAGGCAGCGTAAAAGAGAAAATTTTAATGGAAGCAAAACTTATTAAACCTCCAAAAATAGAAACTAGTGCCGCTGTCGATCCACTTTTTTTGAATAACGGAAGCATCCCTAATAGCATAGGTACCGCAATAGGCCCTACTAAAGCAGCAAACCACGCTACAATAAGCCCCAAAATACCTCCAAAAGATTCGTATTGGGTCGCTATAAGTATGGTAAAGAATATAAAAATAAACGTTACTTTTCGGGCTACTATTAACGGGTTTACTGAGTTCGCTACATTAAACTTCTTAAAGTGAAGTGGCAATATATCTCTAGTTATAACTGCCGAAATAGTATTGGCATCACTAGAAGTCATGGACATTGTAGTTGCAAACATTGATGCTAACACCAAACCTATCATTCCTTTCGGCAAAAGCGTGATTGTTAGAAGTCCGTAAGATTCTGTAGGGTCTTGCAAGTCTGGCAATAAAATAGGTGCTGCCCACATTGGGAAAAACAATATTAAAGGCCAGATTAAATATAAAACACCCGAAAGTATAGCTGCCCTTTTTGTGTTTTGCTCATTGGGTGAGGAAATATATTTGGTTGCTAAATTCCATGTGCCACCATTGTAGCTTAGCATATTGATAAACAAGAAAGCTAAGGCAAAACCGACCGTATAAGGCTCTCCGAAAGGCTCACTATTTTTAGCTGGTAATTGATCCCAAATAGTAAAAACAGAATCTAAACCACCCAATTTAGCTGTAGCCGCAAAAAACATGGCAATACCAGCACCAATTTGAACAATGAATTGTATAAAATCGCTTACGGTTACTGCCCATAAACCACCTATTGTAATATAAACAATAGAAATACCTCCAGAAAAAAGCACACCATAAAGTATAGGAATACCAGTAAAAACTTTCAGTAAAATGGCTATAGCAGCCCATTTAGCAGCAACATCAAAAAGCTTTAAAATAACGCCACTCCAAGCAATAACCTGCTGTGTTTTAACGCCGTACCGAATAGAGAGATATTCTAAAGGTGATTGAATCCCTATTTTTTTTCGCAATCGCACCCAGCGTACCGGAAAAACATTAACGGTAACTAAAATTGAAATACCAACAGTTAGCGCCCACCAAACATAAATAGAAAAACCGTTTGTATAGGCTAAGCCAGCATAGGCAACAAATACGGCTCCACTATAACCTGATACATGATGTGAAATACCCGATAACCACCAAGGTAAATTCCCTCCTGCCGTAAAATAATCATCTGAGTCTTTATTTTTATAATGGGCCCAAACACCAATAACTACCATAATTAAAAAAAATATAATAATTACAATCCAATCTAATAGTTGTAGCGTCATGTTTGTTTCTATTTAATTAATATTTAGTTTTTTAAATTACGGTAACGTACCTCAAAAATATAAAAAAAAATATACTAACCTAATTTAATTTTTAAAAAAGCAATTAATAATATTTATAATTTTTCTTTGTTATGATGTCTAAAGGCATGATAATTTCTTTTTCCACATCCTTTTTAAGCACTAAATGTTCAAACAATTTAACAACAGCTTGATAGCCTTGTTCTTCAGGGCGTTGACAGATTAAAAAGTCTATAATATCCTTTTCCAGATATTGAATATCATCATTAAAAAAATCATATCCGATTAGGTAAATTTTATCACCTTCCCTATTGTCAAAATATTTTGCGATATATGCAACTTTTGAGTTAGGTACAAAAACACCTTTTATTCGTGGGTTATTTTCCAGCGTTTGGCTTAGAGCAGTTTCAAAACCATTTTCGGTAAAATTGGTTAAAACTAAAGATTTGGTTACTATATTATTATTTTTATCGCTTAGATAAGCATTCATTCCCTTCTCTTTCAAACCTATAATATCTTCTGTATCCATAGTTTCTTTTAAATGCAGAATTAAAATTTCACCTATATTAAAGCAATAACTGAATAATTGAGCCGCTAGTTCGCCACTTTCAAATAATGGTTGTTGGATACTGCATAACGAATCTATTTTCCTTACGTTAGAATCTATAAAGACATACGGACGCTTCTTTTGTTTACAGTCTTCTAACAAAATTTCTATCTCGTCGGCAAACTTAGATGTTAAAACTAAGCCTTGAATATCGCTATTAATGACTTCAAGAATTCGTTTTCTAATTTCCTCATTATTATCTTGTTTAAAGGTAAAAGTTTTAATTTTGATGCGATATTGCGCTAATTCTTTTTGTGCTTTTATAACTCCCTTCATAGGAAACTCCCAATACCCAGAACCTTCGGAAATATTAGGTAACAGAACGCCTAAAACAATTTTTTTTCGTTTTGATAGATTACTGGCCATAACGTTGGGCTGATACCCCATTTTCTCTATAACCTTTAAAACCTTATCTTTTGTTTTTTGACTTACTCCTGCTCGATTATGTATTACACGATCTACTGTTGCTAAGGCTACATTAGCGGCTTTCGCCACATCTTTTATTCCTACAATGCGTTCCTCCTTATCCATACTAAACTTTTATACTATCTTTTTATTCGAAAAATAATTTCTTCTTTTTACTCATCAAAAATTAATCGATACCTATCAAAACTTACATTTCTTGCAGCCTAAACGCGATTTAAAAATCACTTTCAATAAGAAATTAACCATCAATATTACTAATTTTTTAAAATATTGTACTTCTAAGCCTTGAATATAAATTATATTTACGGTAACGAAGCTCAATTTTTAAAATATTTTTTTACAATTAGCCTTTAAATTTAATTAGTTTTGTTGCTTATCATTTTAAAAAGAAGAAAAAGTTCGTGAAAAAAACATTAACCGTTCCCAATATTTCTAAATCTTCCAAACAGAAAAAAAGCTTAAAAAAGGCTTTAAAATTGACTGATTACCATAACATCGATCAATATGCTTGGGAACAACCTAATAAGCATCGCAATGTTGGTTTTTATATGGCGCACGACAATAAAAATATTTACTTACAGTATAATGTCTTGGAACCCGAAATGGTTGCGAAATACCAAAATCACAACAGTCCTGTTTATAAGGATAGCTGCGTAGAGTTTTTTATTGCTTTTGAACAAGATGCTAACTATTATAATTTTGAATTTAATAGTTTAGGAACTTGTCTTCTAGGCTTTGGACCTGATAGGCATAACAGACAGTTATTAGATTCCAAAAATATAGATTTAATAAAAGTAAACACTAAAATAAAACGAATACTGCATAATGGTTTGACAGTCTTTAAATGGAAAATTTTTATAAAAATTCCTTTGGATGTATTTTCTTTTAACAGTTTGCAATCTTTAGAAAACGTAACAGCCAAAGCAAACTTTTACAAATGTGGCGACGAACTTTCTACACCTCACTATATAAGTTGGAACCCAATAAAATCTGAAAAGCCAGATTTTCATTTAAATCGGTATTTTGGAGACATTAAGTTTAAATAATCTTAAACTCGAATATTGAATATAAATTTCAGGTTAATGTGATAGCTTCTTTTACTAAAAAGCTTATAGATTAAAACGAGCACTCTTATTTACCCTTATTTTCGTCGTAATACTTTAGATTTTTATTCCATATAATCTTGCCATTTTATCAAAATATACTTTTCAACTTGATTTTCTTTTTTCTTTAAAAAGCCAAATTCATATACAAAAAGGTACACATCGCCTTTTGCATTTTTCCAATAATGTGTGAAAAAATTAGGGTTAAATCCCAATTCTAATACGGTTAAAGCCCTTACCGTTGCCTTGCCAGATTTATTGAAGTTCTTTAGAATTTTTCTGTTGAGTTTTAATTGATTGTCTACTTTGGTGTAGAATTTTGGTGTTTCGTCTAAAGCTTTACGATAATGGTATGAACTTTTACAGTGCAGATCGCAGAATCTTTTATCTGAACGTCCAATCAATTCTTTTCCACAAGCTAAACACTCTTTTTTATTTACCATCATAAAACAACTTAACCGTACATTATACGAATACTATTCGTGTAAGATACTACTATTTCATTTCATATAAATATCTTGTGTTCAAATTATTTCTATGCTCAATAAACATATTACATTAAAACATCTTTTTATTAAAGAAAAACAGTGTATTGGTTTACAATTTAATCAAGATAAAGTAATACAAGCTTTAATTAAAGAATTACCAAACCCCAAGTGGAGTAATGAGTTCAATATGGTTTATATCCTGAATAACAAACCGAATATAAGTTTGATTTTTGAAAAATTTAAAGGTGTTGCCTGGGTTAATTGTAACTACTTTTTTAAAGAGAGAAAACTAAATAGCGATAATAAAATCACGGATGTTTCATGGTTTAGAGACCGTGCTGTTAAAAAGGACTTTAGAACGTGCCCTGAAGAATTTCTTGAAAAATTGGAATTAAAAAAGTATTCTGATAGTACCGTAAAAAATTATGTACATAGCTTTGAAACGTTTATTAACTACTACGAAGACAGAGAATTATTTAGTATTAATGAAAATGATATTAGGGTTTATTTGCAAAAACTTATTAAAGAAAATCGATCTAACTCATACATTAACATGTCTATTAATGCTATTAAATTTTATTACGAAATGGTTTTAGGCATGCCTAATAGATTCTACTCTATTGAAAGGCCAAGAAAGGAAATTAAATTACCCAAAGTACTATCTAAAGAAGAAATAATTTCGATAATTAACCTTACAAACAACATAAAACATAAATGTATAATAAGTTTATTGTACTCTTCTGGTTTGCGAAGAAATGAACTCTTAAATTTAAAAATAAGAGATGTTGATAGTAAAAGAATGGTTATTAGGGTTGAACAAGCTAAAGGCAATAAAGACCGCTACACTGTTTTAAATAAAAGCGTTTTACTAGATTTGAGAACATATTTTAAAGTTTACAGACCAAAGACTTATTTGTTCGAAAGTCCCATTCCTGGAAATAAATACAGTAGCTCTAGTGTATTGCAAATTGTTACTAAATCGGCTAAAAAAGCTGGTGTTTACCAAAAAGTTACTCCCCACATGTTAAGGCATAGTTTTGCGACGCATTTACTAGAAAGCGGCACTGATATTCGTTATATACAGCTGCTTTTAGGCCACAACTCTACCAAAACGACAGAAATTTACACACATGTTGCTACAAGTTCCTTTACGGAAATCAAAGATTTACTATCTTAGTGCGCATATAAGATATATATAGTTAGTACTAACTATATACAATTGTTGGCAATAATATGTGAAGAACGAAATTGATAGAAAATTGAAAAAGTGTAATATATCTTAATGAAAATTTCTTATTAATTTAACTTTTAATATCTAAAAAACGACATTTATGAAACGATTGTTCTTAATTCTACTTCTATTCCCTTTTATATTATTTTCTCAAGTTAAAGTTGATTATCGAATAAAACATAAAATCTCTGAAGACTATGAATTACAAATTTTTAGTTTGAAAAAACAAAGGGGTATTGATGTTTCTATGACTGGTTCAGGAGGAACAATATATGAAAAAGCAAAAAAGGGTTATCAGTACATTGAACTTATGATAAAAATAAAGAATATCTCAAATAGTAAAAAAATTGTTGATTTTAATAAATTTCAAATTGTAGATAAAAATTCCAATATCTATGAAACTTATTTATGTGTTGGTAATGGATTAAACAAAAAAAAATGTGAGGATTATGAGTTCAAATTAAAGCCCAACAAAAAAAGATTAGCAAGAATAAATTTTAAACCTTTGATTCCAAAAAATGTTGAAATAAAACACATTAGATTTAATGGCGTTAATGTAGTCAGTTTTTAATATTCAATACAGCATTAAGTTTAATCGTGTATTTAAATAAATACTATTGCCAACACCGTGTATAATTAATTGCTTGGTTCTAGCCTACTTGCGAAAATTCCTGCGGAATTTTCACGGGTTCGTAAATGTTTATTAACTTAGTTGCTTAACCACGCAACTAACCATACACAACAACGTTACCCACAATAACAAAAAATAGTATAAAGAGTTGTTAAAAAACAAAAAAGAACAATGGCACACTCGGAATCTGAATTACCTGACTCAACGTCCCACTCACAAGAGTACTTCGAGAATCTTGAAAACGAATTGAAAAAAGAAATCAACACTCTTCTATTTAAACTAAAATCTATAAATATTATAGTAGATAGTATTGAATTTGATATGGGAAAACAAAAAGTAACTAAAGTTGATATTATAAATAAGAATATATTAACCAAGCCTTACAAAGAGTGGTTAGAGGCATCAAAAGCTTCTACACTAAAATGTCCATCAGTACTGAATTTTTTCACAGATTCCTCAGACGGAGAGTTAGTGCTTAAGTAATTTAAATACTTATTTCTATCCTCTAATAAATTAGGAACTATCAGAGCAACACAAAGCGTTTTAATGTGGAGATAAGGATTTGGAAAAGTCTTTTGTACTTTTAATGCTTCTTCGTAAGTCATAATATAAATTTTCAACTAAGTTACTGAATAACATACGACTGACCAAAGCACAACGCAACTGTTACGTATGACTGATAAGCGGGGCGTGAATTAATAACTGTGTGGAATATAACGCACTAAATAAATAAAAAATGCTAAAAAAATGGATAAGGAATAAATTGAGAAAATTTATAAAATATGAAGATTATTTAAAAGACGATTTTGATGAACAACACTTAAAGTGGGTTTATGCAGGAATTACAACAATGGAGCAACATGAGGAAATTAAAAAATACTACTTTGAGAAAAAAGTTTACGGGATTAGTTCTTAGGTTTTAGATTACCATTTTCAATATCCTTTAGTAATTTAAGAATAAATTTTTCATTCGTTGGCAATAGTTTCAAAGCTTTTTTAAGCTCATTCTCTTCCATCCTAGATAAAAAGTGTACTTGGTAATTTAATAACTCATCGTATTTTATTAACCAAGGAGACGAAATTCTCAAAATTGATTGTTTTATAGTTTCTTCAGAATGTTTAAATGCTTTTTCTATTTCTCTCTGATGCTGTAATTGTTGATTTTCCAATTTTAATTCAACATTTTTCTTAAAATCGTCAACATTGTAAAGTTTCATCATGGATTCCAAAGTTGAGAAGTTGGTTTTTAAAGTTTCAATTTGAGAATTTTTGTGACGAATTACGAAAACTAACACAACCCCGACTAAAACCTGGACACCGAGATTAATCCAAAATAAAATTTCTGACATAAAAGAATAATTTTGACCAATATAAATAAAAGAATTAACTTACATCGGAATTGAATAAGTAGAAAGTAAAAGAAATTACTGTGGGTAACACAGTATATAATCAATAAGGAGGTAAGTAATCAATTTCAGCAAATCGCGCATTTAAAAAAGACAGTTAGACACCTGAAAATCAGTTTATTTTAAATTCCTTACTGAATTATATACATAAACGTTAGCATTCATGTCTCACTCAGCTCTGAAAAAATAAAAATCACTCAAAAGTATTTTAAAATAGATTCCTTAAAATCACACTCAACCGACTTCTGACCATTCAAAACGCATCTGTTGCGTACGACTGACTTTACTCTTGCGCAAAACATCTGACTTTTAACAAACATTACTCAAAGTTTACGTGCAACTGACTTTACTCATGCTCAAAAAATTCGAGGTTCTAAAAAATTAAACGCAACCATTTCGTAAAATAAGTCCGACAAAAATAAACACGCATGCTAACATTGTATAAAAATAATGCTTAGTTTAGTGCCTAATCAAGAGTAAATGCGTTGTTTGGTTGCTTATGATTTTCCTTCGGAAAATCCTCGCACTCAAACTACGCACTATTCTTATACGTAACCGTTAGCAATAATTATGAAAAAAAAGAAAAAAGTCAAGATTTCAGAATTTTTCAATAGCTTGCTTGTTGGATTGATAAGTGGAGTTGTTGTTGTTTTATTACAACAATTTTTTGCTTCTAAAAACTATGATTATGAATTAAAAAACAATCTTGTTAAAGAAAATTATCAATACTATGTTGCTCTTCAAAACTTTGTTGATATAGAATCTTATTCTATTCAAATACAACCAAAAAAAATAATCGATACTGTCGTAATATCTAATCGAGTTACTCTTAGACACTCATTTTCAAAAGAGATGGATTCACTCAAGCTTGCATTAATAGCCGTTGATACAATTAAACAAAAAGAATGGATGAAAGAGAAGGAACAAATAATATTAAATAAGAATAAAGTTTCACCAGAATTATTTTATTTATTTGAAGAAATAATTAAAATTCAAAAAGAACACCCTTGGAATGAAAAATTAAAAACTAAAAATGGTTTATATAATAAAAAACATACTTGGTCTAATGAAAATTTTATAAATAAATGGTTTGAAGCTAACAGAAAACTATGGGAATATTGTAATTATTACACGAAAAGCAAATACCATATTCCTCAATAAAAACTATTGCTAACACCGTATATAATTTATTGCTAGTTCTAGCCTACTTACGAAAATCCTCTCGGATTTTCTATTCGGTTTTTATTTGCTAAATTACGTGCTTAACCACGCAACAAACCATATACTAACACGTTAGCATTCATGTCTCACTCAGCTCTGGAAAAATAAAGATCACTCAAAAGTAGTTTAAAATAGATTCCTTAAAATCTCACTCAACCGACTTCTGACAATTCAAAGCGCAACTGTTGCGTGCGGCTGACTTTACTCTTGCCTAAAACATCTGACTTTTAACAAACATTACGCAAAGTTTACGAGCAACTGACTTTACTCATGCTCAAAAAATTCGAGGTTCTAAAAAATTAAACGCAACTATTTCGTAAAATAAGTCCGACAAAAATAAACACGCATGCTAACATTGTATAAAAATAATGCTTAGTTTAGTACCTAACCAAGAGTAAATGCGTGTTTGCATGCATCTGATTTTCCTTCGGAAAATCCTCGCACACAAACTACGCACTATTCAAGAACTGTGTTAAAAACCTATAAAAAAGCAGTTAATTTTTAAACAATATTCTTCTATTACGTTTTTATCCTAGAATAAAAACATATTGAAATAAATAATTTTATAACTAGGGTTTACCTTACTAA